>NZ_AEJF01000088.1 GCF_001028175.1 Caballeronia mineralivorans PML1(12)
GCCGCGGCGGGGCCGGCGCCGGCGCTGCGAGAGATGTTCAACGCCTTCGCGACCTTCACCGCCCGGCACCCCGAGTTTCACAGGCTGTTGCCCTTCCAGGGACAGGTGGAAAGTGAGCGACTCAACTGGCTGCTGGAGACCTACGTGCGTCCGTACTACGAGATCTCGACCGCCGCCATTCGGGCCGCGCAGCAGGCGGGCGTCGCGCGTCCTGGCGATCCGGGGCGGCTGCACTACGCAGTCGTAGGGATCGTTACGACCAGTATCGTCTTCGAGAAGGAGTACAACAGGATGGCGGGCCTCGACCCGCTCTGTTCAGCGGAAGTCGAGCAGGTCGTGAATCTCGCGTGCGCGCTGATGGGATTGCCGTCTGCAACGCGAATCGCTGATTAAAGAAATTCTGGAGACCGCCGATAAAACAAAGATGCCAAAGCCAAATCGAGTGCTGCCGCGACGCATCGCGGATCGACGATAACGCTGAAGCGTCGCCAAAATTAAAAGGGGTGAAAGAAAAATGAATTTTAGAGCGACAAGCGCGCTTACTTGCATCTCGTTTGCTTCCGTCGCGGTGCTTTCAGGATGCGTTCAATTTACGCCTGTGAAAGATATGGCACTGGACAAGCCAGCCTATCTGGCCGCGCACTTCAACATTGAAAGTCTTCCGGCCTCGGTGCAAGGGAAACTGCCTTCATCCGGCACCCACCCGCTACCGTTCAAGGTTTTGACCATCGTGGGCTCGATGGTCGGCCACGTTGGTGCGACCACGCTGCAGGGTAATTTCCAAACCACCATGATCAATGCGAAGGACACTGGCGTTGTGCAGCAAGTGTCCGAGCTTTCATCGAATGGCATTCCCAGCGCAGCTACATACAGCCTTTCGTACCTCAACCTGTACACGCTGAAGCAAGAGACTGCGGTGTATTCGCAAAGAGTGGCGCCGCTTCCGATTCTCGTGCATGGCGTTGACAACAACCAGTTCGTCTTCGACAAGCCTCGTGAAGGTGCAACATACACGACAACGTTCACGTCGGGCACTACGGTGCAGATCATGAATTTCCGGGATATGGTGCGGACATGTCACGCCGGGCACTATTACCCGGCGTCCAAAGTTACACCGGGGCTGTCTGGGCAAGCAATCGATCTGGATTGCGACGAATCGAAAGACGGCATCATTCAAAACAAAAGCCGCCACACGTACCTTACCGAATATGGCGTCGGCGTAGTTCGTTCGATGGCGACAGCATCGGCAAAATTCGAATGGTCCTATACCGAGTTTGAAAAAGATGGTGAGCACTCTCCAGGCACCGCGGTCAAACCGAGTAACGACAAACCTGCTTAAGGTCTCCGGGTTCCATACGCCGTGCCCTCCTCTGACGGCCGAGGTCGTCAGGACCTCGGCCATCTGTTCAGACTAGTCTCCCCGGACGCTTGCGCGAGCTGGCTTTTACTCGTCAAAGATCCAGGAGGATCTGCGGACTCTTCGAGCGCGAACAGCACGGCAGGAACTGGTCGTTCAATGCCCGCTCCTCATCGGTCAGATAAGCGTCGCGATGATCCGGTTCGCCTGATAACACCCGCGTGAGGCATGTGCCGCACACGCCTTGCTCGCAAGACGTCGGTACGCCTATTCCATGTTTCGACAACGCAGCAATCACTGTCTCGCCAGCTTCCACGTCCAGGACCTGGCCGGTACTCGCCACCTTCACCTGAAATGGGCCGTCAGCGTTCACTGCGCCACTCGCCGGTGCTGCGCCGAAATATTCGCGATGCACGTTCGCGGCAGTCCACCCTGCCCGCTCCGTCGTTGTCAAAACCGCGTCTATGAAACCACCCGGGCCGCATACATAGACGTGCGTGCCCGGTTTCGGACTTGCCAGCACGGTGTCCAGGCTTACTCGCTCGCTTAGGGGAGCCGTATCGAAGTAGAGGTGGACGCGACCCGCCAGCTCGCCTTCGTTCAAGCGCTCAAGGAACGCGGTTCGTGCCGGCTCGCGCGTGCAGTAATGCAGCTCGAACGATTCACCCGCGCGCGCAAGGCGCTCCGCCATGCAGAGAATCGGTGTGATGCCGATGCCGCCCGCCAGCAGTATCGAATGGGTCGCGTCATGCGCTAACGGGAAATGATTTTTCGGCTCGCTGACGTCCAGCAGATCACCCTCTTTCAATGCGTGCATTGCTACCGAGCCGCCACGCGATTGCGGATCGCGCAATACGCCGATCATGTATCGATGCACGTCGTCGGGGTTATTGCATAACGAGTACTGGCGCACAACGCTATCGCCCAGCTTGACGTCGACATGCGAGCCGGCCGAGAAGCGGGGCAATGCTTCGCCGTCGGGACGGGCCAGTTCGAATACGCGAATATCCAGGGCAGCGTCCCATACCTTCGTAATCCTGACTTTCATTTAATATGCGCGGTGGCGCTGTTGGTTTGATCAACACTACCCTGCCGCTCTTTCTCGATCAGGCGGTCTAGCACCTTGCGCGACTGAACTCCGCCGGCATCAATGTTCAGGCTCATGATCCTGCGCCCCGGATTAGCCGATAAATTACGTTGCTGCGCCTCGAGAACAGACAAGTCTTCGGCGAAAATCTTTCCCTGCCCTTCACGGATCTTCGCCGTCAGCGCCTCGTCGTGCGGTGCGAAATTGCGTGCCATACCCCAAAAATACCAGATCGATGTTTCGCTCTCCGGAGTAATAAAATCGACGACAATACTTCCCGCCTTGTACCCGGCCGGTGCGTCATAACCGCCATGCCCCGCATGCGCCACGCCGACATCGATCAACACGTGACTCGGGGCCGTGAAGCGGCAAACCTGCCAGCGATCGCATTTCACGTTGTCCGCAAGACCATTGCCGCGCAATGCAGTCGCCCAGAACGGCGGCGGCATGATGTTCTGCATATATCGGCTGGTCACGACTTCATCGCCGTTGACCTTCGTCACCGGTGCAGCTTCCTCGATTTCCGGCTGGCCAATCGACGTCGCATGCACATACGTCTCATGCGTCAAGTCCATCAGGTTGTCGATCATCAGCCGGTAGTCGCAATTGACGTGATACAACCCACCGCCATAGGCCCACTCCGGGCTCTCCGCCCACTCGAGGTGATGCAGCCTGGCAGGATCGGCTTGATCCTGATCCCCGGGCCAGACCCAGATAAAGCCATAACGCTCGATGGTCCGGTAAGTCCTGATCGCGGGAATGCCGCCGACACGCTGACCCGGCATTGCCGCGCATTTGCCGTCCGGACCCATCGTGAGGCCGTGGTAACCGCAGACCAGTTGGCCGTCGCGCAAGAAGCCAAGTGACAGTTGAGCGCCGCGATGCGGGCAGAAATCTTCGAGCGCGGCGACCTTGCCGTCAGCACCGCGGTAAATGACCATCCTCTCGCCGCAGATCATGCGACCGAGCGGCTTGCTTTCGATCTCATCGGGGGTACAGGCGACGTACCAGGTGTTCCGCAAAAACATGGAAGATTCCCTCTCGTTGACTACTGGAATTCAGCAAGAAACGGCGGCAGCCTTACGCTCAAAAATTCACGCCCGGCGCCCGGGCATGCGAATCAGCTTGCCGCCGGCCAGTTGCGTCAGGGCTTTGTGGTTGTCGAGCGCGGCCTTCAGGTTGTGATGCGCAATCTTCGCGTGTTCGCGCATCAGCGCCTCGGCGCGCGACCCTTCACGGTTCTCGATCGCATCGAGCACCGCGCGGTGCTGCGACTGTGCAATCAGCAACATGTCGCGCGCGCCGGCATCGATCGACTGCACCATCACGAAAGCGCTGGCGGATGCGAACGGCAAGGTCATCACCCGGTCGATCTGGCGCGTGACGACGCTGCTGTTGCACGCACCGGCGAGCACCCGGTGAAAACGGCCGTTGGCATCGACGTAGGCCGAGAATTTTTCATGGCTGAGCTCGCCCTCGAGAATCTCGTCGATCTGTTCGACACAGTCGCGCAGATCCCGCATCGTCGAACGGTCGACTCCGCGTTCCGCCGCAAGCCGCGCCGCAAAACCTTCAAGCGCGCCGCGCAAAGCGATGGAATCGCCAATCTCACTCGCAGTGAACGAACGCGCCGCGAACCCGCCCGCCGGAATTGACTCCAGCAGGCCTTCTTCCTCCAGCCGGATCAACGCAGCGCGTACCGGCGTACGCGAAACGCCCAGCCGCTCGCTTACCCACAACTCGGAAATACGCACGCCAGGCGGCAATTCGCCATCGAGAATCAGTTCGCGCAAGGCGAGGAGCGTGCGCATGGTCTGGGTCACCGTGCCGGCGCCCTTGCGCTCGTGGACATCGTCATGCTGCTGGTCGGCCTGCATGTTCGCCACTCCCTTCTCAAGTTGCTGTTTCATGGTTCGCTGTACTTCGATGTATCCACACTGTATACCGTAACATTCAATTTACGGCGTCATAAGCGGATTTCATCGGCGTTTACCCTCTGTTTATCGATGAAATTAGAAATTCATGGATACAGCAGTGCCGATCGAACCGTCTTGGGGTCGAATTTAGGACGCACGAATCCGTGGCTGGATACTTCCACAGCCAGCGACAGAGTTGTCTTATCAGAACGCCCGTAGCGAGGTTCCGCTACGGGCTTATGAGATGGGAAGGGTTGAGCCGATAGGGTGTTCGTCCGTCATCAGGCAGTGCGAATGCACTGCCTGTGTTCCAGACGCTGATCAGTTCTGAAGCAGGCTCAGGTAATTGCCGCTCGGGTACGCGGTGTTCAACCACGTAGCCAGGCGATTCACCTGAACCTTATCGATTCCCTCCGCTTGCATCTGCGGGATCTGGTTCCATGTCCAGGTCGGGAAGTTTTCGACGGTACCACCCGACAGCGTCGCGTGAACGTAATTAATAGCGCACAAGCTTCTCATGCTCCAAAAACAGGTCGTTTCACCGCTCACGGCATTGGCTTGCCCCTCGCGCTGCCAGGAGTTGATATTGAAGCTTGTTGTCGTATCCATCCAGTTTGACAAGAACGCGCTAACGACCGCCTGCTCCGTCGCAAGGCTGGTCCCTTTCCAGACACCGTTTTGTCCGCCATTCCATACATCCAGGGGACTGGAATCCCGAATCGTCCAGCCACGAGAGACGTTGGTCACCCCCACGCCGTTATCCATTTCCTGGGCACCTTTCAAGACATACAGGAAATTCCGGATCGGCTCGGGTCTGCCGCTGCTCTGATATAAATTGTCAAGAAGACCGTATGCGTACTGCCAATCGGTTGGCAAGTGCACGTTGTGGGCGCCTGACCCCGGGTTGAGCAAAATCTGAAGGTAATACCATTGATTTGCCTTCACGTAATGGGCAACCGGACTACCGAACATGCTGTTATTGGGCGGAAATCCTTGTACATGGGGCGATACATTGAATATGAACCGCCAATATCCACACCAGCCTCTTTGCTCGGCTTTCGGAGCCTGCGCTTTATTAACCCACGCAATAGGGCAATTGACCTCCAGCGCGTTGTCCTGGGCAAGTTCCCAGGATTTCATCAACTGCCATTGCGCCGTCCCATACAGATTTTTCTGTTGTGGAATAGTATAACTTCCGACTACGCCCTCATTAGGCGGCGCAAACCGTTCACCGAGCTCGACTCCCCAGTAATATAGATCGTTGAAAATATCGCCTGTCTTGCCTTGAGCATAACTTGTCCCACCCGTGGCAAGCTGGGTTTTCATATTGTAAGTGCCGTTTCCCGTACCCTCTCCCGCGTAGAGCTTGTTCAGGTTGCCGTTGGTGAAATAGTCACCCCACGCGTCTTTAGGATGGATGTGTGGAACCCAGTGATTCCAATCGGGCAATTGAAAACCGATGGGTATTTCCCTGATATTGATTTTTCCTTTGGTCGATATAGCGGCTTTATTAATCCCGCTCGGGAAAACCGCCGCGAGCGTATCCAGGTCGTTCTCGGACACCGCATCGATTCCCGCCCCGCACGTCCAGTCGCTTACCGGAGCACTGTCCAGACCGGGCCCTGGCTGATAAGGCGGGTTCCACGGCCGGCACTTGGCGCCTGGCATCGGGTACTGGTTCGACAGACTTCTGATATAACTGGCGATCTGCAGGCCTTGATTTTCGGTCAAACCGTGGTATTCACTTCGAACAACAATGGAATTGTTCGAATAATTGAATTTGTACAGATCGCTACCGTTGGCAGTGTGGCAATCCATGCAGTGGGCCTTGAGCTTCTGGCCCGCGTTGATGGGTGAATCCACCAGCGCGGCGCTTTGCCACAAAACCTGACCCGCATTGATATCGCTGGTTTTGGGAAGCGGCGCGGTCCATTTAGTTGGATCGTCTTGAGTAAAGTTATTGCCTGAAACTAAATTCTGCCCGGATGCATTCAGCAAATTAAACGATAAAACCCTGTATCCGGAACTGACGCCATCTGTTGTGTTGAAACGGAAATTAACGACGTTGCTACCGTTTATTGCACCGGAGATGGGTACGTTCAAGCTGATTGTGTCGTAACCTCCCCCTATGCCGCCATACAGTTTCGCATTACCCAATACGGTAACGTTTGCGTTAGTCAAATTAATCCAATTCCCGCCGTTTATCTGAACGGAGCCTTTGCCGTCGTACGATAGATTGTTGACCTTCATGGTCAGGACTTTCGCGGCCGCGCCGCCTGGCACAGTGAGCGTCACGCTTATGACCTTGCCACTGCCGGCAGTCATCACCTCCAGAGGCATGATGACTGCACCGGACGCCGATGTTCCGGCATTCGTTGACGAAGATTGCGCGGAAGTCGATGACGCGGCGCCAGCCGCCGCACTCGCAGAAGCGGCGCTGCTTGCCGAGCCCGAAACACCATTGCCTTGATCCGTTGTACTAGCGGCACCGCCCCCTCCGCCGCCACATGCGCTCAGCATTACGCTGGTGATTACGAGAATCACCGAAACTTTATTGAGTTTTATCATTGTTGATTTGGGTACGGAAAAGACAAAAAACCCAGCCCAAAGCGGCGGGATCCAGCGTTTCCAAATAGAGAGATTTCCGCAGAGGTGCAGGTGCCGAGGCCGGTTAAGTTGTTCTCGAGCAGCACATGACGATTGCCTGAGAAACGCCTCGCTCGAGCCGAGCCGCGCCCTAAGCACTCCGTTAGATCACGGGCTCGGTTCAGCGTGATTCGTCGTTCCGCCGGACCCATGACGGACAGGTCACTCTTATTCTTCTTCACGCCGCCAAGCTTAGGCATTGTTTTCGTCTCCATGCTGCGCATTGCTTAGGTTCAATTCACAACTTCAGCATGTTTACGTATTAATCATCTGACGAATGTGTGTGAAAACTCAGATCTCTATCTTCAAGTCTGGTCGGCGACGTAATACGCATCGGACGTGAGCCATGTCAACTTGCAGCACAAGTTGGCCGCCTCCCCTGCGGAGTCATTTCAAAGTCTTACCAAGTTGACGGGATGATGAATCGTATCAAAGTCAATATTGCGTCATTCAATAGAAATTATTAAAAAATATAGCGACCGGTCGGCCAAAGTTACTTAATTCACGCGCCCAGTTAAAAGTCAGACAAAAGAAATCGGCAAACTGAGTCAGCGTTCACCGGCGCCGATAAACCCGCGTTTTTCGTTGTCTGTATAACGCCCCTCGCAGTTGGCGATGCGGGCAAATATTCTGTTGAAGAGAGATGTTCGACTGCTCTCGAGCTGCTTGAGCTGAACAGGAGGCGGGTTGCGTGCGGCCGGGCATCGTGGCCGGTGGGATCGGCAACGGACTTAGCGACGCCGGCGATGGTGGACCATAGAAGGCCGTGAAATCGGAATACAGGGTCTACCGCGATTAAGGCAGGACAGGGCGGCCGCGATTGCTAGGACGAGGTTACCCGGCGAAGCACGCAACCTCGTTCATTGCTCCGGCCTTAAAGCCGCATAAACGCCTGGCGTAATGCCATATGCGCGCTTGAACAGGCGGTTCAGATGGCTTTGATCGTAAAGGCCGACCGCCACGGCAGCCTCTGCGGGTTTTTGACCCGTTGCAAGAAGTTGTTTCGCGGCTATCAGGCGGACCTGACTCGCGTAGGCATGCGGAGGCAAACCGAATTCCTTGCAAAAGGAGCGCATCAAATGGAAGCGGCTCAGGTTGACATGTGACGCCAGCTCATCGACTGGAATATCGCGATCATAGTGTGCCGCGATGTAATCGCGTACCTGCGCCATCTTCCCTGCTTCCCGGCCGGCCACTTCGACAACAGGTCTGGGTTGCCCATACCGCCCGAAGAGCATTCCCATTGCCGCCCACCAGTTCGCTTGCCGTTCCATCATCGGCGTTCCATTCTTTTCGAGGCTGGCATGCGCCTTGATCAGCAGGCGTGAAAGCTGCGGATCAGGATAAAGGCCGGGAGGAACGAAAAGCGGTTTGTCGTCGCGCGAGTCTTCATGAAAGACAGCGCTAAGCGCGGCCAGACCCTGCATGTCGAGATAGATTGCGCGGTAGTTCCACGCCCGGCCTTCCCAGACCTTGCCGCAGTGATACTCGCCTGCGCCGAAGATCCGGACGGTGCCGGGTCCCGAGACATCGCTGCCGGCACGGGTACAGCACTGGCCAGCGCCATCTTCAGTCATGACGATAACGAGTTCGTCATGCACATGGCGATCGAATTCGTGGGCGACATAGCGGGCACTCACAAGACAAGCGCCATCGAGCGCGCCATCGCGCCAGTAGACAAGTTCCTGTTTGTGCTGCGTCATTGCGACTCCGTCGACACGAGACCCGGACTTGCTTCAAACCAGTTCGATTCTAACGCGACGGTTGCGGCGCCCTTTATTCTCGACCTTGGTGATGCGAAGCGGCCGCGATTGCGCTGTGTTGCTCAGATGACTACCCCCGCACGCCTGCCGATCAAGTCCGTCGATGTCAACAATGCGCACCGTACCATCCGACGTTGGCGGTGGTGCCACCGACAGGCTGCGGATCAAACCGGGCTCCGCTTTCGCCTGCGCCGAGCTAACGTAATAAGCGCGAACGTCCAGGGCCTGATGGATCACATCGTTAAGCGGTGCTTCAAGCGCTCGGAGTGCGTCATTGTCGGCATCGGGCAGATCGAAATCCATGCGGGCCAAACCATCGCCGTTGATCTGTACACCCGTCACCAGTGCCCCGGCAAAGCGCTGATAAACGAGCGCATTCAGAATGTGGGTACCTGTATGTAACTGCGAGACGGTCGAGCGCCAATCGCGATCGATCGCGACCTGAACTTCGCCATCGAGTTCGAGCGCCGCGTCGAGCAAGTGCCAATGCCGGCCCGCTTCGACGGAAATGCCTGTGATCCGCGCAATGCCACCTGCGTGACTAAGCGTCCCCACGTCGGACACCTGGCCGCCACCGCCGGGATGCAATGCCGAGCGGGCCAACACGACCGCGCCAGGCCTGGCGTCAATCACGAAAGTCTCGAATTCGAGCAGATCCGGATGCTCGTGGCACAGGTAGTGGGACATCGCGCGACTCTCTTGAATTCCGTTCGGTGGAATCTCAGTGTAACGAGCCGGCTGTCGTCGCTCTTGGACAAAAGTGCGCTTTGGTTTTGACGGATCAGACCGCCTGGTTCCCCAATCAAAGGTCCAGTACCAGCTCCTGGCTCAATGCTCGCGATACACACGTCGTCAGGTATTCCTGCTTCTCGTCGTCACCGAGAATGCAGTCATTGTGTTCGACTTCACCCGATACATACCGCACCTTGCACGTGCCGCACAATCCTGCGCGGCACGAGGTTTCTATCGCCACGCCAGCGTCTTCGAGCGCATCGGCAATGCTCCGGTCGCTCGACACCGGTATCTGCTGCCCGGTACTCGCAATCTTCACAATGAACTCACCCACAGCAGCCGCAACATTGTCGCTCGCGGCCCGTTCCGGCGCCTTGAAATGTTCGAAGTGAACGGTTCCGGGCGTCCAGTGTCCGGTCGCTGCGGCGCACGCTTTCATGAAGCCGCCCGGACCGCAGTAGTAGACATGCACACCGGGCGCGGTCTCGCTCAACAAGCGCTTTAAATCCAGTCCCTTCGATGGATCGCCGTTATCGAAATGAAATTGCAGCTTGCCGCTTGCGTGCATCGGCGCGAGCTCTGCCGCGAACGCCGTGCAGCTTTCGTCCTTCGCGCAGTAGTGCATTTCATAGCCGATACCCACTTCTTCAAGCCGGTGCGCCATCGCTTTCAACGGCGTCACGCCGATACCGCCCGCCAACAGAATGACCTTCCTGGCATCGGCGGCGAGTTCGAAGTTGTTGCGCGGATGACTGATGCGCACCTTGTCCTGCACGTGCAATCTGTCGTGCAATGCTTTCGAGCCGCCTCGTCCCGCTTCATCACGCAATACCGCAATCACATAACGATGACGTTCGTTCGGCGAATTGCTCAACGAGTATTGACGGACGAAGCCGTCGTTCAAATGCACGTCTATATGCGCGCCCGCAGTGAAAGCGGGCAACAACTCGCCCGACGGATCGACGAACTCATACGAGTTGATACCTCTGCCTTCGAAACGGATCTGGCGCACCATCAGTTCCAATGTGCGAAAGTCCGCCGGGTTGTCTGAACTTGCCATTACTTTTCCTTGTACTCGTTCAAGGGAGGCGCGGGATTTACGCGCCACCCTCGAACGCTTGCAAAAATCCGCTCAGCTCTTGATCGATGCCTCGAGCGCATCGAACTTTTCACGCACGAACGCGGCCCGCTCTTCGCCCTTCAGCGTCTCGCTTTCCGTCAGGATCGCGACAATGCGCTTGGTCACATTGCGGCGGTTCGCCACTTCCTGTTCGACGGTCTCGCCTTCCGGGATATCGAACACATTGCCCGAGCAATAACTATTCGGCGCACCCGCGTTGGCCCGGAACCATTCAGCAAAGTTATCCGCTGACGCCGCCGGGTTCGTGCCGCGCACCGCATCCCGCAGCATCTTGCGGAACATGAACAAACCGGCGTCGAACTTCGTCGGATTTTCAAGCGCATGGACCGCTATCGGCCGCTGGCTGATGATCGCTTCGTAATCGCCTGGCGCGTATTGAGCGTCCTTGTAGTTCTCGCGCTCGCGGTGGCTAGATGGAATGGGCGGCAAATCCTCCAGCTTGTATTTGCCGAAGCGCTCGGGACGGCGCATCGCAACCTGCCCTTCCAGGAAGTCGATCGACTCGTAGCCGACCAGCGATTTGTCGCAGATGCCACGCGTATCGATGCCCGGTCCCATCACGCGCCAGCCGATCATCTTGCTGTTTTCATCGTCGACAGGAACGGTCCAGCGAATGATGTGGAAGCGGCTGAACAACTTCTTCTTCGAACCATCTTCGGACGTATAGGCGTGCAGGCTCAGATTGGGCAGGACCTGATGCTGGACACGCACAAAGAGCCTGTCGTTATCCACCCGGCGAGCGCCCGCGCAAGCAAGACTGCGGCCCTGCTGCACCGGCACGAAATGCATGTCGGGCGCGACCTCCATGGACTTGGCGCCAACCTCGTCGAACGTCGTGCCCTGATACTTGCCGTTCACCACGTTCTTGCCGGCGTGCAGCGCTGTCGGATGGTAGTTATCCGCGGCGTTGTCCTGGACTTGCAGCCAGTTGCAATGCTGGAAGTTGCTGTAGGCCACGAGTTCATCGCCTGGGGCGACCGTGAAGTCACCCTCCCACTCCGGGAACGGCGGCTCCTTGTCGGGCGGTCCCATGTAGGCAAACACCAGACCGTTGCGTTCGACGGCTTTGTACGCGCCCTGCTGGATCGAGCACGCGTATTTCTCGGCTTCCTTTTCTTCGCCGTTTGGAAAGGGCACGTGAAGACAGGTGCCGTCCACGTCGAAGACCATGCCGTGATAGCAGCACTTGATGCCGTGCTCCTGGATCGCACCATATTCAAGCGATGCCCCGCGATGCACGCAATGCGCATGCAGCACGCCCACTCGGCCGCTGCCGTCGCGAAACGCGACCAGCTCTTCGCCGAGGATCTTCAGGTAGCGCGGGGTGTCGGTGAGTTCGATCGACATGCACACGGGATGCCAGAACGCCCGCATGTATTCGCCCATCGGCGTGCCGGGCCCCGTTTCGGTCAGTTCCGGATCGTGGCCCGGAACCTTGTTCGTGTAATAGCCGCCAAACGGCACCAGTTTCTTCGCAACCACGCCGCCACCGGCACTTTTCTGACCTTCTGCCTTCTCTGACTTGATAATCATGGGGATCCTCTGCTGGGTTTATCGCTATCGCCGAGTTCTCTTTACATTTTGAACTCAGAACTCTGTATACAAAGATACAAGTCAAAATACCGCACTGTCTCTACAGGTAAACGCTTGATACCCTCCGTTTCAAACCATCCGTCATTCAGTTTGACGCTGTCCCGGACCAACCTGTAACCTGTTGAACTCAGTATCCAAACTTATCGAGAGTCATCATGGTCGCCAAACTTCTGAAACTTCAGGCACGTACCGACTACGTCGATGAAGTCTATAAAGTGCTGCTCGACGCCATCAGCGAAGGATCGCTCGCGCCTGGAACCCGCATCACGCAGGAGGAAATTGCCGACCAGCTGGCGGTGTCCCGATCGCCCGTGTTGCAGGCGCTGCGCCTGCTCAAGAAAGACGGGCTCGTGCAAGACGCGCCGGGCCGCGGTCTTCTCGTCACCCCGCTCGACGCCACCTGGATCGCGCATCTCTACGAGATCCGCGGCGCGCTCGATTCCCTTGCCGCGAGCCTTGCCGCGCAACGCGGCGCGAAGCTCGATAAATCGCTGATTACGAAAGGCCGCCGCGCGTCGAAGGGCGACGACGTAAAAGCGATGATCGACGCCGACTGGGCTTTCCATTCCGCCATCTACCTTGCATCGGGCAATCCGTTGATTGCGGAAACAGCGCATCTTCACTGGGTTCATCTGCGTCGCGTGATGGGCGCCGTGCTGCAATCGTCGGTTCAACGCAAATCCGTCTGGGACGAACACGCGGCGATTGCCGACGCCATCGCCGCGGGCGACGCGCCCCGCGCGGCGGAACTGACCGCTCTCCATACCAGCCGCGCCCGAGAGAACCTGGTGCGACGGCTGGGTGAAGTACTCGGCGACGAACTCGAGAACGCTGCGCAAGTGCCTTAAGCCCGCGTCTGCGCGCCGCCTTCGAGCACTTGTTCCCTATCCCTCGACGCTTCGCGCTTGCGGCTGTTCACGAGCTTTGCCGGCACAGTGAACACGAGCGCACTGCCAATGATCAGGCTTACCGCAAGCCCGAGCACGCCATTTCCTGTCGATCCCGTCGCGGTCTGGATCAGCCCGATCACATAGGGGCTGACAACGCCCGAGATGCTGCCCACCGAGTTGGCCACGGCCAGTCCAGCCGCCGCTGCCGCGCCGCCGAGAATGGCCGGCGGAAGCACCCAGAACTGCGAGATCGTCGTCATTACGCCCATCGTGCCAACGGTCAGCGCAACCAGTGCAACGGGTGTGGAATGCGCATAGGAGACGCTGAAGTACAGACCCACCGCGCCGATAATGCCCGGCAACGCCAAGTGCCAGCGGCGCTCGCCGCGAGCGTCCGAACTGTGGCTTACGAGCACCATCGTCACGGCGGCAGCAGCGTAGGGAATCGCGCTCAGCAAACCGATGTCCAGCGGATCGGCCACGCCGCTTGCCTTGATCAGCGTGGGCAACCAGAAGCTCACGCCATACAGGCCCATCGTGAAGAAAAAATAGATCAGGCTGAGCAACAAGACCTTGGGATGCAGCAAACCGTCCTTCACCGAATGCAGCACGTGCGCCGAGCGCTCCTCGACCAGCGCGCCTTCGAGGAAGCTTCGTTGCGATGCGGAAAGCCACTTGGCGTCGCTGACTTTGTCATCGAGATAGATCAGTGCGATGAGCCCGAGGATGGCTGTCGGAATGCCCTCAAGGACGAAGAGCCATTGCCACCCTGCAAGCCCATGCGCGCCGCCCATATGGTTCATGATCCAGCCCGACAGCGGACCGCCGACAACGCCGGACATGGGAATGCCGGTCATGAACAGTGCCGTCACCTTGCTGCGTCGCGACGACGGAAACCAATACGTGAGATAGAACAGAATGGCCGGGATGAAACCCGCTTCCGCCACGCCCAGCAGGAAACGCATGATGTAGAAACTGGTCGGCGTAGTGACGAACATCATGCCCGCCGAGATGATGCCCCACGTAATCATGATCCGTGCGATCCAGCGCCTCGCGCCTACCTTTAACAAAAGCAGGTTGCTGGGCACTTCGAACAGCAGATAACCGACGAAGAACACGCCGGCGCCGGCGCCATAGACGGCATCGCTGAAATTGAGGTCCTTGAGCATTTGCAGCTTTGCAAACGCCACGTTGATGCGATCCAGATAGGCACACAAATAACAAAGGAACAGGAACGGCAATAGTCGCCACGTGATCTTGGAGAACGTGGACGCTTCGTCGCGTTTGCTGAATGCGGCCGGACTAGCGGGATTCATGTCTTGTCTCCTGGGGACGGATGAAAAGCGGGACGCCGGCCCTCTCTTGACGGTGGCTGTGTCGTCCCTGCTTAAAGCGCGATACGTGCTGAGCAAATAACGTTCAGCTCATGGAAGAGTAAGGATCAATCGAACATGTCGGGCTGGCTGGCAACGAGGTCGTTCCAGATCGTCTGGAAATGCAGCCAGCCAATGTATTCGCTACCCACATGCTCGCGGCTATATCGCGCCCGTTCCGGCGTGACGAGCCTCGGCGTGATGCCGGTTGCATCGATAAGTAATTGCTGCTGGCAGCAGCGTTCAAGCGCGATAAACCAGAACGCGGCCGACTCGATGCTGTGGCGGCTCGCGGTCAGCAAGCCGTGATTCTGGTGAATAGCCGCCTTCACACCCGTGAACGCATTCGCGACTTTATGGCCCGCCTTCACCTCGACCGCGACCTGTCCAGCTTCATCGCCGATCACCACGTGGTCCTCGAAAAATGCTGCGGCATCTTGCGTAACCGGCTCGAGCTTTTTGCCAAGCGCCGCGAACGCCGTGCCATACACCGTATGCGCGTGGCACATCGCCACGATGTCCTGATGCATCTCATGGACCGCCGCATGCAACACGAAACCCGCTCGATTGATCGCGTGATTGCCCTCCACCACGCGGCCTTCGTGATCCGCGCAAATCAGGTTGGACACCTTCACTTGCGAGAAGTGAATGGCCATCGGATTGGTCCAGTACAGGCCTGGGTTTTCCGGATCGCGCACTGTCAGGTGACCGGCGAAGCCATAATCGAAGCCCTGTTGCGCGAACGCCCTGCATGCTCCGACCAGGCGCTCTTTCAAATGCTGCCGATGCGCTGCGTGACTCGTGAATGTCGGCAACTCCGGGAAGATCAGCCCTTCCTGTTCCGGTTGATAAATCGATACCTTGCCGTCCTTCACCAGCTTTTCCGTTGCACCGGGACGTGCTTCCATGACAGCCGCCATTTGGCTTTCTCCTGTAGAACACATGGGATTGTTTTCAGGGCTTCATGGTCGTCTGCGGGACCCTGATTGACAAACGATGACTGTTCATAGAAAGATGAACAGGATTCATGCATCAGGCAAAAACATTCCAAACGGAGATGGCACGCGCATGCGACGCATACCGAATTTCGTGCTGCTGCGCGCTTTCGAAGCGGCTGCACGACTGGAGAGCTTCACGCTGGCGGCGGAGGAATTGCATCTGTCGCAGTCGGCGATCAGTCATCAGGTCAAGGAACTGGAGACCTATTTCGGCCTGCCTTTATTTCATCGGCGCAACCGGCGCGTCGAAACGACAGCCGAAGGCAGAAGGCTTTTTGACAGCCTCGGACGAGTATTCGACGTGATCGAAGCGGCATGCAGCGAGGTCGCGCTGTCGCCTCAGGCCCAGGTGCTGGCCGTGCATTGCGCGCCGAGTCTTGCGGTGAAATGGCTCGGCCCGCGTCTGCCGAAATTCATGCAGGCGCATCCCGGCATCACGATCCGGCTTTCATCGGGCGCGGAACCGATCGACCTCACGCGCGTGCATGAAGTCGATATCGCCATCTCTTACGGCATGGCGATCGAGCGTCCCGGCTTGCATGTGTATCCGCTCGGCGCGGAACGGATCGTGCCGATGTGTTCGCCCGGCATGTTGCGCACAGGTGTGCCGCTCGAACAGCAGATTGTCGACTTCACGCTGATCGATTCGCAACTCAGCAGGGTTACCTGGCGGGACTGGTTCACGCTGAATGGGTTGGAGTTTCCAAACAAGCCTCGCCCTTCGTTCGATCGCGGCGCGCTGGCGATATCGGCCGCAGTCGACGGCATGGGTATCGCACTCGAAACCACGCGTCTCGCCGAACGTGAATTTGCGCGCGGCGAACTGATCGAGTTCGGTGAAGGCCACTTCAAACCGTTCATGCGCGAGACGCACTTTTTGTCATATCGGACGAACGAGCGCAACCTCGACAAGGTGAAGCTGTTCAGGCTCTGGCTCGCCGACACGGCGGGAATGACCGCGCAGTGGCAAGCCGATGCTGCGTTGTGAGGCTACGCTAACCCCCTACTCACTCGTGGAGTCGACGGGGATCTCGGCGCCTCGCCTGGGCCGGCGGACAACTCTCACCTTCCCGCTGTTTCCGCCTCCGCAGAAGAACTGATCGGCGCCATCGGACTCGAGCCCCGACACGCCCACGTCAGGCGGCATCTCGAGCCTCTCCAGGACCTCTCCTGTTTGAGGATCGATTCGTCTCAACTCGCTCTCTTCCGCCTCCCAGGTGCCGTGCCAGAGTTCCGAGTCGACCCAGGTAACCCCGGTGACGAAGCGGTTGGACTCAATAGTGCGAAGAATGGCCCCTGTCTGGGGATCGATCTGATGAATCTTCCGGTCCCGATACTGCCCCACCCAGAGCGTCCCTTCGGCCCACGCAAGCCCCGAGTCGCCGCCCCCGCCGGGCGCCGGAATTGTGGCGAGCACATGACCGGTGTCCGGATCGATCTTCTGGATCCGGTCCTCGGCGATCTGAAACAGGTGCTGGCCGTCGAAAGCCGTTCCTGCATGCGCAGCGACATCAATCGAGCGCAGCGTCTTCCCGCTCGCCGGATCGAGGGCGTTCAGCTTGTCTCCGGCAGCAAACCAGACTTGCTGACCGTCATACGTGACGCCACCCACGCTATCGACCCCTGGAAAGGGCCCGTACTCACGGATGATTTCGGCCGCTGCTCGCTTCATGCTTCCCTCCTGTTTACCCGGTAGTGGACTCCATCTTAGTCACTCGGCAGTGACGCCGAGAGTAACAATATCGTCGCGAATCCCGGCACGGGCGGGGTCATCCAGCGAAGCGCCCGCGCGCGGCCAAACGACCGCACCTTGCCTGCTGTGGCAAGCGAGTCGAGTGCCCGCTGCACGGTGCGCTGGCTGGCTCCAAGCGCAAGTGCCAAGGCCGAGCTCGACCACGACTCACCGTCGGCAAGCAAGGCGAGCACCGCCGCATGCTTCTCTTCCACGGGCCGCATGAGCACGACGACCTCGTGTGCGCGGTGCGGCACCAGCGCAAATCCTCGCTTCGTCGCGCTCACGCCGGCCAGCGTCCGAAGCACCTTGCGAAGCCGGCCGACTTCGACTCGCAACCGGGCGCGATGCGATTCATCGGCGAGCTTCCCCCGGAATGCCTGCGCGACAAGCGTGTCCCTCGACACGTCTGCGGGCCATGCTTCGCCGAGCGCGCGTGCGAGCGCGAACAACACCGGACGCGTTGCGAGCGAGACCGCCGTGCCTGCGTCACGCACGATATGACGGCACGCGTCCACGACGAGCGCCCTCGACGCGAATAACGCTTCAACCTCCTCGAGCATGAGAGGCCGCTCCTCACCACGCGCAAACAGACGCGCGGCGGGCGTGCTCAGGGCGAGGAACGTGCTTTCGACTTCCGCCGTCAACGCAGGAATACCCGCATGGCGCGCGGCTAGCTCGGCCCGCGCGAGCGCAACGCGCGCCGTCCCGGTCCGGATGCGTCGCAGCGCGACCCCTGCAACAACCAGTTCGTGGGCGGCCCTTAACGCGGGCGGGAAAGGCGTGGGGTCGAGCTCGGCGAGCAACCGCTCGGCCTCGTCGAGGTGCCCGATGAGGAGAAGGCGGCGGACCTGGAGATACCGCGCATGCGCGGCGTTCACCCGGTCGCCGTGCGCTTCGAGCGTCGCCCGGGCTGCGTCGAGCGCCTTCGCAGGCCAGCCCAGGTCACGCGAGACGAGCGCGATCTCAGCCTCGGCGACGACACACCTCGCGCGGGCCACGGCCTCTTTCGGACCGAAAGCACGCGCCGCACTTCGCACGAGAGCCTTCGCTCGAACGAAATCGCCGAGCTGCGCCATCGCGATGCCTCGAAGCGCGAGCGCAGGCGCATCGTCGCGCAAGGCAACCCGGTTCAATGCGCCGAGGGGGTCGCCCGCCGCGAGCGCACGCGCCGCGGCCGTGATCAGCGAGTCCATCGTCTATTCGAATCCCGCCACACTTGTCACTCCCACCGTTCGAGGCCCGGCACTAATCTATCACCAACCCGCACGTCGTATCGACAACTGAACGAGCGGCGGCGGACACCCAAAGGACAGCCAACGGAGGAAAGAATCATGACAACACACATAAGCAGCACACGTGAAGAGTGGCTCGCTGCGCGGCTCGAACTGCTCAAGGCGGAGAAGGCGCTGACGCGGCAGAGCGACGAGCTGACGCAGCAGCGGCAGGCGCTTCCCTGGGTTCGAATCGACAAGGCGTACCGGTTCGAAACCGAAGAAGGAAGCGCGTCGCTGGCGGACCTTTTCAGAGGACGCTCGCAGCTCCTCGTCTACCACTTCATGTTCGGGCCCGACTACAAGGCGGGGTGCCCGTCGTGCTCGTCGATCGCAGACGGTTTCAATGGGTTCGCGGTCCATCTGGCAAACCATGACGTCACGCTCTCGGCGGTGTCGCGGGCGCCGCTTGAAAAGCTGCAGACGTACAAGCGTCGGATGGGATGGACGTTTCCCTGGGCGTCCTCGCACGGCAGTGACTTCAACTTCGACTTCAACATCTCGTTCACTGAGGAGCAACAGCGCGAAGGAAGCATCGAATACAACTACGAGCGCGGCGGCCACGCAATGGACGCGACACAGCAGGTCCCGGAGCCCGTCGCCCAGTTCGCGGCCACATGCGGAACCGACGCGGCGACGTTCACGCGCGACAGGCCGGGCTTGAGCACGTTCGTACTCGAGGACGGCGTCGTCTATCACACGTATTCCACCTACGCGCGCGGACTGGATGGCATCTGGGGTATGTACCAATGGCTCGACCGTGCCCCCAAGGGGCGCAACGAGGAGACGGGCGTCTGGTGGAAGCGCCACGACGAGTACAGCCAGCGCTGAGCCAGGTCATGAGCGGCACTGATGCAACCGGGAGACGGAAGATGTCACGAAGCATGGTTTCCGAGCGAGCTTCCCAGTGCGCCTTCTTCGGTGTCTCGGCACTGCTCTTCGCCGCCAGCGCGGCGGTGACAAGGATCTGGTGCGCGTCCATGTCGGCGATGGGCGAGATGCCGATGCCCGGCGGCTGGACGATGTCGATGGCGTGGATGCTGATGCCCGGACAGAGGTGGCCCGGCGCTGCGGCGTCGTTCCTCGGCATGTGGGTCGTGATGATGGTAGCGATGATGCTGCCATCCCTCGTGCCCATGCTGTGGCGCTACCGCGAGGCCGTCGGCAGGACAGGCGAGACGCGCCTGGGCCGGCTGACGGCGCTGGTGGGCGCGGGGTACTTCTTCGTGTGGACCGCGTTCGGAATGCTGGCCTTTCCGCTGGGCGTCGCGCTGGCGGAAGTCGAGATGCAGGTGCCGGCGCTGGCGCGCGCTGTTCCGATCGCAGTCGGCGTGGTCGTCCTGCTTGCCGGCGCGCTCCAGTTCACCGCGTGGAAGGCACGTCACCTTGCCTGCTGCAGGGTGGCACCGGGGCACGGCCGACCGCTGCCTGCGGACGCCGGCACGGCCTGGCGACACGGCCTGCGCCTCGGCCTGCACTGCAGCACCTGCTGTGCAGGCCTGACGGCGATCCTCCTTGTCGTCGGAGTCATGGACCTGCGCGTGATGGCTGTCGTGACGGCAGCCATCACCGTCGAACGTCTCGCACCGGCCGGTGAGCACGTCGCGCGAGCAGTCGGAGCCGTCATCGTCCTAGCAGGGTTGTTCCTGATCGCGCGAGCAGTCGGGCTCGCATGGTGCGCCTGACGTGCAGGTCGATTTCGCCTGCACGCCCGTCCGGTGCATTCTGCGGAAAAACTGTGAGTCGGGCGCGCAACGCGCGGGCGCTGCGATGAGGCCGATTGTCGCCGACTTTCGTCACACGCCTTCGACGAGGACAGCGCGATAGCGCGACCCCTTGAAACGGTGCTGCGCGACCTCCTGATACGCCGGGCCGTCGTACCACGCACGCGCGGCTGCCGTGGACGGAAACTCAACGATTACGACACCCTCCGGCGCGTCGCCCTCGAGCACCTGCTGAGGTCCATAGGCGGCGAGAATCTTGAGGGGGTGACCTTTGAAGGTCTCGCCGACCTTACGCATGTAGGTGTCGAGTTCGCCCTGATCCTGCGTGCTTTCTCGTGTGAAAACAATATAAGTCGCCATGACTTGCACTCCTGCAGTGGTGTGAAGGTGCACACGATAATGCCACGAAACCGCACATGCACGCTCAGGTCGCAGGACGACGCAAGAAGGCCAGTAGCAGGCCGAAACCAATCATGACCGACCCGCTCACGCGATTAAACCATCCAAATCCTCGTGAGCCATTCGCCAATGTTCCAAGGCGGGCTCCGATAACGGCATAGATGGCAATTGCGACCAGTTCAAGCATTAGAAACGTCGAGCCAAGCACGGCGAAACTCATCGCGTATGCGGATCGATCGACGAATTGCGGGAAAAACGCGGTAAATACCAAAATCGCCTTCGGATTTCCGGCTGCAACAAGAAATTCCTGCTTCGCGAGCCGGCGCAATTTGTTAGTAGTGCGACTGCTGGCGACCTCTTCCGACGCGTTTGATAAAAGATCCGGGCCAGATCGAAATAGCTTGATACCGATCCAGACCAGATAGGCCGCTCCGCCGAATTTCAATAACGTGAAGAGCGTCTCGGAAGCGAGCAGCAACGCACCGAGTCCTAAGCCCGCAATCGCGATCATTCCCGCAAATGCAAGTAAGCGTCCGAAGGCTGCCAAGACGGCACAACGCACTCCATTACGGGCTCCGTTGGAGATGGACAGCACATTGTTCGGACCTAACGCCATGTTGATGGCAAAGCACGCGGGAAGAAACAGCCAATAGTTCTGGAATGACATGTTGAGGAACACTCCTCGTCGAGGTGTTGAACAGATAATCTATCAGAGTTGATCTTGCTGGTAACTGGCCACTGGCTACTCATATCGAAGGTCTGCTCGTGGCGGGAAAACCGCCGGCTGCTTCCGCACGCAGCCCTATTACAATGGTCCAGATGAACCACCCTCCTCAACAGCATCGAGTACGAGACATCCTCACTTCCTATTTCTGGAGTGGCGACGCCATCCGCAGTCGAAGCGTGAGTGACATCGTGCTAACAGGCACGGTCGACGTGCCCGTGCCCCCTCTACGTCTGCTTGCAGATTGGGAAAGGGAGATATCGACGCGCATGGACCTCGAGCCCGGGGACGTCGAGGCAATGCCGTTGGCGCGGGCGCGAGCCCGCTGGCCGGACTATAAGCGCTGCGTGCAGGCGCTGTCCGACTGGACGTACGCGCTTGGACTTCCTGAGATGCTTGCCTCCAGCGACGTAGCGCTCATGGCCTGCCGCGGCGCGAAGTACCACCATGACGGTGCGCAATATGGCGGCGCGGCCTTTTGCAATCTCTTCATGAGCGAGGACAAGGCTCTGGACTTGCATTTCCCTTCTTTGGGTCATCGAATCCCTCTGACTCGGGGTACGGCTGTGATATTCGATACCGGCCAGCCTCATGGCGTGATTCAACGCCACAGCAGCGGTTTTAATGTGGCCGACTTCGCGCCCGACCAGGATTGCACCCAAATATTCCTGACCTGGGAGCTTCCCATAGAAGATGCTCATGTTGCACACACACTTGGGGTTGACTTCGACATCGCCCCTTCGACCTCGCTGCAACTGGATGAAGAGCAAGTCTGGCTGAACGGCGCACGGGCGACTGTGTGCCCTGATTCCGGTCGGTGGTGTCGCGTTTAACCTGCCGCCTGTTGCTGCAACTGAATCCAGAGCCTCTGTGCAACGGGCCCGTGAGCGGCGTCCCGACGGCGCGCCGCGTAGTGCTTGAGCGTGGCGCCGCGCAGATGCGACCCTTCCAACGACACCAGCCGATGTTCCCTGAGGTCACCGGCGACCAGATGAGACGGCATATGGCCCCACGCGAGCCCTTGCACAATCAGTTCGCGCTTCATCAACTGGTCAGGCACAGTGCAGGTCGGCGCGCCCTCGATCAGATAGTCATTGGCATCCGAGGGTTGCTTGCTTGTGTCACGAATGACGCACTGAACATAAGGCCTCAAGTCATCGGGGGTGAGCGATTCATCAAGAGGCTGTTTGAGAAACCCGGGCGCGGCGACCGGCACCAGCTTCACTTCGAAAAGTTCGATGGTTTCGATCGCAGGCGACGGTTTGTCGAGGTGATGAAAGATCAGGTCGCAATCGCCATTCCGTAGCCGTTCCCATGGACCGCTTATGGCCTCGAACAGCAACGTCAAGCGCGTGCCGGTATGGGTCTCAAAAAACTGTCTCAGCGGACCCAATGTCTCCGGCAATGGACACAGGTCACCCACGACCACACGCAACTCGGCCTCTTGCCCAGCAGCGAGTTGTGCCGCTTCCCGCCGCAGATTTTCATATTGATGGAGAAACACGGCCACGCGCGAGCGAAGCGCCGCGCCCTCCGCTGTGAGCGAAACCCGGTACCCCGCCCTGTCCAGCAGGACCATGCCTACCTGCGCTTCCAAGGCCGTCACAGCCGCGTGGACCGTCGGATGTGTCCGGTTCAAACGCGCTGCGGCCGCGGCGAAGCTGCCCTCGGCCACTAAAGCCTCAAAGCATTGCAACTGTAATAACGTGGGTTCATTCATTGTAGAGCCCGACTTCAATCTTTGTCGAAACATCGTAATTTATTTCGATGAAGGTCGATCCTACCATTCGTTCTCCCATTGAGGAGATCGACATGAAGGCAATCGTGAGGAAAGGGTTTGGTGGTCCGGAAGTGCTGGAAGTCATTGACGTGCCAGAGCCTGCTATGAGACCAGGTTGCATCCTGATTCGCGTTCGCGCATTCGGTCTGAACCGGGCCGAGCTCTATATGCGTCGCGGATTGTGGGGAGACGTGGCGGAAATTAGCGGCATCGAGTGCGTTGGGACCGTTGTTGTGGATGCGACGGGTGTTCTGCGCGAGGGCCAGACGGTCATGGCATTGATGGGCGGGATGGGGCGAACGATCAACGGCAGCTATGCTGAATACGTCGCGGTACCCGCCTCCAATGTCGTCGCCGTTGAAACCACACTTGATTGGGAAATTCTCGCCGCGCTGCCGGAAGCCTATGCGGTTGCCTGGACGTGCCTTCATCGGAACCTGGAATTGAAGGCCGGACAGCGACTTGTCGTACGCGGGGGCACGTCGAGCCTGGGGCAGGCGGCCATCGACATCGGCTGCCAACTCGGTGCCGATGTGATTGCGACCACCCGTCGATCAAGCAGTGAAGCCTTGCCGCGTTCGCTTGGCGCTGCACACGTGGTGACGACAGAGGGAGATTTACTTGCGGCGCCGGGTTGGCCAGGCGGCAAGGCTGACGTGGTGCTCGATCTCATCGGAAACAGCACGGTTCTCGACTCATTGCGCGCCACGCGTCGGGGCGGTCGCGTGTGCCTCGCCGGGTTTCTTGGGGGGCTTGCACCCCTCCACGAGTTCAATCCGCTCGGCCAGATGGCAAGCGGCGTTCAGATGAGTTTTTTTGGCAGCTTTACCTTCGGAACCCCGGAATTCCCGCTGTCGGACGTGCCCATGCAGCAGATCGTGGATTTCGCGGCGGACGGTCTGTATTGAGGTCGCCCAACGCGTGTATTCGGCCTGACCGACGTGCCCAGGGCTCACGAGTTGATGGAGCGCAATGAGGCCGAAGGAAAGTTTGTCGTCCTTATCTAGGTGGCTCGTGAGGGTCGCGACCGGCGGCGTTCGCGCCTGAGCGGTTGGATCTGTTTTCCGAAAGCCGTTCCCGATAGCCGGTATTCGCGAATGACGGTCACCGGCTATGAGAAGCACCCAACGATCGGCCTGGTGAGAGACACGGGCAGTTATGCGGCTTGTCATTACTACCAGAAACCACGCGCAATCCATCCACCGACCACGATGTTCAGCAGACGATGCGGCGTAGCCACGGCGGCAATACCCGCCACCACGAGCCCGGCAAGCGATCCTTGCATCGCGAATGCGTGACCGCGAACGTTACCTTGCCGAATAGCCCAGATTGCACGCACCAGACTGAGTGCCGTCAGCAACGACAGACCGTGAACCCAGGAAAAATGGCCGGGATTCAACTCCCGGATATAGACCGAACTCAGCACAGTGATGAACATGGCCGACACCCATATCCGCCCCAGCAACCTGTGACGCGCGGACCCTTTTTCGAACAGGAATACAACTGCGCCGGCCATGACAGCAAGCACGGCGGCGGCGATATGAACTGCAATGACGGTGAGCATGCCGGACTCCTCGACAAGACGAGCGAACGCGATGTCTGGAGTCTGTGCTGTAGCCGGATCTTTTTCGAGCGGCGTGCGACGAAACCTGCGAATCCTGTCGCCAGTGGTTAATAAACCAGCGCCAGGCGACCGATTGCCGGTTGGCAGCTTTTATCGTGGAGTTCTCCGGCAGCGTTATTTTACTTTTAAGCAGTTACCTTGAATCGGCCATGGAGATAGGAATCGCTCGCCGGTCGCTTTCGCCCGATGCTCGACACACCTGCTTAAGGATGAAAACTGGAACTGCGAGCGCTCCGACCCAAGGCGCTTTCGCCAAGATTGCCAGCGCCGAAAGCGCTGGTGCTGCCGGCGAACGCACTGGGACCGTTGCCCACGGCACTTGACCACGCGTGCTCCTGCCGGTCGCTGTCGGGGTTCGCCGCGCTCGCGCGCGTGATGGCAGGATAACGAACTAATGGCGTATCGCCGTACAAATAGGGTTGCCCTAACTGCACAACCGCAACGACACTCGGGTTGCATCCCGCACGCACGACGATGCTCTCTTGCGTGAACGCGCCTGCCGTACCGACCCCGGCGGCGACGCTGCCGCCCACATGTACCGCATCGCACACGGATGAGGTAAAGGCCACGGCGCCCGCCGGGATATCGACTTCAAGCAGTTCCGTGCCGCCAACCATCACGCTCGCTAGCGGACCCGCTGCGAGGAAACCGTCCTGCACGGGGCCTGTCTTGATGAAGTCGATCCGGAGCGCAAAGCCTGTCAGATGCCTGGCCTGAGGCATCAGCACGACCTTGTACGGTACTGGACGAGGAGCGTCATCGATCCCGGCAAAGCTGCCGCCGCCTGCGCTCACTCGCATGCCAACGCCTGCAACACTCGTGGGATACACATCTTTCAAATCCGGCACGGCTGCTTCGGAGCGGGTTAACCGAATCTCGAGGGTGTTCGCCGTGCCCGTGCAGGTGAACGGAATATCCTGCACCGCGGCGACACGCACCGAGCCCAATATCTCGCCTACCGTCACGTTAGGCGACGCCGAGATACTTGCGGAAGGCAGCAACATGACCGGGCGCGGCTTGCCATCGCTGGCAACACAACCGGCATGGGCTAACGGCGCGCCGCTGAAGCCGGCGGCAGCCAGAACCGACAGATATCGAAACAAGCTAAAAACCAGCCGGAGATGCAGTCGCGTATTTTTCACATTGCCACGGCCTTCCGCCGCTCCTTCCGCCGTCAGGTCGCGAAGCTTGTGCATTGCCATCATCTCCGCGCTATACATAACCTGGTTCCCATATGTCACCGATCTTTCACCGCTAAATCCTCTGCCCTGCCGGTTAGCTCTTGCCTTTTTCCAGCGCACCGGCGCTGTTCGCGCCACCGAATAATTGCGTCAGGTACTGCGAATTCTTGTTCATCGTCGACATCACGGTATTGAGCGCCGTGAACTGCGCCTGGTACTGGTGGGTGAGCTGTGTCGTGTAGCTTGCCAAGGTGTCTTGCTGTGAAGTGATGCTCTTGAGGTCCGCGTTGAGCGGGTCCTGGTTGTTCGCAATCAGGCCGCCCGTGCCCAGGAACGAATTCAGACTGGTCGTCATCTTCGCGGCTACGCCGGTCGTCGAATTGAAGAGGGCCGCGACCCCCGCCGGGTTACTCGTCAACGCGTTCGCGAGCTTCGTGCTGTCGGTTGTCAGGGTGCCGTCCGCTTTGAGCGTAATACCAACCGTTCCAAGCGAGACGGTCGAGCTGCCATTCTTCACGCCGCCGCTGACAATGCCCGAGAGCGTGCTCTTGATCGTATTGAACATCGAGTCGCCGAGCAACGGGCCACCTTGCGAGCCCTTGGCTTTCGAATTGTCGAAACTGGCGACCTGGCCGTATGTGGTGACCAGGGTGTTATAGAGATTGACGAAGTTGTTGATCGCGGTGGTTGCCGACGAAGTATCCTGCGCCACGGTCAGTGTCTGCACCGTGCCGGCAGGTATGCCGATGGCAGCAGCAGTGAGATTCAGCGTCACGCCCTGGATCGCGTTGGTCACTGTGTTGCTGGAGCTCGTTCCAGCCGTGCCGTCGACGGTGAACATGGCGTCTTGTGCAGACTCGGTCTGCGTCCACGGACTCGTGACCGACGACGACGCGATAGTCGATTTGTCCGAGCCGGTGGCGCCTGCCGTGGACGTTACGCCGAGGCTGGACAGCCCGGCGTCGTCGGTCACGTCGCCCACCGAGACGTCGATTGTGTTCGATGCGCCCGTGGCCGACGAGCGCAGCACCAGGTGCGCGCCGTCCGTGCCGGTAACGACCGTGGCCGTGACGCCGGGGTTGCTTGCCGACGAGTTGATCGCGCCGGCAATGCCGCTCACCGTGTTGTTCGCCGGCGCGATGTCGACGCTCATCGACTTGCCGCCGACCGAGACGTTTATCGCGCCGGTGCCGAGCGCGGTCGTCGCGCCGAACGCCGCGGACGACAGCGTCTGAGCGCTGGCAATTTGTGTGACCGCGACCGAATAACTGCCCGTTGCCGCGCCGCTGCTGCCGCTTGCCGTCAGTCCGGTGCCGTCCGCGATTGCGGTGAACTGGCCCAGGGCGGTGCCGTTGGACAGCGGGGCAACGCCGGCCTGCAACGCCGACAGCGCGGCCTGCAACGCCCCGATTGCCGAGAGTCTGGTGTTGTCCTTTGTCTGTTGCGCGCTCAGCGAGCCTGTCTGGCCGGCCACCTTTGCGTTGACGAGGCTCGTAACCAACGCAGTGACATCCAGTGACGCGTTGCCCGTGGAGCCGCTGATAACAGATTGCGCGGCGGACGCCCTGGCCGCGTTGGCAGCAGACATGGTATCGGCTGCGGTTTTGGCAGCGGCCGCCGGGGTGGAGGCAGTGGAGGCGCTGGGAATCGTCGACATTGAAATGCTCCGTACGTCAGTTTTGCTTTTGAGCCTGGGTGAGAAAAGAACTGGGGCCTTGTTCAGGCTGTGCAGCGTTTAGTCGCGGAGTGATGGTTGCGCACTTCCGCAATCGGTGAAGCGGCGAGCAACACGCGCCTCCCGCACGTCCTTTCCAAATCTTTAAAAAGATTTCCCGGCGTCTAGTCAAACGGTTCCGGGTTGCCGACGATCAAAGTCATATCCCGACCTGGGGATGACCGGGAATATCCATCGGTAGTGTTAAGCAATTCCGCGTAAACATCCGGTAAGAATTGGACAAGGTCTCTTCGTTGGCGGCGCCCAGCCCGCATTTTTTTGATTTTATTTAAATATTTTTTCGCCGATGCTTGACTGAGACGCACAACAACGTTCAATCGAGGCAGGACCAGATAGATGAAACATCGTGTGCAGGAGCTCACCGGGCTGCGCGCCGTCGCCGTGGCGATGGTCGTGGCCGGTCATGCCCAGCGTACGCTTGCCGGCGGCTACACGGGCATCCTCGCGCCGCTGCGCCTGTTCTCCGATGGCCGGCTCGGGGTTCTGATCTTTTTCGTCCTGAGCGGGTTCCTGATTACCACGATCCTGCAGGCTGAATTGAAAAGTACGGGCGCTATCCGGCTGGTGCCCTTTTATCTGAAGCGGGCATTGCGGATATGGCCCGCGTTTTATACTTACATCGTGGTGGTCGTCGTTCTGTCGAGTGCGGGATGGATCGACGTCGATCGTCATCAGGTGGCGTACGCAGCGCTTCACATCTGGAATTATTCCGAGCTCCTGGGTATGTCCGCCGACAATGCGCTGCATCCCGACGGCGCGTGGTATCTCGGCCATTTTTGGACACTTGCGCTGGAAGAGCAGTTTTACTGGCTCTGGCCTCCCCTGCTTTTTTACATCCGGCGTCGCAATAGCCAGCGCGTACTGGTGTTTTTGATTTTTCTCGTGCCCCTGATCAGAGTCGGCACCTATTTCGCCGCGCCGCATTTGCGCGGGCAACTTAGCATGATGTTTCAAACGGGCATCGACCCGATCCTCATCGGATGTTTTGTTGCGCTCAACCAGGACAGACTGAACACCTGGGTCCGGTCATGGCCCGGTGGGACGCTTATCCTCACCGGCATCATTCTCGTGCTGCTTTTTCTCATGCCGGTCATGGAGTCAAGACTTGGGGGATTCTGGCGCGCCACTTACGGAACCACGTTCGAAGCAGCGCTCGTCGGTATCGTGATAGTCGGCCTCTACTTTCAGCGCGATTTTTGGTGCGCCCGGCTATTGCGGACAAAACCTTTTGTTTTCGTCGGCACGCTCTCGTTCAGCCTGTATCTATGGCAACAACTCTTTTCGGATGTGAACCTGCCAATAGCTCATGCGTTCCCGCTTGGCATACTGGAAGCCCTGGGGGCGGCAATGATCAGTTGTTTTTTCATCGAAGCGCCGTTCCTGCGTCTCAAGGACCGTCTCGCGAACCACCTGCAGCGCACGCCGGCAAACTCCCCTGTGCGGATCAGTTCACCGCCCGATGGCGTTCGGCCAAAGGCGGTGGAGTAAAGCTCTCGATGAATTGTGACGCGCGTCAGATCGTTGCTCCCTTTTTACAAATCGCTCTAGAACCCGCAAATGAAAATAAACCCACGGCCTTGAAGGCGACGGTCATCGGTGAATTATCTTCTGAAAATTCAATCGCTTATACGCGGCTCATAGACTGGGAAAGCGGCGCCTCATCGCCGACCTTCCAGGCATGGCAATGGCTAGGCTTTATACGGTTTTGTCGAATGATTGCCCACGATTGTTTTGTTTAAGAAGCTCATCCGCCAATCCAGTACACTTATTAATCGAAAGCAATGGTCCAGACCAGATGCACTTTGGTCCGGTGTGTGATTGTCGAGACGGAGAAACGTACGTGGCTAAAGACGAAATGCTGGCGCAAATGCGCAAGAAACCGGGGTTTATCGCGGCCCTTGACCAGAGTGGCGGATCTACTCCCGGCGCCCTTCGGGCGTATGGAATTCCCGACAGCGCCTACAGCGGCGACACCGACATGTTCAAGCTGATGCACGAGATGCGGGTGCGCATCATGACCGCGCCCGCCTTCACCGGGGACAAGGTCATCGGCGCCATTCTTTTCGAAGCGACCATGGATGGACAGGCACAAGGGAAACCCGTTCCGTCCTTCCTGTGGGAAGACCGCGGCGTGGTTCCGTTCCTGAAGGTCGACAAGGGGCTCGAAGCTGAAGCCGACGGCGTGCGCCTGATGAAACCGATTCCCGGGCTGGACGCGCTGCTCGACCGGGCGGCCAAGCTCGGTGTCTTCGGCACCAAGATGCGCTCGGTTATCGACCACGCAACGCCTGCGGGGATTGCTGCCGTTGCAAAACAACAATTCGAAGTGGCTGCGCAAATCGAAGCCCACGGCCTCGTGCCGATTCTCGAACCCGAGGTTTCGATCAATAGTCCGGACAAGGCCGCGGCCGAATCCATTCTGCTCGCGGAGCTGATCAAAGGTCTCGACGCCTTGCCCGAAAGCAGTCTTGTCATGATCAAGCTGACCATTCCTGACGTAGCGGATTTCTATCGTCCGCTGATCGATCACCCGCGTGTCGCACGCGTGGTCGCCCTCTCCGGCGGCTACTCGCGCACCGACGCGTGCAAGCGCCTCGCTTTGAACCACGGGATGATCGCCAGCTTCTCGCGGGCGTTGATCAACGAGCTCAAGGTGTCGATGAGCGACAGCGAGTTCGACGCGACGTTGGCAGCGTCTATCGACGAGATCTATCAGGCCTCTGTCGTAAAGGTTTGAAGTTCGGGTTTCACGGAAGGCCGCGCTTGAGAGATAAGCGCGGTCGACTTGAAAGGCTGAGCTTTGTCAACCGGGTTGGCGACACCACCACGCCTAATCCCTACAGGCCAACCAAAGCGGGATTCAGCTCTATGTACAGAACCACGAGCCATCGCTTGGGACAATCAGCCGCGATATGCAGCGTCCTCCTCGTACCGTCGCTGGGTACGATATAGCCCTTTCCGCGAGCGAAGAAATACGCTCGCCGAGCATCTGACTGAAACCAGAAACCCATCAGTGCGCACATCGCGAAGCTGAACACCGAGACCGTCTCAAGCGGCACGTCGGGATCGATTTGTTGCGCGACATACGTGAACACGAAGTACAAGGTCTCATTGACGGCAACAGCGATCAGAATGACTTTGACCGCTCCCCTCGCGCGCATGAGCCATCTCGGTGGCACCGCCGCTAGCTCGTACTTGCCCGATGGTTTTTGATCGTACTGTTTCACGGTTTGTCATGCCGCGCGGGCGACGTTCGCTTGCGGCAGTTCAAGACGACGCGACCAGGTGGCGAGGTGACGGAAGGCAATTGGGGGTTTGCTCAGAATCGCGCTGTCGTACTGCTTGCCGGCGAACCTGTGAAAGTCGTTGATCCGGAAGCCCTGACCGCGGTAGAAAGCGATCAGATGAGCCGCGGGCTGCGGTGTGTCCAGCGCAAGTTCCGCATAGCCGCGAATCGCGGCCCAGTGATCGGCATAGGCCAGCAGCGACTTGCCGATGCCTCTGCTCTGGTAGGCGGGATCGACGCCGAATTGGCGAATGCTCGCAATATCGTCTCGCTGATAAAGCGCGCAAGTCGAATCGCAATCCTGCGCGTAAAGCGTCATGGTTCCAACCAGGCGCCCGTTGCACACCGCGACATAACAGTCGCCGCGCATCGCACGCGCCCGGGTAATCAGCGCAGACTGGTCGACACATGTGCAATTGAGCCCCATCCCGCCAAGCCGCGCGAACGACCGATGCAGCATCTGAGTCAACTCTTCGAACGAATCGCACGCCGGATCGAAGCGCCTCAATACGACGCTACCAATGCCACGATGAACGTAGCTGATCCGCGTGTGGCTTCTCGTTGTTGTGCGTTGCGTCGACATGGCATCCCCGGTCTCGTCCGTTTCCAGAAGTGTAGGATTCCTTGTCTGTCGGCAACAAGAAAAAATGCCGTAAAGATTTTGTGTTTATGCGGAATATACGCAATCCCTGGTCGTCTTTACGCCATTTTTATTCGCACGGCCCTGCGCCTTCAGCAGAGCCTGCAGAGAGAGGTTGCGACGCAGTTTCCAACACGCATTGCCGATAGAAAAACGGGCCGTCAGAAACTTGCGCCGATGAAGTCGATCACCGCGAAGCGGCTGTAGACGCAACGCTTACAGCCGGCGGAACATCACAAGCGCGTCGGTATAACCGTCCTCGGGATGAAGGAACGCCTCCGGCAATCGTCCGACCGTCTCGAAGCCCAAGCCGTGCCAGAGCTTGATCGCCCGCGAGTTGCTGGCGACGACGAAGTTGAACTGCATTGCACGGAAGCCGAGTTCGCGTGCCGTGCTTAAGGAGTGTTCGCACATCGCGCGAGCAACACCGCGACCCGTGGCGTCTGCTGCCGTCATGTAGCCGCAGTTCGCGACATGGGCGCCCCCGCCCGCCCGGTTGGCGCACAAGGAGTACGTACCCAGCACGCGTCCGTCTTCTTCCGCCACGAAGCAGTGATGATCCGGCGCCGTCCAATAGCTGAGCGCCTCTTCGCGGCTCATGTCGCGCGGCAGGGCGTAAGTGTCGCCTGCACGAATCACCGGTTCGAGAATGAGCCAGAGGTTATCCGCGTCGCCCGGTTGCGACGGCCTGATCGAGATCATACGAACTGTTCCTTTTGAATCGCCCCGGATATCCCGAAGGCTCGTGGTTTAAGTGCTGCTCACGCTGGCACGACCACGCTGACAACTACGCCGGCCACCGGACGTGAAGGTCGAAAAGATTATCACGTCCGTGTCACTCACCCTTTCTGGGCGTAGCGTCGGGAAGGCACGATTCAATCAGAACAGAAGATCCTGCATCCGGTAATACGCGCCGACCAACGGCAGCGTCCACGCACGGCCGGCATGCCCGGGCACCGCTGGCCAAGACAGCATGCGCCAGGGGTTTGCATGATCCGAGCCCGACATCACGTCGGCCATCACGCGCCCCATATGCGTCGACATCTGCACGCCGTGCCCGCTGTAACCCATCGAATAGTAGAGTCCCTCGTGCTGTCCTGCCCGCGGGAGCCGGTCAACGGTGATGTCGATAAGACCACCCCAGCAGTAGTCGATCCTCGTTGTGGCAAGCTCGGGAAAATATTTCGCGAGCCCCTTGCGCAGCACGTTGCCGCTCTTTTCATCGGAACGAGGATTGGACATCGCGAAGCGCGCGCGGCCGCCCCACAGCAGCCGGTTATCGGGCGTCACCCGAAAATAGTTGCCGATATTGAGCGACGTCACATAACTGCGTCGATGAGGAAAAAACGCGTCGAGTTGCTGCTTGGACAGCGGTTCTGTCACCACGATAAAACTGCCGACGGGCGCCATACGCTGCTGGAACCACTGCAACGGCCCCAGGCGCGACGGACCGGTTGCCACCAGCACCTGATCCGCCTTGATGACGCCACGCGCCGACGTGAGCTCGTAGCGCTCGCCATCAATGCGTTTCAACTGCGTCACCGCCGCGCCTTCGAAGATGCGCGCGCCATGACGCGTGGCAGCCTTCGCCAGCCCGACCCCGAACTTGCCCATATGCATCTGCACGCCGTTGCGCTGCAGCAGTCCGCCGTGAAAACCATCCGAGCCGATTTCACTGCGCATGCGTTCAGGCGGAATCAACTCGACTTGGCGGTCGACTTCGCGACGCAACACCTCATACGTACGCGCCAGTTTTTCGAAATGCTTCGGCTTGGCCGCAAGCTTGAGTTTTCCCGTGCGGACAAAATCGCAATCGATCTGATGACTGGTGACGATCGACTCCACGCTCGCCACCGCACTTTCATACGCGCGATAAAAGCCCCGGGCCTGCTCCAGCCCGACCCTCGCGGCAAGCGAAGCGAAATCCTGCGCGACGCCGGTGTTGCACTGGCCGCCATTGCGCCCAGAAGCCTCGCTCGCTATGCGCCCTGCTTCGAGCACGGTGACCGAGGCACCGCGCGTAGCGAGTTCAAGCGCCGCCGACAACCCCGTGAACCCGCCACCGATGACAACAACATCGGCGCGGCCGTCCACGGGACCCTCGGCACCTTCACTGAACACGGGTGCCGTGTCCAGCCAATACGAATCAAGCTTCATTTAATTTTCGATTGAATGTGGCGCGGCGAGTTTGCCTCTGTCTCACGCACGCCACGATAGCCGATCTCCGTAACCCGGTTCGTCAGGCCGTCCACCACACATGCTCGGCGAACGAAAAGCCCATCATCGCACCGGTCGGAATCGAACCCAAGCCCTTCAGCCGCTTGTCATTTGCATCGAGCAGGCTGATGAAAGACGGAATGCCGATGCCGCCTTCATTGGCCACCAGCACCTGCATCTCCCCATACATCTGCTTGCGCTTGGCATCGTCCGTCTCCGCACGCGCGCTCAGCAGCAGCTGATCGAAGCGGGGGTTCTTCCAGCCCGACTCGTTCCAGGGCGCGTCGGACTTGAAGAACTGCGTGAACAATACATCTGCGCTAGGACGGGGATTGATGCTGCCGAAACCGAGCGGATGTTTCATCCAGTGATTCGACCAGTAGCCGTCTGCGGGAACGCGATTCACGGTCAGGTTCACGCCGATCTTGGCCGCCGTCTGCTGCATCAGCTGCGCCATTTCAACGGAACCGTTCGCGTCGGTGGTGGCGTAGACCGGCGGCAAGGTCGTGCCGACAGCGCCCGCCTTCTGCATATAGAACTTGGCCTTGTCGAGATCGAATCTGCGTTGCGGCAAGGCAGCATTGAAGTACCGGTGGCCCGGCGGGATCGGCTGGTCATTGCCGACCACGGCGTAACCCCGGAACACGGCTGTGCGGATCTGCTCGCGGTCAAACAGGTTCTTCATGCCCATCACGAAATCGGGATTGCCCGTGAGCGTATTGTCGCGACGGATGATCAGGTCCGTGTAAAGGCCGGATTTGGTTTCCTTGACCGCGTAGCCGGGAGTCGCGGCAATACGCTGCGTAGAACGCGGGTCGACCGAATTGATCAGATGCACGTCGCCTGCGAGCAGCGCGTTCACGCGGGCCGCGCTGTCGCTGATGCTCACCAGTTCGATCTGGTCGAGGTACGGTTGTCCCGACTTCCAGTAGTTGTCGTTGCGCACGCCGACCGTGCTGACACCCGGCTTGAAACTCTTGAGCTTGTAGGGTCCGGTTCCGGTCGCCGAACTGAAGTCCGTGGTGCCGTCCTTGACGATCACGAGTTGCGGCGTAGCAAGGATCGCCGGTAAATCGGCATTGGGCACATCCAGCGTCATGGTCACTTCGTTCGGACCGGTCGCCTTGATATCGGCGAACTGATCGGCGAGTGTCTTCACCTTCGACGCCGTCTGCGGGTTCTTGTGACGCATCAGCGAATAGACCACATCCGCGGGCGTGAGCGGCTTGCCGTCGTGGAAAGTCACGCCCTGGCGCAGCTTGACGATCCACGTTTTCGCGTCGGAACTTGTTATGGACTCCGCGATATTCATGCGCGGCGTCAGGCTCTCGTCGAACTGGGTCAGGCCACTATAAAACATGAAGAAACGGATGTAGTCGCTGCCCGTCGAGCCGATGGCGGGATCGAGCGTGTCGGAGACAGAACCCGCGTCGTAGGCCACGCGGATGCTGCCGCCTTTCTTCGGCGTATCGGCGGCCAGCGCCGGGGTCGCGACCGACAGCAGCCCCGCGCCTGTGACCGCCATCATGCCGGTTCCGGCCAACACTCGCATCATGTCGCGGCGGCTGACGCCGCCGTTTTTCGTATCATCTTTCACGTGAATTGCTCCGGACGGTTAAGGGATCTGAAAGTACGTTCAGGGGGCGACGGGGTCAGGTTTGTCGCGTCTCTTCAGCAGCATCGTATGCTTGCAGAATCCGCGTGAAACGCCGACAAAAACCGCGAAACAGCATAAATCGCTTGTTCTGGGATCGCTAACGCGGTGCTTTGCATGGCCGTCAATCGGGCGACTGAAAACATCCGCGTTTTCCCCAAGCTTCAGGCAACAGTTGCATGCTCCACGTCGAGCAGTTGCGGATAACGCCGCAGAACGTCGGCATACAGTTCGTCGACAATTCCCGCGCCCGCAGTCATCGTCCCGGCGGCTTCCCGCGCGTCGAGCGCATCGAAGATCTTGTGCTTGAGGAAATGACGCCACACCACCGGCGCGCGAGCGAGGATGCCCGTCAACACGTCATAGCGCTCGCGCGTCCACTTCGCTTCATAGGCGTTGCGTTCTGCGCCATAGTCGAAGTGCGTAGCCACCGTCTGGTCCGAGATTCTTTTCGCCTCGACGCGCAATTCAGCCGTCCTCGCTGCGTCGATCGATCCATCGGCCAGCACGACGCCATACAGTTCACGCGCCTGATCGACGGACAGGTAACCACGCCGTACATCCTCGACCACTTTCTGCGCGTCGCGTTCGTGCGGATGACCGTAGCCGCCGCCGCCGCACCCTTCGAGGCGGATCACATCGCCGGGACCGCACATGACCAGGTCGGTCACGCCCAGGTCCTCCTCGCCCTCGCGGCCCGGATTGCGGGTGAAGCGCGAGACGGCGCCCGCCTTGCCACCCAGCACGCCCCACGACGCGAAGCGCGAGCGATCACGATTGCGCGCGGTCACCAGTGTGCCGGGCGAAAACACCCTGAACTCCATCACGGTTCCCAGCCCGCCGCGATATTTGCCAGCGCCCGCGCTGCCGGGCACGACGCCATACTTCGTGATGCGGATCGGCACTTCGGCTTCGTTGATCTCGACCGGGGTGTTACGCAGGAACGCCACGTTCGCGCCCGATGCGTCCGACCCGTCGCCCGAGATCATGCCACCCGCGCCGCCGCCCACCGGACCGATCGATGCGATCACGGTGCGGCCGCGACGGTCCACGGTCTTGACGTTGAGAATCGACATGCCGCCAGCCGGGCATGCCGGCAAACGTTCCGGGCATACCATCGAGAACGCGCCGAACGTGACGTACTGCGCGACCTTCGCTGTCAGGCTGCGCATCCCGACAGCGGCCGGCGGAACGCAATTCATGATCGTGCCTTCAGGCATGATGCAGCGCGCCACTTTCAGCATCCCGGCGTTGAGCAGCAGGTCGGGATTAAGCGAATACAGGATGTAGTTGAGCCCGACGAGCGCGAGGACGTGACGTTCCTTGCCGCCCGTGGGCATGTTCAGCGATGAATTCAGTTGTGGATCGCTGCCGGTGAAATCGAATACGAGCGAACCGTCCTTCACCGTCAGGGTCAGCGCGACACGCAGCGGCTTGCCGTTGACCGAATCCTCGTCGGCATATTCGGCGAAGAAATACTCGCCATCCGGCATGCTTCGCACGATGGTGCGCGCCTGCTCTTCCGAATATTCAAGCAGCGCGTCCATTCCAGCGCGAAACTGCTCGATCCCGAAGCGCTCGATAATTTCCAGCACGCGGCGCTCGCCGGTCATCAGCATCGCGATCTGGGCCTTCAGGTCACCGCGATTCTGCTCGGGCGCACGCACATTGATCGCCATGTGTTCGAGCAGCACCTCGTCCAACACGCCCGCGCGCACGATCTTGGTCGGTGCGAAACGAATCCCTTCCTGGTAGATCTCGGTCAACGTGCGCGACAGTGACGCCGGCACCGCGCCGCCCATGTCGGTGTTGTGAATATGGCCGCCGACATAGCAGACAATCTCGCCGTGGTAGAACACCGGCTTCCACATCATCACGTCGGGCGTGTGGGTCGCAACGTAGCCGCTGTACGCGTCGTTGGTCATGCAGATGTCGCCCGGTTCGTAGTGGCCGATCATGTCGATCACCGCACCGAAGTCGAGTCCCGGATACCACGTGGCGCCAAGCGTCTTCGGCGAGGCAAACGTGAGACCGCGGGTGTTCATCAGCGTGCAGGAGAAGTCTTCCGTTTCCTTCACGAAGGCGGAATGTGCGGTGCGCACAAGCGTATAGGCCATGCTTTCAGCGGCCGCAACGCAGTAGTTCGCGAAGATCTGAAGGACGGATTTATCGAATGTCATGATGCGTTTCCAAGGTCGGCTATTCAAACGGCTTCGAGAAAAAGATTGCCGTATTCGTCCACGCGGGCATTGAAACCCGGCAGCACGCAGGTCGTGGTGTCGTCCTGGGCGACGATCGCGGGGCCGGGGAACTGATGCCCCGCCAGCAGCGCCGTCCGCCGGTAAAGCGGTACGCGACGCCAGGTGCCGTCGAGGTAAGCATCGATCTCCGACTCGGCTTCCGGCGCGCCCTCGCCCGCCGTTATCTTCGGCAACTCGGGCTTCGGCGTGGGCGCGGTGATGACGAGCCTGAGCGCGACGACCTGGATCGCGGACTTGTCGTCGCTATGACCAAAGAGGCGTTCGTGCTCGCGATGAAACGCTTGCGCAATCCCTTCAATGTCGCCATTGGCGATAGCTTCGGTGGTAATCGGAGTATCGATTTCGAACGACTGCCCGCGATACCGCATGTCGGCCGAAACCACGAGTTCGGCCGTTGCGTCCGTGCCGGTCTCGCGGATCACCCAAGCACGTGCATCGGCTTCGAGCCGCGCGAGGTCTTGCCCAAGCCGTTCAAGCGACGCACGGTCGAGCGGATAATAAGTCGTCCGCACGAAGTCGTTCTTCGTGTCTGCAATCAAACCACCCAGCGCGCTCAGCACCCCAGGCGTAGTCGGGACCAGCAGGTTGCGCACGTTCAGCGCACGTGCGAGGAAGCAGCCGAGCATGGGTCCCGCGCCGCCGAAGGGCATCAGCGAGAAGGTGCGCGGATCGATGCCGAAGCGCGAGCTCAAACGGCTCACGCCTGCGTACATGCCGGAAATCGATACCTCGATAATGGCTGCCGCGGTCTTGTAGACGTCGAGTCCCAGGCGCTGCGCAAGCGGTTCGATCGCACGCAGCGACGCGTCGACATCCACCTTCACCGCGTTGTATCCGAGCGCCGCGCTGCCGAGCACGCCGATCGCGGCGAATGCGTCGGTAATGGTCGGGCGGGTTCCCCCTCGACCGTAGCAAACCGGGCCTGGATTTGACCCGGCGCTTTCCGGTCCGACCTTGAGCACGCCGAACTCGTCGACCCAGGCGATCGAGCCGCCGCCGTCACCAATCGACGAAACGGAGACCGACGGAATATGGATCTGGAATTCGCCGATATATTCGCCCGTCGCATACTGCGGCTTGCCGTCCACGATCAATGCGATATCCGCCGTTGTCCCGCCGATATCGAGGCTCATGCAGTCCTTCACCTTGCAGAGCTTCGCGAGATACGCTGCGCCGATCACGCCCGACGCCGTGCCGGACAGGATCATCTGCACGCAGTTCTGCTTGCCGTTCTCGGCGCTCATCACGCCGCCGTTTGACTTGGTGACCTTGAGGTCCGCGCCGATACCGCTCTCGCCCAACGCCGCCTGCAATTGCGTGAGGTAGTTCGACACGCGCGGCTGCACATAACCGCCAATGGTCGCCGTCACCGTGCGTTCGTATTCGCGGATGATCGGCCAGACTTCATGCGAGCACGAAACGAACATACCCGGCATTGCGTGCTGGATGATCGCCTTCACTTGCTGCTCGTGCGCCGGGTTTCGATACGAATGCAGCAGCGATACCACCACACCCTCGCAGCCTGCCGCCTGCATGCCGCGCACCGCATCGAGCACGCTGGCTTCGTCGACGGGCGTTTCCTCGTCACCCTCCGCCGTCAGCCGCCCCACTACACCGAACACCCGGTCGCGCGGGATCAGCGGCGCTGGCCGGCTGGACATAAGGTGGTACATGTCGGGGATCTTCAGGCGCGCGATGTCGAGCACGTCCTCGAAGTTGCGCGTGGTGATGAGGCCAAGCTTCAGCCCCTTGCGTTGCACCACCGCATTCACGCCGACCGTCGTGCCATGCGTGAAATAAACCACCTCGCGCGGCTCGATGCCGTAGCGTTCCCGCAGACCTTCCATTCCTGCGAGCACTTCGCTGCCCGGACTGTCCGGACGCGAAAACACCTTCAAGGTCCGTATTGTTCGCGTCGCTTCGTCAAGCACCGCGAAGTCGGTGAACGAACCGCCAATATCCACTCCGATTCTCAAACCCATTGCCTTGTCCTTGCCTGTCGAAAATGATGATGAATCTGGACACTCCGGCCGTCTTGAGGCACGCCGCCGCGAGGCCTGTCAGTGGCCGATCTGTTTGTTCCACTGTTCGATCCATTGCGGCGAATGCTCGGAGACCTGCTCGAACTCCACCCAGATCGATTTGTCTTTCGTGGCAATGCGAGGCGCCACGCGCGGGTCGTACTTCACATTGCGGTTCGATGCCGCGTATTGCATCGCGTTGACGAAACAGCTCTGGCCCTCGGCGGAAGCAAGTTCGTTCAGGAATTGCCGGCCGAGCGGCGAGCCGTTCTTCACCTTCTGCGCCATGTTCGGGAATGCCACCGAGCCCGGCGACGGACTGATGAAACCGATGTCGGAATTGTTCGCGTCATGCTCGGCCCAGGCACGGCCGTCGTAGTACATCGCAATGTCGACGTCGCCGGAACGCATGGACATGAGCGGCGTGTTCGGGTCGCTGTAGAACGTCGCGTTGCCGCTCACCGACATGCGCTTGATCTGGTCGAGCGCCGGCTGGATGTTGGTGCTGGATCCGCCATAGACCTTCGTGAAGAGCGTGATCAGGCCGGGCGGCGTCGCGACATACGCAATGCCGGGCAACGCTGCCTGCCATTTTCCTGCCACGGTTCCATCGACGAATTCCTTCCACGTCTTCGGCGGATTTTTAACGGTCTTCGTGTTGTACATCAGGCCGAAATCGCCGAATGTAATGGGAAAGCCATAGCCCTTGCCGTAGGCCACGAGACGCGGATCGAGTTGTGCGACGTTCGGCACATCCGCCGCTGTCACCGGGTCGAGCAAATTCAGAGAGATCGCCTTGTACGCAGCTTCAGGCGTACTGACGATTACATCGATGGGCGGCTTCGAAGGATTCGCCGCCACCTGGTTGACCCACTGCAGCGGGTTACCCAACACGACATCAACGGACTTCCCGGTCGCCTTCTCGAACGGCTGCACGAAGCAGGTGCGGTACGCCTTTTCCCACGATCCGCCGAATGCGGTAACGGTCAGGTCGGCGGCGTGTGCGGATAGCGATAGCGCTGCTGTCAAAGCGAAAACAGCGCCTGAGGTGAAAATCCGGCTCGATCTCATGGGTGCCTCGTGGCAAGAAGTTAAGATAAGTTCATGCATTGAGCGCACGCAGTCCGTAGGTGCGTTCGACCACCAGCAGCAAACCGATAGCAATCAGCATCTGCACAGTGCTGATTGCGGCTATTGCCGGGTCGAGCTGGTTTTGCAGGTACGACAGCATCACGACCGGCAGCGTCGTTACGTTCGCCGTGCCGAAGAAGTACGAGACCGGCAGGTTGTCGAGCGAGATCAGCACGGCGAACAGTGCGCCGGCGAATACGCCTGGACTGATGAGCGGCAGCGTCACGAAATAGAAACGCTGCCAGCGGTTCGCACCGAGCACAGCGGCGGCTTCCTCGAAGTTGATGCCGACGTTGCGATACACCGCGAGCACCGTGCGCATCACATACGGCACCGAGATAACAGTGTGCGCGATCAGGAGCGCGGCAAACGACACGCCGATGCCCAGGCTCGAGAGGAAATAAAGCAGCGAAAAACCGATGACCAAGGCGGGAATCGCGACCGGTGCAAGCAGGAAGGTCGTCAGCGCCGCGGCGAAGGCACTGCGGCTACGGCCAAGTGCAATGGCGGCGGGCACGGCCAGCAGGATCGCGACGAACGCCGAACTGAGCGCGAGATAGACGCTCGTCATCAGCGAATCGATGAACGGGCGATATTCGATCAGCCGCCGATACCAGCGCAACGACACCCCGTGATAAGGCACCGTGATCGCGTTGCCGGCCGTGAACGACGCAGCTACGACCACGACGATCGGCGCGACGAGGAACGTGAAGAACAGGAGGTTATAGAGCGACAACGGCACGCGCGCGACGCCCGTCCTGCGCAGCAAGGCGATCATGACCGCGCTCCCCAGCCGCTCGCGAATCGCTGCTGCACGAAGAGGCAAACCAGCACGATGAAAAGCAGCAGGTTACCCATTGCCGCCGCGAAGCCGATATCCTGCGTCAGGCTGAACTGCTGGAAGATCAACACAGGCAGCGTCACAACCTGGCCACCGCCGAGCAGCAGCATCGTGACGAAACTGCCGTTGGTCAGCATGAACACGAGAATGCATCCGGTCACAATGCCTTCGATACTCAAGGGCAGCGTCACGTTGAGAAAGGTGCGTAGCGCTCCGGCGCCGAGGATGCGTGCTGATTCTTCAAGCCGCCGGTCCACGCCCTGCAACACCGGCGTAATCGAAAGCACCATGAACGGCACCATTACGTGGACCAGTCCCATGTAAACCGAGCCCGCGCTGTTCAGCACGTTCAGCGGCCGGTCGATCACATGCAGCGCCTGAAGGGCCTCGTTGACCATGCCGTGCCGCGCCAACAGGATGCGCCAGCCGAAGGTGCGCATGATGATCGACGTAAGCAGCGGTGCGACGAGGAGGAACAGCAGCACCGGACCGAAGCGGCCTGCACGCCGCACGAGGAAATACGCCACCGGGTAGCCCACGACTGCGCAAATCGCCGTGGTGACGAAGCTGACCTTCAGCGTATTGGCAATAACGCGAAGGTAATAAGGATCGCTGATCAGCTTCGTGTAGAAACGCAGGCTGACGGCGCCTCCTTCATGTGCGGGCGCCACACTGCGAAGCACGTTTTCCATCAGCGGCGCGAGGAAAAATACACACAGGAAGATGAGCGCGGGCACGTAGAGCAGGCTCGGACGCACACGCCGTTTCATGACCTTCGTCTCGACCCGCTGCGCTGCGAATGCGTTGACAGTCTGCATTTACGCCGCCTTCGCCAAGGCCTGCCCGGTTTCGGATTCGAGCAGCACGGCGCTCTCGGCGTCGAAGGAAACAACCACGTTCGCGCCCGCGGGTCGCGCGCCGCCACCCGCGGAGGATGTCGCCATTTCGTACGCGTAGACCGGCCGCCCGAGCGCAGGGACGTCGACCCGATACGCGTGGTGCGCACCGCGAAACACATGCTGCACGATATGGCCGTCGAAACGGACGTGATGTGATTGCGGCGCGTCGAGCACGACTTTCTCGGGGCGAATCGCAAATTCCGCATGCTCGCCGGAGAGCCTGACGTCGCGCACCGGAACCACGATTTCCGCCTTGCTCCAGTGCGGCCGGAGCTTCACGGCCCGCGCATGACGCCCGGTCACCTCGCACTCGATCACATTCGCCGTGCCCAAAAACTCCGCCACGAAACGCGTACGCGGCTGTTCGTAGACATCGCGCGGACTGCCGGTCTGCAGGATGCGCCCGCGGTCCATCACGACCACGCGGTCGCTCATGGTCAGCGCTTCTTCCTGGTCATGCGTGACCATCACGCTCGTAATGCCCAGCTCGCTTTGTATCTGGCGAAGTTCGAACTGCATGCCTTCGCGCAGGTTCTTGTCGAGCGCGCCGAGCGGTTCGTCGAGAAGCAGCACGGACGGGTTTGTGATCAATGCCCGCGCCAAAGCTATCCGCTGCTGCTGACCGCCCGACAGTTGCGCAATGTTGCGCGCCTCTATGCCGGGCAGGCGGATCGTCTCGAGCATCTTCTTCACGCGCGCCGCGATCTCGCTCTTCGGCGTGCCTGCCATGCGCAACCCAAAGCCGATATTCGCGCCGACGCTCAGGTGTGGAAACAGGCTGTAGTTCTGGAACACCATGCCCAGGCCACGTTTGTCCGGAGGCAGGTTCGTGACGTCGCGACCGCCAATATTCACCGTTCCCGTATCGGGTTGATCGAATCCGGCGATCAGTCTCAGCGTGGTCGTCTTGCCGCAACCCGATGGCCCGAGCAACGCAAGGAGTTCGCCCGGATGCACGTCCAGCGTCATCGTCTCGAGCGCAGTGACTGCGCCGAAACGCTTGCTCACGCCATCGAGCAGCAAGCGCTCCGAGCGTTCGGCACTGTTTTGCAAAGATGATCTGAACGCTGTTTCCATCATGGAAGGTCCCCGGTTAAGAGCGTGCCGCTCAGGCGCGCTGCCTGCGTTTGTCGATGACATCGCGGATCTGGTAATAGCTCCCGAGCGCCGGCATGAACCACGGCTTGCCGCGATAAAGCGCGTGCGTGACCATCGGCGTGCCATAGGCGCTGACCTCAGGCGCTTGTCCCTCCAGGATCAGGCGCGCGACCTTGTAGCCGAGATAGGTCATCATCACCACGCCGCTGCCATTGCAGCCGAGCGCGTAGTGAATGCCGTCGGCGGTGCGGCCCAGATGCGGCAGGAAGTCGAGGGTGAGCGCGACCGTGCCGCCCCAGCTGTACGCGACCTTGACGTCGGCCATCTGCGGAAACCGCTCCACCATTTGCGCATGCAGGATCGCGCCCGACCGGCGCCGGTCGAGGTTGTAGAAGCGCGCGCGGCCGCCGAAGAGGAAACGCTTTCCGTCCGGCGAATAGCGGTAGTAATTGACGACACGGCGCGTCTCCGAAATGCCGCGACGCTTCGGTATCAACGACGCTTGCAAGTCGGCGGGAAGCTCTTCGGTCGCGATCTGATGCGACACGACAGGCACCACGCGACGCTTCAGATCGGGCATCGATTCGCCCGTATAACCGTTGGTGCAGATCACCACGTGCCGGCTCGCGACCGTCCCCCGCGAGGTCTCGATGCGATACCCCGCCCCCGAACGCGCAATGCTCGTGACCGGGGCCTTGCTGCATACCGTAGCGCCCGCTCGGCGCGCGGCGGCGAGCAGGCCGGCAAACATCATCGATGGATGGACCTGACCCGCGCGTTCGAGCAACACACCGCCTGCGTAGATGTCACTTGCCAGTTCGTTGCGCAGTTCCTCGCGCGAAAGGATCCGTGCGCCCGCCGACGCATAGGCGTTCAGGTTGACGATCCGTTTCTTCCACGCGGCCATGTGCGCGTCGGTCCACATCGCGTTGATGCGGCCAGCCTTCACATAGGAGCACTCGATTGCGTTAGCCCTGAGGATGTTTTCGAACACGCCATACGAAGCGGCTGCTTCGCGCAACAGCGCCTGCTGGCGTTGCTCCGATACAGCGTTGTCGAGCTTCTTGCCCGATGGCGCCTTACCCACGTTCACCCCTCCCGACACCTGTCCGCCGCTGACCGTGCTCGCGCCGATGCCGGGGACATCGGCTTCGAGCACGGCCACGCTCAAGCCATGCTTCGCGAATTCGAGCGCACACGACAGCCCGGCATAGCCCGCGCCGACGATTGTCACGTCGACATCGCGCGGTATCTCGGACATCAGGTCGTTGTGCGGATGCCAATCTTTCCACCAGTACGGGGTCTCGGTGAAATCGGAGGAAAACACTTGGCTGCGCGTCGGCACGATGGGGTCCTCGGTTGGGTCTGATGCGGTTCGAGCCTAATGTGTGCCACATTGCGGCACGTCGTTCCATAAACTCGTTGAAGCGCAAAGTATCACGCACATTTGTCGCGTGCAAGCAGTCACAAAAATGGGGGATTTACGTCGTTTCGTTTGCGCTGGGCGATTGAACAGCCAGCGCGAAACACCACGCTCGCCAGGTTCGAGGGTGGTGAATCATGGGGGTGCGGCACGCCGATAGCGCGCGGTTCCCGCGTGTAGCTAAAGGTAGCGATGCATTAGTCAGGCACGGGCAATACCTCGCTCGCTGCATCCAGCGCCTGCCGCGTAATGCTCACGATCTCGTCGATATCCGCGCGCGTGGCGACCAGCGGCGGCGCGAATCCGATGATGTCGTTAATGCCTAGTGGACGCACGATCAGACCACGCGCAAGCGCCGCCTGCGCGACCCGGTTGCTGACCTTGAGAGCGGGCGCAAACGGCGTGCGTCCGGTTTTATCGGCCATCAGTTCCAGCGCGGCCAGCATCCCCGCGCCTCGCACATTGCCGACCAGCGGGTGATCGTCGAACGAGGCGTGCAGGCTCTCGAGCAGATAAGTGCCGACATTGGCGGCATTGCGCACCAATTGCTCGCGCTCGAGGATGTCGAGATTCACCAGCGCGGCGGCCGCGCACACTGGATGCCCCGAGTAAGTCCATCCGTGGCTCATTGCACCTTGCTCCCGTGAACCGCGCTCGATCACGTCCCATACCCGCTCGCCGACAATCACGCCGGACAGCGGCAGATACCCGCTCGTGAGTCCCTTCGCGACCGAGATCAAGTCCGGTTCGATGCCGTAATGCTCCGACCCATTGCGCGAACCAAGCCGCCCGAAACCACAGACGACTTCATCGGCGACGAACAGGATGTCGTGCCGTTTCAGCACCGCCTGGATGGCCGGCCAGTAACCGGCCGGCGGCGGCAAAATGCCGCCCGAGCCCATGACCGGTTCGCCGAAGAAAGCGGCGATTGTGTCTGCCCCTTCGCTATCTATCAGTTGCTCCAGTTGCTCGACGCAATCCGCTACGAACGCGGCCTCACTGTCACCCGGCCGGGCGTCGCGATAGAAGTCGGGACAGGCTGTGTGAAGCACCTGCGGCATGGGCAGATCAAACGCTGCGTGAAACTTTGCCTGTCCCGTGAGGCTGCCGGTTGCAATGCCCGACCCGTGATAACTGCGATGCCTCGCGATGATCTTTTTCTTGGCCAGCCGCCCGAGCACATTGTTGTAGTACCAGACCAGCTTCACCTGTGTCTCGTTGGCGTCCGACCCGGACATGCCGTAGAACACTTTCTTCATGCCCGGCGGCGACCAGTCCTCGATCAACCGTTGCGACAACTCGACAGCGGGGTCGTTCGAAAAGCCTGCATACGTGTGATAGAACGACAGCTTGCGGGTCTGGGCTGCAATCGCCTCGGCCATCTCCTCGCGTCCGTAACCGATGTTCACGCAATACAGGCCGGCGAATCCATCGATGTAGGAACGTCCCACGTGATCCTCAATGCGAATGCCCGACGCGCGTCTCATCAGACGCCCTTCCAGCTCGCCCGATGCATGGTCGGACGCGTGCGTTCCTGGGTGCATGAAGTGGCGTCGGTCGGTTGCGAGAATTGCTTCGCTTAACGAAACAGTTGCCGAAGCAGTTGCCGGGTTCATGATTGTGTCGATGGGGTTCATGGCTTCGCTGCGCGTAAGGAGGTTTCCGGGACATCCCATTCCGGATGCCAGGCCGGCTTGCTCACGCGGCCATCGGCGCGAGCGAGTGCACTGATGCGCGCCATCGACGCCGCATCGAGTTCGAAATCGAATATCGCGATGTTTTCGCCGATGCGTACCGGATTCGACGACTTCGGGATCACCGCGACCCCGGTTTGCTGGATCAGCCAGCGCAGGATGATCTGCGCGGGCTTCTTGTCATGCTGACGAGCAATCTCCGCGATAACCGGGTCGGCCAGCAGCTTGCCGCTGCCAAGCGGCGAGTGCGAGATCAGCGCCATGCCGTGCCGCGAACAGGCAGCGAGCAGCTTGGTCTGGTCGAGATACGGATGGTATTCGCACTGGTTCGCGACCAGCGGCAATGACGACAGCGCCACGGCACGATCGAGCAGCGCCACGGGAAAATTCGATACGCCGATAAACCGCGTCAGGCCGCGGCGTTGCGCGTCGCAGAGCGCGCCGATCGTCTCGTCCAGCGGCACGTCGGGATTGGGCCAGTGCACGAGCAGCAGGTCGACGTGATCGAGTCCCAGCCGAGCGACGCTCGCTTCTGCCGCGCGGCGGAAGTCGGGCGCGCGCAGTTCGGTATGCCAGACTTTTGTAGTGACAAACACTTCGTCGCGAGGCACGCCGCACGCCGCGAGCGCTTGGCCGACCGCCTGCTCGTTCTCGTAGCGAGCGGCCGTGTCGATATGCCGATATCCGGCATCGAGCGCTGCACGCACGGCGCGGACGCCTTCATCGTGGGTGGATTGCCACGTGCCCAGACCCATCACGGGAATCCGGGCGCCGTTAGCTGCGACTACCTGCAAGGACGCAGGCAGGGGAACAGGAAATGTCATCGAAAAATAGGCTCGGGTGCTTCGAGATTTCTTGACGCCGTGCCATAATACGGCACGGCGTTCCAGATTTATTATGCGCAAAGTAACACGCGCTTTTTTGCTGTGCAAGCAAACGACGAGCGCGCGCGTCCCTGCAGCCGCAAGTCACAGGAGGAGTGAATGAAGAGTTTGTTGAAGAGCCTGGAGATCCTGGAGGCGGTATCGCAGAACCAGCCGGTCAGTGTCGGTGTGCTGGCGCGTTTGCTGGACATGCCGAAGTCAAGCGTGCAACGCGTGCTGTTGACCTTTCTCGAAGCCGGCTGGTTGCGCCAGACCGGAGGCGATCTGACGCGCTGGGAAGTGGGTGCCCGGATCCTCGGCGTGCGCCCCGCCGCGCTTCGTGGCGGCGCGCTGTATGCCGCTGCACGCGAGCCGATGCGTGAACTTCGCGACCTGACCAACGAGACCATTCACCTGTCGATCCCGGACAGCACCAAGTCGATGGTACTCATCGATCGCGCGGATTGCACACAGACAGTCAGGACGTTCAGTCCGATTGGCGATCTCAGCCCGTTCCACGCGACGGCAACGGGCCTTGCCGTGCTCGCGTACATGAGCGAGACGCAGGTGGAGGAAATCCTGAGCCGCGACCTGACGAAGTTCAGCGACACCACGCCGTGCGACCCCGTCGAGATAAGGCTCGAACTCGAGCGCATCAGGCAGCGTGGATATTCAATCAACCTCTCGCAGTATCGACGCGCGGTGTGCGCGATCGGCGCCGCGATCATCGATTCAGACGGCGTCCCGGTCGGCAGCATTTGCATCTCCATGCCCGAATCGCGCTACGAACCTGAACGTCTCGATGAATGGGGCAAAGCCGTTGCAAAGGCAGCGGCAGCCATCAGCGTTTAGAGCAGATTGACTCCCTATGCGGGCATGACGTACGCCGGGCTGGTCAGGATATTTGTGCGAGTGGTCGGGGGTCGGTGCCGGGTTGGTGCTTTCGGCGTTAGTGGTCTGCGAGAGTTAGCTGATCTCTTTGTCACTATTAGCCACTGTGCGTGGCGGCACGTCATTTTTGCAAACGCGCAAAGAAATGAAGCAAAGAAACGCGTTCCAACCATCGGCAAGTTAGTGTCCCTAGCGTGCAGGCCTCAGCTTTTGGCACCTGATAGCACGGTGCTCGCCAGACTCTCCGATGTTTGAACCCCTCCTTCTCGCGAATCCTGACACGAACACGCTTCGCCCCCAACGCTCTCGGGCAAGCACGATGGCCCACGGACCAGCACGGCCTCACGTGTGCTGGTTGCCTCATTTCGTGGTGGGTTGGCTACGTGATCTGCGTGCTTCTTTCTTAAGGTGGTTGTACGCGGATAGCGCGGGGTGAACCTGTGGCAGATTCAGTCACTGGTGGCGAAGCGTGTGGGTATCTGTGTTCGGAGAGGTCGGGCTTCAAACATCCTTCAGTCTGGCGAGCACCGTGCTATCAGGTGCCAGAAACTTCTAGCCTGCACGCTAGAGACACTAACTTGCCGATGGTTGGAAAGCGCTTTCTTTGCTTCGTTTCTTTGTCGCTTTCCCTGGACAAAGAAACGACGGGCGCCACGCACAGTGGCTAATAGTGATAAAGAGAACAGCCAGCATAGACCGGCCACGGACGCAGAAAGAAGCAACCCGGCATCAACCCCCGACCACCCGCCCCAAAATCCCCAAACAGAACCCCGAGTGCGAACGAAAACCCCGTCCACCGGCGCGAGCGAAAAACTAATTCGCAACAGCTTCTAAGGCATAACGCGCTATCACCCCTCCGCATCGCCCGTGGGCCTCGGCGCCGTGGCGCGGCATTTTACGCAGTATCCCTGCAGCACCAGCTGACGTCCCACGACTAAAAAGCCCACGCTCTCGCCGATTTCCTTCTGCCTCGCGTCGAATACCGGATCGTAGAATTCCTCGATCTTCCCGCAGCTCATGCAAATAGCGTGGTCATGATCCTGGCCGTTGTTCAACTCGTACACAATCTTGGTCGAGTGCAACGTCCCGCTCCGCAGTATCTTTGCGTCAACAAACTGCTGGAGCACGCGATAGATGCTCCCGAAACTGATGTTGAGCTTCTCGTCGGCGACCTGCCGGCAAACATCTTCGGCAGTGAAATGCCTTTGCTGCTCATCGAGGAAAAACGACAGCACCTTCATTCGCGGCACGGTCGCCCGCAACCCAACCCTACGCAGTTCCTCGGCAACGTCGATAGGCATGTTAAATTTCCATCTCACCGCTGGCTGGACAAAAAACCATAGGAATGGATCGGTTTCGTTTATACAGATCGACGTTTATTTGAATTGGCATTTAGTTGGGCTGTCCAGACCTGTCCAAGTTGAATCGAACCATTGCGGTCAGCCGCAGCTGATAGAACACTGCGTTTTCCGACGCTCGAACTGTAACGATCCGTTGCTTAAGGATCGCTTAAGCAACCTCGTCGATCAACAAGCCATGGACTCTCTGCGATAAGAATTTGCTGCGGCAAGCGAAGGAAATAGAATTTTTTCAGCGTCGGTCTTCGTGGAAAACCGCTTAGCCTGATTTGATCGATCTCGGGCGGCTCTTCCCGATCGTGGCGCTACCGTCGCGCAATGAAAAGAGGCCCAGTGTCGGACCGCATCCCAACCGTTACTTGAAGACCCACCATTTTGCCGCGGAAAAATTCATGACCATCGCTGCGCCCGATCCAGCGGCGGCGGCCAGCAATATGAAAACGGTGCCGTGGCCAAGCACGTGAACGACAGCGCAGTAGCCAGCGAAATTAAGCCCCCCGCCGAATGCCATCACGGCAAGATATCGCCACCACTGACCATGGGATTTTTCTTTTCTTGATCCACGGAAAGCGAAACGCCGGTTGATTTGCCACGTGACATAAGCTGCGGCCAGAAACGAAACGAGCCGGCCTGCCAGATAACCCAGTCCGCCTAAGAGCGCGAGAAAGAGCACGCTGGCATCGACAGCAAAACCCACTACGCCGGCGATCGCGAAACGTTGGATCTGTCTTTTCATTTTGGATTCAGGTCCATGCGTCGCGACGGCCACGTCACTTCATGGTTTCAACCGTAGCCTGGTGTTGCGTGACGACTTGATCGACGAAATAAAGCGGCCGATGTTTTGTCTCGTTGAACATGCGCCCGACGTACTCTCCAATAATACCGAGCGTCATCAGCTGCACGCCGCCGAGGAACAGCATGATGATCAGAAGCGAGGGATATCCACGCACCGGATCACCGTAGGCAAGCGCTTTCCAGAACACGAACGTTGCGTACGAAAACGATAGCAAGGCCGTGCACAAACCGAGGTAAGTTGCCCATCGCAAAGGAGCCGTCGTAAAGGACGTGATGCCTTCCAGCGCAAAATTCCAGAGCTTCCAGTAAGTCCACTTGGTTTCGCCCCCGTAGCGAGGGTCCCGCCGGTACGGCGTCGCAATCTGCGAATAGCCAATCCACGCGAACAAACCCTTCATGAAGCGATGTTGCTCGCGCAACTGACAAAGGGCGTCGACGGCTCGCCGCGACAGTAGCCGAAAGTCTCCTGCATCGCGCGGCAACGAAACCTCACTGATCTTCTCGACGATGCGATAAAAGCAAAACGCTGTCGCCCGCTTCAACCACGAATCTCCCTTGCGTTCCTCCCGCTGCGCGTAGACGACGTCATGCCCCGCTTTCCAGAGGCGCACCAACTCGGGGATGAGTTCCGGCGGATCCTGCAAGTCGGTATCGATGATGATCACGGCCTCACCGCAGGCGTGGTCCAGCCCTGCGGTCATGGCAATTTCCTTGCCGAAGTTTCGCGAGAGGTTGATCAGATTGATGCGGCGATCGCATGCAAGCAATTGCCGCACGATCGACAATGTGCCGTCCGTGCTGCCGTCGTTGACGTAAATGACTTCGACTGTTGCATCCAGCCTGTCGAGGACTGCGGCAAGCCGCCGATGAAACTCGGGCAGAACCTGCTCTTCGTTCCATACCGGCGCAACGATCGATAACAGAGGTCTGGATTCAGCGGCCGTAAGATCCGGCAATATTGACGGAAGACCCCTTGCACATCGAACTGCTGCGCTCGGAGCACTTCGCAACCTCGTCTGCCGGCTACGGTATTCGGTCATTCGGCTTTCTCCACACGAGGCTTTAACTGATAGGACCACGCAGCATTCGTTAGTCGAGCGAGCACTAATGATCCGAGACGTACGCTGAAGTGTTGACCGCGCCTCCGCGCAACTCGATGTGTAACTGGACCAGCCACGCTTGGGGGCAGTCGGGCGAAATCAACGCGCGAAATTCCGTATGCTCGTTCACTTCGACCAAGCCGGCGCGATACGCCGCGTCAAACGCGAGCCGGGCGCGCCATCGGAGAAAACCCATCGTGAATAGCGCACCCGCAAAAATGCCGATCTGATAGGGCAACGCGGGTGTGCCGCCTTCGGGGAGTCCAAACAGGATCGCGCTAACAAGGAACGGAGCGCTTGCTATACCGGTCGACGTCGAGAAAAGCACCACGTTCGCGCGTAACGCTATCGCTGTACTTGGTTTCATGGCATCCGTTCCCGCAATCCGTTGAACACAAGGTCATGTTCAACGCACTCGACTTACTCGCTACTTACCCGCTCGCCGTTTTTAAAGGCGCTCCTATGGAGCGACGTCCATGTAGACGGGAGGCTTTTCAGCATCATCCGGCTTTGAGGAGGAAAGCATCTTGCGTCGACGCAGATAAAGGTCACGTGTGAATGAATACTCGTCGAGCGAGGCTTGTGAGAGCAGGTCGGTCGCGCTCAACAAATCGGCGCGGTCACTCACGAACTGCACACCGGTTACGGACGCTTGTACGGCGATTGGCGCTGCGGAGAACGGGTTGAGCACGCTCGAGACGACGACTTTGCTTACGTCACGAACGCTGCTCGGCCCAAACAGCGGCAGCACGAGGTAAGGGCCAATCGGCACGCCGTAGTGCGCAAGCGTGAGACCGAAATCCTGATGGTGCTTAGGCAGGCCTGCCGGGGTTGCGAAGTCGATGAAACCGGCAATACCAAACGTCGAGTTGAACGCGAAGCGCATCAGGTCTTCGGTGGCGTCGGTTGCTTTCAACTGCAGCGTGTCGTTGGCGAAGTTGCCGATGTCGCCTATGTTGGAAAAGAAATTGCCAATGGCAGTCCGGACAGGTGACGGCACGACCTTCTGATAAGCGGTCGCCGCGGGCTTGGCAACGTACTTGTCGACCTTGCCGTTGAACGAGTAGATCGTACGGTTCATGGGCTCGAGCGGATCGCCGGCGGTGCGTTGGGAGCCAGTCGCACATCCACAAAGCAAGATCGACACAGCGATCGTCGCGAGCGCGCTGCCGCAGCGGTAGTTCATGCGGAACTCCTGGAAGACAGGTTGATGACGACCGGAGGCGTTGACTCGGATGAGTGGCACTCGACCGTCGAAGTCATCATCGGCCCCGGCGACTTACTGGTTACTTACCGGCGCGCGCCGAAAAGACAGGATCGTCTCGCGGCCCGCGCAGCCGTTGTGAACTGTAAGTACGGGGTAAGTATTACGGCTGCACGCTGGCAGGCGTCAGCGAACGAGCGATGCTGATCGAAACCTTTGTCCGGATGAGTACGCTTGGCTCCTTTTCATCCGCCCGGTCGAATCGCTCTTACACCCATGCACGGTTTTTAAATGAGCGACATGCGCAGTCAAAACAAAAACACTTCGCTGCGGGCAAGACTCGCGGTTGATCTTCTCGGCAGGCTCAGCAAGCGGGGCGGCAACATTGCTTACTGATTCCCGTAGTGATTCCGCTAAGGCCTCGTCCAAACGACTGGCAAGCGCTCTGCCGTTGATTGCCGTATTAGGCGCGTGCGCGCTGCAGGCGCCCTATTCACCTGCGCCTCTTGGCGCCCAGGCGGCGTGGGCGAATCAACCGCCATACGCGCAGAAACTGTTACCAGCCTCCGAACAATGGTGGGTTGCTCTAAACGATCCGGTGCTTGACGACATGATCGAAACCGCCTTTACCAGTAGCCCCTCCCTCGCTCTGGCGGCGGCGCATCTGGACGAGGCGCGCGCCACGCTCGGTGTGCAGACATCTCTCGGCCGCCCTCACGTGACCTTGAACGGAAGTGCAGGCCGGGCGCGCGTCCAGGGCAGCAGCGGCTCTGCAAACAACACGGCTCAAGTCGGCAGCTCGGTCATCGGCGGTCCCTCTCTGGCCTGGGAAATCGACGTGTTCGGCCGTCTTCGCGACACGCGCGCAGCAGCAAGCCGGCGGCTCGATGCTCGTACCGCGGACGCGGCGGCAGCGCGCTTGTTGCTGTCATCGCAAGTGGCGGGCACCCTGATGTCGCTTCGCGCATGCCGGCTCATACTGGATTTAAAGCGCGAGGACATTGCTTCCAGGCAAAGAGATCTGGTGCTGACACGCCGGCGAGTGGAACTGGGGTTCGCAGCACCTGTCGATGCAAGCCGTTCACTTAGCGGCGTATCCGACGCACAAGTCGGTCTGGTGAGCCAGGACGAATCGTGCGTCAAGGGCCTCGACGCGCTCGTCGGCCTGACGGGTCTTTCCGCATCGGAGATCGAGACGCGACTGCGGTCGCCGGCAAGCCCGCCTAAGCTGACGAACTACGAGGGCAGCACGTTTCCCAAGCCGCCGGCCGCTACGCTCACGCTTCCTGCCCTCGTCCTCGCGCGTCATCCGGGCGTGATCGCAGCCGAGCGCGAAGTCGCGGCGACCTATGCGGAGATCGGCGTTGCGCGCGCGAACCGGCTGCCTATCTTCAACCTCACTGCAGCGCTCAGCGGTAACTGGATCTCGGCGTCCGGAACGACCATTGCGTTCCTCGGCTGGTCGCTGATCCCCACGCTCAGCGCTCCGCTCTTCGATGGCGGCGCAGGTGCAGCCCAGGTCGACGCTGCTACCGCTCGTTATCTCGCCGCGCTCGCGTCGTTGAACACGACCTTGCGCAATACCACGCAGGACATCGAGGACGCGCTCACCGAGCAGGCGCATGCATCCGAGCGTCTTGCTGCCGCACAGCGTTCACGCGACGCGTATCAAGCGACGTTCGACGCTACCGAATCGCAATGGCGCGCCGGTGCGATCGACGTTTTCCAGCTTGAAGACACACGCCGGCAACGAGAAGCCGCAGACGAAACGGCCGTCGATGCCGCGCGAGCGAGTGTGCAAGCCTGGGTGGATATCGTCCGCGCATCGGGCAATGCCGCCACGTTTTCAACCACGCCTACCGAACCGGATTGACACGACATGTCCCAGCCTTTTACTACGCCGATCACGGTCTCGAAGCGCAAGCTCGCCATCGCGGTGCTGGCAGCCGCTTTAATCGCGGCGATGGTAGCCGGGATTGCAATGCGCGGACACGCTCCGGCTGCACCACCCCCGCCTGCCGCCAGCGCGCTCACGGTAGCCGTGGTGCAGCCCCGTCACGCACGCTGGGCCGAATCGATCGACGTGTCGGGCGCCATTGCGCCTTGGCAGGAAGCATCGATTCGATCGTTGCTGACGGGCGAGCGTCTCACGCGAGTGGAGGTAGACGTTGGCAGCGTGGTAAAGCGCGGGCAGTTGCTGGCACGCTATGACACGACGATGCTCAAGGCCGTCGCCGCGCAAAGTGCCGCAGCACTCGCACAGGCGCAAGCAAGCGCGCAACAGGCACGGACGAACGAATCGCGTGCGCTGCAAATGAACGATAGCGGCGGCATCAGCAAGCAGGATCTGCTGCAATACCGGACGACTGCACAAGTGACCAAGGCGCAGGAAGACGCAGCGCGCGCGCAACTGCAGGCCCGCATGATCGACCTGCAAAACGCCAGCATCCTTGCTCCTGATGACGGCACCATCAGCGCGCGCACTGCCACGCTGGGCTCCGTTGCGCCGGTCGGACAGGAGTTGTTCCGGCTGATCCGGCAAGACCGGCTGCAGTGGCAAGCAGAAGTCACGGCGGCCGAGGTGGCATCGGTTCGTATCGGACAGCCTATCGTCCTGCTGTTGCCGGATAACACGCTGGCTCGTGGCACAGTCGGGAGAATCGCGCCTTCACTGGATCCACAATCGCGCGTCGCACTCATTTATGCCGACCTGGAGCCGGGTTCGCATGCGCGAGCCGGTATGTACACAGGCGGGCGCATCGTGCTTGGCGAAAGCAACGCGCTCGTCATTCCCGCATCGGCGCTTGCGATGCACGACGGCCGCAATAACGTCGCCGTCGTGGTCGACCGTGACGGCATAGAACGCGTCTCGTTGCGCGAAGTCACCACCGGCCGGCGAGAAGGAAACGCTGTTGAAGTCGTGCATGGACTTGCGGGTACGGAGCGCATTGTCGGGAACGGGGCAGGGCTGCTCAACGAAGGCGATCTGGTGACGCTTGCATCGGCTCCTGCACTGCTGGCGGAGAAAGAAAAAAGCGGGATGCGCCAATGAACTTCGCTACCTGGTCCATCCATCACCGCATCCCGGTTATCGTTCTATTCATCTTCCTTTCTTTCGCAGGCTTCTGGGGGTTCCATCAGCTGCCCGTGGCGAACATGCCCGATCTCGACCTACCGACGATCAACGTGACCCTGTCGCTGCCTGGCGCGGCACCCGCCCAGCTCGAAGCCGATGTCGCCCGCAAAGCCGAGGATGCGCTCGCCACGTTGCAAGGCATCAAGCACCAGAGCACGCAGATTGTCGACGGGCAGGTGCATATCCAGGTCAAGCTTTTCATTGGGCGCAACATCTCCGACGCACTGAATGAAGCGAAGGATGCAATCGATCGGATCCGCTCCCAACTGCCCGCCGATCTCGACCCGCCGATCATCACTGCCGTAAGAAGCGATTCCAACCCGATCATTACCTTCGCGGTTGCTTCAACTCGGCTGAGTGAAGTGCAACTGTCATGGTTTATCGACGATACCGTCAGCAAGGCGGTGCTCGCCGTACCGGGGGTCGCTCAGTTCGAGCGAGTGGGCGGCGTGACGCGCGAGGTGCGGATAGATGTCGACCCGGTCAAGCTGGCATCCACCGGAATGACGGCCGTGGATCTCTCGCGGGCGCTGCGTTCCATGCAAGTGGACGCATCGGGCGGACGTGGCCGCTGGGGTAGCGGAGAACAGTCCATGCGGGTTCTCGGCACCGTTGCGCAGGCGGCGGACCTCGACAGGTTTCCGCTCACGTTGGCCGATGGCCGCTCCATCTCGCTTGACCAGGTCGCTCGCGTAAGCGACACCGTCGCGGAGCAGACACAGTCCGCCATATTGGGTGAACACCGGGTAGTCGGTTTCCGGATTTATCGTGCTAAGGGCGCGGACGAAACGCAAATAGCGACCCGTGTCGAAGAAGCCCTGCAAACGCTTCGCGCGGCCGACCCGGCGCTTTCGTTAAGACAGGTATCGAGTACCGTCGATTACACCAGGGAGCAATACAAAGGCTCCATGGATATGCTCTACGAGGGCGCAGTGCTGGCCGTGCTCGTGGTCTGGTGGTTCTTGCGCAACAGCCGCGCAACCCTGGTGGCGGCAGCCGCACTGCCCTTGTCGATATTGCCGACCTTCGCGGCCATGCAGTGGCTGGGCTACTCGCTGAACACCCTGACACTGCTGGCGCTTGCGGTCGTGATTGGCGTACTGGTCGATGACGCCATTGTCGAGATTGAAAATATCGAACGGCATGCGCAGATGGGCAAACCCATCTTGCAGGCCGCGACCGATGCCGTGATCGAGATTGCCTTGCCGGTGACCGCGACCACCTTGTCGTTAGTCGCGATCTTCCTACCGACCGCTCAAATGAGCGGTGTTCCAGGGCTTTTCTTCAAGCAGTTTGGCTGGACAGCCGTTGTCGCCGTCCTGATGTCGCTGCTGGTCGCGCGATTGCTCACGCCGATGATGGCGGTCGCGTTGCTCAGTCACTCGCCGCCGCATGACCCCAAGCCCTCGCGCTTAATGCAGCGATATCGAACGCTTGTGTACTGGTGTCTTGCCCATAAGAAGACCACGCTAGTTCTCACTGCCGCGTTGCTTGCGGGCTCGATTGCGCTGATCCCGCTGATACCAACGGGTTTCGTGCCAACCTCCGATCGTGGTTTCATCGAGATCAACGTCGAGTTGTCGCCCGGCAGCGCGCTCGATACGACGCTCGCCGTCGAACAAGACGCACGTCGGGCGCTGGCCGGATTACCCGGGATCGAACAGATCTTCAGCGTCGCCGGAGGGAATGCGACCACGAGTTTCGATTCTGTCCAGACCGCCGGCACGCGCTTCGGGACCATGACGCTCATGCTATTACCACGCGGACAGCGGCTGTCTCAGGCAAGTATCGAGCAGTCGGTCAGGTCACGTCTTGCGACCGTAGCGGGCGCCCGCTTCTCGGTGGGCGGCGGCGATCTCGGACAGAAGTTCGAGATGATCCTGACCAGCGACAACACCACCGCGCTGACTGAAAGCGCCAATCTGGTGGCCCGGGAAATGCGCAGTGTCCCGGGACTATTCAACGTCGCATCGTCGGCCAGCATCGAGCAGCCAGAGATCGAGGTTCGCCCCAACATGACGCTTGCGGCTGAACGCGGCATCAGCACCGCGACCATCGGCGAAGCGGTGCGCATCACCACGAGCGGCGACTTCGATCCGCAATTGCCCCGGCTCAATCTGGATGACCGGCAGATTTTCGTCCGCGTGCGGCTGGGGGAAAAAGCCCTTGAACACGTTAGCTCGGTATTCGACCTGCGGCTCAAAGGCCGCGATGGCCTCGTACCGCTAGGCTCGATTGCCGATATCGCCATGGGCAGCGGTCCGGCCGAGATTGCCCGGTACGATCGCAAGCGCTATGTCTCCCTGACCGCGGATCTGAGCGGGGCGGCGCTTGGCGCAGCGGTGGACGCGGTCAAGGCGCTGCCCTCGGTGCGCGCGTTGCCGTCCAATGTCCGGCTGCTCGACAGCGGAGACGCGGACACCATGGCCGAACTGTCGTCTGGTTTTGCCATCGCCATGTTCACCGGCATCTTGTGCGTCTATCTGCTGCTCGTGGTGCTGTTCAAAGACTTCTTCCAGCCCATCACGATCCTGTCTGCACTTCCGCTATGTCTGGGCGGATCCTTCGTCATGCTGCTTGTGACGGGCAGCGAGCTGGACGTTCCGTCGATGGTCGGCCTGGTGATGCTGATGGGAATCGTGACCAAGAACTCCATTCTGCTGGTCGACTACGCCATCCGCAATCTTGAGCAGGGCCAAATGACGATCGTGGATGCACTTGTCGATGCATGCATGAAACGGGCAAGGGCCATTGTGATGACCACCGTGGCGATGACTGCAGGCATGCTGCCGATCGCCCTCGGCCTGGGTGCCGACGCCAGCTTTCGCCAGCCGATGGCGTTTGCGGTGATCGGCGGCCTGCTGACATCGACGGCGTTGAGCTTGCTGGTGGTCCCTGTGGTGTTCACCTACGTGGATGCATTCAGACGAAGAGCCGCGGCGCTGAGCCTATGGATCGCGTTGCGCAAGAGCCCGCAATAAGCGCGGTTTCGCGCCATCAGACCCGGTATTTTCGCATGCAGCAATCCGGTTGGCGAGTAAGTGAGCAGTAAGTCGGTGAGCCTTAAAGTCGGGTCCGTCATCCCCCTCTCTTCAAAGGCACAACTGTGAGAAAACTTCTTCGCCGTAGGAACCAACTGCTGCTAACGGTCGCATCGGTCATGCTGCATTCGGGGGCGGTTTGGGCAGAAGGCACGGCAGATCCGGGCGATTCAGACGACGCAGGGTTCACGGTTCTGAGCAATGCGACCAACGTCACGCATTGGGGCCTCGGTGCCGGTGTCGGCCTTGAGCAGTCGCCCTATAAGGGCTACGGATCAAAAGTTTCTCCCATTCCGCTGATCTACTTCGACGACAAGTGGGTACACGTGCTCGGCAACAAGCTCGACCTGAAGATCGGCAAGTGGAGCAACGTGCTGTTCGCACTTCGCGGCGAATACGCACTGGGCGACGGGTACAAGGGCTCGGATGCGCCGATCCTGAATGGCATGCAAAACCGTAACGGCGCGTTCTGGTTCGGCCCGGCACTTACCTGGCATTCCGGCTATGGCACCCTGTCGGGCGACTTCCTGACGGGTGGGAACAAGGGACAGAAAGCAAGTGTCGAGTTTGGGAAGGCCCTTGAATACGGCAGCTTTTCAATCGAGCCGCATGTAGGCGCCGAATGGCTCAGCAGCAAATACGTCGACTACTACTATGGCGTGAGGTCGTCGGAAGTGAAGGCGGGGCGGCCCGCTTACACGGGGAAAGCGTCCTACAATGTGTCGGTTGGGGCCAAGTTCGACTATCGCTTCACGCCCCATCAGCTCGTGACCTTCGACGTTGGCGTCAAGCACCTGAGCAGCGGGATCACCGACAGCCCGCTGGTCGGCAAGCGGTATGTTCCCGAGGTCAGGCTCGGTTATCTCTATCAATTCAAGTGAGCACCGCTCCATGTCGCGAGTCGCACTGGTCGAAGACCATGCACGTTTGGCGGGGATGATCCGGCAAGCGTTGTCAGGCGCAGGAATCGAAACCGATATCTTCAGCAATCTATCGGAGGCCCACTACGGCATCAGCCAGGCGAACTACGCGGTCCTGATCCTCGACCGTGGGTTGCCCGACGGCGACGGGCTAGCGTTCCTGCGCAAGCTGCGTGAAGCCGGGCGGATGATGCCGTGCCTGATGCTGACCGCGCGGGATGCGTTACATGACCGGATCGACGGCCTGGAAACCGGTGCGGACGACTACGTCACCAAACCGTTCGCCATGAGTGAACTGGTCGCGCGTGTGCGCACGCTGATGCGGCGGCCGGTCGAACTCACGACGCTGGTTCAGAGTTTCGCGGACATCGCCGTCGACCCGCAGCAACGCGCCATGCGCTGCGGCGACCAGGCGGTCATGCTTGCGCCAACCGAACTGCAGATCATGTTGACCCTGCTCAAGGCGGCTGGCCAGACCGTCCGGCATTCGACACTGGAACACGCCGCCTGGGGATTAGGGGAAGCTGTCACGCCGAACGCGCTTGAGGTGACCATTCACCGTTTGCGCAAGAAGCTGCTGGCGATCAATGCCACCGCGCGTCTTGCTAACGTCCGGGGCGCGGGCTTTGCGCTGCAAAAGCTGGACTGACTGATTTGCACGCGTGAGCTCCCTGATCCACGATGTGAGGACTCTATGAAGCAACTTATCCTTGTGGTTGAAGGTGACGCAAGCTGCCGCGATGCGCTGCGCACCACCTTGCAGGCAAGCGGCTACGACGTCGCGGTCTTGTACGACGCCAGCAAGGTTGTCCGGCGCATAGAAGCAGAGCGGCCCACGCTGATGGTCATGGCCGGTGGTGCGTCCAGCGGAGATGGTCTCCCGGCACTACAAGCACTACAGGCTCTTCGCACGACTCAGGACGACTTGCCGATCATCATGCTTGGCGAGCAGGGCGACGAGACAGAGCGCATCATTGCACTTGAATGCGGCGCTGACGATTTCATCTCGAAGCCCTTCAACGTGCAAGAGGTACTGGTCAGGATTCGAAATGTACTCAGGCGGGTTCAACGTCACCGTCTTCAGGATCCGGTCTGGCGAGCGCCGTATGAATTTGACGGGTTCAGACTGGATTTTGCGTGGCGCAGTCTCACTTATCATGGAGAACCGGTCCCGCTTACGCAGAACGAATACGCAATCCTCGCTCTGCTCGTCACGGCGCCAGGACGGGTTTTTACCAAGGCTGCCATTGTCCAGCGCATTTCGGCTGACACGCCGGACGCGCAAGGGAACGTGGGTGTCTGGGTGCATCGCCTGCGCATGCGGATCAAACGGGCGGCCGGCGCCTGCGAGATCATAGAAACCGTGCGCGGAAAAGGCTATGCGTTTAATCTCGATCCGACGCGATCGCATCGCAGCGCATTCGAAAACGGCCGTGCAAATGCGCTGCCTCCGCGGACGTCGATGCAAGGCGGCGTCAGGTGATATCTGGCCGCGGTCATTCGTCTGACCCAACGTGCGAAACCCGCCGCAAGGGTAATCGGCAACATAGAAAATGTAACTGGCTTTCCCGTGTGGATGAACAGCGTGTGCAGGCTACAAACGCATGGCTTTCCTTTCGCAGCAGCCGTTGACAGATACGGATAGCAATCATGTTCCACTACTGGATTAGAAGCCTGTCCGCGCGCTTGTGGATCACCAGCGTTGCCGCCCTGGCGGCAAGTCTTACCGTCATTGCCGCGATCGTGCTTTATGGATTCAATCACTTGCCGCCCGAGCGATTCCGGAGCGACGAAAGCCTGAGAATGGCCCAACGGGTTGCTGCGGGCCTGAACTTCGACGAATCCGGCCGCCCTGTGTCGATCAAGGTCAACGAGCAGACCACCTGGCTTTTCGATGCAGCGCCGACCGAGCTTTTATATCGGGTGCTGGATGAATCGGGGCAAGTCGTGCTTGCGTCGCGAGGCGCACGTAACGACGATCCGTGGGATGTCGGAGACCTCGCCTCCGCTGTCGGCACGATGAGGCACGCAACAATAGCGGGCAGAAAGTTCGACGTGGTAACACTGGAGATCCGCCATGGGCAGGCGTGGTTCTTCGTACAAAGCGCGGCCAGCGAAGCCTTTAACCGGGCGGCTCTTGGCGAAAAGATCGAGCCGATTCCGGAGATTGTCGGATATACGCTTTTGATCGCGACCATCATCTTTGGTCTGACGCTGACATTTACCGTACGCCGGGTGCTACGGCCTCTCAGGGAGGCGTCGAGTGCTGCCGCATCGATCACGCCTCAGAACCTCCAGACCCGCTTGTCGGTCGTGGGCCTGCCAAGCGAGATCAAACCTCTTCTCACCGCATTTAATGAAGCGCTTGCGCGACTGGAGAACGGTTTTGCCGTGCAACAGCAATTTCTCGCTTCTGCCGCACACGAACTCCAGACACCGCTGACTTTGATCAGAGGCCAGATCGAGCTGCAGCCGGAGATCGAGAACAAGGAGCTGCTGTTCCGCGAAATCGATTTGATGGCGCGGCAGGTTCGGCAATTGCTGCATCTCGCCGAGGTCAGCGAATCGCAAAACTTCAATTTTTCCGACGTGGACAGGGTCGCTGTCGCGGAAGACGTAGTGGGCTACCTTGCCCGCAAGGCGGATAAAAAGCAGGTGAAACTGCATGTCGACGCGCCCATCGTTCCAGAAACAATGCGCGCTGACAGAAGCGCCCTCTTTATCCTGTTAAAAAATATTGTTGAGAACGCGATCAACGCCACGCCGCCCCTCGGATCTGTCATGGTCCTGGTCGATGACAGAACCATTCGGATCCAGGACGAAGGCTCAGGCGTCAATCCCGAGTATCTGCCATTTTTGTTCGAGCGATTCTGGCGTGCTCCCGACGCCCGCCACGACGGGGCCGGATTGGGACTAGCCATCTGCCGCGAGATAGCGCTGGCTCATGAGTGGCGGCTTACCGTTAGAAGGTTGACCTCGGGAACTCAATTTATTGTGTGGTTTTAGCTGGTCTCATATGAAAACCCGGGTGATGTTCGGCTCCAGAATTTGTTATTAGCAATCCTTTTTATATTCTATCCGGCTTTGCGATCAGGGCGACCGCATAGGTTCTTTGTGGTACTCACTGTCCGCCAGCATCCCTGCGTGCCGGTAGTACGCATGCTTCCCGATGTGAATTCAGACTCGAATTTTTGAAGGATAAACAATGAAGCGTTGGGAAACACCAGCCCTGTGGCGTTGGCTGGTTGTAGCGGCCGCCTTGAGTTTCATACCCGGACTATTCTTGCCCTACATCGGGGAAGAGGCGGTATACACCATCTCGACGCTCGAGATGTGGCATGCGCATGACTTATCCAATCCGCTGATCTACGGTGCGGTGTATGGGCGTCCACCGTTCCTGAACTGGATAATGCTCCCCCTTGCCGAACTCCTTGGCGTGCCACACGTTCTGATTGCGAGCCGGATTGTTACGGCTGTGTCGACCATTCTGACCGGCGCAGCGCTTTTTGGCCTGGGACAATACCTGGGTATCGACCGCCGTCATACGTGGCTGGCTGTCCTCGCGTTCTTGAGCTCTGACGCGCTTCTCTATCACGGGTGGCTCGCTTATGCCGATCCGCTTTTTGGCTTGCTGACATTCGCCGCCATGAGTTGCGTTCTGCTTGCCGCTCGCAGGCAAAACGTCGCGCTATTGATAGCTGCGTCGTTGTTTACGATTGCCGCTTTCCTGACCAAGGCGCTTACGGCCTACGTTTTTGTTGCGATCGTCTGGCTAGTGGTTTATGTGCGCCACCGGGAAGCCCGCCTGACGTTAATCAAGCCTGCAGCGCTTTTGTCTTATGCGCTTGCGATTGCCGTGCCGATCGTCTGGTATAGCTTCAACCATACCGCTGCAGTAGGTGCCCAAGGCGCATTGATGGTGGCCGACATAGCCAACAAGCTGCGTCCCGACAGCCTGTTCGAGTGGCTGTCGCAGGTCGTCACGTTCCCGCTTGAAACCTTTTGCCGGTTTTTGCCTGTCTCGCTCATCGTCATTTATACATACGTCCGTCAACGGTCCACTCCGCAACCGGCCGCGAATCAATGGGAGGGCACGATCGCGTGGGCAACGTTGCTTAACTTCTTGCCGTACTGGCTCGCGCCCTCAAGCAGCATTCGATACATCCTGCCGATCTACCCAATGATCGCGTTCTGTCTTGGTGGTTACCTGAGCCGGATCGACCTGCGAACGCTTCGTGTTGCGGTGGGGTGCATCTCGGTTGCCATCGTCCTTAAATACATTGCAATGGTCTGGGCTTTCCCGGCCTACGAGGTCAGATACCGCGGGGACGCAGCTGCGGTCGCCAAGGATATTCTTTACGCGACACACGATGCTCCGCTCTACATCGATGACCCCTCTAGCGCCGGACTGACTATCGCGGCAAACATCGACCAAATGCGATGGCCGGCAGCTCCAATTACGTTTCCCCTCGCTGAATCACGAGATGGCTGGATCATTACACGTCACGCCGACGCTGCAGGTAGAACGCTGGTGCGCGACTACTGGCTCGGTGGGGACCACGTTTATCTGGTGTGTAGCGGACGAGATTGCGCCACGTCCGGATCGCAGCCGGCCGTAAAAGGACCGTCGAGGACAACCGTGCCTCTTGTCCACGATGAAACTCGACGACCCGGTGATCTACGCTTGAGCTCTGTCGAAGCCAAACCAGAGTAAGCAAACCGAAAAATTCCGGTGGCCGCCATCATTGGTCCGTAGCATCCGGTCCCGGATAATCTGCAATACGTTCGAGGATATCGCCAAGCTCGATCAGATCAGACGCTATAAGCGAGGCGCAATCCGCCCCAATGACGGCCTGCAACCATGATTGGCGCGGACACGTCTTTCATCAGCGCGTATTGCCCGGCGCCCATGTCGCGTCGATACGTTTGCAGCAAGAACGGCTTGGTATGGGACGCCGAAGCCAAACCGGTCCGGTCGTTGAAGATGCGCCGGTTACGTGCGTTGGCGGCATTCCAGACAGGATCGGCGCCTTGAGAGTGGGAGAACTTCTTGTTGTGCGTGGGCAAGTAACCCTTGGTATCGACCGCGGCGCAGAACACCACGCGTTTATCCAGCGCCAGCAAAGGCTCCTGGATCTCGGGTAATACGCGGTCGGTAAACTGAATATAACGGGTAGTGAATTGCTCGGGATTGGTCCCGGCAATCGGGTTATAAGCATGATCGAAAAGGTCCGCTGCCGAGATCTCGCCGCGCGAGATAGCGTGCTCGAACGCGCGGCCGATCTTTTGCGAGGCGGCCATGACCGCTTCGATAAACGGCGTATCGGGCGTTTCTATCCCGGCTTCGGCCGTCAGTTCGATCAAGGTTTCGGACACGCCCAGCAGCTTGCTCAACTGATCGCGCGCCTTCGTGAAGCTGGCGCTTGACTGTTCGACGCCCGCGACCATTTCAGACACTTGCGACTCCAGTCCGCTGCATTGCTGGTCGATAGCTTCGGTCTGCAGCGCGATTTGCTCGGCTTCGACGCTGAGTTCCGTAATCGCTTTCCCCGTATTCGACACGACTTCGCCGATCGCGTGCGTGCCCTCTTTGACGCGTTGCGCGCGCATGGCGCTGGCGGAGCCTTCGGCTATCAGCAAGTCGGCCTGGCCCGATAATCTGGTGAGTGTCGCCCCGATTTCCGAGGTCGCCTGGGCGGTCTTGGCGGACAGCGCCTTCACCTCGGCTGCGACCACGGCGAAGCTCTTGCCGGATTCGCCTGCACGGGCCGCTTCTATCGCGGCATTCAAGGCCAGCAAGTTGGTCTGGCGCGCGATGATCGAGATTTCTTCGGAAATCTTGCTGACGCCGTTTAATGACTCTCGCAAGGTTTCGATCTCGGCTGCCATCACCGAGACACTGTCGACCAGGCTATGGATGTCCGCCAGCGAAACCCTGACGGTTTCCTGGGACTGGCTGACATCGGACGCGGCCTGGTCCGCCACAATCCGCATCTGACGCGCCGCAGCAGCAATCCGCTGGTTGCCTTCCATGGTCGATGTCGCGGAACGCTGCAGACCGTGGCATAGATCGGTCTGACGCGTGGCGCGGGCAGCGACTTCCTCCACGTGTCCCGACACATCGCAGATCTCAATTCCCAGCTTGCCCGCGTGCTCTGCAATCTTGGCGACCGCCACCAGCGTGCGCCCGCGTTGCCCGAATCCGAAACCCGTCATCCCTCGCCTCCGGTATTTTAATTTGCGTGGAATTCCCCGATTCTGTCTCGACATGCCGGGCCCGCGAATTCCGCGCGACGTCCTCCGGTATAACGTCCGATTGCAGCAAAAACTAAAGGGTGGCGAAGGAACCCATGCGAGATATCGCGTTTGACCGGCGTGCGGGCTGTGTTGTCGGTTCGAACCGACACAGACAGGCATCCGGCAGCGGCACGATTTGCCATCGGTAATTGTCAGTAGCCGAAGCCGCCAGCGGCCAGCAAATCAATCGCGATCGGGCGCGCCCAACGGAAACAGCGGCCGATACGGACGCGCCTCGTCAACGGCACGTGCAAATGACGGACGGGCCAGCAGCCGTTGCCGGTACGCGATCACGTGCGGAAACGCCGAGCCTATGCGATGCGTCCAGTCCGCATAAAACAGGAACGGTGCAGCGCCGCAATCGGCCAGGCTGAAGTCATCGCCAGCGGCCCATTCGCGGTCCGCCATGATCCCGTTGAGCCAGCCGTAAGCAGTGTCGAGCATCGCGCGGGCATCGGCGACACCTCGTGGGTCTCGCTCCGTTTCCGGCCGCAAACTGTCGGCCACGATCTTCTGCTGCGGCGTCGAGAGGTAGTTGTCGAAGAAGCGGTCCATGCAGCGAACTTCCAACGCGGTACGGGCATCCTCAGGCAGCAGATGCGTGGGCCCCGGATGATACAAGCCAAGGTGCTCGATGATGATGCTCGCTTCGACCACAGTGCGCCCCGCGTCAACCAGCACGGGGAAACGCTTCATTGGCCAGAGCGCTACGAGCTCCTCCATGACCTGCGGGTTCTCATGCGACAACGCGCGAAATTCGAACGGCGTGCGGTTTTCGTACAGCGCGACCAGAACCTTCTGGCAGTACGACGAAAAAGGATGCGCGTAGAGTTTTAATGTCATCGGATCACCTCGGGTGGAAAGGCATGTTGCTAAGCAACGGCGGCTAAAAAGCTGCTTTACCTGACGACGAACAAGGCCGGCGGAAATCGACATCGATCCGGAAACATTTATTCAACGGCCTCACACAAGCGGCCTTCTTTACAAAACCATTTCAGACCGCAGGTGCAGATGGGGACGCAAAACGAATGCCCTAAGCGGCGCGCGTCGTCACGCGTGCAAGGGGTTTGAGAATTCCTCGACACACGCTTGCCGTACCCGCTCGACGGCCGTGGACCAGCCCTCGTCCGCGGATTGCCGGAACAGGCGCAGCGTCTGCGGATACCAGGGTGAGTCTTCCCGCTCGCGCATCCAGCGCCAATCGATGTCATCTCGCGGCAACAGCACCCAAGTCGGCTTGCCCAGCGACGCAGCCACGTGCGCTGCGGACGTGTCGACGCAGATCATCAGATCGAGCTCGCCGATGATAGCGGCGGTATCGGCGAAATCGGTCAATTCCGTCCCGAGATGCAGCAGCGGCTGAGCGGCTGGCGACGACTGCCCCTCGTCTTCGCCCTGTCCTTTCTGGAGACTCACGAAGCTGACACCCGGCACGCTCCAGAGCGGCGCGAGCGTAGCCAGCGACGGCATCGACCGGTTGGCATCGTTGTGATGTTTAGGATTGCCCTTCCAGACCAGCCCGATTTTGCGCCCGGGTGGGAGCGTTGCAAGTCGCGCGCGCCAATGATCGACGAGCGACGGGTCGGGCCTTAACTGGACGGCATCGGGAATCGTGTTCGCGGTTGTGCGCAGATGCAGCGGCACGCTCATCGGACTTGTCCAGCAGTCGTATTCGCGTGCCCGGGCCAGCGCTGTCTCGTGGTCGAGTACCGCATCGACACCATCGACAGCGGCGAACATCCTGTGCAATGCAGGCGCGCAGGCAAACGCGATATGCGCGGCTCCTTGTGCCTTGAGCAACGGAAAATAGCGGCCGAAGTGGACCATGTCGCCGAGGCCATCTTCTTGCCAGACCAGCAGCGACTTGCCCGCAAGCGCTTCACCCCGCCACCGTGGACAAGGTAGCGTGGACTGCGTCTGGTGATGAATAAATCCTGGCTGGTCATAACGCGAGTCGTAAAGCCGCCATCCCTCTTCGAACTCGCCGGTGCTGAGCAGCAGCGTTGCAAGACTGACTTTCGCGTCGTGATAGTCGGCGCGGATAGCGAGTGCTCGCCGGTAAGCCGCCTCGGACTCGGGTAGATGGTTGAGTTCCTTAAGCACGTTGCCAAGGTTGTGGTGGCTTTCGGCGAGATCGGGGCGAATGAGTAGCGCTTGCCGGTAAGCCGCCACGGCATCAGGCAAGCGACGCTGCGCCCAGAGCACATTGCCAAGGTTATTGCGGGCTTCGACGATGTCGGGGCGCATCAGCAGCGCTTGCCGGTAGGCCGCCTCGGCCTCGGACAGCCGGTCGAGCGTGTGCAGCACGATACCCAGGTTGTAGTGGGCCTCCGCGTAGTCGGGACGGATTGCAAGCGCCTGACGATAAGACATCTCGGCTTCGGGAAGCCGTTGCAAAGCGCCCATCAACGCACCCAGGTTGAGGTGAGCTTCCGCGTAGTCGGGACGAATAGTCAGTGCCATCCGGCAAGCCAGCTCGGCCTCGGGCAGACGGCCTAGTTCCTTGAGCACGGTTCCCAGGTTGTTGAGCGCTTCAGCGTGCTGAGGGCGGATGAGCAGCGCCTGGCGGTACGCGGCCTCGGCTTCCGGCAGTCGGCCGAGCGCGTTGAGCACGTTGCCGAGGTTGTTGTAAGCCCCAGCGTCGGGTGACGTTGCCAGCGCTTGCCGATAAGCACTCTCCGCCTCATGCAGACGGCCGAGGTCATAAAGCACGATGCCCAGGTTGTAGTGGGCCTGCGAGTAATCCGCGCGGATAGCAAGCGCTTGCCGGTACGCGGCCTCCGCGTCGGGCAAGCGGCCGAGGTCGTAGAGCACCGCGCCAAGGTTGTTATTGGCCTCGGCAAGCTCGGGGCGGATGCCAAGCAGTTGCCGGTAGGTCGCCTCTGCTTCCGGAAGACGGGAGAGTCCCTTGAGCAGCATGCCGAGATTATTGTAGGCATCGACGTAATCGGGCTTGGCCTCGATGGCCTGCCGCCAATACGCTTCCGCGTCCGCCAATTGGTTCAAGCCGAGCGAACAGACCGCCGCGATATTCAAGGCCTCCGCCAGCACGCCGCCGCTTAAGGCCCAACGCGCTTCAAGCGTCGGCTGCACCATCGACAACGCTTGCGCATACTGCCCGGCGAGGCATAACGAAGCCGCCGACTGGTAGCAGTCCATGCTGGAAGGCGCGGGCGTCGGTACAGAGGTCATGGGTCGATTGTCGAAGCTAAGGCCTGCGGTTTCGGGTCGGGTGCTAAAGAGAGAAGCGCCCGTCACGAAGGTTACGATAATTGCTATCGGCGTGACGGCGGGAAATGAGCGGATAGCTCCGCGCTATTCGAAGGATGGGGACGCTCTAGAGCGTTTGGACGAGCGAACAAAATCGCCGCGGCTAGTGCAATGACGCACTAGCCGCGGCGAACGGGTTAAACCTTACAAATGCGCTTAACGCTTGGCGTGGTTCGTTACGCCATAACGCGCCGCCGGCAACCGATGCGACAAGTTAGGCGCCAATGCCTGCCGCGCCGCTTCAAACGCATTCCAGTCGGCAGCTTCCGGCAACGACGGAATCGTCACCAGTTCACCCTGGTCGAGGCCGGCAAGGGCAGCGTCAACCATGTCTTGCGATGTCATGACAATACTTTCCGGCAGGTAGCTCACCGGCGTGCCCGCAACGTCCCAGAACTCCGTGCTGGTCGCGCCCGGCAACACTGCCTGGACCCGCACGCCCTTGGCGCCGAGTTCATGGTGCAACGACTGGGTCAACGCAAGCACGAACGCCTTGCTGCCGCCATACACGCCGTTCAGCGTCTCCGGCGACACCGCGACGATCGACGAAATGTTCACGATCGTGCCGCCACCACGTGCGACGAAACCCGGTACAACGGCCTTCGTCAAATGCGTCAGCGCAACCACGTTGAGCGTGATCATCGCGTCCATTTTTTCGATGTCCGAATCCACCAGCGGCGCCGTCGCGCCCACGCCGGCGTTGTTCACAAGCATTGTGATGCTGGAATCGTTGCGCAGGACGTCTTCCACCTGACGCACGCCTTCGGGTGTCCCCAAGTCCGCGACAACAACCTCGAAATTCCGGCCGGTGGCGGTTGTCAGCTTCGTTGCGAGGGCGTTCAGACGGTCGCGATTGCGCGCTACCAGGATGACGTCATAGCCGCGCTCCGCAAGCCGCTTGGCGTAATCCGCGCCAATGCCCGTCGAAGCGCCAGTCACCAGGGCCGTACCTTTGTTCGTTACATTGCTCATTTCCGTTCTCCAGTTTTTCAAGTGATCCGGCTGAAGCGCCGGTGTGTGAACGGAATAGTAGAAGTGTGCGATCATGTCCTCAATGACGTAGATACCACTTTTTAGGACATGCGCCGGATTGACGTTTCCGGCGCCGCGGGAGGCGATATGAAAACGGTCGGAATCATTGTTTATCCAGACTTTCAGGTGCTGGGGCTGGCGGTCTCGACGGTGTTCGAGTTCGCCAACGCAACGGTCGGGGAACCCGCGTACGAGGTGCGGTTAGTGTCGGAGCACGGCGGTTCCGTGCGCTCGTCGCTGGGTTTCGGCATCGAGACCGTCAGCTTCAAGGACAGTAAATTCCATACCCTGATTGTTGCCGGCGACAACACGGGCACGCCGCATTCGGCCGGCGTGGCGGCGTTTCTTCGCGACGCGCTAAAAACCTCGCAGCGCATCGCCGCCACCTGCACGGGTGCGTTTGTCCTGGCCGAGGCGGGTTTGCTCGACGGCCGCCGCGCCACCACGCACTGGTACTACGCACGCACGCTTCAACGCGCGTATCCGCTGGTGAAGATGGAAGAGGACCGGATTTTCATTGTCGATGGACCGATCTGGACGTCCGCCGGTGCGAGCGCCAGCATCGACCTCGCGCTGGCGCTTGTGGAGAAAGACCTGGGCACGGACACGGCGCGGCTCGTGGCGAAAAAACTGGTGGTCTATCATCGCCGCGCCGGGGGCCAGTCGCAGTACTCCGCGCTGCTCGAACTCGATGCGAAGTCGGATCGGGTGCAGACCGCGCTTGCTTATGCAAAGTCCAATCTGACCGCGAAGCTGTCGGTTGAAGAGCTGGCGGAAGTTGCCCATCTCAGTCCGCGCCAGTTCAGCCGGATTTTCACCGACGAAACCGGGCAGTCGCCCGCCCGTGCCATTGAAAATCTGCGTGTGGAGGCCGCTCGCCTGATGATGGAAGCGGGACGGCATTCAGTCGATGTAGTCGCGAAAGAGAGTGGTTTCGGCGATCGTGAACGGATGCGGCGCGCCTTCCTGCGTGCGTTCGGACAATCGCCGCAAGCGATGAGGCGTATGACGGAATCGCAGTTGGTTTAGGAGCTGCCTCTTTCGTGTGGCGTTCCTTAAGGAGCCCTTCAAACACGCTTGCTGGATCAACACAGGTTGATCGCGCCTCAGCCGGGATTATGTTGCCGGCGCCAACTGTGCGAGCACGGTCGTCATGTTCAGCACGTGCTGGTCATTCCCTGAAATCCCCGCGTCGTGCGCAGCCTTGGCCAATTGAGCATTGGTTAATCTGGCAAGGCCGTCGAAACCATCGCGGACAATCTTCGCAGCCATAGCCGGGCTAGCTTGAAGCTCACAGGTCTTGTCTTCGATAAGCCGTCGAAGGACATAATCGCGAGCAGCCGTTTTCGCGGCAAGAATGCCGCGTGCTTGTTCTTCTGTCATGTTGTTCTCCCCGAGTTCGCCCACGTTTTATAGCAACGCGGTGTCCCTTTGGCGGTTCGGAAGAACACACTTCGATCAAGTCTTTTTCGGGCGCAGTTGCGCATGGCTTTCTTCGGGCACTCAAGGCCCGAAGAAAGCGCTCACTGGACCAACTAAGTCTTCAATCCGCAGCCAGACGTGCGATCGCGCGCTCCACGCCGCCGCGGCCGAACGGAACACCCTGCACGGTCATCGCAGCCTCGACACCAGCCAGGCATCCGAGAATCATTGCCGGGTTCATGTCGCCGAGATGTCCGATACGGAATGCGCGGCCCGCGAGCGTCCCGAGACCGCCGGCGATCGCGACTTCGAAGCGCTCGCGCGCGACGCTGCGTATTGCTTCCGGATCAATGCCCGCGCTCACCTCGATGGTCGTCACCGACACCGAGCGTGCCGCCGGCACCTCGCAGAAGAAGCGCAATGCGCCCGCTTCGCTCCAACATTCCACCGCAGCGTGCACCGCTTCGGCAATACGCCGATGGCGCTCGAGCACCTCGGTCACGCCCTCACGGAAGATCAGTCCGAGCGACGCCTCCAACCCAGCCAGCAGGCTTTGCGGCGGCGTGCCGCAGAACTTGCGGTACGACAGCGGACTTTGCCGCCGCTGCCAGTCCCAGTAGAAACGCGGCACCGTGTTCCGGCGCGACACTTCCATGGCCGCCGCATCGACTGCGACGAACGCAAGTCCCGGCGGCACCATCAACGCCTTCTGACTGGCGCCGACAACAACATTGATGCGCGTTGCGTCCATCGCGAACGGCGCGGCTGCAAGCGATGCAACCACGTCGACCACGAACAGCGCAGGATGGTCGGCCCGGTCGATCGCCGCACGCAGCGCCGGCAGGTCGTTGGTGATGCCGCTGGCCGTGTCCGTGTGAACGATGAAAACCGCGACGATCTCGCGTTCCGCGTCGGCTCGAAGTGCGGCTTCGACATCCGCGGGATCGATCGGGCGGCCTTCGACCCAGGGCGTGCGAATCACGCGGCCGCCCATTGCCTCGGTCTGCACCGCCCACGACTCCGAGAAGTGGCCAGTGCCCGCCACCAGCACTGCCTGACCCGGAGCGATCAGGTTCGCGATCACCGCCTCCCACGCACCGTGTCCATTGGCAGCGTAGAGAAAGACGTCCGACTGCGCGGTCTGCAACACGCGCTTCAGGCCGGTTTCACAGGCAGCAATACAGCGATCCAGACGCGGGTCGGCCAGGTCCATTGGCTGACGGCTCATTGCGTGCAGGACTTCATCCGGCACACGGCTAGGACCCGGCGAATGCAGAAAGCGATGGCCGGGCAAACGTGTGGAGTCGTTCATGCGGCGAGGATTCGAAACGGTTGTTGGCCGCTAGCGCGTGGGCGCGCTTGAGTTTTGTCGTCAGTCAATGTCATCGCAAGCCTGGCTAGTTGATGGTGAAAAGATTCTACAGGGCCGTGCTGGAGCATGCACTTTCGATTCGCTTGCCTGGCGAATCAATGGCTAGCGCATTGAGGCAATTAAACGCTTGTTGGTCTGGTCCGCCTCGACTCCCGGCAATGGAAAACCAGTATGCGACCCTTCGCCTGCCAGTCGACGTGCTCAACGGCCGCGAAGACAGAATTCTGGATTGGCGGCATCATGGCGGGGCGCTCAAGCGAAAGCTGGATCACACTACGTTGCGTTGAGCTTCCGGATGAAGACATGAAACCCCAACGACTCACTCGCGAGCAAGCCCGTGAGCAGACGCACCAGCGACTGCTCGATGCTGCGCAGATCATTTTCATACAGAAGGGTTTTGTCGCGGGGAGTGTGGAAGAAATCGCGGAGGCCGCGGGTTATACACGCGGCGCGTTCTATTCGAATTTCCGCAGCAAGCAGGAACTGCTCCTTGAACTTCTCAAGCGCGATCACAAAGCCATGCAGGCGGGGCTGCACGGCATCATGGAAGAAGGCGCGACACCCGAGGATATCGAAGACCGCGCGCTGCTCTTCTACAGCCATTTATACCGCGACAATAAGAACTTCCTGCTATGGGTCGAGGCGCAGTTGCTCGCGGCCCGCGATGCCAAGTTCCGCATTATCTTCGCCGCCTTCCTGCGTGACAAGCTAGAGCAGTTGACTGCGTACATTCGCGAGTGTTCGGTGCGCACCGGTGTGCCGTTGCCCGCCGAGACACTTGCGCTCGGGCTGATGGCGTTGTGCGACGGCGTGCGCTTCTTCTATACGATCAATCCACAGGACGTGACGGCGGAACTGGCGGAATCCGTGCTGGCTCACTTCTTCTCGCGGGTGGTGTTCGGGCGCGGCATGCAGGACATTGAACGCGCCTCGCCAGTTCGTCTCGTGGGTCCATGACGGACTGTCAGACGGGCGCCGTCTCGCGCCGCCGGCGTCTGGTTCACGTCATGCGTTTGAGCAGCCGCAACATCAGCTCGAAGGTCCTGCCGTAAGGGGGATAAAAAAGGCGGGCGCCATTCAGGCGAGCCTGGTAGAAAACGGGCTTTTCTTTACTGAACGTGCGGAAGCCCCATTCGCCGTGGTAAGCGCCAGTGCCGCTCGGGCCGACGCCACCGAAGGGCTGCTCTTCCTGCACCAGATGCCAGAGGCAGTCGTTGACCGTGACGCCACCGGAAATCGTTTCGCGCAACACCCGGTCGCGATTGGCGACGCTGCGGCCGAACCAGTACAAAGCAAGCGGTCTGTCGCCCTGGTTCACCATGGCGATCGCCTGGTCGAGCCCGTCGTATTCGACAATGGGCAGCAGCGGCCCAAAGACTTCCTCACGCATCAGACGCGCGTTCGCGGCCGCACCGATCACCAACGTAGGCGGAAACTTGCGCGTGCGCTCGTCGAAGCGCTCGGCGGCCGGATTGATTTCAATAATGCGCGCACCGCCGTCCCGCGCTTCCTGCACCATCGCATTCAGCCGCTCCCGATGCCTCGTGCTGATGATGGCCGTGTAGTCGGGGTTGGAAATCAGCGCGGGATACAGGCGCGTGACGGCCGCTTTGAGTCGGTCCGCGACGATGTCCGCCAGACCCGTTGGCACGAGAAGGTAATCCGGAGCAATGCAAGTCTGTCCGGCGTTCAGGAACTTGCCATAGGCAACGCTCGCCACTGCGGCAGGGATGTCGCAGGAGGCATCGAGGATCGCCGGCGATTTCCCGCCGAGTTCCAGCGTCACCGGCGTAAGGTTCGCGGCAGCGGCCTGCGCGACCTGTCGACCGACCTGGGTCGATCCAGTGAAAAACAGGTGATCGAACGGCAGACGGACAAAAGCCTGGCCCACATCCACGCCACCGTTCACTACGCTCAGTTCATCCGGTGCGAAGGAAGCGCGAACCAGGCGGTCCAGGAGCTCGGAGAAGTGGGGAGTCAGTTCCGACGGTTTGAGAAGAACCCGGTTGCCCGCGGCGAGGGCCGCAAGCGCTGGCCCCATCGATAGTTGAATCGCGTAGTTCCAGGGCGATACGATGCCGACCACGCCAAGCGGCTGCCGCAACAGACGGTTATAGCCGGGACGGAAGTGCAGGCCGGTCGCGATCCGCCGCGGACTCATCCAGTGCTTCAGATGCTCACGTGCGTGCCGGATTCCAGCACGCACGATAAACAATTCGGCTAGCCGCGTTTCGTGAGCGGCTCGACCGCTGAAGTCGGTGTCGATTGCACGCACGAAGTCACTTTCATGATTCTCCGTCAACGCAAGCAGCCGGTTCAACCGGTCGATACGAACCTGCGCAGGCGGATTCGATTCCGCCGCGAATGCCTGGCGTTGTGCCTCGAAGCGTTGTTCCAGGAAAGAAAGCGGGCTCACCTGCATGGTCTGTTTCCTGTGTCGGGATAACGCCAGCTTACCGGCTTCCGCATGATCTATCCGCGCCGGCGGGCTTCGCTATCCCGTTGAGCGACCGCTTGCATGCCGGCCAGGGCGATCGTGGAATAGAGCTCGGCGACTTCGTCCAGGGGTCTGAGGCCCATCTGCATGACGTCGACCGCGCCGGACAGGGCAGCGAGCAGCATCCGCGTCACGATCTCGGCGACCGCGGCGTCCAGGTCGGTCTCCGCGCAGATCATGGCCGACCAATTGGCGACCGCGACGTTCAGGACCTTGATCGCGTAGTGTTCCAGCGGCCCCTCGCCGTAAAGCAGGCGGCGCAGCAGCGGCCCCCGCTCGGCGATTGTCGCGAGCCACAACCGCGTATTGACCCGCAAGCGTTCTTCGAAGCTGGTGATCACGGGCAGCTCTCCATGGACGCGTTGCCTCATGACAGCGAATTCACGTTCGACGAGCGCGCCCAGGAGATCGTCGCGGTTCGTGAAATATCGATAGCCGAGCCGCTTGTCGACGTTGGAGCGAGCCGCGACGGATTCCATCGTCACCGCCGACACGCCGCTCTCGACGATGATCTCCGCCGCCATGTCGAGAAAGCGTTCACGCCGCTCTGCGCCGCTCAGGCGGCTGCGAGGCACGTGACCTGGATCGGGCAAGGTCGGGTTGGTTTTCACGTCGGTTGCCATGGTTGAGTTTTATAAAGCAGGACATCATTGGATCGTGGAAGAACAAGAGTCTACGGCAGTCGTGGACCGCGCTTGGCATATGCTCCAACGCTGCGCGCCAAGTGCAGCCCGTTGCGCGCAAGCAAACTTCAGGGCATTTGCAAGCGACGGGACATGCGCCTCGCCAATACTCAGTAAAATACTCAGTAAAATCGATCCCGCACGGGCAAAGCCAACCTGCCGCCCATCCTGGATATCTCCTCGCTACTGTGACAACCACACTCGACCAACTGCGTGCCGGACAGCTAGCCGGTACCCATCGACTGAAACTGGCCTGCGGCCTGACCGAATTTCCACGCGAGATTTTCGATCTGTCCGACACACTGGAAATACTCGATCTGTCCGGCAATGCGCTTTCGTCGCTGCCCGACGATCTGCCGAGGCTCAACAAGCTGCACACTATCTTCTGCTCCGGCAACCAGTTCACCGAGCTGCCGGAAGTCCTTGGAAAGTGCCCGCAATTGAGCATGGTGGGCTTCAAGGCAAACCGGATACGCAAGGTATCCGGCAGGTCGTTGCCGCCCAAGTTGCGTTGGCTGATCCTGACCGACAATCAAGTTGAAGCACTGCCGCCAGAGATCGGCAATTGCACTCGGCTACAGAAGCTGATGCTCGCCGGCAACCAGTTACGCGCACTGCCGGCAGAACTAGCGAACTGCTCCCGCCTCGAATTGATAAGACTCGCGGCTAATCAGCTTACCGAACTACCGGTTTGGTTAGCCTCTTTACCCAGACTGTCGTGGCTGGCGTACGCCGGCAATCCGTTCAGTGACAGGCTGGAAGCCAGGGCACTGACGGACACGCGCGTCACCGAAATTCAATGGCACGCGCTGGATCTGCAGCATCGATTGGGCGAAGGCGCCTCTGGCGTGATTCATCGTGCAGAACATCGGACACATCGAACGACAGGCGACGACTCCCGGCCCGTCGCGGTCAAATTGTTCAAGGGCGCGGTGACCAGCGATGGTTTGCCGCACTGCGAGATGGCCGCTTGCATCGCGGCCGGCGAGCATCCGAATCTGATTCCGGTGCTCGGCAAGGTGAAAGATCATCCAACCGGCGTCAATGGTCTTGTGATGGAACTGATCGATTCACAGCTCAGGAATCTGGCCGGCCCGCCCAGCATGGAGTCCTGTACGCGTGATATCTATGACGTCGATACCCGCTTCGACCTGACTTCCGCGTTGAGCGTTGCACATGGGATCGCATCGGCCGCCCGGCATTTGCACGAGCAAGGCATCATGCATGGCGACCTGTACGCGCACAACATTCTGCATTGCGGCCAGGGTCAGGCGCTGATGGGAGATTTCGGCGCCGCATCGTTCTATGCAGCCGATGACCAAACACTCGGCTCCGCACTCCAGCGCCTGGAAGTAAGAGCCTTCGGTTGCCTGCTCGAAGAATTAATCGAACGATGCGATGTGCAAGTGTCCGAGCAAAGCAGCATGGCGACGCTTGTGAGCCTGAAAAATAGCTGCCTGAGCGAACAGGCCGACGGCAGGCCCCTGTTCGGGGAGATCCTGGATACCTTGTCGGCGCTGCGAGGTTCACGGTGGGATGGGGAAACTTCGGCTTAGGTTTGGCCGCTTTAAAACGTATACTCGTCCTCCCGTTCCCGTACCGAGAGAGATCGTGCCAGTCATTACCTGCATCGAGGATTTGCGCGTGCTCGCGCAGCGGCGTGTGCCGCGCATGTTCTACGACTACGCCGACAGTGGCTCGTGGACCGAAAGTACCTACCGGGCTAACGAAAGCGACTTCCAGCGGATCAAGCTGCGCCAGCGCGTAGCAGTCAACATGGCTGGCCGCAGCACGCGCACGGAGATGGTGGGCCATGACATCGCCATGCCGGTAGCGCTTGCACCCACGGGATTGACCGGCATGCAACATGCCGACGGCGAGATCCTCGCGGCGCGCGCGGCGGAGAAGTTCGGCGTCCCGTTCACCTTGTCCACCATGAGCATCTGCTCGATCGAGGACGTGGCCGCGCACACCAGCAAACCGTTCTGGTTCCAGCTCTACATGATGCGCGACCGCGATTTCATCGTGCGGCTGATCGAGCGTGCCCGGGCAGCGAAGTGCAGCGCCCTGATGCTTACGCTCGACCTGCAGATCCTCGGTCAACGCCACAAGGACATCAAGAACGGGCTATCGGCGCCGCCGAAACTGACGCTCCCGAACCTCATGAACCTCGCGACCAAACCACGCTGGTGCCGCGGCATGCTCGGCACGCAGCGGCGTACGTTCGGGAACATCGTCGGTCATGCAAAGGGCGTGGGCGACCTGTCGTCCCTGAGCTCGTGGACCGCCGAGCAATTCGATCCGGCCTTAAGCTGGGCGGATGTCGAGTGGGTCAAGAAGCTGTGGGGCGGCAAGCTCATCCTGAAGGGAATCATGGATCTGGAAGACGCGCACCTTGCTGCCAACAGCGGCGCCGACGCGATGATCGTCTCCAACCATGGCGGCCGCCAACTCGACGGTGCACCATCGTCCATCTCGGCGCTTCCCGAGATTGCACGCGAGGTCGGGGATAGGATCGAAGTATGGGTGGATGGCGGTATCCGCAGCGGACAGGACGTGCTGAAGGCTGTCGCGCTCGGTGCAAAGGGGACGCTGATCGGCCGAAGTTTCCTGTACGGGCTAGGAGCGATGGGCGAGGCGGGTGTCGAGCGGTGCCTGCAGATCATCCACAAGGAACTCGATACCACGATGGCCTTTTGCGGGCACACCGATATCCGTCGCGTGACCGATCAGATCCTCTTGCCTGGGACTTTCTGAAACCGAGTGTGTTACCAGGTCGCGTCGGCATCCAGCGGATAAACCGGCCGCTGGACGTTCCTGAATTCGAACAAACCGAAGTCGGAACTGGTCACGCCACGGCTATCGCATTCGACGAGGCCGTGTGCGATCGGCACGAATACCGGACGACAGTACATCCTAGACTTGAGGATGAGGAACGTCGCGCGACGCGGATCGATGCCGACACTTTCGAATACGCCAAGGTCCCAGGGCTCGTGCGTGCGCTCAGTCAATACGATCTTCGCCACGCCCACATCGAGCACCGCAGCGCGACCCATGTAGGCGCGCTGTCTCGTGTAGGTCGGCCCGCTGATCACATATTCGCCATCGGTCAACGCGCGTATCACGCCTGTCAGCCTGACCGGCGGGCGCGGTTTCGCGGCCCGCCGGCTGAGCTTGTTTCCAACCTCGAGCGTGACGGTCGCGCCCACGCCCGCTGCCAACAAAACAGTGACCGCCTCCGGATCGCATAGCGGCCCGGTCACGATTCCAGTCAGCCCTTGCCTGACTGCTTCCTCATATACATCCATCGTGTCACACGCGCCGCCCGACATGCAGTTGTCGCCATGATCGAGCAACAGCACGGGTTTATCTGCGCCACGCGCAAGCACGGCGCCCTCGGCCACTGAATCCGCGAGCGACGGACTACGATAGAAAAATCCCTCGCGATCGTCCCAGATCTGCCGCGCGATACGCTCGGCCACCTGCGCGGCAGCTTCGCGATTACCATCGCCGACAACCACGACACTGATGCGTGGCGCCGGGATATCGGCGAGCGAAAATCCGGCCAGTATGGAGACGGCCAGCATACCCTCGCGTTCCGCGGCCTGCGCCGCTTCCACCGCGCGTTTCATCGCCCCGGCGGCGCTCGCGCTGCGCAGCGTATGCGTAAGCAGCGGCGGTTGCGACCACGCGATCACCGGTCGCGCGCGGCCATCAATAAGGTCGAACAAAAGCCGTGCTGCATGGGCGCCGCATTCGCGCATATCGACATGCGGATAGGTCTTGAAGCTGACCATGATGTCCGCGTTGTCGATCATCTTCTGCGTGACGTTGCCGTGCAGATCGAGAGCAACGGCTATGGGTGCATTCGGCAACGCGGCTCGCACGCGTTCGAGCAGATCGCCTTCGCCGTCGTTCGAATTCTCGGCGACCATCGCTCCGTGCAGGTCGAGCATGACAGCGTCGCAACCGCGCGCGGCGTCGACGATCGCGTTGCAGATTGTGTCGTACGCCGCAGCCGCGACCGGACCACTCGGATTCGCCGATGCCGAGACCGGCGTGACAAGTTGCGCGCCTGTGCGTTCCGCTGCGTCGATGAAAGCGGACATCGCAGTCTGCATGCCCTTGTTCTCGTTGTACGCATCCGCGCCGAACGCGGGACCGTTGCGACCGAACGCGGCAAGCGGCGTTGCCACCGGCGAGAACGTGTTGGTCTCATGATTCATGCGTGCAATAAGAATTTTCATGCGGCTTTCACTCGAAGGGTTCAGACCACGAGTCTATCGCTTCATCAACCATTTTCAACTCCCGGAAATATCGAAGTCGAAGTAACGACGCTCGATCCTTTGATACGTTCCGTCCTTCACCATCGCGTCGATCGCGTGGTCGAGTTTCGTCCGCAACGGGGTATCGTCCTTCCGCACGCCGATACCCGCACCCTTGCCCAAGGTCTTCGCGTCGCTCACGGGATCGCCGACGAACGCAAACCCCTTGCCTTGTGGTGTCTTCAGAAACCCCTGGCTGCCCGCGATCATGTCGGTCAGGGTCACATCGATACGGCCCGAACGAAGATCCGTGTACACCTGCTCCTGATTGGCATACGACACCACCTGGATGCCTGCGGGTGCCCAGTTCGCTTTCGCGTAGGCCTCCTGAGTCGAGCCCTGCGCGACCCCGACGTTCTTGCCCTTCAACGACACCACCGTCGGCTTGATATCCGCCCCCTCCTTGCCGATGAGGCGGCTAGGCGTATTGAACAGCGGCACGGAAAACGCGATCTGTTCTTCGCGCTTCGGGGTGATCGACATTGCGGACAAGATGGCGTCGAACTTACGCCCTTGCAGCGCGGGAATGATGCCGTCGAAACCGGTTTCGACCCAGACGCATTTGACGTCGAGACGTTTGCAGATTTCATTGCCCAGGTCGATCTCGAAGCCCACGAGTTGCCCCGACGGCGCTTTGGATTCGAATGGCGCATAGGTCGGATCGACGCCAAAGCGAAGCTCGCTCGCGTCTTTCGCATGCACGCAGAACGCGGCGAGTAACAACGCCATACCAGCAAGTGCCTTTTTCATGGGTGCTCCAGTTTGACGGAATAGCCGCATCGTTGAATGCGTTGCCGGCTAAGGTTAATAAGACCGCTATTGAGGCGGGTTGCCTTGGCTGCTTAAGATGCCTGGAGAGCTGCAAGCCCGCGTTCAAAAATCTGCCGCGTGCGTAACTGGGTGAGTTCGCGCCAGTCCCGGTCCGCGGGGTAGAAATGTTCCGCCAGCGCCGCTTTGATCCGGCGTCCCGTTGCATCTTCAGGATCGCCGTACAGATGCAGCCAGTGATCGTCTCTCAGCGCGGAATGCCCCCGTGCGCTGTCGTAGGTTCCGCATTCGATCACCAGTTGCATCAGGTCGACGCCGGGCAGCGAATCCAGCAGCGCCTGCGACGTATAACCCGTTGCGGTCGCGGCAATTCCCGAATCGGTGGTGGCGGCAGGACCGGTCATGACCGTATAGAGCCATGGGCCGAAAATAGACCGTGACGTGCCGAGTGCGGGATAGGTTTCCTGCGCCACCGCCATCAACATGGCATGACCGAACGCGCCTGCCCCGGTATGCAGGTCGAAACACATCGCTGTATGCGCGCCTTCCATAAAACGCTTCGCAATAGCACGCAAGGTACGGTTGCTCCAGGTGGCGTGCTGACCGCCGAAGAAAATGCCATCGGCATGAGCGTACTGCCCCGCTTCGACAATGCTCATTACCGTGGCTAGCCCCAATCGCTCGATCTCTGTTGCCAGCCGTTCATCGGCACGTCGGCGTGAAGGGCCGTCAAGGTCGCGGCACAGATAGATCTCATGAAACGCCTCGTAATGCGCGTTGTCCAGCAGCGGTTTGTCGAACGCCAGGTAGTTCCGGTTGAGGTCGACGTTGTCCTCGTTCACACGACGCAACCAGGCGGTGCCCCACGGATTGATCAGGTGCACCATCACCACGCAAACATCGGCTGGCAACACGCGTTTTTGCAACGAATGAAGCAACGTGATCTGCGACTCGGAGCCGTAATACCCTTCAATGCCATGCGTGCCGGACAGGACAATGAACCGCTTGGGCGCGAGCGGATCGCCGATCAAGGCCACATCGGTGGCGAGTAATTCGCCGCGAGGACCGCGCATCGGATGCTGGAACTCCGTCAGTGCGGCGCCGGCAACCCGCACGGCTTCAATAAAACGCTCGCGCTGAGCGGTAAAGCCGGGGGCTTTAGTGAAGTACCGTTCCATGTTCTCTTGTCCGAAAATAAAGGTCGCTTGCCGCACGCCGCGCGGCCAACGGTATCAACCTGCTTTGCCAATCAAGCTGCGGGCCCGATCCGTATCGTGATCGCACTCGAAGGTCTCGCGCAGCACAGCAGCACTTCGCCATCGCGCGGTTCATCGAGCGGCGGCTCGAAGTACTCGACCGTGCCATCGATCAACTGGCTGGCGCAACATCCGCACAAGCCCGCGCGGCAACTGAAGGCAGGCTCGAAGCCGGCGCGTTCCGCAAACTCCAGCAACGAGTGACATGACGAGTCCCATTCCAGCGTTTTGCCTGATGGCGCAAAACAAACTGTGGGAATGGACTCTTTCACCGGCGCCGATGGCTTGGGCAAAGGCAGCGCATCGACATCGGCATCGTCCGAATCAAGCACCGAAGCAGGTCCGAAAAACTCATGCCGGATACGGTCTTTACGCACACCGAGGCTGCGCAGCAAACGCCAGTTTGCCTGCATGAAGGGCGTGGGACCACACAGGTAGACGTCGTAGTCATCGAGTGGCAGCAAGCGTTGCATTATCTCGTGCGTAATGAGGCCGCGGCTGTCGAAGCACTGCGTGGTGACGTCCATTGGTTCGGGCGTGCGATAGCAGATATGCGTCAGCACACCCTCCCTACTCGCCTGTAAACGCGTCACTTCGTCCCGAAATGCATGCACGCCGCCGTTTTCGCATGCGTGGATGAAATAGACCCGACACTGCGACGTCGTGCAAAGACGATGCAACATGCTGAGCGTCGGCGTGACGCCAACACCACCGCTTAACAACACGACCGGTCGATCGCCAGGTTCATCGAGTGTGAATGCGCCGGCTGGACCGGCAATATCAAGCGTATCGCCCACGTTAGTCACCGCGTGCAGATGACTCGATACACATCCGTCAGGCAGCTCGCCCCGATCCGGGGGCGCCAGTTGATGCTTCACCGAAATGCGCCAGCGTGCGCGCTCGGCAGGATCGCCGGACAGGCTGTAGTGCCGCAGCCGGCCCTGTCCATCCGCGCCGGTGACACGCACCTGAACGAACTGTCCCGGCAGGAAAGCCGGCAGCAATGCCCCGTCCACCGCTTCAAGCACGAAAGATTTGATCGTGCTGCTTTCGCGCTGGACCGCTGCGACGCGCATCCGCTTGAACGCTCGCGGCTCTGTTCCGTCTTGCATGATCAACGGCCGTGAGCAGGCGCTGCGAGCTCGGGCACCGGCGTCTCCGCCTCGATCAGCCGTTGCAGGCTGCGTCGAAAACGCAACGGTCCCGCATCGAGCGGCAAATCGAGATTGGGCGTTCGCCTGTTCGCCATTCCCGCGTGGACCGCCGTCAGAATCACGCGGTCCTCTTCGAATGCATGGCGAACGTCCTCGTTGAACTGACGCGACACGCTTTCATCGCGTTGATCGAAGTTGCGCATCTGAAACCAGAAGTAGCGCGTGTTCGATTCATCGATGGGCGTCATGAAGTTGTACGAGTTCATCAGGAAGGCGTGCTCGTGCAGCGGGCCTTCGTCGGTACCGGTACCCGCCGGTGTGAACACCGCCTTGATGATCGCATGCGACGGAAAGCGGACCTCGTAATGCTGCTTGCGGTCGCACCTTCCTGAGAACTTCACGAACCGGGCGTAGAAGGGTGCGACATCCACGTCACGCATCCAGCGCGACACGACCACGCCGTCGTCGGTGATGGTCGTTTTAAGCGGCTCGGATTCGCATGCCGCGTTGCCGAACGAAGACGGATGAACCCATGCAACATGCGACGGATCGAGCAGATTGTCCGTCACGTACAGATAGTTGCACGCGACCGTCATCGCATCGCCCTGATTGATACCCCACGCCGGATCGTCCCATTCCTGGACCACGAAAATATCGTCCGCATTCGCCTGCTGCGGCGAGCCCATCCAGATCCAGACCAGACCATAACGCTCTTCAACGGGGTAGCTGCGAACACGCGCAGCCGGCGGGATCTTTGTCATGCCCGGTGCACGCACGCAGCTCCCCGCGCAATCGAAAGTCAGGCCGTGGTAGCCACATTCGATCTGACCGTCTTGCAAGCGTCCCATCGACAACGGCAGCTTCCGGTGCGGGCACGCGTCCTCCAGCGCGACCACCGCGCCTCCCGGCTTGCGATATAAAACCACGGGCTCACCGAGCAGGGTCAGCGGATGCAGGCCATCGCCAATCTCGCTGCTCCATGCCGCCACATACCATGCGTTTCTTAAGAACATTGACCTCTCCGTTCCATTCAGCTGACCGCCATTGCGGCTGCTGAATCCGTCTAATCCCCTGGAACCCAGCTTAAGAACTCAAAATTGAAAAGAACAGAGGGCTAAATCTTCGGCATCGTTTAGAATTTCTAAAACGACTCAAGGTCCCCACCGCTAATCATGGACACACTCCCGCCACTGCGAGCGTTACAGGTATTCGACACCCTGGGCCGTTGCGGGGGCGTGGTCGAGACAGCACGGCGGCTCGGTGTCTCGCCGGGGGCCGTCAGCCAGCAGATCAAGATCCTGGAAGATTCATTGGGCATGCGGCTGCTTGCGAAAGAAGGCAAGCGCCTTCGCCTGACCGCGGCAGGCGCGCGGTATCACGAGACCTGTGCAGCCGCTTTTGAAAGCCTGCGCGTCGCAGGCGCCGAGATCGAACGGGTGAGGAACAGGCGCAGCCTGAGCATCAGCGCGTTGCCGTCGCTCCTGGCGAAGTGGCTCGCACCGCGCATCTACGAGTGGCAAATCGCGCATCCGGAACTGGATGTGTATCTTGACGGCACGCATTCGGAGCCATCGCCCGATGGCCCTCAGATCGACTTCCGCATTACCTACGGCGAGCGCATCAGTCATACCGGCACCACAGTCGAACTGTTTCGCGACAGCGTCGTACCCGTATGTAGCCCTCGCTTGCCAAGCGCCCAGCGGCCACTCGTCAGACTGGACGACATTCTTGCTTATCCGCTGCTGTCGATAGACTGGTTACCGAAGTTTTCATCGCCGCCGTCCTGGCGCGAGTGGTTCGCGGCCAACGGCATTGATTGCCCTGACGACATACGTGGCAATCGTCTTGTATTTTCGCTGTCGGGGCTTGCGATACAAGCAGCTATTGAAGGCCATGGGTTCGTGCTGGCGCAGACATCGATGATCATCGACGACCTGACCGCAGGGCGCCTCGTGCTGCCGTTTCCTGTCGGTGTTGCGCTGCCCTCGCCTTATTACCTGACTTGGCAAGCGAGCACCTTTGACCAGCCACACTGCCGTGCATTTCATCGCTGGCTGCTCACACGCAGCCGTGAACAACAGGCGATCAACGACCGGATGCTCGGCGCGACATAAGTGGTGCGCCCGCGTGAAGAATGAGCGCTCCCAGTCTGATTTATTTCGATGAAACAAACATGCGGCGTTGTAACGAAGATCTTCGTTGCCCGCTAAGTACCACCCAGGAACTGGCCGAGGCAATACCTTCCAACCACTCGGCAATGACCGCGGACGGTAGGCTGTTTTTCAACAGTAATGCCTGACTGAGCCGACACGTGAATCAGGTTTGGAGTAAATGGCCGCGTAGCTGGATTGAGAAAGGCGAATAGCAGAAGAACGACCAGCCCTATCAAGCGGCGCGCCATGCTTACCATGCGGCGAAGCTGATTTTGGTTCATCGACGATCCTTCGTCGGCTATTGCATTCGACTGATTGCACGCTTCAAGGGGCTGGCCGGACTCGCGATGAAACACGCAAGCCCGCCAGTACCGAATACATCGGATCGGGCGCGGCATCGCGTTGACTTGCGAAGCCGCCCCACACTTTCCTGCTAGTGAAACCAGATCATCTGCACGACCTTCACTACAACCAGCCCGACCGCTACGACCAGGTAACCACGCAGCACACCCATCCAGATCCGCTTTGTCAGGGTGAGGTTCGGCGGCGGCAGCTCGTGCAACGGCGGCATGCGCCACGTGTCCCGCGATTGTTTCAAGTAGCGCTGCCCGGTCCGCTGTTCCATACCGTCCGCCGCTTCGTGGCGAAGTGAGCGAAGCACCACCATTGCCAGATAGCCCACTACGGCCAGCGTCGTTCCACCGCCCAACACTTCAAGAATGGTCTCGCCGCTGATGTCCGGGTACACAACAGATGCGGTCAGGATAATCGACAACATCACCAGGACCCAGATCACAGCCCCCGTGAAAACGTTGAGCTTTTTCGAGTTGGCCCACGGTCCCAGCACCGCCTTGTCGTTGCACAATAGCAGCAGGAACACGGTTGCGCTCGGCAACAAAACGCCTGCGAGTGTTTGCACGGCTTCTGTCAAGAGTCCAAGCGGGCTGCCGGGAATAAGCACCAGCGCAGCGGCAGCCGCAACAATGCCGAAATAGACCAGATAGAAACCTTTAGCGTCCGATACACCACGGTGCAGCGAGTGGTGGATCTTGAATACGTCGCCAATGGCGTAAGCCGTAGAAAGCGACACTGCCGCCGCACCAATAATGCATGCGTCGAGCAAAGCAACTGCGAACAGCGTGGCGCTCGTACGACCCGCGTATTTGCTCAAGCCTGCAATCACCCCGCCGGCGTCCGTGAAGTTGCCGAACTCCGGCTTGCCTGCGTACAGCGCCGCGCAGAAGGACATCATCGCTACACCGCCGATCATCACGAAGATGATACCGATCCATAAATCGGCTTTCTCGTATTTCATGAAACGCGGCGTAATGCGCTTGTCGACTATATAGCTTTGCTGGAAAAACAATTGCCACGGCGCAACGGTGGTGCCGACAATGCCGATCACGAGCAACATCACGTCGCTCAGTTTCGAATGCGCCGGCCAGCTCGGCACGAAGAAGTTGCTTGCCATCCGCGACACGGGCGGGTGGATAGACACTAGTACGGGAACGAGCAGCAGACTCAAAAGACACAGGACAATCGCGAAGCGCTCGAAGCGTCTGAAGCTCCCTGTACTAACCGCCGCCATGGTCAGGGCCGCGGCAATGCACACGCCCAGAACCTTGGAGATGCCAAAGAAATCGAGGACGAACGTGATGCCGATAAACTCGGTCACGATGGTGAGCGCGTTGAGAATAAACAGATCGATAACGCTAAAGGCACCCCAGAACTTTCCAAACCGTTCGAAGATCAGGCGCGCGTGACCGACTCCGGTGACTGCGCCCAAACGCAGCACCATTTCCTGGTTGACGAACAGAACCGGGACCAGCAGCAGAAGCGTCCAGAGCAGCGTTGTTCCGTAGTTCTGACCTGCTTGCGTATAGGTGCCGAACGCGCCGGCGTCGTTGTCGCCGACCATCACGATCAGGCCGGGGCCAAGAATGGCCAGGAGCGTTCGAAAGCGGGCCCACCAATGGGTGCGTGCTGCCGTGTCATGTTGAGCGATCGTGCCGAGTGCGCCCTTGATGTCGCCGACATGGGCGTCATCAAGCACAGCACTGCGTGGTGGTAGGACTTGGGATGGCATGGACATTTTTGTTTTTCCAGAAAGCGGGGGATGGCTGATAGGGGATGTGCCGTGCTTATCCCGCATACGAACGACGGACGTCATGCCTTGATGCAACTAAGGTGACAAGACGGCGTATCCGGGAACCTGGTGGGAGCGTTGGTCAGGCTTGAAACACGAATTTCCGGAATGCGCGCCAAGCGCTAGCGCAGCGATGCTGGCTGGTGGATTCCAGCGACAACATGGTGTCGTAGTGAAGGCGTGATTCCTGGACGTGCGGAAGGTGCGAGACGAGCAAAAGGAAGTGCATGGTGCTTCTCCGAAAATAGGGCTTTTCAGTGGATGGAAAGCCAGCAGAACGGAGTTCGGACACGCGATGCGTGTGACGAAAAGGATCTACTTGCCTTCCTTCGCAAAAGTGAAAGTGCTGCGGCGTAAGGGATAACTGTCACTGTCCGGCATGGCGGCTCCTTTATCGCGTTGGTACGTACGCCATCATCCGCACGGCGCGCTGTCCTATTCGAAAAGCGCGAGCGGAACCAGTCACGAGTGTTGGCTCGCGACGCGTTTTCGTATAGACGCAGATCATCCTGGCGTCTATACGCTATTCAAGGTGCACAGAGGGTATTTACTGCGGCGCGCACCGTCTGCCTGCTGGCAAGACGGCGGCTAGAGAATCAAGCGCGGACGTCCTGCCTGTCAGGCAGAGAAAAACATCGAAGGTCGACTACTACAACTGTCCAAGGCATTAGCCCCGTTTGTTACGATGCCCGGATTCTAGGCGTGCGCTAAATGTCAAGTCAACCCTATTTGTTAAGCAGAGCAGAAATAGTTTTGACGCATTGCCGTCACGCCCCTAAGGCATCATTTTCTGCATTAATAGCAATGCGCCGGTAAGCATAATGAAATGCATTCCTGGCTTATTCCTTGTTCGGCAGGAATGAGAATTGACTGTAAAACGGGCTTGTTTTCCATTGAGCACGCGCCTCTATTTTTTACGCTCTTTTTACTTGCAAACAAGTTTGCGTCGAGAATACAATCCGCCCGTCTCATCAAAAGGAGTCCCTCGTGGACACATGCCCTAGTAGTGGAAGTTCGATGCCGGTCAGCGCCGGCGAAGCATCCGCGAGATAGCGACAGAGGAAAACTCCTTAGCCGCTAACTCGCCTGGTCGGGTTAGCGCGCTCCATCCCGGACTGGCTTCAGGCCAGCCTGTCTGCAGCACGCTCCCCTTTGTCTGACAGCTCTTTGCAAGCTCACTTGCAAAGCCGCGTCATGTCTTTGCACGTCGCTCGATTTAGTCGAGCTCGACGGGAGTCTGCTTATGTTTGTCGAATCGCTTATCTCGCGCATCGGCCCGGTATTGCGGCCGCCGCGCCACACGTTCAATCAAGATGCACGGTCGGTCTGGGCCGCGCTTTGCCGGACCGCGCCAGCCAAAACATGGTCTCGCCGCTTCTGGGCCAATGTCGTTCGGGCCGTGCCACGCGTGGCCGCTTACGCCGGCGGCTCTCTTACACCGACGGGCTACTTGCTCATCGCAATGACCGTTGCAGCCATTGTTATCGCCGCGGCTTTGTCCGCTTCAACCGTCGGCGACGAGCTCGGACGGGCCGTGCGTTTGAGTTGGTGGTTTGTTTAAGTGCATCCGGAATATGCACCCAACCCTTGTCGTTTCATCGAGAAGAAAAATGTAGGTCGTAAAACCACCCAACTCTCCACAGACCATGAATAAAAATCTCAACAATTTGCCTTCGGATTTGCTCGAAGGAACGCCAACGCCCTGCACCGCGCAGGCTCAGCGTCTCTCAAGCAAAGCTCGATCGGGTATTCGCAACGGGCTTTCGCTGTTGCTGTCGCTAAGCGCGCTATCCACTGCCGTCGCGCAGACAACTACCGACGCGTCGGCCGCAAGCGAACCCGACGCCCAGGCGGCGCCCGCGCCGACCGGGCTTTGGGAGCGCTCGACCCTGTTCGGGGAGTTGGGCGGGCTGCGTCCGTGGCTGGGTAACTACGGTGTGACGCTGAGCGTGCAGGAAACCAGCGAATATCTGCGCAACCTGTCAGGCGGCGTCTCGCGTGAAGGCGCCTACGACGGCCTTACCCAAGCCACCCTTCAAGTCGACACGTCCAAAGCCTTCGGCCTGCCTGGCGGCACGTTCAACGTCTCCGGCTTGCAAATTCATGGTAGCAACCTGACCCAGCGCTCCCTGCTCACGCTGCAGTCCGCAAGCGGGATCGAGGCGGAAGCAAGCACTCGCCTGTGGGAGCTTTGGTACCAGCAATCGGTGCTCGACGGACGATTCGATGTAAAGCTTGGCCAGCAAAGTCTTGATCAGGAATTCATGATCAGCCAGTACGCCACGCCGTTCATGAATGCAACGTTCGGCTGGCCGGTCCTGCCTTCCGCCGACATGCCCTCAGGTGGCCCCGCTTACCCACTGTCCTCGCTTGGCGTTCGTTTCAGGGCAAAAGCATCGGACGCGGTGACCGTGCTGGCGGGCGTGTTCGACGGCAATCCGGCAGGAAGCAATAGCGGCGACGCGCAAAAGCAGAACAGCAGCGGCACGAACTTCAATTTGCGTAACGGCGCGCTGTTCATCGCGGAAGTGCAATATGCGATCAATCAGCCGTCGGCAGATCCGAAAGCACCGCAGCCAAGCGGCCTTCCGGGCACCTATAAACTCGGCTTCTGGTACAACACCCAAAACTTCGCCGACCTGCGGCACGACACGAACGGCTTGTCGCTAGCCAATCCCGCTTCCAACGGAATACCCGCAAGCCATCGCGGCGACTACAGCATTTACGCCGTTGCGGATCAGATGGTCTGGCGCCCAAGCGCCGACAGTCCGCAGTCGGTCGGCGTGTTCGCGCGAGTGATGGGCGCACCGGGTGACCGCAACCTGGTCAACCTCGGCGTGAACGCGGGTGTCACCTTGAAAGCGCCGTTCAAGGGCCGCGACAACGACGTTGTCGGCGTGGCTGTGGGCTACGCCAAGATCGGGTCGAGTGCGCAGGGTCTCGATCAGGATACTGCATCGTTTTCGACACCCGGTTTTCCACAGCGCAGTGCTGAAACGGTCGTTGAAGCGACCTACCAGTACCAGGTCGCGCCATGGTGGCAATTGCAAGCCGACTTCCAATATTTTTTCCGGCCGGCCGGTGGTATTCCGAACCCCAGCAATCCGTCTGAGCTGTTGCATAACGAAGCGGTGGTCGGGTTACGCACTATCGTTAATTTTTAAAGCAGCCGACTTCTTCCTGGTCCTTTTCATGAGGCCAGGAAATCTGGACAGCCAGCGGCGAACGATTATTTTGCCAGCCGTGTCTCTGCCGCCGGCTCACGTGCCTGCAACGCGAACCCCGCGTACTCTCGCTCGAGAAACGGCGCCGCCTGTTCGAGCAGGAAGCGCCGGAACGCGATACACGTCGGCGACAATCGCTTCGAGCGCAGGTGAACGATCTGCCACGTACGCTCGACCGGGGTGCCATTGACATCGAGTAATACCAGCTCCTGCGAACGCAACTCGAGCGCGAGCGTATGCAGTGAGATCAGGCTCACGCCCATGCCGGCCATCACTGCCTGCTTGATCGATTCGTTACTGCCAAGCGTCACGCTGCGCGCCGGCATGAACAGGTGTTGCTTGAACATCTGCTCGGACACCGCGCGCGTTCCCGACCCTGGTTCGCGTAGCAGGAACGTATCGCCGGCCAGCTCCTGAAGGTCGAACCGGCGCGCATCCCGCAGCGGATGATCGACCGGTCCAATCAGCACATGCGGGTGATATGCCAGCGGCTCCGCCGTCGTCCCCAGCTCGGGTGGCGGCCGGCCCATGATGGCAAGGTCGGTCGCGTTGTCCTGTAGCTGGCGTAGCAAGGTCTCGCGGTTTCCTACCGAAAAACGTACATCCACACGAGGATACTGCCGCGAATAAGCGGCAAGCAGCTTTGGAGCAAAATAGGTGGCAGAACTGACAATACTCACCGCGATAGAACCGCTGTCGGCAAGCGAAAGCGATGTCATGGCGTCCTCGGCGTCCTTGATTTCCCCGAGAATCCGGCTCGCATGATGCGACAGTCTCTCGCCGGCCTCGGTCAAGGTGAGTTTGCGCGCCACGCGCTCAAACAGGGGAAGGCCGACGGCTTCCTCCAGTTGACGGATCTGCATGGAGATTGCCGGCTGGGTCAGGTGTAGTTCCTCGGCCGCACGCGCAAAGCTCGGATACCGGCAGGCAATCACGAAGATCTGCAACTGTCGCAAGGTCAGCGAGCGAATGAAGTTCACAGTGAGCGGCCATCCTGCAAAACAGTTTGCTTAAACACCCGACGAGCAAACCCGCCTAGCAGCGAGGCAGCCCAAGGCCTACCCGGCACTTGTCGGCTGCTGCCCGAATGCATCAAAGGCACGCGCCGAATAAACCATCGCCGCGCCCGCATTCAATGCGATGGCCACCGAAAGCGCCGCGGCCACCTCCTCCTTGCTCGCGCCCGCTCTCGCCGCAGCGGCGCTGTGCACCGCGATGCAACCATCGCAGCGCGTAGTGACAGCCACCGCCAGCGCTATCAGCTCGCGAGTCTTGGCATCGAGCACGCCATCCTTTGCCGCCGCGCCGTCGAGCGCTTCGAATCCTGCGAGCGTCGCGGGCGCGCTTGCACCAAGTTCGCCTATTGCATCCATGAGCTGGGCGCATAGCTTTGGGTCTCGATCAACATGGACTAGCTCCAGTGTGGTTGGCCGGCCGCCCGCTCGCCATGCTGCGTCAGCGGCTCGCACGCGGCGCATTCACGTCCTTGTCCGGCGCCTTCTTGCCGGGCAACGGGGACAGGCTGCGCAACGCGCCCTGATAACTCAGCGTTTCACTCTGCACCGGATGCGCGAAATCGTTGTTCGCACCCGGCACCTCCGTGCGGATAAGCAGCACCTGACCCGGCACCGCTTCCGACATGACAAAGGTATAGCGTTTGCCGATGTACTGAGAAAAACGCGCGCTGTTCGGATCATCCAGATACGGCTGGATCACAATCTGTTTCGCCGTGACCTTCTTACCCTGCGCGTCGCGGATCACCGGCGTGATCGCCGGGCTAGCCGCGAGCGCCAAACGCACGCGCCGCTGGAAATAGCGGCGCTGTCCGCCTGTCAATTGCTCCATCTCCGCGATGTCATGCTCGAGGAAATACAGGATCACCGGATTGCAGGGGAGGCCTTCGCCGGGCACCTCGACCTTGCCGCCGTGGTCGCTCACCAGCGCGTCGCCGTTGGCATTGTCCGCGCTAAGCACAAGCACCTTGACGGTATCCTTCTCCCTCGCGGCCGGCCTGGTCCGGTCAACCGCGTAGTCCAGTTCGGTGTGCGGCTGGACGCCCTTCAGATGCGTCGACATGAAAAGGAGCCGCTCCGCCGGCGCGATCTCAGAACTCGCAGCACTCGCCGCGCTCGAGGCGTCCGCGGCATACACGTGGCCCCCGGCAAGCAAGATGCCGGCCGCAGCCGCCATCCAGCCCGTCCGCCGCAGCCCTGTCGTCCACGCGCTCATTTCGCGTTGGCCTGTGCAGGAGACGTCTCGCTGATCGCGAGCAACGGGACCTCATAGCTCGTGAGTATCTTGTCGATCTTGCCCTGGTTCGCCCCGATCCACTGGTCGATCTTCGTCTTCCACGGACCTTCACCGTAACGCACGCCCATTGAGATTTCAAAATCGAAGCGCAGCCCCGGCGTTGGCGGGAAGGCGACCAGCTTGACCTTGTCGCCGGCTTGCCTCGCGAAATAACCTGCTATCGGCCCCCACAGGAACACAACGTCCACATTGCCCGCCGACATGTCGCGCTGGATCATCTCGCCCGGGAATTCCGCGGGGTCTCCGCTTTGCACCTTATACGACACCGCCTGCTCGATCAGGTTGTTGCCGAGCAGCCAGTCGACTGCGGGCGTATTCGAAAAGATCCCGAGACGGAGTTTGCGCAACTGATCGGGCGGCAGCTTCAGTAGATCGGACGGTGTACTGATCGATGCGAATTCGGGACGGTTGGGAAACACCATCGCGTAGGTGGAGTGCAGCCACGGCCGAGTGGTCGCCGTCATGTCGTAACCCTTGGGCACGCCGATCACCAGGTCGCACTTGTAGTCTTCCGTGTTGGGTATCTTCTCGCGCAGCGTGTGCCGGATGAAACCCATGCGCTGCGGAAAATAGGTGTATTCGACCTTGTAGCCGAAATCGCTCGCCATCTGGGCCGCGATCTTGTTTTCGAAACCCTCGCCCCTGTCGTTGGAAAGCGGCATGTTGTTAGGGTCGGCACATACGCGCAGCACGCCGTCGGCTCCGTCGTTGTGCGGTAGCGCAGGACCGTCGGCATGGGCGGCATTAAACCCGAGCGCCATGCAAGCCACCGCGACCGCTTTGCGTGCAAACGCGCCGAGCCTTGAATAAGCTTCAGACATCAGACCCTCCAGTAAAGCGTGATTCAGGCGCCAACGTCAGCGAACGGTCCAGCAGCGTGGTCTTATTTGGCATCGATCGCCTGCAGGTCGCCGGGCTTGATCTTGCCGTCGGAACGTCCCTTCAGATACGCAAACAGGTTCTGCCAATTCTTCTGCATCATGGCGCTGGAACTGAAGTCGGGCATACCCTTGTCAATGCGTCCGCCGAACACGGTGCGATGAAACTCGTTGGTATCGATGGTCTTGAACGCATCGATCAGCGACGGGCCCACCATGCCTTGCTGCTGTGCGCCGTGGCAGCGCTCACAAGCCAGCGCACGCCAGGTTCGCCAGCCTTGCAGGGTGTTGTTATCGACCTTGTTGCCGTCGACAACCTGATAAGAGACCGGCTTAATCTGCGCCGAATCGGTCTGGGCGTATGAAACCGGTAACGTGACCAGGGCTATCGCCAGCGGCAAGAGTGTTCGGCCTTTCATTGCGCGTATCTCCTTCAGTTAGAGCGTGTTGCACCCTGCGTCTCGTGGCGCCGGTGCAGGGTTCGAACGAGTGGGTGGATGGTCTCGGGACACGCCCGGCCGCCTCTGTCTGTCAGGCAAGGCCGGCCGGTGCGTGCCTTCGATTCCTCTGATGACTGGAAGAGGCCGGCAGATCCGCCTCTTCCGCCTCTATCAGCTCGGAATGGCAAACACAAACAGCGTACCGCCAAGAGCCGTGTACTTCGCGAGTTCGCGATAACCGCCGACCGCGCCCAGTCCTTCCGTGGACTTTTCGAGGCCTGCCGCCATGCCGATACCCGCCCATCCGCCGATGCCCGAATAGACACCCACGAATTGCTTGCCTTGATACTCATACGTGAACACATTGCCGATGATTCCGGACGGCGTCTTGAACTTCCACAGCTCCTTGCCATCCGAGATACGCACGGCCTTGAGGTAGCCTTCGAGCGTGCCGTAGAAAGCGATGCCGCCCGCCGTCGCCAGCGCGCCGGACCACACCGAGAACTTCTCCGGCTTCGTCCAGGCGATCTTGCCCTTGCTGGCATCCCAGGCAATGAAGTTACCCATCGCGCCCTTTTCGTTCGGGCCCGGGTACATCGACAGCGTTGCGCCCACGTAAGGCTGGCCGGACACGTACTCGACCTCGAACGGCTCGTAGTCCATGCACACGTGGTTGGTCGGGACGAGGAACAGATTGCTCTTCGGATCGTAGGCAGCCGGTTGCTGGTCTTTCGAGCCCAACGCTGCCGGGCAGATGCCCTTCACGTTATGGTCGGGACCTGCCGCCTGCGTCGAATAGGCCACGTTGCGAACCGGCAAACCGCTCTTCAGGTCCACATGGTCAGCCCAGTTCACCGCCGGGTCGTACTTGTCGGCAACCAGCAACTGTCCTGTTTCGCGATTGAGCGTATAGCTGAAGCCGTTACGGTCGAAGTGGACGATAGCCGGTACCTTCTTGCCGTTCATCGGCAGGTCGGCAAGGATCATTTCGTTCACGCCGTCATAGTCCCATTCGTCGTGCGGCGTCATCTGGTAGACCCATTTCGCCACGCCCGTGTTGAGGTCGCGGGCGAAGATGGACATCGACCATTTGTTGTCGCCGGGACGTTGCGTCGGGTTCCAGGTGCCTGGATTGCCGGTGCCGTAGTAGACCAGGTTCAGCTTTGGGTCCCATGCATACCAGCCCCAAGTGGTACCGCCCCCGGACTTCCACTGGTCGCCCTTCCAGCTCTTGAGCGACGAGTCGGCACCCACCGGCGTCATCTTGCCGTCGGCGTAGGTCATGGTCTTGTCGGGATCGAGCAGCATCTCGTTGTCGGGACCTGTGCTGTATGCGGTCCAGACCGGCTTGCCGGTCTTGATGTCGTAGGCAATGAGCCGCCCGCGCACACCGAACTCGCCGCCGGAAATGCCCGTCAGCACCTTGTCGCCGAAAACGTGCGGCGCGTTGGTGTTGGTTTCCCCAGCTTTCGGGTTACCGTTTTGAGCGGTCCATTTCACGTCGCCAGTCTTTGCGTCCAGCGCGACGAGCTTCGTGTCGGCTTGCTGGAGGAAAATCTTGCCGTCACCGTAGGCAAGCCCACGGTTGACTGTGTCGCAACACATCACCGACACCACTTGCGAGTCCTGCTTCGGTTCGTATTGCCAGAGGAACGTCTGATCCTTCAGGCTGATCGCAATCACCTTGTTGGGGAATGGCGAATGGATATACATCGTGTCGCCGATAACGAGCGGCGATCCCTCGTGACCGCGCAGCACGCCGGTCGACATGGTCCAGGCTACCTGCAGTTTTGCCACATTGCTTTCGTTGATCTGCTTGAGCGGGCTATAGCGGTGATTGGAATAATCACCAGCTTGAGCGGCCCAGTTCGATGAGTTCTTGATCAAGGCGTCGAGCTGCGAATCGGCCTGTGCCACAAAAGAGTTAAGGGCCGTTACCGCAACCACCGCCAGTCCGAGAACCAGGGTGCGTAATTTCATGTCTCCTCCAGAATGTGTTGCCGTCCGACTCAGGGATGACCCCACCACCCATGCCCCGGGCGCGCCTTCACCGGTGCGGGCAGCGAGCTAAGCTCCGCCCGGTCGATGCCGGGCTTCTGTTTGCGAAGACGAATTGCATATTCCATGCCGGAAGGCCTGACGCTGGCTTACAGCGTGGCGGGGCGTGGCGCGGATTGCGGCGGGGTCGGCATGCGGGGCCAATGGAAGGGGGGTCGAGCGCGCCACGGTGGCGCGAGGGTGAGACGCTTCATTCGGATTACGACACATACTGTGTCAAATCCGCGATACAGCCACTTATCTGAAACGCAGCGCGTATCGCGCGCAGGCGGTGCGCTGCAGCATGCATGCGGCTCGCGGGCATTCTTCGTCCGCCGGGCTTGCCGGCGCGCTGGCTGGCGCGGTGTTTGCAACGCGTTATAGGTTGAGGTTCGCTCGCACGAGCGTAGGGAGGCATCGCCATGACCAGCAAACAACCCGAGAGGGTCTACTCCGACGAGGAGATCCAGCAGCGCCTCACAGGCGCGCTCCAGCATTGGTACATTGAGGACGGCTGGCTGCGCCGCAAGTACAAGACGGAAGGATGGAAAGGCACGCTGATGGTGGTGAACGCCGTCGGGCACCTTGCGGAAGCGGCGTGGCATCACCCGGACCTGACGGTGTCGTATGCGTTCGTGGTCGTGAAGCTTAAAACGCATTCGGCCAAGGGCATCACCGACAAGGATTTCGCGCTCGCGACCAAGATGGAGGAAGTGATCCAGTGGCAGCCCGGCCTCGAAGGCGGACCGCTGGAGGGCACCCCCGGCGACGACCAGCGTTTCCGCTATATCAAGTACGACGCGCCGAAGGCTTGAGCGTAGCAGCGCTGTAACTGTTGCATCCGTTGGTACGGCTCTTGCCTCGAAGGCCACGCGCCCCGCTTCACCGCCACGGTTTTGACCACGACATCGAACCCAGGGACACTCGCGATGCAGCTTCGCCTGGATAACCAACCGGACAGCCTGTCGCCGCTTTCAGCCGTGACAGTCGATGCCCCCGCGCGTCTGCATCTGGGCTTCCTGGACCCGAGCGCGTCGCTGGGGCGCGCGTTCGGCAGCGTCGGATTGACGATAGACGCATTCGGCACGCGGATCACCGCGCAGCGCGCCGATGAAACGCAAATACTCGGCGCGCACACCGAGGCTCAACGTGCGCGCATCGCCCAGTATCTCGGCTTGTTGCATGGCGCTTACGGTGGGCCGCCCGTTGTGATCGAGGTCCAGCAGGCGCCCCGCGCGCATGCGGGGCTCGGTTCGGGCACGCAGCTCGCGCTGGCTGTCGGCACGGCGTTTGTAAGCTTGCTCGGACGCTCGCCGCCCACCGCCGATCTCGCGCGACTGCTGGGACGCGGCGCGCGCTCGGGCATCGGTTTGCTCGGTTTCGATCACGGCGGGTTGATCGTGGACAGCGGTCGCGGCGGCTCGGGCCCGGATGGTGCCGGCAAGCAACCCCGCATGCCTTCAATCCTGACACGCCAGCCGTTTCCCGAGGCGTGGCGCATCCTGCTGGTCGACGACACCCGCCGCGAAGGCCTGCACGGCGACGAAGAACGCCGCGCGCTCGCCACCCTCGCTCCATTCCCGCAGACGCTTGCCGCACACCTGTGCCATCTCGTGCTGATGCTCGTGCTGCCCGGTATCACGGAACATGATTTCGATGCCTTCGCTAAAGGCATCGGCGAATTGCAGCAGACCATCGGCGAATACTTCGCGCCCGCTCAAGGCGGCGTGTTCTCGAGTCCCTCGGTCGCGGCCGCACTCGACGCCGCCGCAGCAGCCACGCAGCACCGCACCGGAATCGGCCAGACATCGTGGGGGCCGACCGGCTTCGCCTTCGTGCGCAGCGCACAGGA
>NZ_AEJF01000089.1 GCF_001028175.1 Caballeronia mineralivorans PML1(12)
GTGCTCGGTGGCCGCGGGGAGCAATCGCGGCGCGGCCGTCCATGCCGTCGGCCTGCAGCGCTGCAACAGCGATTGCCCATAGGCGCCGCCCGTCCATCCAGCTCATTGGGTCCCGGCCCGCCGTCAACCTGAACACCTGAAACGAGTCCACCGCCATGCCCGAAGCCACAGAAAGACCGTACATCCTGCACATGTTGACGGCCACGCCGCAGATGAGTCCCTTCGACGTCAACATGGCCGCCGATGCCGGTTATCAGGTCATCGTCCCGTATTGCAATGTCGGCGCGGAGAACGTCGTCACGCTGACCCAGGACGCGATTTTTTCGCGCGGGCCGAAGGGTGTGTCGCGCACGGGCATCTTCATCGGCGGACGCGACGTGATGCTTGCCGCCGACATGCTCGACACCGCGCGCCAGGCGATGGTGCCGCCCTTCGAGGTATCCGTATTCGCGGATCCAAGCGGCTCGTACACGACTGCTGCGGCGCTTGTGGCGCTCGTCGAACGCCATCTGAAAACGGAGCATGGCGCGGAACTCGGCGGCAAGCGCGTGCTGATTCTCGGCGGCACCGGCGCGGTAGGACGCGTGGCCGCTGCAATGGCTGCATCGCTCGGCGCGCAAGTCCTGATAGCGAGCCATACGGACGTCGGCCGCGCGACCCAGGTGAGCGATGAAGTCAACCGGCGCTTCGACATCGCGACCACCGGCGTCTCCGTCCACACGCCCGACGCATTGCACAAGGCGCTGGCCACTGCCGAGATCGTATTGGCGAGCGCGGCGGCGGGCGTGCAGGTCATGAGCGCCGCCGATCTCGCGCATGCGAAGCATTTGCTGATCGCCGCCGATGTGAATGCCGTACCGCCCGAAGGCATCGCGGGCGTGCATGCCATGGACGATGGCAAACCGCTTGCCGGCGCGGTGCGCCAGGATGCGCTCGCGATCGGCGCGCTCGCGATCGGCAACGTCAAATACCAGGTCGAGCATCGCCTGTTCGTGCGCATGCGGACCGGCGGCAAGCCGGTCTATCTCGGCTTTCCCGAAGCCTTCGACGAAGCCCGCGCGATCGTCGGCGGCCTGGGCTGATGCAGCGTTTGCACATGACTCCCGGCATCCGTTCCTCTCAGGCCCCGTACATTGCAGCCATTGGGTTGTCGGCGCGGATGCTTGCGCAGTCCGCGCGGCGGGCGGGGTTGAACGTGGCCGCGCTGGATATCTTCGGTGACCGCGATACACGTCAATACGCGCCGCTGTGGTTCGATATCGGCGGCGCGGGGTTGTCGATCGACCCAAAGCCTCTCTTCGATGCGCTCGAGCGCACGGCGCGGCTACCACGCATGCTCGGCTTCGTAGCAGGCAGCGGGCTCGAGCCGCTCATGCGCGAATTGTGCAGTGCACCGCGACTGCCGCGTTTTATAGGGAACAGTGCTGAAGCAACGGCGGCCGTGCGCGAGCCGCACCGGTTTTTCGCGCTGCTGGATCGCTTGGGCATTGCGCATCCCGACGTGTCATTCACCCCTCCATCCGATACATCCGGCTGGCTCTTCAAACGCGCCGATGGCTGCGGCGGGACGCATATCGAAGCGCTGGATTCGAAGACGAATCATGATGCCGCCGATGGTTATTTCCAGCGCCTCGCTGCGGGGCGCTCGATGTCGGCGTTGTTTGTCGGTGCGCGCGGAAAGGCATCGGTGATCGGTTTTGCGGGGCAGCTCAGCACGGCGGCCGGCAGCCGGCCGTTCCTGCATACAGGATCGATCGGGCCTGCCGACTTGCCCCCGCAAGTCATGGCCGATATCACGGCAGCCATCGGTGCCATCGTCGCGAACACGGAACTCGTGGGGCTGAACAGCATCGATTTCATGCTGGATGCCGATACCTTCGAGGTACTCGAAATCAACGCGCGCCCTTCATCGACGATGACGCTCTACGAAACCGCCTCGCCCGAAGCATGGCCCCGTGGTCTGATCGATTGCCATCTCGATGCGTGTCTCAGTGGCCGCTTGCCTCCTCCCTCACGTCCCGCAGCGCGATTAAAAGCTGGCCAGCGCGTGCTGTTCGCGCCGCGCGGTTTTGTCGTCTCCGGCCCCTTCAGCAACGCCTGTTTCAGCGACCCGGCGTGCCACGACATACCGCAGCCCGGCACGCGAATCGGTGCAGGCGAGCCGGTATGCACACTGGTCGTCGCGCAGCCCTCCACGTCCGCTGTCCGGGACGAACTCGAACGCCGCGAAACACTCGTTCTGCAACGCATCGAAACCTGTCATGAGGACACTGATGCCGTCATCTCTTCCTCCGTCTGAGCTCAGCGTCAACGCGCTGAGCGAGCGGCTTGCCACGCGGCTCGTCGACAATGCCGCGCGGTTGCGCATCGCGATTTCGCACACGCCCGACGGCACCGTGATCGCCGATGCGGGCGTCGATGCAATGGGCGGCGTCGAAGCGGGCGTACTGATCGCGCGGCTGTGCATGGGAGGGCTCGGGCGTGTTGCCGTGCGTATGAGTCTCGAAGCGAATCCGCTCTGGCCGAGCATGATCGAGGTCCATACATCAGCACCCGTGCTCGCTTGCCTTGGAAGCCAGTACGCCGGATGGAGCCTGTCGGCGACCAAGGAACAAACGGGCGGCAAGAAGTTCTTCTCGCTCGGATCAGGCCCGGCGCGCGCATTGGCAGCAAAGGAAACACTCTTCGATGAACTCGGCTATCGCGACCGCCACGACCGCGGCGCGCTCGTGCTCGAAGTGGACCGCCTGCCACCGCCATTCATCATCGACAAAATCCTGCGCGACTGCGCGCTCGCGCCCGACAAACTCACGCTGGTGGTCACGCCGACACACTCTGTCGCGGGAACGGTGCAGGTCGTTGCGCGCGTGGTGGAAGTTGCACTGCACAAGACGCATGTGCTCGGCGTGGACCTTGGCGAGATCATTGAAGGCAGCGGTTCGGCCCCGTTGCCACCGCCCGCGCCCGACGCGATCCAGGCGATGGGCCGTACCAACGACGCCATTCTCTACGGCGGCCGCGTGCATCTGACCGTGAAAAGCGATGCCGTCGCGCGACGGCTCGCAGCGGAATTGCCGTCGTCGAATGCACGCGATTACGGGCGCCCTTTCGCCGATATCTTCACGTCGTTCAACTACGATTTTTACCAGATCGACCCTGCGCTGTTCGCGCCCGCCGAGGTGTGGATCAGCAGCCTCGAAAGCGGCGCGACCTATCACGGCGGCAAGATCGACATGGCGCTGCTCGACGCGCAATGGAGCGGCACGTTGCCGGCAGCGGCCGTCGGTGGAGCAGCGCAGCCATGAGCACCGGGTTACGCGTCGCCATCATGACCGACGAAACCGGCTGGCACACCGGGCGCCTGAAAAAAGCGTTCCGCGCGCGTGACGTGGACGCGCGCTGCGTGGATCTGGCGGAATGCCGTATCGATACAACCTGGGCCCCGCACGGCCTGGCAATACCGGGCTTCGGCCATGCAATGCCCGATGCGGTATTCGTGCGCGGCATAGCGGGCGGCACGTTCGAGCAGGTCACGCTGCGGCTCGGCATTTTGCACGCGCTGCGCGAATGCGGCGTACCGGTCTACAACGACGCACGCGCGATCGAGCGCAGCGTCGATAAATCGATGACCAGTTTCCTGCTCAACCTGCATGGCGTGCCGACGCCTGCGACCTGGGCGGGTGAATCGACGGCCTTCGCGCAGCGGGTGTTGATGCGTGAGGTGGCCGCGAACCGGCGGGTCGTCTTGAAGCCGCTGTTCGGCTCGCAGGGCAAGGGCTTGCGACGGCTTGGCGCAAGCCGTCGCGATGGTTCGCTAGCGCCGTTGCCGTCGTTGCGGACCTCGGGGCAAGTTGCTTATTTACAGCGTTATGTGGAAGGAGAACGACCGGGCTTCGACTGGCGTGTTCTGGTGATTGGCGGCCGCGCGGTGGCCGCCATGCGGCGCGTAGGCGGCAAGGGCTGGATTCATAACTTCGCGCAAGGCGCTCAATGCGAACCCGCGCAACTCGACCCCGTACTCGCCGATACCGCCGTGCAAGCGAGCCGCGCACTCGGCCTCGACTACGCGGGCGTCGATCTGATTCCTTCTCCGCACGCATCGATCGAAAGCGGTGACACGCGCCCTCTCGTGCTCGAAGTCAACGGCGTGGCGGCGTGGCGCGGATTGCAGTCGGTGACGGATCTGAACATAGCTGCCGCACTGGTAGACGATCTGCTGGACCGCAAGCTCGCTGCGCACGTCCCTGTGCCGCTGAAGACCGGCGATGGACTCACATAACCCACCTTCTCCCGCAAGGGCACGAGCGGCGTTTTTGCGTGCTTGCCGGCTCGATGTAGAGACCATGAAACCCGGCAACGTCAGCGTCGACAGCGCGGGCCACGGCATGACGGCCGGGCAGTTCATCGCGAGCGCTGACGCCGCTGCCAGCGCATTGTTCACCCGTGGCGCAACGGTCGGTACGCGCATTCTCGATGCAGTCAGCCGCACGCGCGACGTGGCCGGCTGCAACACGAACCTCGGCATCGTGCTGCTGGTAGCACCACTTGCAGCAGCGCTCGACTTGCTCGCCGACAGCCCCGCAGACGAAATGGCGTGGCGCACTGCAACGGAACGGGTGCTCGCAACGCTCGATCTGAACGATGCCCGCGCCGCCTACCGTGCAATCGCGCTCGCCAACCCCGGCGGCCTGGGCGACGCGCCCGAACAATCGGTTCACGAGCTACCAACCGCCGATCTTCGTACCGCGATGTCGCTGGCGGCCGACCGCGACAGCATCGCGCGCCAGTATGCGAATGGATTTCGCGACCTGTTCGAAACCGGCCTCGACACCGCGCGCCGCGTTCAACGATCAGGACAATCCCAACCCGCGACGGTTGTCACGCTCGACGTGTTTCTCGCCTTCCTGAGCGGCTGTCCCGATTCACACATTGTGCGCAAGCACGGCCTGCCGGTGGCGCAGAGTGTCACGCGCGAGGCACGCAGCCGGTATGAGGCGATGCACCGCGCGCTGGCCCGCGACACCCTCGCCGACGAATTGCTCACCCTCGGCGCATGGGACGCCGAGCTCAAGGCGCAGGGCATCAACCCCGGCACGAGCGCGGATCTCACGGTCGCGACGTTGTTTGTCGCGGGAGTCGTGGACGGCATCTGAACGCGTGGCCCCGGGAAGACCCGGTGAAGGGCTCCAATTGGCACGGAACATGATAGGAACAGCCATGGTTCTCACACAGTTCCGGGCGGCGCCCACCCCTGCCATTCGCGAACTGACCGCAAGCGGGCACATTCAATATCCAATCACTGGAGGAACAGCATGGCCAAGATCAACCGCGTCATGGTAGGCGAGTCGCTAGTTGGCGACGGTAACGAAGTCGCTCATATCGACTTGCTGATTGGACCGCGCGGTTCTGCAGTCGAAACCGCGTTCTGCAACGCCCTGACCAATAACAAGGATGGCTTTACATCGCTGCTGGCGGTTGTCGCGCCTAATCTGATCACCCGTCCGAATACGGTGATGTTCAACAAGGTCACCATCAAGGGCGCAAAGCAGGCCGTCCAGATGTTCGGCCCCGCACAGCATGCCGTCGCGCTCGCGGTCGCCGACTGTGTGGAAGACGGCACCATCCCGAAGGACGAAGCCGACGACGTTTTCGTTTGCGTAGGCGTGTTCATTCACTGGGAAGCCAACGACGACAAGAAGATCCAGGAATACAACTACAAGGCTACCCGCGAAGCAATCCAGCGTGCCGTTGCTGGCGAACCGAGCGCCGCGGAAGTGGTAGCGAAGAAAGCGACGGCCGCGCATCCGTTCGCACCGAACTGAAACGCGGCGCGATTTTACGACGCAGTGTTATCGACGATCGACGATCAACACAAGCAACGAGCAGGTCTGGACGAGGCCGCACGCTTCACCCGTAACATGCGGCCCGCCCACCCCTTCATTCAACCGATGAATAACGCTTTTGCAGAGGCTCTGGCATGACTTCCCGATGTCGCACGCGGCTGCTGATTGCCTGCCTCGTGCTTGCTCCGTCGCTGGCGTTTGCGGCGGACCCGGCTACCGCTCCCGTTCCGGCGGCGGCCGCTGGCAATCCGGCGCAAAGCCACGATTACCCGACCCAGGGCCGCGTTGAATACGTGCTGGGGTGCATGGATGACAATGGCCACGACTTCGCCAACGTGTACAAGTGTTCGTGCGCGATCGACCATATTGCTGCGGTTCTTCCCTACGACGACTACGTCGAGCAAATGACCTTCTCCAAATATTCGACGCTCGGCGGCGAAGGCGGCAATGAGTTTCGCGTGGATCGGGCCAAGGCCCAGACAAAGAACTTTCGCTCGGTTCAAACCGCGGCATTTCGCGCGTGTGGGGTGACGAAGTCCGCGTCGGTGGGTAAGTAAAGCTAAGTTGAAACTAAATTGAAGCTCATAAGAGCGGGAACAGCCCTTGCTACGCGAAGGGCTGCTAAGCGTGCTTACTATTTTCTATTAGTTCGGGATCAATCCTTCTCCGAGGAACGCGCACGTCACATACTGTTCGCGAGCCGGCTTCCTGCGTTCAATCAGAACTCCGACCGATTCCACGTCGTCGAACTTGCCCGGCTTCGCAACCGATACCCGCACCCAATGCGCCCCGAAATCGGCGATCAGCAGTTGAGCAATCTTCTCGGCCAGCCGTTCGAGCAACTGCACGCCATGCGTAGCGAGCAGTCCATGCAGCGCGTCGTGAACCGCCGCATAATTCACCGTATCCTCAATGCGATCGGTCGCGCAGGCCCGGATCGACGGCACGCCGATCGTGAGATTGATGCGCACGGGTTGTGGATCCCGCAGTTCGCTCACATCAATGCCTATCACCGTTTGCCCGGTGAAACCCTTGATATAGACAACGTCCATGGACACATCGCTCACAGCAGGCGGCGGGGAATCTACGGCAGGACGGGGCGTGATCGCATCGGCCTGCGCGCCCTGCGGCGTGCCCGGGAAAGTGCGCATGTTTCGAACCGCATCGAAAAACTCCATGAATGGTCTCCGTTGCCGGGATGCCGGAAAAGTGCGGGTAATGAATAAACGGAATGAACGGTCGAACCGATGTGTGTCGCGGAATCGATACAACATGTAAGCATTCTGCGACGCGTAACGGCTCTAACGCGCTCTGACTGCCTGACGTGCGCGCTAATGCGTACGCATGTACAGTTCCGCCATGAGTAAGCAAAAAACGGGCGCACTTGCTGACACTAACGCGACTACTTATTGAACCCAGGCGTCATCAGATGTAAAGTTTTGCGAACGCTGGTTTTTTATTAAACGCTGAGACAAACCCGCTTCGCGCGCATGCGTGCAGAGAAACATGTAGCGCAGGGGAATACCACAGATACGGCGCCGTAGTAGCCTGCGAACTCTCGCGGGCGCGAGCGGACGCCCCGGAGACAAGCCCCATGTCGTCGCTTGCTGAGAGTAACGTGCACGTCCGGGAAGTACTGAATATCGTCAATAACCAGTTGCCGACACGTCCCACCAGCGATTCAGTCGCTCAGTCGTGGACGCGTTGCCTGAAGGAGTTCAGGCTCGATCCGGCGCGTTTTGTCATGCCGCCGGTGCTGACGCAGCAGGAACTCACGGCGCGGCGCGAAGCCGCCAGCGATCTCATCGCGTGCTCGAAGCTGGAGATGACCACGCTCTACCAGCAACTCGCGGACCCCGAACTGGCGGTCGTGCTCGTCGATGCGGACGGCGTGATCGTGCATCAGGTTGCCTCGGTACCGTTCGGTGAAGCGATAGCAGCCGATGGCCTGCGCGTAGGCGCGTTATGGAGCGAACGCGAAGCCGGCACCAATGGCATGGGAACCTGCCTCGCCGAGCGCGACTGCATTGCGGTTTATCAGCACGAGCATTTCTATCCGCGCTATACGTCGCTCACCTGTTCGGCCGCACCCATCTTCAACGATCGCGGCGAAGTGGCCGGCGTGCTCGACGTCACCAGCCGTTCCAAGCTGCTGCAGCAACACTCGCTCGTGCTGGTCGGCATGTCGAGGCAAATGATCGAGAATCGCTTGATCGACGCGCGTTATCGGCATGCGAACATGATCCACTTCCATAGCCGTCCCGAGTTTGTCGGCACGCTGCATGCTGGCAAGCTCGCCGTGAGCGACGACGGTGTCGTGCTCGCTGCGAGCCGCAGCGCACTATTCCAGCTCGACTTCCGCTCGTATGCCGAGTTGTGCGGCAAGCGGATCGAGGAAGCGTTCAACGTGTCGCTGGAGGACATGATCGCGCGCAGCATTCGCGGCTCGTTCCACCCGGTGACCGTCTATAGCGCGAACGCGAACAACCGCTTCTTCCTGATCGCCCAGACACCGCGCGATGCCGCGACCAGCATGTCCCGCATCTTCATGAACGATCCGACGAGCCGCGCGTTGTCCACTGCCGCCACGCGAGCCCGGCCGGTGCGGGTAGCACGAGACACAACGGGCCAGGCCGGACGGCTGGAGAAACTCTCGCACCTGGAATTCGGCGATCCGCGCATGGCGTCGCAGATCCAGCTCGCGGTGCGCGTGATCCAGCGCAAGATCCCGATCATCCTGCGTGGACAGACCGGCACCGGCAAGGAAGTGTTTGCGAATGCGCTTCATAGCATCAGCCCGAATAATGCCGGCAGCTTTGTTGCGGTGAATTGCGCGTCGCTGCCGGAGAACCTGATCGAGAGCGAGTTGTTCGGGTATCGCGCCGGCGCGTTCACCGGTGCGCAGCGCGAAGGACGGCGCGGCAAGATCGTGCAGGCGAACGCGGGAACGCTGTTTCTCGATGAAATCGGCGACATGCCCATGGCCTTGCAAGCCAGGCTTTTGCGCGTAATAGAGGAACACGAGGTCACGCCGCTCGGCGCGGAAACTACGGTGAAGGTGGATTTCCAGTTGATCAGTGCGAGCCATCGCAACCTGCTCGAACTTGTGCAGACCGGCGTGTTCCGCGAAGACCTGTATTACCGGCTCAATGGCATCGAGATCAACCTGCCGCCGCTGCGTGAGCGGGCCGACGCGCTTGCATTGATTCATCATCTGCTTGCCAGCGAATCGGACGATCCGCCGACGCTTAGCGCCGAAGCGCGGCATGCGCTGTTGAACTACGCGTGGCCGGGCAACATCCGCCAGTTACGCCATGTGCTGCAAATGGCGATGGCGTTGTGCGATGGTCCGGAGATCGACTGTTCGCATCTGCCGGTCGAGATCGTGCAGTACGCGAGCGCAACGCCCGCCGCACGGCTGGGGATGGTCACGGGTAGCACGCCTGCAATCGGCCCCTTCACTCATTCAGCCGACGACGCCGATACCTCCGAGCTCAACGCGATCCAGGTCAAGGAACGCGAGACCGTGCTCGAGTTACTCGACGAGCATCGCTGGAACGTCAGCAGCGTGGCAAAAGGGCTCGGCATCAGCCGCAACACTCTGTACCGGAAGATGCATCGCCTGCATATCCGGTTATCGCATGACGGATCCTCCGCGCCGTCGGACTCATGAGCGTGCCTTCGGGTTCCGGTTCGTCTTCGGCTTCACACTCGCCCGCTCGCAGGCTTGACCAGTTCAAGCCCGATGCGGGCTTTGCGTGGTGCGTGACCGGGTCGGGCCACATGATCGAGGAATCCATCGAACTTGCGCGCAAGCTGCCGGGCGTGGATTTGTTTCTATCGGCGGCGGGAGAGGAAGTGCTGCCGCTTTATGGATGGCCGTTGCCGAAGCTGCGCGAGCATTTTCGGGTGTTGCGCGACAACAGTGCGAGCGGGGTGCCGGTCGGCATGCTTTATGAAGGCAAATATCATACGGTCGTGATCGCGCCCGCGACGAGCAACACCGTTGCCAAGTGTGTTCTGGGAATTTCCGACACGCTGCCGACCAACCTGTTCGCGCAGGCTGGCAAGCAATGCATACCGGGCATTGTTTTCGCATGTGACACGGCGCCGAGCGTGATCACCCAGAGCCCGCATGAATGGGTCGAGGTGCGTCCGCGCAGCGTCGAACTCCGCCATGTGGAGCAACTGGCGCTGATCGAATACACGACGGTGGCGCGCTCGCTCGATGAGTTGAAAGCAGCGCTCGATCAACGGCTGTTGACGCTCGGGCTCGCATGGACCACATCGTCTTCCTGACTGGCAGGCTTGCTGAACGCAGCTTGCATCAGGTGCTTGAAAGCATGGCGCCGACGCCGTTCACCTGGGAAGTCCGCGAGATCGGGCTACAGGTAGCGGCGTTGATGACGGCTGACATGATCCGCCGGCGCGTGGCTGCACCGCTTGCTGCCACGCGGATGATCGTGCCCGGGCGATGCCGGGGCGATCTCGACGCGTTGAGCGGGCATTTTGGCGTGCCCGTCGAGCGTGGACCCGAAGAGGTCAAGGACTTGCCGCAGTTCTTCGGACGCGAGGCGCGCCACTTCGATCTGTCGCGCTACGAGACGGAGATTTTCGCGGAGATCGTCGATGCGCCGCGGCTCGATCTTGACGGTATTGTGGAGCGGGCTGGTTTGTACGCAGATCAGGGCGCCGATGTGATCGATATCGGTTGCCTGCCTGAAACACCTTTCCCGCATTTGGAAGACGCGGTGCGTGTGCTCAAGGAGCGCGGGTATCGCGTGAGTGTGGATTCCATGCGTTCGGAAGAACTCGTGCGTGGTGGCCGGGCGGGTGCGGACTACCTGATGAGTCTTAATCTGGATACCTTATGGATTGCCGATGAGGTGCCGTCGGTGCCAATTCTGGTTGCACGGGAACCGGGCGATCCGGCGTCGCTTGATGCTGCGATTGATGCGCTTCTGGCCCGCAACCGGCCGTTTCTCGCTGATCCTATTCTCGATCCGATTCCGTTTGGACTGGCCGCATCGATTGCGCGTTATGTCGGGTTGCGCGCGCGCTATCCGGAGATCGGCATCATGATGGGCATCGGCAATGTGACCGAGTTGACCGAAGCCGATACGAGCGGGATCAATGCGGTGTTGCTTGGGATAGCGGCGGAGCTGCGGGTTAGCGCGGTGTTGACTACATCGGTGAGTTTGCATGCGCGGCGCGCGGTTAAGGAGGCGGATGTCGCGCGGCGGATCATGCATGTAGCGCGTGAGGCGCAGGTCTTGCCGAAGGGGATTTGCAGCGACTTATCGGCGCTGCATGCGAAGCGGCCTTTTCCGTATGACGCGGCTGAGATCGCGCTGTTTGCAGAGGCGGTGCGCGATCCGAATTTCAGGGTTCAGGTGGCGGCCGATGGCATTCATGTTTATAACCGCGATGGGCATGCCGTGGATGGCGATCCGCTTGCGCTTTATCCGGGGCTTGGGCTCGAGGCCGATGGGGGGCATGCATTTTATATGGGCGTGCAGCTGGCTCGGGCGGAGATTGCGTGGAAGTTAGGGAAACGTTTCGATCAGGATCAGGGGCTGGACTGGGGATGCCAGGTGGAGAAATCCGCTCCGGATCTTGAGCGATGGACGGAGGTTGGGAGTACACGGAAGCGTTAGCGGAAGAGCTCAAGCCTACAGGTCGATTTCAAGTGTGACGAATCATCGGCTTCGAGGGCCGCCGTAGCAAATGACGTTAGCTCGCGCTCCTTCTAGATCCCGCTGAATCACCCGCTCGTATGTCGGACGATAACTCCGCGCGCGTCAATCTCAAGCAAACCGCTAAACCCGCAAGCAACAACCCGCCATCGCCCCGGACCAACCGCGCGAACGTCCCCTCAATGATATTTCTGAGCCATTGCGTCAAGCGCCAGCGGCTTGATCCTGTCAGCATGCCCCGCACATCCAAACGCCTCGAACCGCGCCACGCATAAATCCCTCGCCGCGGCCGTCGCCGCCTTCAATGCATGGCGTGGATCGAACTCACCCTTCGCCGTTGCAAGCGACCTGCGCATCGCCCCGGTCATCGCCAACCTGATGTCCGTATCGATATTCACCTTGCGCACACCATTCGCAATCCCGCGCTGAATCTCCTCCACCGGCACGCCATACGTCACCGGTATCTCACCACCATGCTCACGAATAATCGCCAGCCACTCCTGCGGCACCGACGACGATCCATGCATCACCAAATGCGTATTCGGAATCAGCCGGTGAATCGCGACGATCCGGTCCATCGCCAGAATCTCGCCATCGGGCTGACGGCTAAACTTGTAAGCACCATGCGACGTGCCGATAGCAATAGCAAGCGCATCCACACCCGTCGCTTCCACAAACGCACTGGCCTGCTCGGGGTCTGTCAGCAAATCATCACGCGATAACCTGCCCTCCGCGCCCACACCATCTTCCTCGCCGGCCTGCCCCGTTTCAAGCGAGCCAAGACATCCCAGCTCGCCCTCCACCGATACCCCCACCGCATGCGCAGCCTCGACCACCCGCCGGCTGACCTCGACGTTATAGGTGTAATCGGCGGGCGTCTTCTGATCGGGCAGCAACGACCCATCCATCATCACGGACGTGAAACCGGAGCGGATCGCCTGCTGACACACCGACGGACTCGCGCCGTGATCCTGATGCAGCACGACCGGCAGATCGGGATGCGCTTCAAGCGCCGCAAGCACGAGATGACGCAGGTACGGCTCGCCAGCGTATTTGCGCGCACCCGCCGATGCCTGCAAAATCACCGGACTACGCGTCGCTTCCGCAGCCTGCATAATCGACTGGATCTGCTCCATGTTATTTACGTTGAACGCGGGCACACCGTAGCTATGCTCCGCCGCGTGGTCCAGCAACTGACGCAATGCAATAAAGGCCATTTCGGACTCCGTTATATTAAGATCAGAAACAACTCCTTGGAAACTGATGCGCTCAGCAAGCAACCCTGCTCGCTTCCCTGACCACGGCCTCTACCGTCAGCCCGAAATGCTCGAACAACGCTTCAGCCGGCGCGGACTCGCCAAAACAATCGATCCCGACCACCCCGCCTTCCAGCCCCACATACTGCCGCCAGAACGCACTCACCCCCGCTTCGATGGCAACACGCGGCACATCCTTCGGCAGCACCCGGTCACGCCACGCTCGCGATTGACGGTCGAACACGGTGGTAGATGGCATCGATACAACCCGGGCAAAGACACCCTTCGCACGCAACGGTTCGACAGCCGCAAGCGCGAGCCCAATCTCCGAACCCGTCGCAATCAGCACCACGCGCTTCGTCACGCGACCCACCGGTTCAGGCCAGTCGCGCAGCACATATCCGCCATTGGCGATTGCATCGATCTGTTCTTCGTCGCGGGAAACAAACGGCAAGGCCTGGCGGCTCAACAGCAAACATGAGGGACGATCACGGTCGACCGCACACACCCAAGCCTGTGCCGTCTCCACGGTGTCGCAGGGACGCCAGACATCGAGGCCGGGAATCATTCGAAGGCTTGCTGCATGCTCTATCGACTGATGCGTCGGGCCATCTTCGCCAAGACCGATGGAATCGTGCGTAAAGACGAACACCGTGCGGACCTTCATCAATGCGGCCATGCGCAATGCGTTGCGCGAGTAGTCCGAGAACGTTAGGAAGGTGCCGCCAAACGGCAGATATCCGCGATGCAACGCCACGCCGTTAAGCGCCGCGCTCATGCCGAACTCACGCACGCCGAAGTGCACGTAGTTGCCAGCCTGAAGCCCTTCATCCCCTGCTTGCACCGTAACGGCTTCCTTCCAGCGTGTCAGGTTCGACCCCGTCAGATCGGCCGATCCTCCCAGCAGTTCAGGAAGCGCCCGCGCTAATCCTTCTATCGCCTGCTGCGACGCCTTACGCGTTGCGATCGACTGACCCGCGCGGTCGGCCTGCTGCACCAACGACAACGCGGCGGCTCGCCAATGCGTCGGTAAAGCACCGCGCGAGCGCCGTTCGAACTCGGCCGCTTCATTGGGAAACTGCCGCCGGTACGCATCGAACCGGGCGGTCCAGTCCGCTTCGGCCGTCTCCCCGCGTTCACGGGCGTCCCACAGGCTCCGGATCTGCGCAGGGATCTCGAAGGGCGGATACGGCCAGTCGAGCGCACGCCGGGTCGCTACAACCTCTTCAGCGGCAAGTGGCGCGCCATGCACGTCGTGTGTCCCGGCCATCGATGGCGAGCCTTTTCCGATCACCGTCTTGCAACAGATCAACGTCGGTTTGCTGGTGGCACGCGCTTGACGCAACGCGCGGTCGACAGCATCGACATCATGGCCGTCCACCTCGCGCACCACATGCCAGCCATATGCTTCGAAACGCGCGGGAGTATCGTCGGCGAACCAGCGGGCCACGTGGCCGTCGATCGAGATACCGTTGTCGTCGTAGAGTACGGTCAGCTTGTTCAATCCGAGGGTACCTGCCAGCGACGCCGCCTCGTGCGAAATCCCCTCCATCAAACAACCATCGCCGACAAACACATAGGTTCGATGATCGACGATCGCATGGCCCGGCCGGTTGAACTCCCGCGCCAGTAACGCCTCGGCCAACGCCATCCCGACCGCGTTCGCGAAGCCCTGCCCCAACGGTCCGGTCGTCGTCTCAACACCCGGCGTCAAACCTACTTCGGGATGCCCTGGTGTCTTGCTATGCAGTTGCCGGAAGCACTTCAGTTCATCGAGCGGCAAATCGTAGCCGGTCAGATGCAGGAGCCCGTACAGCAACATCGAACCATGCCCGTTCGACAACACGAAACGATCGCGATCCGCCCAGTCGGGATGACGCGGGTTGTGTTTCAAATGCCGGGTCCATAACGCGACGGCAATCTCCGCCATGCCCATCGGCATGCCGGGGTGACCGGACTTCGCCTGGCCGACGGCATCGACGGCCAGGAAACGCAGCGCGTTCGCCATCAGCCGGGTTTCATCCCGGACGCCCGGCGGAGCGGATATTTCAGTGACGGCACTCATGGGATGCCTCCTTTAACGATAAAAAGCGAGAAACCGGAACGCTCAGGCGCGGGCGCGGCGATCGAGCAATTGCAGGATCAGCGGCGTGAAAATGAGCTGCATCGCGAGTCCCATCTTTCCGCCCGGCACGACGATCACGTTTGGACGCGACATGAACGAGTCGTGCAGCATGGTGAGCAAATACGGGAAGTCGATTCCCTTCGGCCGCGCGAACCGGATGACGACAAAACTCTCGTCGGCATGCGGAATCTCGCGTGCGGTAAACGGGTTGGAGGTGTCCACGGTCGGCACCCGCTGGAAGTTGACATGCGTGCGCGAAAACTGCGGACAGATGTAGTTCACATAGTCCGGCATGCGCCTGAGGATGGTGTCGACCACCGCCTCGTGCGAATAACCGCGCAGGTTCTGATCGCGATGCAGCTTCTGAATCCATTCCAGGTTGATGATCGGCACCACGCCGACGAGCAGGTCCGCATGACGCGCGACGTCGACCTTGTCGGTCACGGCGGCTCCGTGCAACCCTTCATAGAACATCAGGTCCGTGCCGGTTGCGATGTCCTCCCACGGCGTAAAGGTACCGGCATCCTGCTTGTAGGTCACGGCTTCAGCATCGTCGTGGACATAGTGGCGAGTTTGGCCGCTGCCCGCCTCGCCATAGTTGGCGAACAGTTGCGCGAGCTCTTCAAGCAAGTTGGCCTCGGGGCCGAAGTGACTGAAGTTACGCATGCCGTCGCGCTCGCTTTGCTTGAGCGCTTCGCGCATGCCCAGGCGATCGTGTCGATGAAATGCATCGCCCTCCACGATCTGCGCGTTGATACGCTCCCGCCTGAAAATGTGCGTGAAGCTCTTCATGACGGTTGTCGTGCCCGCGCCGCTGGAGCCGGTCACCGCAATGATCGGATGTTTGACTGACATGATGAGTCTCCTGGTTCTCGTAATCGAATTTCGATCAGGCGACGCTCTTAGACCGGTGCCTCAGGCAAGAACAAAGACCGTTTGTTAAAGAGCGGCGACGTGTAGGGCTTGTCCTCGCCGCGGTCATAGTCGGCGTGATAGCGAGCGATGCGCTCCACTTCATTCTTCGATCCCAGGATTACCGGCACACGTTCATGCAGCGCGCGGGGCTGCACATCGAGGATCCGTTCGCGCCCCGTGGTCGACATGCCGCCCGCCTGCTCGACCAGGAAACTCATTGGGCTGGCTTCGTACAGAAGACGCAGGCGGCCCTGCATGGCCGGCGTCTTGAAGTCGCGCGGGTACATGAACACTCCGCCGCGCATCAGGATGCGGTGGACCTCGGCGACCATCGAAGCAATCCAGCGCATGTTGAAATCACGCTCACGGCAACCGCTGCGGCCGTCCTTGCATTCCTGCACATAACGACGCACTGGCGGTTCCCAGAAGCGTTCGTTCGATGCGTTGATCGCGAATTCGCCCGTGTCCTCAGGAATGCGAATGTCCGAATGCGTCAGCACGAAATTGCCAACCTCGCGATCGAGGGTGAAACCGTGCGTGCCGTTGCCGACCGAGATGACGAGCATTGTCGATGGGCCGTATACCGCGTAACCCGCGGCCACTTGCTCATAGCCGGGACGCAGGAATGCGGAGTCGATGGCGGCTGCCCCGGCCTTGAGCCCGGCGGGAACGCGTAACACTGAAAAGATCGAGCCGACCACGCCGTTGATATCGATATTCGACGAGCCGTCGAGCGGATCGAACGCCAGCAAATATTCGCCGCGCGGATACGCGGGCGGAATCGCATACACGTCTTCCATCTCCTCGGACACCATGCCCGCCAGCAGCCCGTCCCACTCGCAGTGCTGCAGGAAGATATCGTTGGTCGCGATATCGAGTTTCTTCTGCTCCTCGCCATGCGTGTTGATAGTCGTGGCCGAGCCGTAGTTGCCACCCAATGCGCCCTTGGTCAGTTGAGCCGAGATGGTCTTGATCGAAGCCGCTACGTCGATCAGTAACGCCGACAATCCGCTGGCCTGAACAGGCGATGGATTACGGTCGAGGGTATCGATCAGGAACTTTGAAAGTGTGGTCCCTCCGTCCAGCATGGCGCACTCCTGGGAGGTGATTAAACTGGTCTGGGCGGCGGCGTGTCGAACACGCGGCTCGCGCGAATATCGGTGGCGGATAGCAAGGTCAGCGCGGCGGTATCGGATGAGCCGCCTCCTTGCATCGCGTCGGCGAAAATACGGCTGGCCTGGCGCAATCGTGCACGGTCGAGCGCATTGCGCACCGAGCGCGCATTCGCAAAATTTGGCTGACGAATGCGGCGCGCAAGATACTCCTCGAACGCGGCGCGCGCCTCTGCGTCGAGGCGGTAGTGCATCCGCGCGAGCATGCCTTCGGCAATCTCGATCAGTTCAGCGACGTCGTAATCCGGGAATGTGACGTGATGCGCGATCCGCGAGCGAAACCCCGGATTACTCTGGAAGAAGGTTTCCATGCGCGACTCGTAGCCCGCAAGAATGACCACCAGGTCCGAGCGCTGGTTCTCCATGACCTGCAAGAGGATCTCGATGGCTTCCTGCCCGTAATCGCGCTCGTTTTCCGGGCGATACAGGTAATACGCTTCATCGATAAACAGCACGCCGCCCATCGCACGCTTGAGCACGTCGCGCGTCTTGGGCGCGGTATGTCCGATGTACTGGCCCACGAGATCGTCGCGCGTAACCGAGACAAGATGCTTGCGGCGGATATAGCCCAGCCTGAACAACACGTCTGCCATGCGCAGCGCGACGGTCGTTTTGCCAGTACCCGGATTACCTGAGAAACACATATGGAGCGTAGGCGCGCCGCTCGCTATGCCAAGCGTTTCGCGCGCCCGCTCGACCAGCAGTTGCGCAGCAATCTCGCGTATGCGCGTCTTCACCGGCGTAAGCCCGACCAGATCGTGATCCAGCTCGGCCAGCACGTCGCCCACTGTCGACTCGCGAAACAGCGCGACGAGATCGACACTCGGTATGTCCGATTTTTCGACTGGTTCGTGGACCGGCAGATCGGCGGTAGCTGACGTCATCGTCATCTCTCCAGTGGCTTGGGTGCTTAGCGGCTTGCGGGCGGCTGGTCGTTCGAATAACCCTTCATCGCGTAGTGCTGCACGCGGCCTTGCACGTCCTGGCGTTCGAGGCGGAAGCCTGGCTCATCCTGCGGACGATTGACGATGAACGACAGCCGCATGGTCTCGAAGCCCCGCACCGAATCGAATGCATTGACCTTGATGTAATGCTGCGGATACGTCGTGCGGCAAGCCTTGACCTCCTGCATCGCGCCGGCTGCGTCTTTCAGATCGAACATTGGCAGGCCCCACATTTCCCAGTAGGTGTTGCGCGGATGCGGGTCGTCGGTGAACTCAACCGAGCAAGCCCAACCCTGCTGCAATGCGTAGTCGATCTGCAAGCCGATTTCCTCGTCGGTCAGTTCCGGAAGAAAAGAAAACGTGCCTTGGGTGATTCGCATGGTTGACCTCTCGTTCAATGGATTGCTTACAGACTTAAAGCATTAGGCCGGTGTCGGCGTGGCGGCAAAGTCGGGCGTGTCGGTGGACGCATAGTTGAACGTCACGTCCCGCCACGTATCGAGCGCCTGCTTGAGCGGCGTACACCAGCGCGCCGCGCTTTCCAGTATTTCGGGCCCTTCGTGCGCAATGTCGCGACCTTCGTTGCGCGCCTTCACCATGACTTCCAGCGCTACGCGGTTGGCCACGGCACCCGCCTGGATGCCGGAGGGATGACCGATCGTGCCGCCGCCGAATTGCAGGATGCAGTCGTCGCCGAACAGGTCCAGCAACTGGTGCATCTGCCCTGCATGAATGCCGCCGGACGCGACCGGCATCACCTTGCGCAAACCCGCCCATGGTTGATCGAAGAAGACGCCGCGCGACAGGTCCACTGGATTGCTCGATTCACGCAACACGTTGTAATAGCCCTGTACCGAAAGCGGATCACCTTCAAGCTTGCCGACAGCCGTGCCGGCATGCGCGTGATCCACCCCGGCCATGCGCAGCCATTTCGCGATCACGCGAAACGAGATGCCGTGATTGCGCTGACGCGTGTAAGTGCTATGTCCTGCACGATGCAGGTGCAGGATCATGTCGTTCTTGCGGGCCCAGCGCGCCATCGACTGGATCGCGGTCCAGCCGATCACCAGGTCGATCATTACGATGCACGAGCCGAGTTCCTTCGCGAATTCGGCGCGTTCATACATCTCTTCCATCGTCCCGGCCGTCACGTTGAGATAGTGCCCCTTGACCTCGCCAGTGGCGGCTTGCGCCCGGTTTACTGCTTCCATCGAAAAGAGGAAACGGTCGCGCCAGTGCATGAATGCCTGCGAGTTGATGTTTTCGTCATCCTTCAGAAAATCGAGGCCGCCCCTCAACCCTTCGTACACGACCCGTCCATAGTTCTTGCCCGAGAGTCCGAGCTTCGGCTTCACCGTTGCGCCGAGCAGCGGGCGTCCGTACTTGTCGAGCCGCTCGCGTTCGACCACGATGCCCGTCGGCGGTCCCTGAAAAGTCTTCAGGTAAGCAACAGGCATGCGCATGTCCTCGAGCCGCAGCGCTTTCAACGGTTTGAAGCCGAACACATTGCCGATGATCGATGCCGTCAGGTTCGCAACCGAGCCTTCCTCGAACAGGTCGAGGTCATAGGCGATATACGCGAAATACTGCGGTTCCGCGCTGCTGGAAGCCGGCACGGGATCCACGCGATACGCTTTGGCGCGGTACATATCGCAGGCGGTAAGGCGGTCGGTCCAGACGACGGTCCAGGTCGCCGTCGACGATTCCCCGGCCACAGCCGCCGCGGCTTCTTCAGGGTCGACGCCGGGTTGTGGCGTGATGCGAAACAGGGCGATCACGTCGGTGTCCTTCGGGACGTAGTCGGGTTGCCAGTAGCCCATCTCGCGATACTTCATGACGCCCGCCGAATAGCGGGAACGCTGGGTCGACGCGTTGGATGCCGGCTCGACAGCGGCCTTGGTGAAGTCGTTCATTACGTTTCCTCGAGAGTGAAGAACGCGCTGCCGGAGCAACGAAGCGCGCGGTGACCAGGCGGATGAAAAGTGAAAATGCCTGCGCTGTGTTTGCAATGTAGGCGCGAGCCGTCCCGAGGGGAATTCACGATTTTCTTCGTCAGGCTTAAGCGATCCGTTAACGTGGGGTACTCCCTAAGGCCGCGTTCCAGAACGTCGTGGGACACTTTGCTGCGGTTCCGCGACAGTCAGGCGCATTCGCCATTGCGTCATCCCGCCGGCGTGTTCCGTATGCGTTCCGAACAAGACGCGCGTGTTTTGGCACGCCGCTTGCGTGTGGTGCTTGCCGGCGCGGTTTGTCGCTGCGGAGTTACGCTGCATTGCGGCAATGCGTTGCGCGGGCATTCCGTTGGATAACTTGATGGAGACGACTATGCAGTGGACGACACCGAGCTACACCGATATGCGTTTTGGTTTCGAAATCACGATGTATATCGCAACGCGTTAAGCGTCAGGCGCCGCCGTCGGCCCGTCGGTGTTCACGGGTAACTGACGTGCGGCTTAGCGTGACCGGTTAGCTGGCTTGCGGTTGACGAGAGCTGCCGCAGCTAACGAAGAAGTTGATAAACCGCCGGTTCCTAGTGCGTCGCCATGACCAGCGTTCCCCGCCATGATTTACGAAACGATCGTCACGACTGCGGCGCACGATGGCCGGCCTCACATCGCGCCCATGGGCGTCCGGTTTGAGGACGGTCTGGCAATTCTTGCCCCGTTTCGCCCCTCTACCACGCTGGATAACATCGTCGCCACGCGTGCGGCCGTAATCAATTTCACGACTGACGTGCGGGTCTTCGCGGGCTGCGTCACGGGTTATTCGAGGGACTGGCCGACGCTTGCCACCACGCGCGTGAATAGCGTGCGGCTGGCCGGTTCGCTGGCGCATACCGAACTTGAGCTCGATACCTTTCAGGACGATCCGCAACGTCCGGTGCTGCGGATGAAAAGTGTATTTAGCGAGACACATGCGCCGTTTGCCGGCTTTAATCGCGCGCAAGCTGCGGTAGTCGAGGGTGCGATCCTGGTGAGCCGGCTGTTCATGTTGCCCGCCGATAAGGTGGACAGCGAGATGGCGTACTTGCAGATTGCCATCGACAAGACCGCGGGCGAGCGGGAGCACATTGCGTGGGACTGGATCACGGCGGCGGTTGCGCGTCATCGCGCGGGCGCTGCGCCATCGCATGAGTTGAACACGTCGACGTCCGAGCGACGCTGAATCATTCCGGAGTCTGTCATGACTGCATTGCTCGCGAGCGTTCGCTCGTCTGAAGAAGCGCTGGATGCCGCGCAGGCCGGGGCTGAACTGATCGATCTGAAGGAACCGGGCAGTGGCGCGCTAGGCGACGTGTCCTTGCCCGAGATTACGCGGATCGTGGCCATGTTGCGCGCGACCTATCCGGTGAAACCGATCAGCGCGACCATTGGTGATGTGTCGACCGAGGCGATCGATGAAATCACGGAACGGGTGATTGAAGTCAGCAATGCGGGTGTCGATTATGTGAAGGTCGGCGTGACGCCTGGGGCTGCGGCGCGGCGTTGCTTGGTTGAGCTCGCGAACTTGCCGGCGGCGGTCATGCCGGTGTTTTTGTGCGATGCGGGTATCGACGTGGAGCTGACTCGCTTTGCAGCGGAGTTGGGCTTTGCGGGAATTGTCTTCGACACTGCCATCAAAGACGGCCGCACGATTTTCGATTGCGTCGATGCGGATACGCTGGCGGTTTGCTTGCGGGCGGCCGGGGAGCACGGTGGGATGACTGGGCTGGCGGGGTCGCTTGGCTGGCCGCAACTAGCGGAGATTCGTGAGCTGGCGCCGGATATTGTGGGGTTTCGCACGGCGTTGTGTGAGGGAGGGCGTGCCGGGCGCCTGGATCCCGTGCGGGTCGCGCAGTGGGCGGATGCCTTGCATCGGAGTGCAGTCGCGGATGCTCAATGAACGGGGGTTTCGTTCGCACTTGGTCGAGGGGCGATGCTAGGGCCGTGGTCGGGGTCAGTGCCGGGTTGCTGCTGCTCAGGTTAGCGGTCAGTTTAAGTTAGTTATGCTATTTATCACTATTAGCCACTGTGCGTGGCCGCCCGTCATTTCTTTGCAAACGCGCAAAGAAACGAAGCAGAGAAACGCGTTTCCAACCATCGGCAAGTTAGTGTCCCTAGCGTGCAGGCTAGAAGTTTTTGGCACCTAATAGCACGGTGCTCGCCAGACTGAAGGATGTTTGAACCCCTCCTTCTCCGAACACCGATACCCACACGCTTCGCCACCAGTGACTGAACCTGCCCAAGGGACACCCCGCGCTATCCGCGTACAACCGCCTCAAGAAATAACCTCGCAGTCCACGTAGCCAACCCACCACGAAATGAGGCAACCAGCACACGTGAGGCCGTCATGGTCCGTGGGGTGCGGTGCTTGCCCGAGAGCGTTGGAGGCGAAGCGTGTTCGTGTCAGGATTCGCGAGAAGGAGGGGTTCAAACATCCTCCAGTCTGGCGAGCACCGCGCTATCAGGTGCCAAAAACTGAGGCCTGCACGCTAGAGACACTAACTAGCCGATTGTTGAGAGGCGTTTTCTTTGCTTCTGTTTCTTTTTCGCCGTCGTGTCGGAAAAAGAAATGAAGTCCCGCCACGGACAGTGGCTAATAGTGATAAATAGAATAACTAACATATAACAACCGCCAGACTGAACAGCAGCAACCCAGCATTGACCCCGACCGCTAATCCCAGAACCTAGCAACCCGGCATCAACTCCACCCACCGACCACCAAAACCTAAAACCCGTCCACCAGCGCGAGCGAAAACCTCTAAACAACTGGAATGTGCAACAACCTATCCCGCATCAACCCGGCGTCGCCCTTATTAAACATCTCCACAACGTAGTTAGCATCCTTCACATGCTTGACGAAGCGCGCATCGACCACCCCTTTCGACGAAAGGGCCTCAAGCGGCGTCCCCGCTTCCACCACACACGACTTCACCACCATCAGCCGCTCGGCATTCAGCGTAGTCGACAACCACGCGGCAAGACTATCCGACGTCGTGTCCCAGTTGGTCATCTCATCAGGCGTATCGCGCATCAGGTCGGTGGGTACCCACACGGCAACCCGGCCATCGCGCAACGCACGGCGAATGCGAATCTCGTTCGATGCGAGCACCAGTTCCGGTAACACCCCCTGCATCAGGATGGCGTACTGCGCCATGGCCAGCAGACACATGTTGTGAGCAGCAAGATCGCCAAACCGCCACTCGCTCTGGTACTGACGAACCGTGTCCGCGAAATCCCCGCCGCCCGGCACAATCACAACCCGCCCGCCGCCCACTTCCCAAAGCTGGGTAAGCCACTCGCGCAGCGACGGGTCGTGACTCAGGCTTCCCCCGATCTTCACCACCCACATGACATGTCCCTCGCTCTGATTTGACTCCGCCCACACACAACGACAACGCCACACGTTCGCGTCAGCTCGTTTCAACTTGCAGCCGTACTGTGGAACCACGCGACGGTGGGCTCGCGTACCCCGTGCAACGATAGCAACGCCACCGCCACACTCGGCGCGCAGGTCGCCATCCATTCCGGCAAATCCAGACTAGCGTTGGGCGCGTCAACCAGCTCACTGAAGTCGATAAAACCACGCCCCTCTCGCTGCGCCAGCGCCTCGACCAAAAACCGCCCGCACCCCGCACCCACCAGCGGCGCGCGCGCAAGCGCCGGATGCGCTTCCATCACGCGCGCAAGGTTCGCCGCGAGGATCTGCATCTGCTCGCTACGCCAGGTTTGCGCGAATTCCCGCCATTCGTGCTCCCCGGCATCGCGGGCATCGTGACCGATCATCCGTGCAATCCGGGCGCGGCTCGCCGCCTCGGTCTTCGGTCCGTTATCGGCACTCGCATGCTGATCGTGCGCCGGCCATAATTCCCCCGTCAACCGATAGACATCCGCCGTCGTCGCGAACCATTCGTTCATCACGTTGACCTGCTCGCCACGAAAAACAATGCGATGCGATACGCCGCACAACGGCGTACGCACCACGCCCTGGTACACCAGCTCTCCGCTGACAAGCCGGGTCGCGTCGTTACAGCCACGCGCCACGACGCGCCCTGCGACGATCGGCACAATATCCGTAGTGGTGCTGCCTATATCGACGAGCAGCGCGTCGCTTACACGGCTCGCGACCCATTGCGCGGTAGCCAGCCAGTTCGCCGATGCCACGTCGCACCAGCCATCGGCACACTCATTGGCTGCCAGCCAGCCCGCCGCTCCCGCAAAAAACCGCGTAGAGGGTCCAAGCCGCTGCGCAAGCGTATCCACGAGGACCCTGACGCCCTGTGCGCGATCGGCGAAGAGATCGACCATCTCACCCGTCATGGTGACCACGTGGCGGGCGCCAGCCTCACGGGCAAGCGGCCAGCGGTCGAGCACATGGTCGATCACCTGCTCCAGATACCCAAGCCCTTGCCACAACGGACACGCCCATTGCGCGATGTCGAGCAACTCGCCGGATGCCGTCACCATCGACACCTTGATATGCGCGCCACCCACATCCCAGCCGAAGACTACGGCATCGGTCTTCATGAGCGCAGCCCCAATGCACACGCTTCGGCATTGGCGCCGCACCCGAGGTGCGACACACCATGTGCCTTGAGCAGATCGCCGGCAAGGTTGCGCCCGAGCCGCGCCGACAGCCCCGCATACGCCGCCGTCAGCCGCGGATTGACCTCGATCACGACCGGCCCGCGCTGCGCGTGCCACACGAGATCAATCCCGACAAAACCGCGTAAGCCATGCAGCGCCGCCACGATCCGTTGCGCCAACGCTTCGAGCGCCATCCCTTGCACGCTCTGCCGGTCGATCTGATCGACCTCCACGCCACTGAATTCGACCACGCGCTCCTTCTTGCCCGCCGCCGCCGTGTCGGGCAAGCCGATCAACTGCCGGTTGATGCTGACCAGTTCGACCTCGTGCTCGCCGCAGACAAGCGAGAGGCTCAACGGCTCGCCATCGACCCATTCCTGCAGGATCGGATTCCGGCCGGCCGCCGCGCGTGCGTCGTACTCGGCGCAGGCATCGTCGAAACGGTCGTAGACGAACGTATCGAGACCGCCCGCGCCGTCGTCGGGCTTGACGACCCAGCGCGCTTGCGCATTCGTCGTGACAGCGCTCACGCCAGGCTCCACCGCGGGTGTCACCGCAATACCGTGCGCTTCGAGGCACGCCGCCGTCGCGCTTTTGCTCGATGCAATCCTGATGGCTTCCTTCGAACATCCCAGCCAGCGCGCCGAGCCCACCGAATCGTGCAAGCGCAGCAACAAGCCGTCGCATTCGGGCGCAATGATCCATGCCCAGTCGTGCAGCCGGGCGACACGCGCGACGAAGCCGGTGATCGATTCACCGGGCATCGCCCTGCAATGACTGAGCGCCGGATCGACGGTTTCAGAGACGGTTTCAAAGCGCGAACTGGCGAACGTCACCTGCACGCCGCCGAGGTCAAGCAGGTCTTTCACCAAGGCATCACGCATCGCACGGCCTTCCACGATGAGCGCGCTAAGATCGAGCAAGCTGGCCTCGCCGGCCAGTGCCGGATCGATACCGCCGCCGGTGAGATACTCGTACACGAATAACTTGGTCAAGGGTTCCTTCCATGCAGGTAATACCCGTACTCGATCTGCTCGACGGTCAAGCCGTGCGCGCCATGCGTGGCGAACGCGCACGGTATCGGCCCATCGAGTCCCCACTGTGCGCGACCAGCGAGCCGCTTGCCGTCGCTCGTGCGTTGCTGGCCGCGACAGGCACGCGCACGCTTTACATTGCCGACCTCGGCGCGATCCTCAAGCGGGGCGATCACGCCCGCCTCCTTGCTGAATTGCTCAACGGGCTCGGTGAAGCTCCCGTCGAAATCTGGCTCGATGCCGGTTACACCGATTTCCCTTCGATGCGCTCGCTGTTCGATCGCATCGAAGTTATCCGTCATGGTCCTCAGCGGCCCGGCCGCGCCACGCTCGTGCCGGTCTTCGGCACCGAGACTCTTCTCAACACCGAAGCACTGCACGAAGCCGCCGGTTTCGCTCCCGTGCTCTCACTCGATCACCGCGCGGGCCGCCTTATTACCGATCTTGCGGACCCATTTGCAATCCGGCCTGACACCTCATGGTGGCCGTCACGCGTGATCGTGATGACGCTCGATCACGTGGGCTCCTACCAGGGTCCCGACCTCGACACCTTCGCCGCTATCCGGGCGCAAGCAGGCCATCGCGAACTCATCGGTGCTGGCGGTATCCGCCATGCTGCCGACTTATCCGCCGCGGCTGAAAGCGGCGCTGCTGCATGGCTCGTGGCGTCCGCCATCCACGACCGGCAACTCGATCTGCCGTCAACAGCAAAACTCTGAGCCGATCACACAATATCCATGCCAACGGACGCGTCGGCGGTTCGCCTGTAATCGTTTGGCAAGGAACCGTGACGACCGTGCCCAGCGGGTGACACTGTGTTCCAGCGCCGCACATACTGTGCTGCGCAGCGGGTGTCATCGGGTGTCATCCGCACGCGGCTGCGGCGCGGGTATCGGCGCCGTTCCCCGATGTTCGCGTTTGCCCGCCGCATGCGCATGGAAACGGGCTGGCGGTGCAACAAACCGGTGCCCCGCTTCAAAAACCGGCATGGACTTTGCACTAGCGGCTCCATGCACCTTTCGTCCTCTCCTCCGTCGAGTGCCGGCACACCGGGCGCGTCCGTCGCGCCTTCATCGTCCCTATCCGCTGCGGCATCCCCGTCCGGCATGCGCGACTGGACCTGCCCGTTCTGCCCCCTGCTCTGCGACGACATCACGACCATCGTGCACGATGACGGCGCCCTGGACGCGCCCGATGTCGATTGCCCGCGGCTCACCCACGCGCTGACGTGGTTCAGTGGGCCCAGTGCAAGCCAGCCGTCCGTCGATGGTCAGGACACCGACCTGGAGTCGGCACTGCGCCGCGCCGCCGATATTCTGAAGAGCGCATCGCGGCCGCTCTTCGGCGGTCTCGCGACCGACGTAGCGGGCGTCCGTGCGCTCTATCCGCTGGCCGCCGGCTGCGGCGCGATCCTCGATCATCTGCACGGCGATGCGATCGCGGCATCGACAGCCGCATTGCAGGATCGCGGCGCGTTCTTCACCACGCTCTCCGAAGTGCGCGCACGTGCCGATCTGCTGATTGTGTTCGATTGCCAGCCGTCCGCGCGTTATCCGCGTTTTTACGAGCGGGTGCTGGGCGGAACGGACCACGCCCGCGACCTGATCTTTGTCGGCTGCGAGGTCGATCCCGCGGCGGATATCGTTGAAAACACCAGCACGCATTCGATCCTCAAGGACGCCGATCCGTATGACATTCTCGCGATCTGGTCCGCGCTGACGGAAGGCCGCGCTGAAGCATCGATCCGCGACGATACCGGCATGGCGAACGCGCTTGCGACGCTGGCCGAGCGCGTAAGCGCGGCGCGTTATACGGCGGTCGTCTATGAACCGGCCGCGTTGCCGGGGCCACATGCGGCGTTGCTGATCGAAGCGTTGAACCGGATCGTCAAGGCCGTGAACCGGACGACGCGCGCAGGCGCGCTCGCGCTCGGCGGTGACGATGGCGCATTGAGCGTCAATCAGGCCGTCACGTGGCTATCGGGTTTTCCGCTACGCACGCGCGTGTCGATGCCCACGCGCCTCGCACACGAGCCGCCGCTCGATCACGATCCAATGCGTTATCGGACGGCACGGCTTCTGGCAGCGGATGAAATTGATGCGCTCCTGTGGGTCGCGAGTTTTCAGCCTGAGCCGCTGCCCCAAGGTCTCGCCGATAACGTCCCGGTCGTCGTGCTCGGACATCCCGCGATGAGAAGTTTGCTCGGCGCACGCACTGGGTCGACGGTATTCATTCCGGTGGCGACACCCGGCGTGGACAGCGGCGGCCATCTGTTTCGCATCGACGGCTCGGTGGTCGCGCCGCTGACCGCGACACGCGTCACGGAACTCCCGACGGTCGCGGCCATAGCGGCGCGATTGTCCGATTTGTCCGACGCAAGGAGCCAGCCATGAGCCTGACACGGCTTAGGGGCGGCACTCTTTACGATCCGGCCAACGGCGTCAATGGCGAACGCCGCGACCTGTACATGCGCGACGGCCGGTTGGTCGATGCGGAACCCGCTGCTGCCATCGATCAAGATTTCGATGCCACCGGCATGATCGTGATGGCGGGGGGCATCGACCTGCATTCGCATATCGGCGGCGGCAAGACCAATCTCTCGCGCTTGCTGTTGCCGGAAGATCATCGCGGCAGCGCTGCTGGCAATGGCTTCGGCGCTGGCGAAGAATCCACCGATGGCCGCTATCTTCGGCTACCGTCCTGCGGTGTATGTACACCCGGCACGCTCGCGACGGGTTATCGATACGCGGAGATGGGATACACCGCCGCCTTCGAGCCCGCGATGATGCCCTCCAACGCGCGCCACACGCACCTGGAAATGGGCGACACGCCGATCATCGATCACGGCGCGTACGTGATGCTCGGCAACGACGAACTGTTCCTGCAACTGCTTGCGCAACGCGACAGCTTCGAGCGTCTGCGCGATTACGTCGGCTGGACGATGCACGCGAGCAAGGCGCTCGGTGTGAAGGTGGTCAACCCCGGCGGCATTTCGGCGTTCAAGTTCAACCAACGCTCGCTGAACGTGGACGAGCAGCATGTTCACTACGGCATCACGCCGCGCGAAGTGCTGCATGCTTTATCGCGTGCACTAACCGAATTGCGCGTGCCGCATCCGCTGCACGTACATGCAAGCAACCTGGGCGTGCCGGGCAACATCGACTCGACGATCGCGACCATGGACGCCGCCGACGGCCTGCCCATCCACCTGACCCACATCCAGTTTCATAGCTATGGCGTGGAAGGGCCGCGCAAGTTTTCATCGGGTGCACGCGCGATTGCCGACGCGGTGAATGCGCGGCCGAACGTGTCTATCGATGTCGGCCAGATCATTTTCGGGCAGACCGTCACCGCGTCCGGCGACACCATGATGCAGTTCAAGAACGCACCGCTTGGGACACCAAAGAAGTGGATAGTCGGCGACATTGAATGCGACGCGGGCTGCGGAATCGTGCCATTCCGCTATAGAGAGCAGAGTTATGTGAACGCGTTGCAATGGATTATCGGACTGGAAATTTTCCTGCTGATCGACGACCCGTGGCGCGTATCGATGACCACCGATCACCCTAACGGCGGCCCTTTCACGAGTTATCCGCACCTGATCCGCTTGCTGATGGACAAGGGTTTTCGCGACGAGCAACTCGCGAAGCTCAACCCCGAAGCGCAGGTAGCAAGCGCGCTACCGGAGTTACAGCGCGAGTTCTCGCTGTACGACATCGCGATCATCACCCGCGCTGGTCCGGCACGTTTGCTCGGCTTGAAAGATCGCGGCCATCTGGGCGCGGGCGCGGCGGCGGATATCGCGGTGTATCGCGACGAGGCGGATAAAGAACGGATGTTCACATCGCCGGCGTATGTGTTCAAGGACGGACAACTGGTCGCCCGCGACGGCACGCTGGTTGCCACGCCGACCGGCGGCATCCACTATGTCTCGCCCGATTTCGATCACGGTATAGAGAAGACCTTGCGGGCTTATAGCGCGAAGAATCTGGTCGGCAATCCCGTACACGCGGCCATCAGCGACGATGAAATCTGTTCGTGCTGCCGCGGCGGCAGTCTCTTGCCGGTTGCCTGCCTGAACGCCGGGGCCTGAGCGCCATGCAGATCAACGACACCCTCATCGACGATACCTTCGCGGAAGCTTTCCCGATGAAAGCGACGCGGCTCGTCATCACCGCCCACACGCCGGTCTGGGCGAACCATGCAGCAACGTCGCTGACGGGCTTCGCCACGTCGGTTATCGGCTGCGGCTGCGAAGCGGGCATCGAACGGGAACTCGCGCCGCATGAAACGCCCGACGGCCGGCCAGGCGTCTCGGTGTTGCTGTTCGCGGTATCGACGAAGGAACTGGCGAAGCAGGTCGAGCGGCGCGTCGGGCAATGCGTGCTGACCTGCCCGACCACGGCGGTCTATAGCGGTATCGACCCGGCCACAAGCCGCGCGCCTCTCTCCGACAACGCCCCGCTCGGCAGCAGCCTGCGTTTCTTCGGCGACGGCTGGCAAATCGCCAAGATGCTCGGCGACACGCGCTACTGGCGCGTACCCGTGATGGACGGCGAGTTCGTCGCTCAGGAAAGCACGGTCACGGTGAAAGCCGTAGGCGGCGGCAACCTGCTGTTGCTCGCACGGGATATGGACTCGGCCCTGCGCGTCGCAGAAAGCGCCGTGGCCGCGATGCGCCGTTTGCCGAACGTGATCATGCCGTTCCCCGGCGGCGTGGTGCGCTCCGGTTCCAAAGTGGGCTCGAAATATGCTGCAGCACCGGCATCCACGAACGACGCCTTTTGTCCGACGCTCATCGGCTTGTCGCCGAAAAGCGAACTGGACGCCGAGGTCGGCTGCGTGCTGGAAATCGTGATCGACGGGCTGACCGACAGCGACGTCGGCGCCGCGATGACCGCGGGCATTACAGCCGCCGTGGGACTCGGGCGGGCGGGCGGCGTGTTGCGAATATCGGCGGGAAACTACGGCGGGAAATTGGGCCCCTATCACTTCCATTTGCGCCAGCTTGCGGCCGGCGTGGAAGGGAGGCGCGCATGAGCACGACGACGCTGCGGGTCAGGAGCGCGCCCGGATGCCGTGTCGACGCGGAGCAACTTCTGCCTGCTGCGCTTGCGGCGCTCACTGTGGCGCAGATCGGACGGATCGTGCTGCCGGCGGGTAACGAGACCTGCGCGGCCGGCGATTTGTTCGACATATCGCGTACGGAAGGGGACGTGGCGGCGCTCGTGATCGAAGGCGAGGTGCAATGGCTCGACCGCCTGGGCGCGAATCTGGCGGAAGGCCGGATCGACGTCCAAGGCTCAACCGGCAACCACACGGGCTTTCGCATGGCGGGAGGTGAATTGCACGTCAGTGGTCATGCCGGAGATTTCACCGGCTGCCAGATGAGCGGCGGCCGCCTGACGGTGGACGGCAACAGCGGCGACTTCGCGGCGGGTCCGCTGCCCGGCGACATGGAAGGCATGACAGGC
>NZ_AEJF01000090.1 GCF_001028175.1 Caballeronia mineralivorans PML1(12)
CGAATGCGCGGCGTCGCGGCTGGTGGCGGGCACGATCGGCATCGCGGGGAAACTCGGGCCGCACTACGGTTACGGCATGCGTCGCGGCACGTTGCTGCTGGCCCGCGCGCCCGCCCACATGCCGCCCACGTTTACCGCAGGCGGCCAGGGTTTCGACGTCTTCTGGTCGCTCATGGTGCGCTCTCTCGCCGCGGAAATTGCACCATTTTCGACCTTGAAAGCCAGCACGCTGCCACGCCGGTACACAGGCGATCTCGCGGTGGACGGACGCGGAGAACTGCTGATCGTCGGATGAAAACATTCGGCGTAAGGTGAACAAACGGACACGGCGCGTACGCAAACACGAAAGACGCCGCAGCCAACGGAAGGAGACGACGACAATGAACATTGCGCATTCGCCCGCTGCGACGCTCGACGCGAGTGCCGGCGTGCCGCGCTATGCACGAGCGCAGATCGTCCTGCACTGGTTGATCGCACTGGCGATCATCGCGATGCTCGGCATCGGTCTCTACATGGTCGGGTTGCCGAAAGGTCTCGCGTTCAAATCAAGTCTGATCAACTTCCACAAGTCGCTTGGGATGACAGTTTTCCTGCTTGTGCTAATTCGTATCGTGGTTCGCCTGGTTGCAGGTCGGCCTCCGCTTCCCCCGATGCAAGCGTGGCAACGCGCCGCCGCGAGCATGACGCAGGCTCTTTTATACGTTGCAATGATCGTCATGCCGCTGACGGGTTACTTCGGCTCGTCGTTCAACAAGTTCGGCACGCACTTCTGGGGCATCCCGCTGCCGATGTGGGGCTGGGACGACGCCGGCTTGCGCAAGATTTTCTTCACGCTGCATACGGTCAGCGCCTGGGTGTTGATCGCGCTGATCGTGCTGCATGTGGCGGGCGCGCTCAAACATCAGTTGATAGACCGCGACCGCCTGATGGAGAGGATGCTGCCATGACTTTGATCACCGGACTTTCGAGGGAGGGACGCTTCAGGCGTCACGCCGCATGAAGATCAAGGTACTTGGTTCGTCCGCAGGCGGCGGCTTTCCGCAATGGAACTGCAACTGCTGGAATTGCGATGGCGTGCGCAATGGCACGCTGAACGCGCAGCGGCGTACGCAGTCGTCGATCGTGGTCAGCGCGAACGGCGAGGACTGGCTGCTCATCAATGCGTCGCCCGATTTGCTTGCGCAGATCGCGGCTCATCCCGAACTTCAACCGGCGCGGCGCGCGCGTGACAGCGGTATCGCAGCCGTGGTGACCATGGACGCGCAGATCGATCACGTGACCGGCTTGCTGATGCTGCGTGAACGCGATACCCCGTTGCCGCTCTACGTCACCGACGCCGTCCTGCAGGACCTGAGCACCGGCTTACCCGTTGTATCGATACTCGCGCATTACTGCGGCGTCGAGCGCCATGCGATTCCGCTCGACGGAGCATCCTTCACCGTTCCCGCGTTGCCGGGTATTCGCATTGAAGCGCTACCGCTGTCGAGCAAAGCGCCGCCCTACTCGCCGCATCGCGAAGCGCCTCAACGTGGCGACAACATCGGGCTGACGTTCATCGACGAGCATTCGGGCAAGCGTGCGTTCTACGCGCCGGGTCTCGGTGCTTTGGAACCGCACGTACTCGAAGCGATGAACGGCGCCGACTTGTTGCTGGTCGACGGCACGCTCTGGACACCGGACGAAATGATCGAACTGGGGCTGTCTAAAAAGACCGCCGCCGATATGGGCCATCTCGCGCAAACCGGCGCGGGCGGCATGATTGAAGTGCTCGATTCCATCGAACGTGCGGGCGTACGCAAGGTCCTCATTCATATCAACAACACGAATCCGATCCTGATCGAAGACGGTCCCGAGCGGCGGCGGCTCGCCGAACACGGCATTGAAGTCGCCTTCGATGGTTTGGCTTTCGAACTCTAAGCATTGCTAGCGGCATTGCTAGCGCCTCGCAGGAGAATCTTGTGAACGGCCCCACTCCGATTACTACCGAACATGCTGCAGCCTGGACCCGCGAGGAGTTCGAAGCCCAGCTTCGCGCGAAAGGCACCGCGTATCACATTCATCATCCGTTCAACGTGAAGATGAACGAGGGTGGCTGTTCGCGCGAGCAGATCCGCGGCTGGGTCGCGAACCGGTTCTATTACCAGATCAACATTCCGCTGAAAGATGCGGCTGTGATGTCGAATTGCCCGGATCGCGAGACGCGCAGGCGCTGGGTGCTGCGCATCCTCGATCACGACGGTTATGGCAACGATGAAGGCGGCATCGAAATCTGGGCCCGGTTAGGCGATGCAGTCGGTCTCACGCGTGACGAACTCTGGTCGCTGAAGCATGTGACGCCAGGCGTGAGATTCGCCGTCGATGCCTACGTCAATTTCGCGCGTCGTGCGCCTTGGCAGGAGGCGGTGTGTTCATCGCTGACGGAGATCTTTGCGCCGCAAATTCATAAGGATCGACTGGCGACGTGGCCTTCGTGTTACCCGTGGATCGAAGCCGATGGCCTCACGTATTTCCGCTCGCGTATCTCGTTGGCACAACGCGATGTCGAGCACGGCTTGCAAGTCACGCTCGATTACTTCAAGACCCGCGAGCAGCAGGAACGCGCGCTCGATATCCTGCAGTTCAAGCTCGACATTTTATGGTCGATGCTCGATGCCATCGAAAAGGCCTTCCCGCAATGACATCGCCTATGCTCAAGCTCAAGGGAATCTTCCGACTGCAATGGGAACCGGCGCAGGAAGCGCATGTGCTGCTGTATCCCGAAGGCATGGTCAAGCTGAATCAAAGTGCGGGGGAAATACTCAAGCGCTGCGACGGCACGCGCGATGTCGACACGTTGATCGCGGACTTGCAACAGGCTTTCAATGCGCAGGGCATCGGCGATGAAGTCCGCCTGTTTGTCGCCGAAGCCGAGCGGCGCGGATGGCTGGAGAAGGCATCATGAGCGATATCGCGCCGCCGCTGTGGTTGCTGGCCGAGCTGACGTACAGATGCCCGTTGCATTGTGCGTTCTGCTACAACCCGGTGAACTACACCGATCACAGCAGCGAATTGTCCACCGACGAATGGATCAAGGTGCTGCGCGAAGCCCGTGCGCTCGGTGCAGCGCAGCTTGGTTTTTCAGGTGGCGAGCCGCTCTTGCGCGACGATCTGGAAGTGCTCGTGCGTGAAGGACGCCAACTCGGTTTTTATACGAACCTGATCACGTCGGGCATCGGTTTGACCGACAAGCGCCTTGATGCGTTGAAAGACGCCGGCCTCGATCATATCCAGTTGTCGTTCCAGGACTCGACACAGGAACTCAACGACTTCCTGAGCAGCACACACACCTTCGACCTGAAGAATCGTGTGGCGAAATCAATCAAGGCACACGACTTTCCGATGGTGCTCAACTGCGTGCTGCATCGATACAACCTGCCGCATGTGGACAAGATCATCGACATGGCGCTCGCCATGGGTGCCGAATATCTCGAACTCGCGAACACGCAGTACTACGGCTGGGCGCATGCCAACCGCGCGCAGTTGATGCCGACCGCTGAGCAGTTGAAAGAGGCCGAAGCGGTTGTGGAGCGCTATAGAAACGAGATCGGCGATCGCTGCAAGATCTACTTCGTCGTGCCGGACTACTTCGAAAACCGGCCCAAACGCTGCATGAACGGCTGGGGCTCGGTGTTCCTGGGTATATCCCCGGACGGTGCCGCGCTGCCCTGTCATACAGCTCGTTCGCTGCCCGGCCTGACCTTCCCGAACGTCAAGCAACGTTCAGTCCGCGAGATCTGGTACGACAGTGATGCGTTCAACCGCTTTCGCGGTTTCGGCTGGATGAGGGAACCGTGCCGCAGTTGCGAGGAAAAAACCATCGATGCAGGTGGATGCCGCTGCCAGGCGTACTTGCTGACGGGCGACCCGGCCAACGCCGATCCGGTCTGCGATAAATCGCCCCACCACGAAGCTGTAATCAACGTGGTGCGCAAAGCGGCCATCGAACGCGAGCCGGACGAACATCCGATCATGTTTCGCAACGACAGTAATTCACGTCGGCTGGCGGCGTCGCACGACGGCCGCGGCCCTGACTATCACATCGTCGCCGATCTCGCGGGAGTTCGTAAATGACCACTGCCGATATAAGTGTCCTTCTGGTCGATGACCACGCCGTGGTGCGCGAAGGTTACCGGCGCCTGCTTGAACTCAGTCCCGATGTGCGTGTGGCTGGCGAAGCCGCGGACGCCGCGCAGGCGTACCAGCGCTTCTGTGCATTACGCCCCGATGTCGTCGTGATGGATCTGGCGCTACCGGGTGCGAGCGGCATTGAAGCAATGCGTCGAATGCTTGCCCGTGAACCGGACGCTCATGTGCTGATCTTCAGCGTGCACGAGGAAACGATATTCGTACGACGTGCACTGGACGCCGGCGCGCGCGGTTACGTGACCAAGGCAAGCGCGCCTGACGTCTTGGTGGAAGCGGTCCGGGCAGTAGCGCGGCGAGCGCGTTATCTGAGCGCGGACATTTCTCAGGCACTTGCCTTGCGGACTGCCTTCCAGGAAGGGCCGCCGGGACGCCAACTGTCCGCCCGGGAATTTGAAGTGCTGCGTCTGCTGGTGCAGGGCTACACGCTACCGAGCATCGCGGAACGACTAGGCCTGAGTCAAAAGACCGTGGCCAACCATCAATCAGTGATCCGTCAAAAGTTCGGCGCGGACAACGGCGTGCAGCTTGCGCAAATGGCGAACCGCCTCGGCCTTCATTTCACCGATTTCGCCAACTCCGCGAGTTCGCTCGGTTCGTTCGGCTCGGGCAATCCGGCCTGAACGGGCACACGCGCGCAAAACAGAAAACCGCTGCCCGGCTGGCTGGCGATGTGGAACTCTCCGCCGATCGCCTCGACACGCTCGCGCATACCGATCAGCCCCAGCCCCGCGCGCGGTTTTGTCAGATCGATGCCGGGACCGTCATCGGTCATGGTCACGACAATTTCATCGCGTGTTGCCCGCGCATCATCCGCAGTCCGAACCAGATAGATTTCGACCCGCGAGGTGCGCGCAAACTTCGAGACGTTGGTCAGCCCCTCCTGCACCAGCCGATAAAGCGTGATGTTCAGCACGTCTGCCAGATTGGCAAAGTCGCCTTCCACCGTCAACGTGAACGATGCCTGCGGCAAGCGTTCGCGCCAGCTTTCCACGCAATGTTCCAGCGCACTCGGCAGACCGAATTCGTCGAGGCCGATGGGCCGCAGGCGCCGGATCATGCCACCTATCTGCCGGTACACCGTGCTCGCGCTCTGCATGACCGCAAGCGACAGGCGATGGACTTCCGGCTCGCCCTCAGTCGACAGATCGCGGATACGTCCCGCGTCCAGGGCGATGGCGTTCAGATACTGGCCGAGTTCGTCGTGCAACTCACGTGCGAAATGACGGCGCTCATTTTCCTGCGCCCCGATACTTTCGCTCGCAAGACGCCGGTTGTCGGCGAGGAGCCGCTCGGCCTTCTCTTCAAGCGCGCGGCGATGCAGCAATTCCCGTTGCGACTCGCGATAACGCCGCCATGCAAACCATGCAAGACCGGTAGCCAGCACGACCAGCGTGGGGGGAAATTCGTCCAGCTGGAACCGTTCAAAGCGGCGCGTAAGCGAATACGTCAGCTCGCCGACATCGAAGCGCATGCAGAGCACGGCAGCGAGCACGGTCAGCGCCAGCACGCAGGCGAGGTCGCGCCGCACGGTCGAGCGCGATGCGGGCGCTTCTGCGGAAGAGGTCGGGGAATCGGGTCGCATGGCGCTCTCATTCTACTCAGCACGCGTGCTCGCGTCGCGTGTGGATCATGCGGGTTAGGAGGACTTCCCCCTGTAATCGGGAAGTCCTCCCGGTTGCACCGGAAGCATCTTGTGGGACGCTTTCAGTATGGCAATGAACTTATACCGATAACGACAAACCGGCAGGAGACAATCATGAGTCAGGCGCCACACCAACGTTCTCGCAAGCATCCGTTAGCGCCGCAGATGGCACTGCGGTTGTGCTTCGGCAGCGCGCTTGCCGGCCTGAGCGCCACGACCTGGGCACAAGAGGCGGCCGCTCCGCCAGCGCCTGCATCGGACGCCCGATTGATCCAGCTCGCGCCGATCGTGGTGGTGGGCACTACACCGCTGCTCGGCATCGGCACCCCGCTCGAGAAGGTGCCGGCCAATGTCCAGACCATCAAGGGCAGCGCCATCGAACAGCAGCATTCGGCCGTCCTCACGGACTACTTCGAAAGGAACGTGGGCAGCGTCGATATCAACGAGGCCCAGGGTAATCCGTCCCAGACCGACATCAACTATCGCGGCTTCACGGCGTCGCCTCTGCTCGGTACGCCGCAGGGTTTGTCAGTGTTCCTCGACGGCGTGCGCATCAACGAGCCGTTTGGCGACGTGGTGAACTGGGACCTGATTCCGCAAGCCGCAATCAACACAATCCAGTTGATCCCCGGTTCCAACCCCACCTTCGGCCTCAACACACTGGGCGGCGCCATCGCTGTCACGACGAAAAACGGCCGCAGCAATCCGGGCGGCGAGGCGGAAGTTTCGGCTGGCTCGTGGGGCCGCAAGACGGCCCAGATCCAGCAGGGCGGCGTGATCGGCCAGAACCTGGATTATTACTTCACCGCGAACACGACCAACGACAATGGCTGGGCCGATCACAATTCCAGCCGCCTGCGGCAGGCCTTCGGCAAGCTTCGCTACACCGATGCGGACACCACGATCTCGCTCTCCATGGGAGGCGCGGACAATACCTTGCAGGGCTCGCAGACCATCCCGCGCTCCTTCCTCGATAACTACAAGCAAGCCTACACATTTCCGGACCAGAACCAGAACCAGGTTGGTTATCTCACGCTGTCGGGCGAGCATTATTTCAGCCCTAACGTGGAAATCAGCGGCAACGTGTATTACCGGCATTATCGCAACGTGAACACCAGCAGCAACACGAACAACAACTTCGGCTTGCCGGACGCCAACGGCAACATCGACATGGTGCAGGCGACCAACCTGCAGTCCGTGATCGTCACCGACAGCTACGGCGCCAGCTTGCAGATGACACTGCTCAGCAAGCTGATGGGGCTGGAAAATCAGTTCGTCGCGGGCATGGCCGGTGATTTCGCCAACTCGCATTTCACGCAGGCTTCGCAGGACGCGCAATTTACCGATTCACGCGCGACTATCGGTATAGGTCCCTTCGCATCCCAAACCGATGCAAAGACACGCAACGCCAATTACGGTGTCTATTTCGAGGACACTTTGTCGCTCACGCAGCAATGGTCGATGACACTCGCGGGGCGTTATAACTGGTCCAAGTCCGTGATCGGCGATGAAAGCGGCATGCAGCCTCTGCTCGACGGCAGCCATACGTTCTCGCGCTTCAATCCGGCGGTGGGGGTCAACTGGAACCCGACCTCCACCTTCACCGCCTACGCCACTTACAATGAAGGCATGCGTTCGCCGACGGCCATTGAACTCGCTTGTGCCGACCCGTCGGCGCCCTGTTCCTTGCCGAACAATTTCATTGCGGACCCGTCGTTGCAACCGGTGATCTCGAAGACCTTCGAGATCGGTGCGCGTGGCCAGCTCGGGCACGCGACGACATGGAGCGCGGCCATTTACCGGACGACACTCGATAACGACATCCAGTTTATCAGCAGCAACGGCGCGGCCAGTACGCTGGGGTTCTTCCAGAACGTGGGCAAGACGCGCAGGCAGGGGGTCGAGCTGGCTGGACGCACGCAGTTCGGGCCGCTGGGTGTTGCCGCGAGCTACAGCTATGTGGATGCGACGTATCAGTCGTCCTGGACCGAAAACAGTTCCAGCAACTCAAGCGCCGATGCCAATGGCAACATCACGGTCAAGTCGGGCGATCGCATCCCGGGTATTCCGCAGAACACGATCAAGTTGCGGCTCGACTATGCGGCCACGCCGAAGTGGAATGTGGGGACCAACCTGACGTATCGGGGCAGTATTTTTGCTCGTGGCGACGAGAACAATCAGGATGTGAACGGGACGGTGGCCGGGTATTTCCTGATCGACCTCGATACGACCTACAACATCACGAAGCAGTTGCAGGTGTTCGTGAGCGTGACGAATCTGCTCAACAAGCGTTATGCGAGTTTTGCGATTCTTGGCCAGAACGATTTCAACGGCGCGAACCATACGTTCGACGGCGCCAATCCGGTCAATGAGCAGTTTCTGGGCATTGGCGCGCCGCGAGGAGCGTGGGTAGGATTGAGGTATTCGTGGAAGTAGGTTTTCGTTCGCAGCGGTCCAAGGCCCCCGGTGCGAACGAAACCTGAACCTTAGTCAATAGACCCCGCGCTACGCGGATACGTCACGATGCCCCACGCCAGCGGCAGCCCTTCGATCTGCTTGACCGGTTGATAGCTATTGGCATCGAACACATACACCGCGTTCGAACGGCCGCATGCCAGCATCAGCTTCGATCCGTCCGGCGTGAAACTGAAGTGCCAGCAGCGCTGGCCCATCGGCACATCGGCGACATGATCGAAGGTCTTTGCATCGAAGACTTGCAACATCTTGCCGCGTGCCGCCGCCACCATCAAGCGCTTGCCGGCAGGGTCGAATGCGACACCGTAAGGACCGAGCTGCGTGTCCACAGTCTTGAGCACCTTGAAGCTGCGCGCATCCAGCACAACAAACTTGTTGGTGTTTTCCAAGGTGACGACATACCGCTTGCCGTCGGGCGAACGCTTGATACCGCGTGGGCGCGACCCATGGTCCAGCTTGAGGGTTCGCAGCGGCGCACCCGTGCCAACGTGATACACGGAGACAGTGTCATCACCCTCGTTGGTCACCAGCAGCTCCTTGCCATCGGCCGAGAACTCCACGCCCTCCGTCTCGTGCCCGCTCTTCACCGAACGAACCACCCGCAAGCTCTTCAAATCGATAATCGCGATTTCGGCCGGCGGCGAATTCTCGTCGTCATCCTTCGCCCCCGGAGGTCCGCCCTTGTCCACTCCGGACGCTTCCGGCGGACCGCCTTTGCCAGCCGCTCCCGGTGCCTCGGGAGGCCCACCGCTCTCGCCCGGCTCGTAGGTCACATACGCGTAGCCGCCATACACCCGGACAAACTCCGGATTCTTGCCGATCTTCACCCGCCGCAGAACCTTGCCGGTCGCCGTATCGACTTCGGACAGGTCGCCCGGTTTCTTGTTAGCCAGCAAAAGCCGCTTGCCGTCGGCGGTCAGGCTCAAGCCGCGCGGACCGTCGTCGCCAAATGAAAATGTCTTCGTGAGCGTCATCTGATCAAGATCGATCACACCGACGCCTGCCGTCTCGCTCGTCACGTAAGCTGTTGGCGCCGCGTGCGCCGGACTCGCGCCCAGCGTCGTGCCAACCGTCACCACCGATGCGAGCGCCAACTGCGCCGTCACTTTTTTCACATGCATGTTCGTCTCCGCCTATTGTTCTTTGCAAGGTGCGCCGGATGTCTTTGGACATCGCAGACCCAAAGGCCAACTTAGCCCATCATGCCGTGGCTTGACAATGGATAGGGGCGGGAAAATCTCCCGAAAGCGCCCCGGCCATCTTCATGACACCGGTTCAGCGGGTGGCGTCCGGGTCGTCGGCAAGACGATCGACCAGCGCCTTGACACCTCGCTGCCACGACAAATCCGTGTTGCCGCGAATGTCCACCGAACGCTGGAACACGGCCTGGCCCGATGCAACATCCTCCACGCGCAGATTGATATTGATGATCAGGTTGCTGACTTTTTGAACCCAGCACACCCCGACCCGCTCTACGCCCAGCTTGCGGCCGACTTGCAGTTCGCAGCCGTTGCAAGCGTTCATGTCCTGTGTCGATGCGAGCTGCGCGATCATGCCGCTCGCCGGTCCGTTGTCCGCGACGCGATAGAGCTGCCGGTCGCGCAACTGCGCGCGCAGATCGTCGCTGATCATGCCGATGCGAGCTTGCTGGATGCGATTGGTATTGGCGTCGTTGTAGGCGGCGTTATCGTCGATCAACGTGCAGTTCATGACCGCGATCGACCTTGGCACAGCGACTGCAAACGCTGTCTGCGAAGCAGCGGCCAGCAGGCACAACGCAACACCGCAAACCCTCGACAAACGCCGTCCGCCTTCATGAACTAAATACCCTCGCACTTGCAACATGATCAACGACCTCCGTAGGGAATCGCTCCCGGTTGTGACACTCCACAGATGCAAGGACCGCGCCCGGACCGGGGTTCGATTCGGAGAATTTTCGATCTGCATTTTACATTGCGAGACCTAAGCAAACCTTAAGGATTTATCGCCAAAACGCGTTGGATGATTCATGCGGTAAGCGCTTCGGCGGCTTAAGGTGCACATAAGCTTCCGCGTGAGATTATTCATTCACGCTTCATCGCCATGGTCAGTTGTCGGAACGTTCGCGTAGGTATGACATGAACGCGTGCGCTATAGGCCAATGAATGACCATGTGTCGTGAATCATATGACGTTCACGCGCTTGTGGGCTCATGCCGTGCCGCTTGATATTTGCTTCATTGGTGGGCTTTAGAGAGGGTATCTATCGAAGCCACCGCCGTTTTACAAGCAAGCTACATCGCTTAAAACGGCCAGCGCTCTCTGCCAATTATTTCGTAGCCCTTATTAATTTTCAAGGATCTTCATCATGAAAAAATCACTCGTTTCAGCACTCGTCCTCGCTTCCGTACTGGCCGCACCGGTCTTCGCGTTTGCGCAATCGAACAGCAGCCCCGTCACCCGCGCCGAGGTCAAGGCAGAACTCGTGCAACTGGAGAAGGCGGGCTACAACCCGGCATCGGATCGTAATCACTATCCGAATGCACTGCTCGCCGCCGAAGCCCGCGTCGATGCAACTCAAGGCGTCGCGACAAGCGCCTACGGTCCGTCCACGAGCGGCGTGTCCGCCTCAGGCGTACACGCACCGCTGCAAACGCAGATCACCGGACGTTCGCTCTATTCGAACCATTGAACGAATGCAACCGCGCAAGGCGCTTCACGCTGACAAGCGAGAGCGCCTTGCCGCCGGGTGCAAGCCGCATACCGTTACCTCAACTCATATACCCAAGATGCTCGGCCAGAATCACTGATCCGATTACGACGAGAATCAACCCGCCTGCAATCTCCGCACGCTGCCCAACCGCCTTGCCCAAAAAGCGCCCGACCATCACGCCCAGGGTCACCATGATCAGCGTCGCGAGGCCGATGGTCGCGGCTGTCGACAAGATATTCACATCAATGAAAGCGAGTCCCGCGCCCACCGCCATCGCGTCGATACTCGTCGCGAATCCGGTGACCGCCAGCAGCCAGAAACCGTGGCTGTGGGGCTTTTCGACGTCAGGCGTGGGTGCGCTCAGACCCGAGCGGATCATGCGCGCGCCGAGCACGAGCAGCAGGCTGAACGCGATCCAGTGATCCCAGGAAGCGACATACGGTGCAGCGGCCTTGCCGAGCGCCCAGCCGACCAGCGGCGTGATCGCTTCAATGACACCAAAGATCAGGCCGGTACGGAGCGCCTCGCGAATCCGCGGACGATGCAGCGTCGCGCCCTTGCCGACAGCAGCGGCGAAGGCGTCCGTCGACATGGCGAAGGCGAGCAGGAGAGTAGAAGCAATATTCATGGGGATGTCGTGGTGGCATTCGGGTCGGGCGAGAACATGCGATGCAGCGGCGAGCCCGACCGGTCTCCCCGATACATCGATGGTCTTGCCAACCAAAAAACCAAAAAGCAACGTGGTTGCTCATGCCACGGTTCGATCGAACCAAGCGTGTTGACATGAGCGCTTCCAGCAAATGGAAGCCGGCTACTCCCCAAGGACGGAGCGAGACTACCATGGTCGAAATGAATTTGTAAGCTTCCCCCGGCAGAGTGCAGGGTCACTTCCGCCGTCGCGGGTACAGGCATTGCGAACCCAGGACGTCTCCGCCGGCCGGCTCAGCAAGTTGCAGGGTTCGAGCCGATACAATGCGGCCAACGAGCCAGAGTGGCGAGCCTTCGATCAAACACTGCCGCGCGATGCCAAAACTGAAACTCCTGCCGCTGCCTGAGACGCTGCCCGACAGTACGCACCCAACGCCGCGCCACCAGTCTTGCCATTGCCCGAGCCGTCCCCGCCTCGCGTGCCACACGCGATGAACCCTGCCTCGCCCCCCGCCACGGGTTTGAGGAAACGCCGCATCCGGCCGCGCTGGACGGCGCTCGGCATGGCCAGCACGCTCTCCCGCCATCCGCTGCTCGCGGGCGTGGCCGGCACCGTGGTCGCGGTGCTGATGGCGAGCTTGTCGATTGTCACGTTGTATCAAGGACGCCAGGGTGCGCTCGAGCACGCGCGCGAAACGTCGGCGAATCTCGTCGCGATCATCAGCACCGACATCGCCCGCAACGTCGAAATCTACGATCTCTCGCTGAAGGCAATGGTTGAAGGCGCGCAGAATCCAGCCCTCACGGGGCTGTCGCCCATCCTGCGCCGCCAGATCCTGTTCGGCCGCGCGACCTCCGCGGCCTATATCAGCGGTGCCTACGTGCTGGATGCCCGCAGCAACATCACGGCGGCCGGCGAAGACTCGCCGCTCCCGCCCGGCTCGTTCGCCGACCGCGACTATTTCCACGCCCAGCAACGCAGCCCGTCGACCGGCCTGTTCCTCTCGCCTCCGTTCGCGTCGCGCGTGCGCGGCGGCGCCCTGACGATCGGCATGAGCCGGCGTGTGAACGCACCTGACGGCTCGTTCGCCGGCATTGCGCTGCTGGCAATGAACACCGCCTATTTCAGCTCGCTGCTTGACACGCTCGACGTGGGCAGCAAGGGCTCGATCTTCATCGTCCACCAGGATGGCGCGATGATCGCCCGCAAGCCTTTTCGCGAAGACATGGTCGGGCACAGCTTCGCCGGCTCGCCCACGTTCCCGCGCATGGCGCATGCCGTGTCGGGATCGTACGCGGCGGGTTCTCCCGTCGACGGGGTGCGGCGCCTCTACACCTTCGCCCGCGTGCCGGGAACGCCGTTCATCGCGGGCGTGGCGCCGGCGGAAGACGACGTCCTGGCGCCGTGGCGCGAACGTAGCCTGATTGTCGGCGCACTGACACTGTTATCGGGGCTGAGTTTCATCGCGGTGTCGTGGCTGCTTGCGCTGTCGCTGCGCGAGCGCGCCCGTGCGCAGGAGGAGCTTGTCCGGCTGG
>NZ_AEJF01000091.1 GCF_001028175.1 Caballeronia mineralivorans PML1(12)
CCGGCGCGCGTTCGACGAACGCATGGACGACGAATGGCGCCGGGCGCGCCGGGCCGGTACACCGCTGTCGGTGTTGTTCATCGACGTGGATGACTTCAAGGCCTATAACGATACCTACGGCCACGCCCTCGGCGACGACGCGCTCTCGACCGTTGCGCACGGCATTGCCACGGCGGTGCGCCGTCCGGGCGATGTCCCCGCGCGCTACGGCGGCGAAGAGTTCGTCGTGCTGCTGCCCGATACGCCTCTGGAAGGCGCGCTGCATATCGCCGAAGCAATCCGGCAGCGCGTGGAAGCCTGCGAAATCGCCCACCGGGTCAGCGTGCACGGGACGGTCACCGTCAGCATAGGCTGCGCAACCGCGTCGCCACCGGGCTTGGGCGGCGCGTACGGCCTGCTCGGCGCCGCCGACCAGCAACTCTACAAAGCCAAGGCCGCAGGGCGCGATTGCGTCCGGCCGCTGGCCCACGCTGCGGCCCCGGTGGCGAGCTCCTGAAGGTCGCGTCCGCGAGCTTAAAATCGCCCCTGGAGCTGCCGTCCCGAGACCAAACGCATGATTTGCAAGGATTTTTCTCGTCTGTATAATGCGACCTTCCCTTCCAAGGCCACTTCCCCATGAGCAGACTCCTTTGCTTGCTGGCGCTGACGTTTGGCGCGACGCTAGGTGCGATGCAGGGCGCGGTGGCTCAGGAACGTGCCCCCGAGGCCGCCCAGCTAGACGCCGCAGCCAGCGACGCCACCGCCGAAGCCACTCATCAGGTCTCCCGGCTGATCTCCCAGAAGTTCGGCGTCGCGCGGGCCAAAGCAGAGCAAATTTCGGCCGCGGTGATGTCGGCAGCATCGAAATACTCGCTTCCTCCCGCCCTCCTCCTCGCCATCATCTCCGTCGAATCCCGCTTCAAGGAAAAGGCCCGCGGCGCCAATGGCGCAACCGGCTTGATGCAGGTCGTGCCCGCCGCGCACAAGCAACTCGTACGCAACATCGACCTGACTGAAGCGACTGCGAACATAGAAGCCGGATCGGCGATTCTTCACGGTTATGTCCAGTCGGCTCGCGGCGACGTCGGCGCGGCGCTGAAGAGCTACGGCGGCTCGAAAGCCTACGCGGAAAAAGTCAGCTTGCGGGCCAAGACGTTGGCTCCGGAAGTCGGGCTCGACGCCGGTACCAATGCCGAAACGAACCGCAATTGACTGACATCCGTTTCACCACTCTGCAGCAATCCCTTTCTCCGTTCCCCCGCATCACGCGACGCGCCACTCACCGGCCTGTCGCGGACCGATTTTTGCTCATCTCATAGATGACGACCCGCATTTTCGCTGAGCACCAAAGAAGGGAACAATGATGGGATCGCCGCATCGCGGCTAAGTCAGAACACGGCTAAACCATGTCCGTCTGCTTTCGATTCCCCAACGCGTCAACGGTTGGCCAACCGATCGCCTCACTGTCGAGGAATCTGTGACACGACGCCCTGTCGAAGCGGATTACGACCAGTTCGCTTTATGGAACCCGAAGCATGTCCTCACGCCCATGGTGAACCGGCGTGTCGTGATCGCGCACCGTGATCCGATGATCGGCGAATCGTTCGTGCTTCTGCTCGGGTTAAAGCGCCTGGCGGCGCAGCACATGATGGACGTGGACGGATTGACGGTGTTAATCGACGATCGGCATCCGCAGGCATTGATGATCGATACGCGTCTGGGGATCGGCGGGCACAGCGGTTTCGTGCGCAAACTCAGCGATAACCCGACCCACGCCGCCATGCTGCTTCTCGCCTTGAGCAATTTCCTCCCGGAAGACCCGGTCTCGACGTTGCAGGAGGCCGGCTACGACGGCCATTGCCGCCGTCCCTGCGCGATGTGGCGCGTTTCGGAAGTGCTTGGCGACTTTTTCGCGCCGCTTGCGCGTCGCTGAGTTATGGCAAGAGTCATCCTAAAACCAGCTCCCGCAGTTCTTCGATATTGAAGGGCTTCGCGAGAATCGTCACACCCGTGTGGCGCGCGCGCTCGAATTCGTCGGCGTAGCCGGTCATCAGCGCGATCCGCTGCGTGGGCCAGGTGCCGCGCACTTTCTCCGCCAGATCGATGCCGTTGAGCCGCCCAGGCATCTGGATATCCGATAACACCAGGTCGAAGCGACTGCCTTCGCTGAGCACGTCGAAGGCTTTGTCGGCGGTGAGTTCGTGACGCACGTCGCAGCCGAAAGTGGCGAGCACCGCCGCCACGCCCGCCGCGACTTCTTCGTTGTCCTCCACCAGCAGGATCGAACCGGGATTCAGCCGCGTGGGCTGAGTCATAGCCATCGTGCCGGCCGTGTCCGCCGAGGTGTTCACCGGCGCGACGGATGGGCCGTGGTATCGCGGCAGATAAAGCCGCACGGTCGTGCCGCGTCCCGGCACGCTGTCAAGGCGCGCCGTGCCGCCCGCCTGCTCGCTCGCCGCCAATACTTGCGCCAGACCCAGGCCCGTGCCCGAACCGCTCAGCTTGGTCGTGAACAGCGGTTCGAATGCGCGCCGCGCCGTGGATTCACTCATGCCCTCGCCGCTGTCGGTGAAGGCAAGCAGCGCATATTCACCGTCGGGCAGGACGTTGTCCGCCGTCACGCGAACGTTCTGGCAGCGAATCACGAAACGGCCACCATGCGGCATCGCATCGCGGGCATTCACGGTAATGTTGATGATCGCGAACTCGAGTTCCGTGGCATCCGCGCGCACCCGCCACATGTCGGGTGACACCTGCACCTTCACCTGGACCTTCTCTCCGGCCGCCGTTTCGATCAGCCCGGCCGCGGCGGGCAACCAGATGGTGAGATCGATGGGTTCCTGCTTGAGCGGTTGCTTGCGCGCGACGCTGAGCAGGCGCCGGGCGAGCGCTTCGGCGCCTGCGGTCGCGCGCTCGACCGCCAGCACTTCCCTTTCCAGGCCGTTGAAATTCTTGCGCCGCGCGAGCTCCATGTTCGCGGACACCACCATCAGCAGGTTATTGAAGTCATGCGCCACGTTCGCGACCAGGTTGCCGAGCGCGCCCATGCGCCGCAACTGCCGGCTGGACGCTTCCGCCGAGAGCCGCATCGCGACTTCTGCTTGCCAGCGCTCCCATGCGGCTTGTTGCGCCTGCAACTGGCGCAGCGAAAACAGCACGAGCAGCCAGACCGCGATGCATGGCGCTGCCGTGATCACCGCGATCAGCGTGTAGTGCTGCCGCCATTCGGAGAGGATGTCGCTAGTCGGGATGCCGCTCGCCACGTAGAGCGGATAGTCGCCCACGCGCCGAAACGCCAGCAATCGCTCCACGCCGTCGATGCTCGACAGGACCCGCGCGCGCCCGAACAATTCGTTGTTGCGCATGGCCTCGGTGAACGCCGTGTCGCGGGCGTGGGTGATGCCGGCGCGGCTTGGCGGCTCGCGCACGAGAATGCCGCCGTCGCGCCGGAACAGGCCGACGCTCATGCCCGGTTCGCCATTCGTCAGCTCGCGATAGAAGCCTGCGAAATAATCTCGTTTGAGCGCAATCGACACAACGCCTGCAAAGCGGCCGTCGTTCAGGCTGCGGCCGACGCTGGTTGTGAATACATCGGTTTGCTGGACGCTGCCGAAGAGCGGCAGTGAAAAATACGGATCGGGGCGGATGGCGCGGGCGGAGGTGAAATCGTCGCGATTGGAGATTGAAACGGCTGGCACCGGGAAGAAGCGGTTGCTCGCGAGCATCTCGCCGGACACGCCGAAGATGGTGATGCCGGCCACTTGAGCGAACGATTCGCCGATTACGCTCAGGCGATCGTGGATTGCTTTCTGATTCGCACGGATGTGGTCGTCGTCGCTATCGGCGAGCATTTCCACGATGCGCGTCGAGATTTCGCGGTTGAGGTCGAGCACCTTGACGGCTTGTTCGTCGGCGACGCGGGCTACACGATCGGCGATGTCGTCGGCGTCGGTCATGCGACGCTGGTAGTCGTAATAACCGTAGCCGAGCAGGAACACGATCGGAAATATGATCGATGCCGCCAGCACGATCAGCAGGATTCGCCGAGTCGCGGCGAAATTGCGCAACGGCAATGGCAGGTCGAGTGCGGCGGAATCCGAAGAGTGCAAAGCGTGCAAAGCTCCAAGGGGGTTCGTTCGCACTCGGGGCTGGGTGGGCCCGAGTGCTGGTTTGGGGATCTATGCCAGATCTGCTTTCTGCGTCCGTGGCCGGTCTATCTTAAACCGAGCGCAATTAAACCGACCGCAAGCCTGAGCAGCAGCAACCCGGCATCACCCCCGGCCAGCGAGCGCCGACAAACCCAAACCAACCCCGAGCACAAACGACCCCTCAGACTCGGAAAACAAAAAACCGGGCCTCGGCCCTAATGCCGTTCAGTTAAGAGCTGAGCGGCATTTTCATTTTTGTCGCGGGAAGTGGTTGTAAACGTTGCGCCGAGCTGTTAACTTTTCGGCACGATGCTCTCCAGCCACCTCACTTACCTGATCGAAGCACAAGAGCCTGCCGATCTGCGCCGGTTAGCCGAGCATCTGCCCTACGAGTGGATCGAACGTGCGGTGCAGGCAACGGGCACAGCGAGCATCCGGCGGCGGCGCCTGCCGGCTGAACAGGTGGTGTGGCTGGTAATTGCACTGGCGATCTACCGGCACTGGTCGATCAGCGAGGTGCTCGACAGTCTTGATCTGGCGTTGCCTAACGAGGCCGCGCCGTTTGTCAGCAAGAGCGCGGCGGCGCAGGCGCGCCAGCGCGTTGGCGAGGCGCCGATGGCTTGGCTGTTTGAGCAGACAGCACGTGCGTGGACGAGGCAGGACGCAGCTCACCATGCGTTCAAGGGGTTGAGTCTCTGGGCGATGGACGGCACCACGCTGCGCACGCCCGACAGCCCGTCCAACCGTGAGCACTTCGGCGCACAAGGTTACGCCAGTGGCAAGGTGGCCAGTTATCCGCAAGTGCGCGCAGTGACGCTCACCGCGATTCCGACGCATCTGGTCGCCGATATCAATTTCGGTCGCTACGACACCAACGAAATGGTATACGCCAAGAGCCTGCTGCCGCAGATACCGGAAGACTCGCTGACCGTGTTCGACAAGGGCTTTCTGGCCGCTGAGATTCTGTGTGGCCTGACGATGGGAGCACGCAATCGCCACTTCCTGATTCCAGCCAAATCCAATACCTGCTGGGAAGTGATCTCCGGTACCGCTGACGATGCGACGGTGCGCATGCGCGTCTCGCAGCGGGCGCGCAAGAAGTGCCCGACTTTGCCCGAATTCTGGAATGCGCGGGCGATCCGCACCATCGACGCACGCGGGCGCGAACGCGTGCTGCTTACTTCGCTGGGCGACCGTCGGCGTTTCAAACCCGCAGATATCGTGGCCTGCTACGAGCGCCGCTGGCAGATCGAAACCAGTTTCCGGGAGATCAAGCAATCGATGCTGGGTTCGGAGTTGACCTTGCGCAGTCGCACGGTCGAAGGGGTGTACCAGGAGATATGGGGTGCGTTGATCGCCTACAACCTGATTCGCCGTGAGATCGCCAGCGCCGCATGGGAAGCCAAACTCGAGCCGACCGATATCAGCTTCGTGCGGGCCTTTCATACGATCCAGCACGAAATGATGTGGGCCGCCGTGACTCCGGCCTATGCAAAATTGCCAGCGTGCCTTCAGCGGCTGCGTGAACGCCTCAAGTCGCTACCCAATGAAAACGACCCGGGCGCGCATGCGACCGAGTCGTCAAATCCCGACCTAAACGTTACACCGTTCGATACCTCAACAAGGATCTTAACTGAACGGCATTAGGGCCTCGGCCCGGTTTTTCTTCATTCCAACGTGTTCCGGTTTTACCAGCCTTGTTGCTGGTAATAACCCGGCTGCGGTTGCGGTCCGCACGGCACATAAGCACGGCGATAATCGTCGAAGCAATATCCCGGCGGCGGTCCAGGCTGCGCATAAACCGGCTGATACACCGGCTGTGCATAGACAGGCTGTGCATACACCGGCTGCGCAGCCGCCGCCGATCCCACCAGCGCGCCAATCACCGCACCACCCAGCAACGCGCCGACTATCGCACCGCCGTCTCCGCCGCCACCCCCGTGCGCGGACGCCTGGCCTGACATTGCAAGACTTCCGGCCAACACCAACACTGCTGCTACGCGTTTCATTTGAGTTCTCCAGATCCCGTGGTCGGGACTATGGAAATGATCTTATGCGGGTACGGAAGAAATAACTGATGCAGTTAGTAACGGATCATTTCAGCGGATACATATTCGTCAGCCGTTTTTACGTCCTGAGCTTCAGCCCAGACGTTCAGGCCTCGGTCGATGCCCGCCGGATCGCACGCTCCACCGCGCCGGTCTCGCCATGCGGCACAAAAATGTAGCCCTGCCCCCAAACGGTCTGGACGTAGCGCGGATCGGACGGATCGGCTTCCAGCAAACGCCGCAACCGCCATATGGAGACATCGAGACTGCGATCCCGGTACGTCCCCGCCTGACCCCGCAGCTTCTCGTTCAACTGCGCGCGCGTCAGCACCACCATCTCGTTCTTGACGAAGATCTTCAGCGTCGCAAATTCGCCGGAACGCAACGGCACACGTTCGCCGTTGTGCCGCAACTCGCGCGCGGCAAAATCGACTTCGTAGGGACCGAACCGATAAGGCGGCCGGTCTTCCGGCGCACCCGGCGACGCCGCATCGCGACGTCTCAGGACAGTGCGGATTCGGGCGAGCAGTTCGCGCGGGTCGAAAGGTTTGGCAAGATAATCGTCGGCGCCGAGTTCCAGGCCAATCACGCGATCGATCACATCCGAACGAGCGGTCAGGAAGATCACGGGAATGTCGTCGCCGGCCGCGCGCAATTCGCGCAGCGCACTGATGCCGTCTTGTTCGGGCATCATGACGTCGAGCACGACTATAGACGGCCGCTCGGCGTCGAGGCGTCGTTTGAGGCCCGTACCGTCGTGCAGCACCGACACTGCAAGGCCGTTGCCTTGCAGATATTCGCGAACGAGGTCGCGCACTACGGGGTCGTCGTCGACGAGGAGAACATGATGAGTCATGCGATTCATTCTAAGATGCAAGGGCACCTTTCCGCGATACCAATTCCTTTCCGCTTCTTTCATCGAATTGCACGGCCAGCGAGTGTTTAATACCTAGGATCAATGCGCTCAACCGCCCGGCTGAACGCGCACGGGCGTTTTAAGCCGCTGCTGCGGACCGTTTTCGCGAGGGTTTTGAGTAAGAATCCGTAACCAACGTTGAGCAGATGAAAAACCGTACTTTTACGATGCCAGCTAAAATTTCAGCATGACTACTTCGGTATTGATCGTCGACGACGACCCGGCGGTATGCGACCTGCTAAGCCGCTTCCTGAATGCGCGCGGGCTCGACGTTTCCGTCCTGCACAATGGCACCGGCCTGCGTCGGCGCCTGGAATACGAACGCCCGTCCATCGTGGTGCTCGACATCATGATGCCGGACATGGACGGCCTCGCCGCGCTTCGCCAGGTGCGCGCCGCCGGTGACGACATCCCCGTGATCTTCGTCACCGCGCGCGACAGCGTGACAGACAAGGTCGAAGGACTCGAGCTCGGTGCGGACGATTATCTGGCGAAACCGTTCGATCCCCGCGAGCTGCTCGCCCGTATAGACACCGTGTTGCGGCGGCGCGCGCCTGCGTCAACGGGTCGGCCGGAAGCCTGCGCGAGCGAACGGTTCGGCCGCTTCGAACTGGACTTCGTCACGCGCGCGCTGGTGAGCGGCAACGAGCGCATTCCGCTGCGCGACAGCGAATTCGCGTTACTCAAGGTGCTGGTGCGGCATCCTTACAAAGTGCTGTCACGCGTGCTGATCCACGATCTCGTGCATCGCGACGATGCCACTTTCAGCGACCGCAGCCTCGACGTCCCTATCTGGCGGCTGCGCCGGATTATCGAAGAAGATCCTGCCAGCCCGCGCCATGTGCAAACCGTGCGCGGCCAGGGTTACGTGTTCATTCCCGATCCGGATGGGGCGCGCAATGCGCCCGATCGCGCGTCGACGGTATGAAAATTTTCGGCACGCCAGATTCGCGCGGCGGCAAACGCGCCCGTGTCGGGTCGGGTCGTGCCGGATCGAGCGCCGGTTCGGGCCGCGGCAATCCGTTCAACACGCTGTTCGCGCGCATGGCGCTGATTTCGATGGTCGTGCTGTTTGCCGTGCAAGCCTGCTGGTTCACCGTGCTCACTGTGCAGCGCCCGCATCATGACGCCGAAGGTTACGCGCGCGGCCTGATGCTCGTGCTCGCCGCAGCCAACGACGACGCGCGCCAAGGCGTACGGCTCGCGCCCGCGCTGAGCGTGCAGCTCGTGCTCTCCTCGAACCTTCCCGAAGGCATCACGCTGCGCGAGCCGGAAAACGGTCCCGTCGTGCATCTGCTGCGTGAGTTGAGGACCGTGCTGCCGCCCGGCACGCGACTCGCCGTCGACGGCCCCAGACACGCACAACGGCTCTGGGTGCGTTATCCGAACAGCCCGAACTGGATCGTGACGCCGGTCGACCTGCCGCCGGCGCCGCCTATCCTGATCGAATCGGTCGGCATGCTGCTGGCGGCCGTGATCCTGTCGCTGGTCGCAGCGTGGCAGTTGCAGCGGCCCTTGTCGCGAGTGGCGCAGGGTGCGCGCCAATTCGGCGCCGGCGAGCGGCCGGTCCCGGTAGACGAACGCGGACCGCGTGAACTCAGCGAACTGATCCGCGCATTCAACCAGATGATGCGAAGGATCAACGAAGCCGACGACGAAAAAGCCGTCATGCTCGCCGGCATCGCACACGATCTGAAAGCGCCGCTGACGCGCCTGAAACTTCGCGCGAGCGTACTGGTGCAGGACGACGCCGAGCGCGCGCATTTCATTCGCGACATCGATTCCCTGACGCGCATCGTGCAGCAGTTCCTGGAATTCGCGGCCAACGCGCCGACGAGCGGACCGGCCATCAATGTGGACGGGTTTCTCGCGGAACAATTCGCGCAGGACGAAGCCGGCGACGACGCGCCGCTGTTCCACCTCGACCTGGCAGCCGGCGATGCCTTCCGCTTGCCGCGCACGCTGCTGGATCGCCTGGTGACCAATCTCGTCGATAACGCCCTGGAACACGGCTCACCGCCCGTCGATATCAGTACGGCCAAGCGCTGCGGCGAGTGGATCATCACGGTGCGCGATTACGGCGAAGGCATCCCGCCCGAGCGTCTGGACGACGCTCGCAAGCCGTTTGTCCGCCTGGACCCGGCACGCGCCGGCGACGGCCATTGCGGACTGGGTCTCGCCATTGTCGGACGCCTTGCGAACCAACTCGGCGGCCGCTGCGATATCGGCAATGCGGCCGAGGGCGGGTTGATCGTGCGGATCGTGATTCCGATGGAGGAACATATCCGCCCGAGTTGCGGCACGGTGCTGCTGCACAATGCCAGCGCGCCCGAAGCCGTCATGGCTTCTTGAACACCGCCTGCTCGAGTTCATCGAAGTTGAACGGCTTGGGCAGCAGGGTCGCCCCGCTCAGCTCGTCGCCCAGTTCAGTCGCAATGCCCGCCCCATAACCCGACGCCAGCACCACGTGCACACGCGGCTGCAGGCGTTTCACCGCGCGCGCCAGATCGAGACCCGACATGCCGGGCATGCGGACGTCCGTGAGCAGGACGTCGAATAACTGCTGCGCGATCAGGTCGAGCGCCGCCGGCGCGCTATTTACCGCCAGGACTCTTGCATCGAGCAATTCCAGCAGTTCGCGCGTCGCTTCGCGGGTATTGGCGTCATCCTCCACGATCAGCACGCGCAGCGGCTGCGGTTCGGCGAGCGAGTCAGGCACACTGGGCGTCTCGAAGACCCGCGAGCGGAACATCCAGCGCACCTTGCGCGCCAGCGCATCCCGCCGATACGGCTTGCTGATCAGCGCCACACCCTGATCGAGCCGGCCGCCGTGCACGATCGCGTTTTCGGTGTACCCCGACGTGAACAGCACCTCCAGCCCCGGCAGCATTTCCTTCGCGCGCCGCGCCAGATCGACGCTGCGCATCGTCCCCGGCATCACCACGTCGCTGAACAGCAAATCGACGTGCACGCCGCTTTCGAGCACACTCAGCGCGCTCTGGGCATCGACGGCTTTCAGCACCTGATAACCAAGCTGGGTCAGCATGTCTACTGCGGTTGTCCGCACGTTCGGGTCGTCTTCCACCACCAGGATCGTTTCCGTGCCGCCCGTCACCGGATCGTTCGCGGCGTCCACCCGCACGGCCTCGTCTTCCATCGAGCGCGGCAGGTAAAGCTTGACCGTCGTACCGTGGCCCGGCTCGCTATAGAGCTTGATATGGCCGCCTGTCTGCTTCATGAAACCGTACGCCATGCTTAAGCCCAGGCCCGTGCCGCGGCCTTCGGACTTGGTCGTGTAGAAGGGCTCGAAGGCGCGTGCGAGGACCTCTGGCGCCATGCCGCAACCGGTGTCCGAGACGGCGATCATGACGTACTGGCCACTGCTCAGGTCGTCGTGATGGCGTGTGTAGTCGTCGTCGAGCATCGCATTGCCGGCCTCGATGGTCAGGCGGCCCGCGCCGTCCATCGAGTCGCGTGCGTTGATCGCGAGATTCACGATCACGTTCTGCAAATGATTCGGGTCGGCGAGCGTGTTCCACAGGCCGCCCGACACCACCGTTTCCAGTTCGATGGTTTCGCCCAGCACGCGTCGCAGCATGTCGTCGGAACTTCGCAGCAGCCGCGAGACATCCAGCGCCATCGGTTCGAGCGGTTGCCGGCGCGCGAAGGCCAGCAGTTGCGACGCAAGCTTCGCTCCGCGCTCGACCGCTTCGTGCGCGCACGCCAGGCGTCGCGTCAGCGTTTCGTTGCCGCTCGTTTCCTGCGTGGCAAGCTGCAGGTTTCCGCCAATCACCTGCAGCACGTTGTTGAAATCGTGGGCAACACCGCCGGTCAGCTTGCCGACGGCGTCCATCTTCTGCGATTGCGCGAGCGCCGCCGCCGTTACATGCCGCTCCGCTTCACTCGTTCGCAACGCCGCCAACGCCTCTTCAATACGTTCTTCCAGCGTCTCGCGATGCCGTTCCAGCGCTTCGCTCAAGCGCTTTTGCTCCTGCAACGCGGTGTCGAGCGAATGGACGCCGAGCACATGGGCGGTAATGTCGCGGGAAATCGAGACGAACCATTCGACGCCGCCCGGCCCGTTCACCGGGGAAACCGAAACGTCCCAGTATTTCGGCGTGCCTTTCGCGGTCGGGCAGAGCGCTTCGAAGCGTGAATAATGGCCTTGCCGGGCGTTTTCGATGGCGTCAGTCGGCAAATGCCGCGATTCCTCCGGCCACAGCGCCGACCACGACTTGCCTTTCATCGGCGCAAAGTCGTCAATCTCCATCAGGCGGATGCCGTTCGCGTTCATGAACTCGAGCGTGCCGTCACGCCGCAGGATCTTGATGCAATCCGTGCTGCCGTTCAGCACGCTCAGGAAGAATGGGCCAGAATCGAGGGAAAAAGCCGGCCCGGGATCCGTATTGACCGCGGTGTCCGGCTCGGGCGCAGCGGGCACGGGACCGAGCGGAAAACCAAACGGCTGGTCGGCGCGGGCCGCGGGCTCGGGCTGGTGGACCGGCGTCGGCAAGCAGTGCACACCCGTTTCGTCGAGACGTGCGACAGCGGGATCGGGACTGGCTGAGTCGGTCATGAATCGGGCGCGGACAAAGGAAAACGGCGAGGACAGTGCAAGGCGGTGTTTGAGCCTATGCGCTGTAACGTGATCGGCAACAGGAAGCAAACATTGCGCCAGTGATACCAATCCAGGCTCAACCGTGGCTGGGCTTTGCAGCAGCTACTTCACTTTGTCCGCGCCTCGTATCTTTCACACGCCGCGTGTAAAAACCATCCCTGCGACGGGTAGTTCTTGCGCACTCGCTTATTTTTGGGAGGGGTTCTACGTCATATCGGGAACGCGGGAGACGTTAATTGCAGCGAGAGATCTTTCCGCCAGGCCTGGACCTGATTTCGTGAATCTCCCGGTGGCTCTGCATGAAGGGCGCGCTTTGGGTCGTTGAAGGCAAACAACCGTCGCGAGGTTGCACATCCTTTAATCAGGATATCGATTGGCGTGCGCGCTTCTTGCTCACTCAAAGGCTTCGCTCAACGGTCGCGTTTCCGGCCCCAGGCCTTACAGCCGGAATGTCGATCGACCCAATTCGTCACCCGTTTTCGACGCGTTTTTCTCGTCATGAATAACCGGCCGTGCGCACTGTGCGCCGCGCCAACATGGAGACGCCTCATGCCTCAAACCACGACGCAGGCCGTTCAGTCGCCGCGCTTTTCCTCCCCGTTTGCCGCAGCCGTTCACGAGGGCCTCACGCATGCGCCGCAAAAAGAATTGCCATCGATGTACTTGTACGACGAAGTCGGCTCCGCCTTGTTCGAAGTCATCACGGCGTTGCCCGAATACGGCGTGACGCGTGCCGAGGAGCGCGTGCTGAATGCGCATGCCGGCGATATCGTCGCTGAACTGCCGCGTAACGTGACCGTTGCCGAACTCGGCAGTGGCAGCGGCCGGAAAACGCGACGAATCCTGGAGGCGCTGTGCAAGAAACGGCCGACCGAATATTGTCCGATCGAAATTTCGCCCACGGCGTTGCAACTGTGCCGGCGGGAGCTTGGCGATATCGAGCGGATTTCGATCGTGGGATACGAGCGCGATTATCTGGCCGGACTGGCGGAAGTCAGTGCGAACCGGAAAGAAGGTGAAGTGTTGCTGGTGCTGTTCCTCGGCAGCACGATCGGTAATTTTGCGCGGCTGGCGGCCACGCGTTTCTTGAAGTCGATTCGCGGCATGCTCAAGCCCGGCGATTCGTTGTTGCTCGGGATGGATCTGATCAAGCCGCTGGATACGTTGATTGCGGCATACGACGATCCTATCGGCGTGACGGCAGCGTTTAACCTGAATTTGCTTGCGCGAGTCAATCGCGAACTGGACGGGGATATTCCACTAGACGCGTTCGAGCATCTTGCGCGATTCAATCCCGATGCTCGGAGCGTCGAGATGCATTTGCGCGCCAAGCGCCCGGTGCGGGCAACGATTCGCGCGGCGGGGTTAACTGTGGACTTTCGCCAGGGCGAAACGATCTGGACGGAAAGCAGCCACAAATATATTGCCGGGGAAGTGGGGCCGTTGGCCGCGGATGCGGGATTCGCTTGCGCGAGGCAGTGGTTGGATCGCGAGTGGGGATTTGCCGAGAGTTTGCTTGTGGCGCGGTGAGGTTTGCGACCGGCTTGGTCGCTCGCGCCAGTGTTGTTCTACCAGCGCCTGCAACCCCGGATTGACACCGGTCGGCCACTGGCAGAGTGCGAACGAAACCGCCCCTTCAGTGCTGCTCAAACCTCTCGAACCGCTTTTCGATATACCGCTCCTCGCTAACCAGATCAGCGACCCGCGCATGCGGCGGGCCGCGCCGTAACCATTCGAGCATCAGATCGACCTGGTTCGCCGGTCCCTGGATCATCGCTTCAACCGATCCGTCCTCCAGGTTCGCCACCCAGCCGCGCACCCCAAGCGCATGCGCCCGGCGCACCGTCGCATGGCGGAACCCTACTCCCTGCACCAAACCCCTCACGTGCACGTAATACGTCTCTATTCGAGTATCCAGGTCCGGACTCGGCATGTTGCTTCTCCCGATTAGTGCCAATTCGCCGCGTCGCCGGATGGGTGCCCAAAGCACTCCCGGCAAACGCCATCAGGCCGCATTTTAGACAAGACCAGAAAAACCGGCAGTACCCATGGGATCGCCATGAGCGAAACCGTCGTGATCAACCCCAACGCACCCATTCGCGTTCAACCCGGCCGGAATGGCTGCGCTCCCTCCGCCTCGACGCCACGCGCCGATGCGCCAATCACAATGGCCTCGATCGCATCCAGGGAATTCGCCGACGCTGTCATGGCAAGACCTTTTGATACAAACGCTCGCGCGCATCGAAATCCGCGAAGCTGCCCGCGTGTTTTGAAAACCGCAGGCTCTCATTGCTGCCGAGCCCGAGAAAGCCGCGCCCCACCAGCGAATCGCTGAACAACCCCAGCGCACGGTCCTGCAGCGCCCGGTCGAAATAGATCAGCACATTGCGGCACGACACGAGATGCGCTTCGAGAAACACGCTGTCGGTGGCGAGGCTGTGATCGGCGAACACTACGCGCGACTTGAGCGTCTGGGAAAATTTCGCCGCACCATACGCCGCGTGGTAGTAGTCGGAGAGCGAGCGCTTGCCGCCCGCCGCCAGATAATTCTGGCTGAAACTCGCCAGCCGATCCAGCGGGTAGATCCCGCTTTCGGCCTGACGCAGCGCGTCGGTGTTGATATCGGTAGCGTACAAAACCGTACGGTCCGCGATGTTTTCTTCAGCGAACAAGATTGCGAGCGACCAGAGCTCTTCGCCACTGCTGCACCCCGCCACCCATACCTTGATCGACGGATAAGTCTGCAGGATCGGCACGACCTGCTCGCGGATCGCGCGAAAGTAGGCCGGATCCCGAAACATCTCGCTGACCTGCACCGTCAGGTACTGAAACAGGCGCGAGAACAACCTGGCGTCGCGGAGAATACGCTCCTGCAACTGCGACAGCGTCGTGAAGCCAAGATCGTGCAGCGCCTGCGTCAAACGCCGCCGCAGCGAACTCACCGAATAATGCCGGAAGTCATGCTGGTACTTCAGATAAACGGCTTCGAGCAGCAGCTTCAACTCGATGTCGAATATGCCCTCCTCCGTATTCTTCAGGTTTCGATGGGGCATGGCGGGTCTTGCTACCGTTGGCGCAACCAGACGCGACACAGCGACACCAGCTTGTCGACATCGATAGGCTTCGAAATGTAATCGTCCGCTCCCGCTTCCAGGCATTTCTGGCGATCGCTCGCCATCGCTTTTGCAGTCAGCGCGATGATCGGCAGCCGCGCATGCTCCGGGTTCTTGCGAATCTCGGTTATGGCGGTGAACCCGTCCATCTCCGGCATCATGATGTCCATCAGCACCAGATCGATCTCCGGATGGCGGGCAAGCGAGTCCAGCGCCTCGCGGCCATTACGCGTGATTTCCAACTTCGCCCCCAGCGGCTCGATCACGTGAGACAACGCGAAGATATTGCGGACATCGTCTTCGACCAGCAGGATCGTGCGACCTTCGAACACGTCGTCGCGCTGACGCGCCGCGCGCAACATGCGCTGCTGTTCGGGCGGCAACGCGCTCTCCACGCTGTGCAGGAACAGCGTCACTTCATCGACCAGACGTTCCGGCGACTTCGCGCCCTTGATGATGATCGACTTGGAATAACGGCGCAGGCGCTGCTCCTCATCCGGCGACAACACGCGCCCCGTGTACACGATCACCGGCGACGACGCATGCGCCTTCGAGATCGATACACGTTCCAGCAAGTCATAACCCGAACCGTCCGGCAAAGCGAGGTCCATCACGATGCAGTCGAAGGTGCTCCGATTCATTTCATCGATGGCTTGCGCAATCGTCCCGGCTTCCACAATCTCGACCGTCGCGCTTTTCAACAACGCGTGAATGCTCTGACGCAGCGCGGGATCGTCTTCGACCACCAGCACGCGCCGCATGCCTTGCGCCGAACGCGCTTCCAGCTTGCGGATCGCGCCCGCCAGCGTTTCGCGTGCGCTGGGTTTGAGCGTATAGCCGATGGCGCCGAGATGCAGCGCGACATCGGCATGATCCGTCGATGACACGATGTGGATGGGGATGTGGCGCGTGAGCGGATCGCGCTTGAGCCATTCGAGCACGGTGAGGCCTGACTGGTCGGGCAAACCGACATCGAGCAGGATGCCGTTCGGCTGCAGGTCGCGGGCCAGTTCCACGCCTTGGCTTGCGGTGGTCGCGTGCACGAAGTCGAATTCGAGTTCATGTGCGAGGTCGTGCAGGATATGCGCGAAACGCAAGTCGTCTTCGATCGCCAGGATCACGCGATCCGGGCGCTTGCGGTTGGCGCGGTCGTCGGGGATAGGCTGCGGCGCGGGGTGGGGCGCGTTCGGCGCACGCCATGACAACGGTTCAGCGGAAGCGGACGCGAGTGCCACCAGATGCGCCGGCGCGGCGCTCGTGGCGGTGTCCTCATCATCGACCGTCATCGGCTCGCTCATATGCCCGATCACATCGAGTTTCGCCATGACCGTGCCTTCACGAACGGCAAGCGGCAGCGTGACCGAAAACACGCTGCCCTTGCCCGGCTCGCTCGCAACACTCACCGAGCCGCCCAACAAACGCGAGAATTCCCGCGATATCGACAGACCCAGACCACTGCCACCGTACTTGCGGCTGGTCGTGCCATCGGCTTGCTGGAACGCCTGGAAAATGAGGTCCTGCTTGTCGTGCGGAATGCCGATGCCTGTGTCGCGTACATCGAAGCGCAACGCCTTGCCGCCGTTGCCTGCCCCATGCACGGAGACCGTCACCTGACCGTGCTCGGTGAACTTGAACGCGTTCGACAGCAGGTTGCGCAGCACTTGCTGGAGACGCTGGTTATCGGTGACGAAATATTCCGGAACGCCTTCGGCGCGTTCCATCACGAGCTTCAGGCGCTTCGAGTCGGCGATCGGCGCGAAGGACTGCCGCAACGATTGCAACATCCCGTCGATGGCAACCGGCGCGAACTGCACGTCCATTTGCCCCGCTTCCACCTTCGACAAATCCAGGATGTCGTTGATCAGCGAAAGCAGATCGCTGTTCGACGAATGAATGGTCGCGGCGTAACGTACCTGTTCGTCGGAGAGATTGCCGTGCTTGTTGTCCTGCAAAAGCTTGGCGAGAATCAGCGAGCTATTCAGCGGCGTGCGCAATTCGTGCGACATGTTCGCGAGGAATTCGGACTTGTACTGGCTCGCCCGTTCCAGCGCCAGCGCGTTCGCTTCCAACTCCTTCTGCGCACGCACCAGCTCCACTTTTTGCCGTTCGAGATGCTGCGTATATTCCTCGAGATGCGCATTCGTCTGCTCGAGCTCGGCCTGCTGCGTCTCCAGCCGCGCCTGTGTTTCCATCAACACCCGGCCGCGTTCCTCGAGCTCTTCATTGGATACCCGCAACTCCTCCTGCTGGACCTGCAATTCCTCGCTCTGGCACTGCGTTTCCTCCAGCAACTCGACCATCCGCGAGCGATACTGCGCCGAGCGCAACGCCATGCCCATGGCCTCCGCTGCGTTTTCGAGCAACTCGCGGGTATCGGCAAACGCGTGGTCATCGCCGATAAAACCTACCTCCAGCACGCCGGTCACTTTGCCGTCGGCCATCATCGGTGCAATCACGCAGTGGCTCGCCGGCGCCGACGCCAGCGCCGAACCAACCATCAGGAAATCCGGTCCCGCGCCCTTGACCTCGATCGCCCGCTTCTCGTCGAGCACTTGCCCGAGCAGCCCCTGGCCCCGCGCGATCCGTTGCGGCACGGCGTTCTCGGCGGGCAATGCCCACGCCGCGATCCGCTCCAGGGCATCGCCTTCGCGGCTGTACAGCACGGCCACTTTCGCCCCCACATACGGCACGAGCGAACGAAGGATACCGTCGCCGATCGAAGCGGTGTCGAGATCGCCGCGCATCTGCAAGCCGATCTGGACTTCGCCCTGCTTCAGCCACGCGCTGCGTTGCAGGTTCAGCCGCGTTTTGATATAGAGATGCCCCACGCCGGCCAGCACGAACATGACGATCACGCCGATCATGCGGTTGATTTGCAGCACGATCGAGCCGGTGAGCGCGTCTCCGTTGGTAAGGATATAACCCGTGAGCGTCAGCACCGAGGCCGCGCCGGCGGTGATGAACGGCGCGTTGGGCCGGTCGACCCACATGCACAACGCGACCGGCAGCATGTAAAACACCCAGACAGCGACACGTAGCGGCGTGAGCCAGTCGATCGCAAACACGGTCAGGAGCAGCATCGTGATCGCGAAATAAAGCCATACCGACCGGTTTCGACTGTCTATGAGCATTGGCTGATGGATATTGTTGAAATTTTGTCAGGCTAACTTATTGGCCTACTTAAGCAGCACCGGACCATAGCACGAGCCGCCAGCCCTTGTCACATATGGGTTAGCGGCCGATTGAGACGCTTCGAAAGACGCGCAACTGTTACCTTTGCAAGACAAAAAAGAGGCAAAAATGACTGACCCGTTAAGTGGGCGCGTGCTCGTCACCGGCGCATCGGGATTCGTGGGATCGGCGGTGGCGAGGATCGCGCGGGAACGCGGCTTCGACGTACGCGTAGTCATACGCAAGACCAGTTCCCGGCAGAACCTCGAGGGCCTCGACGCCGAAGTCGTGATCGGCGACATGCGCGACGAAACCTCCATGCGCGCCGCCATGAAAGGCGTGCGTTACCTGCTGCACGTCGCCGCCGATTACCGCATCTGGGCGCGCGATCCGGGCGAGATCGAGCGCGCCAACCTGGAAGGCACCGAGGCCACGATGCGCGCGGCGCTGGCCGAGGGGGTCGAGCGGATCGTGTACACGAGCAGTGTCGCAACGCTGAAGGTGAGTCCGGCGGGCGAGATCGTCGATGAAACCAAGCCTGCCCAGGCCCATCAGACCATTGGCGCATACAAGCGCAGCAAGGTGCTGGCGGAGCGCGCGGTCGAGCGCATGGTCGCGAACGACGGTCTGCCGGCGGTGATCGTGAATCCATCGACGCCGATCGGTCCACGTGATGTAAAACCGACACCGACCGGGCGGATCATCGTGGAGGCGGCGACCGGCAAGATCCCCGCTTTCGTCGATACTGGCCTAAACCTCGTGCACGTTGACGACGTCGCGAACGGCCATTTCCTGGCGCTGGAGCGCGGGGTGATCGGCGAGCGCTATATTCTCGGCGGCGAGAATTTGTCGCTGCAGCAGATGCTTGCGGACATCGCCGGATTGGCCGGACGCAAGCCGCCGACCATCAAACTGCCGCGCGGCCCGCTGTATCCGCTTGCGCTCGGCGCGGAGCTTTACGCGAAATTCAGCGGCAAGGAGCCGTTTGTTACCGTCGATGGCTTGAGGATGTCGAAGAACAAGATGTACTTCACGTCGGCGAAAGCGGAGCGGGAACTGGGGTACCGGGCGCGGCCGTACGGCGAGGGCTTGAGCCATGCGCTGGATTGGTTCCGGGCAAATGGCTACCTGAACCGGTGATCCCTGTTGTTTTCGATCACCTTTGTAGCGCTCTTCACGCATTTTGTTACAACGTGTGGCGACGGCGCGCGGTACGCAGCAGTTAAAATCGCAGGTTCGATGCAAGGCTAGCAAGGCAAACAAAGCATGAACTTAACCGACCAGCTCGGCGCGCTGGAATCAAGCCTCGATGAGCTGATTCTGGCCGCCGCTTCTATTCCAGCTTCTTCTGACTCTTCCACTGCTTCAGTTGCTGATGCTTCTGTAGAACCGGCTGCTCACGCAGAGGAAAAACCCAAGCTCCACGTCTCGCGCCCTGAAAAGAACGTGATCGAGATGACGATCGGCGGGGTGTCGGTGGCGTTGAGTCCCGAAGGGGTATCGGAATTGATCGAGGAATTGTCGAACGCCCGCGCTTCGATGACCGTCGAGCAGCCGAACGGCCTGCCGCCCGGCTGGCGTTTTGTCGCGACGAAAAACCCGGTCATGGCCACGCAACGTTATGCGAACGGCGATCGTTTGCTGGTGCTGCGCCATACCGGACACGGCTGGGTGCCGTTCTCGTTCTCACCCGACATGGTGATCGAGTTGTACGCGATGTTGACGAAGCGCTAGGTTGAACGTGGGCGATCAAGCCCACGTCTTTCAGGTCCTCAAGGCGCCTGGACCCGCGCCTTCCACTGCCCGCCTTTCCCACTCCAGAACCGCACTGCCGACCCCACCGTCGCGCTGACGTAAAACAGCGCGATCACCGGCAATAGCGGTGCCCAGAGTATCGAGCGGCGGTAATAGCGCAGCATCGGCGCATAAGCGCAACACATCGCGATCCACGCAAGCCACGCCGGCCAGCCCTTCGCGCCCAGCGTCAACGCGATCACCGGCGGCGCGAGATAGATCACGCACATCGCGAGCACCGTTCCGACCAGCATCAGCGCCGAATAACGCAACTGCGTGAACGCCGTACGCGCGATCATGTTCCAGACGTCGCGCCAGTCGTCGTAAGGCCGCAGCGATTCGCTGTCGGTGGCGAGATCCAGACGGATCGGCCGCGCCGCGTTTGCGCCGTTGCGAAACTTGATGCGCGAGGCGAGGCTGCAATCGTCGATCAGTTCACCGCGAATCGATTCGATCCCGCCCGCCTCCACCAGCGCCGCGCGCCGCACCATCATGCAACCGCCCGCAGCCGCCGCCGTACGGCTGCTCACGTTGTTGACCCACTCGAACGGATACAGCTTCGCGAAGAAAAATACGAACGCGGGAATCAACGCTTTTTCCCACAGCGAATCGCAGCGCAGCCGCACCATCAGCGAGACCAGATCGCGATCTTCCAGGATCGCGCGCGAGACGAGTTGCGACGCGGCGTCGGCGGGATGCCAGATATCGGCGTCGGTAAGCAGCAGGTAATCCGCCGGAAAACCTAGTCCGTCGATAGCCGCAATGCCTTGTGACTGCGCCCACACCTTGCCCGACCAGCCGGCCGGCAAGGGTGCTGCCGTCAGCACAGTCAGCCGGTCTTCGAAACCACCGTCACGCGCGGCAGCCTGAGCGGCGTCGGCGGTGCCGTCGGTGCTGTGGTCGTCGACGACGATCAGATGGAACGAACCCGCGTAATCCTGCGCGAGCAGCGACATCACCGCGCGGCCGATCACATCAGCTTCATTGCGCGCCGGCACGACCGCGACCACGGCCGGCCACGCACCGCGGCGCGCGATCTCCGCCTGGCCGACAGCGTGAACGGTACTTTCGCTGAGCCGCCCAGCAGCTTGTGCACGCCAGAAACCGCCGCGGCCAAACAGCAGGACAAGCCAGATAAGGAGGGACAGCCAGGCAATCAGGAGCATCGTCTATTCGGGTTGAGCAGATTCAATATCAATAGGAGAGGCACGAAGTCAGCTTACGACGGAGCGCAATTGCATGCCCAACCGTCCACGCAGCCGCATAGCCAGCGAACGCACACCGATCACCGCCCAGTCCAGGCTGTTCAGCACAGGACGCTTGCGGAACACATCGTAGTCGGCTTGTTCGATTTTTTCGAGAATGCGCAAACCGCCCTGCACGACGCTGCACAGTTCCAGCCCAAAACGTCCGGGCAAACGCACGGCGAGCGGCGCGCCGCCGATGATCATCGAGCGTGCATGGTCGATTTCGTGACGCATGAGCGCGCGCCAGGCGTTGTCGCAGATTTGCTGGTCGATATGCCGTTCGGTCACCTTGAAACGCTCGAGATCGCACAGCGGCATATAAATGCGCCCCTTCTTCCAGTCGATACCCACGTCCTGCCAGAAGTTGATGATCTGCAACGCGGTGCAGATTGCGTCGGAATCGGCGAGATTCTCGGGCGTGCCGGCGTCGACGAGATGCAGCATCAGCCGTCCGACCGGATTTGCCGAGCGCCGGCAATAGTCCATCAGGGCGGGCCAGTCGGCATAACGCGTGGTCTCGATGTCCTGATCGAACGCCGAGACGAGATCGTAGAAGGGCGTGAGCGGCAGCCCGTATTCGGCGACGACGCCGGCGAGTTTTTCGAACAACATGGGATGGACCGGCGCCGAATGGCCCGCAGCGACCGCATCCAGCCCCGCGCGGAAATCGGCGAGACGGGCGTGGCGTTCGGCGGGGTCGAAGACCCCTTCGTCGGCAATATCGTCTGCCGTGCGCGCGACGTGATAGATCACGCCGACCGGCGCACGCAGCCTTTTCGGCAGCAATATGCTGGCTACCGGAAAATTTTCGTAGTGATCCACTTCCATGAAAGGGTCCAGGTATTCAACACCCGCGCGGATGCCTGAATGGACATCGACGCACGCAGGTCGTGCATGCCGGGCGGCTGACGCGTCACAACACCCCGCTCACCCGGGCGAAAATGTTGGATAGGCGCAACGACTCGAGACGCTATCAATTCTTGTCGTGCGCTGTCCGAAAACCCGCTGGAAAACAGATCGGGTTGGATCAATGCGACTTCGACCCGACTCGGGTCTGCCTTTATTTTCGCCTTCGCGTCGGCTTCGGTTTAATCCGGCCGCCGGGACCAAAGCTTCGACCACCGCCTTGCTCCTCGGTTCTGCCTGCTTCTGCCCGGCAAGCCGCTTACGCGGCGCTTTTTCATCGTGTCTTGCGGCGCGGATCCTGCCACGGCGCCGCCACGCGCGTACGCGCTCCAGCTGCTTCAAAAGCCGGCTCATACCGGCTTCATAGCGCTTTGCGGGCAACGCGGCGAAGCGCTAGTTTACCGGCTTCCGCGCCCGCGCAGTAATTCAACCCTGTCGATAGAAACGGAAACAACCCCTTACGAGCATCCAAAAAGCGAACGAGTTAGAATACGCGGTCAACTTCGGCCTTAAAGTTGAAACGAATGGCCTATTTTTAGGCAATTGTTTCCGAAAGCTTTTTCCGAGCTTTTTCCGAGAAGCTTTAATTTTGCTTACAACAAATCGACCGGATTTGATCGAAGCTTATAGCCGGTTCCATTCGAAACCCGCGTCAGTCGGAGTTCGCCCGAATATGCGTATTATCCTTGCTCAACCCCGCGGCTTTTGTGCGGGTGTGGTCCGCGCGATCGAGATTGTCGATCGCGCTCTTGAACGACATGGCGCGCCGGTGTACGTGCGTCATGAGATCGTTCACAATCGGCATGTCGTCGACAACCTGCGTAGCAAGGGCGCGCGTTTCGTCGAAGAACTCGATGAAGTGCCGCATGGCGCTGTCGCTATTTTCAGCGCGCACGGCGTAGCGCAAACAGTGGAAGCCGACGCCGAGGCACGCGGTCTGGATGTGCTCGACGCCACGTGTCCGCTAGTCACGAAGGTGCACGTGCAGGGCCGGCAATATGTCGCGCAGGGCCGCACGCTGATCCTGATCGGTCACGCGGGGCATCCGGAAGTGGAAGGGACCATTGGCCAGATTCCCGGCACGGTGGTGCTGGTGCAAAGCGAAGCTGAAGTGGCAACGCTCGCGCTGCCCGTCGATGCGCCCGTCGCGTATGTCACGCAGACCACGTTGTCGGTGGACGATACGCGCGACATTATTGACGCGTTGCATCGCCGTTTCACGGACATCGTCGGCCCGGACACGCGTGATATCTGCTATGCCACGCAAAACCGCCAGGCTGCGGTGCGCGAGCTGAGCAAACAAGTCGACGTGTTGCTCGTGGTCGGCGCAACGAATAGTTCGAATTCGAATCGCCTGTGCGAGATCGGCGCCGAAACCGGCGTGCCGAGCTACCTCGTGGCAGATGGCTCGGAAGTGAAAGCCGAATGGTTTTCGGCTGCGCAGGCCGTCGGGATTACGGCCGGCGCATCGGCGCCGGAAGAAATGGTCAAACACGTTATTGATGCACTGCGCGCGCTGGGCCCCGTTGAAGTCACGACAATGTCCGGCCGCGAAGAAAAAGTTGAATTCAAACTCCCCGCGAAGCTGACGAAGCCGCTTGCCGCGGCAACGGCATCCGCCGGCGCCCTTCGCGAAGATTAAGGAGCACACGCAATTGTCTATTCCGATGCTGCAAAAAGTCCGGGTTGGCGCGTACATCGCGCGCCAGCATTTCATGCGCAACAAGCGTTATCCGCTCGCGCTGATGTTGGAGCCGCTGTTCCGCTGCAACCTGGCGTGTAACGGCTGCGGCAAGATCGATTACCCGGATCCCATTCTCAATCAGCGCATCTCGATGGAAGACTGCCTCGCCGCCGTCGATGAATGCGGTGCACCGGTGGTGTCCATCGCTGGCGGCGAACCGCTGCTGCACAAGGAAATGCCGCAGATCGTGAAGGGCATCATCGCGCGCAAGAAGTTCGTCTACCTCTGCACGAACGCGCTGCTGATGGAAAAGAAGATGGACGACTACCAGCCGAATCCGTATTTCGTCTGGTCGGTTCACCTCGACGGCGACAAGCAGGCGCACGACCATTCGGTCTCGCAAGACGGCGTGTACGACAAGGCTGTTGCGGCCATCAAGGAAGCGAAGCGCCGCGGTTTCCGCGTGAACATCAACTGCACGCTGTTCAACGACGCCGATCCTGAGCGCGTGGCGAATTTCTTCGACACGCTCGGACCCATGGGCGTGGACGGCATCACGGTGTCGCCGGGTTATGCGTATGAACGCGCGCCGGACCAGCAGCACTTCCTGAACCGCGAGAAGACGAAGCAATTGTTCCGCGACATCTTCAAGCGCGGCGATAACGGCAAGAAGTGGTCGTTCAGCCAGTCGAGCATGTTCCTCGACTTCCTGGCCGGTAACCAGACGTACGAATGCACGCCGTGGGGCAACCCGGCACGCACTGTGTTCGGCTGGCAGCGTCCGTGTTATCTGCTCGGCGAAGGGTATGTGAAGACCTTCAAGGAATTGATGGAAACCACCGAGTGGGACAAGTACGGCACGGGCAAGTACGAGAAATGCGCGGACTGCATGGTGCATTGCGGCTTCGAAGCCACTGCCGTAATGGATACGGTTTCGCATCCGCTGAAGGCGCTGGGTGTCGCGTTGCGTGGTCCGCGTACCGAAGGTGCTTATGCGAAGGACCTGCCGGTCGACAATCAACGCCCGGCGGAATTCGTGTTCTCGAAGCACGTCGAGATCAAGCTGGAAGAAATCGGCCGCGCGAAGAACAACAAGGGCGGCAAGCAGACAACGACAGCTGCGGCTTGAGTTTGAGCACTTTGCAATTGGCTGGTCGGTTTAGCTTCGGCTGATCACTCCAGCCAATTGCATGCGGCAAAAGGAACGGGTGGATGAGGTCGCGAAGAGCGGCGTTATCCGCCCGTTTTGTATTTCAAGATGCGGAAGTGGCGCGCCCGTGTAGCATCGCGTGTTTTCAAAGCAAACAAGCAGGAAGCAATAGCTGAATTCAGCGTAATGATCAATCTCGGCAAAGCCGATCTGGACGACTACTCACTGCTGGCAAAAATGCTGCACAAAACGGGTTTTAGCGAGACAAAGGCCGCGCAGGTGGCAGCGGATTATCGACTGCTGCCAGCGTCGTTCAGGTATTCCAGCGAGACCGAGAACATGACCGCGGTAAGAGAGAAAGCGCTGATGTCGGCGAAGAGCGTTTCGTCGAAGGCGATGGTGCTTGTGTCGGAGTGTTGAGGTGCGGGGGTGAGTGTGTAGGGGTGAACTTGGTGCGCATAAAGTTATAAGGTACGGCCGCGTCTACCCGTTCGCAACCTAGCTCACCAGATTGTTTTAACGTGGGCGTAAGCCCTTATCTTGAGATCTTTCGTCACGAGCGGCGCGGCAAATTTCCGGGCCGTCGCTACGATCAGCCGATCTGCAGGGTCTTTGTGGAACTCGCCCGGTAGTTGGACGGATTTCAGGGAAACATCGACGTCGACCGGAGCAAACCTCACGCCCGGAATCTGCTGCACGGTCGCTAGCCAGTTTTCCATGTCCATTGAGAACGCTATCGTTTCACGCTCTACGAGCATCGCGATTTCCCAAGCGGAGATCGCCGAAACAATGATTTCGCCCCCGGCTCGTTCACGTTCGATTGCAGTCTTGGCCTTCTTGCTCAGTGCAGCATCGTTGGTTACCCACCAAATCAGCGTGTGTGTATCCAGAACGATCACTGCACTGCCTCCCAATCGTCTTCCCCAACAGGGTCCGTCGGATTGTCGTAACGCAATAGCGATCCACGCAAAAGATCGAGCGGGTCCCTCGCATCGGCACGATACGGCCGCAACTCCAGCGTTGGCCGGCCATGGTCGGTCACGATCAAACTTTCCCCTGAAGACTCGACCTGCCGAAAGAATTCAAGCGCTTTCGCCTTGAATTCGGATTTCGATACTTGCCGATTTGGCATCTTGTGCCCCTAGTCATATGTCTATAGTCATATTGGCGGACAGAGGGATGTTTTGTCAATGGGCGGGCGTTGACAATTACCGCGCAAAAAAAGGCGCTCCCGGCTTGCCGCCAGATGCGCCTTTTTGTCCTGCTGCTACACGATGACCAAGGGGGCCAATCCACGCTATGTGAGCGAATCCCGGTCCCAACTCCGCTAATTGTCACTCCGCCGTCCGCGCGTTGTGTGCGGTCAAGAACTTGATCAGGCCATCCACGCCACCCTTCGACAACTGTCCCGCGAACTGTGTCTGATACACCTGGATCAGCCACGCGCCCATCATGTCGATGTCGTAGATCTTCCAACCGTCCGGCGTCTTTTCCAGTCGATAACGCACCGGATTGTCACCACCCGTGGAGTACACATGCGATTGCACGACGGCGTCTTTCGCGCCGGCATCGAGTGTCGGGACGTCGAATTTGAACTTGACGTCTTCATCGCGTAATTGCGCCAGCGACGACGCGTAGGTGCGCACCAGCAGCGTCTGGAATTGATCGTAGAGCTGCTTCTGCTGCTCCGGCGTCGCCGTGCTCCATGCCTTGCCGACGGCAATCCGCGTGGTGCGCTGAAAATCCGTGGCCGGTACGAAACGCGTCTGCACCAGTTGCGTGATCTTGGTCATGTCACCGCCACGCGCCGCAGGATCAGCCTTCATCGCACTGACAGTTCCTTCCACTGCGCCTTTAACGACGGCATCAGGACTCGTCTGGGCAAACGACGTGCTGGAAAACAGCGCCGCCGAGAAGGCCAGAGCGAGCAGAACAATGCGGACAGGTAAATAGCGTTTCATACGACCGTTATCGAGTAATGGAGGGTGGCGTGCAGCGCGAAGCGCCGGGTTGGCTAAAAACGCCGTAAGTATATCGACCCGCGTCTCCCGCGACAGTTCAGCGAACTCCAACGATCATCGGCGTGCGACTGACGCGGGAGCCGGTCGAAGGCAGCACACAGGCAGCACACAGGCAGCACACAGGCAGCACGCATCGATTCTACTGGTCCACGACCGCGGCCGCGAAAAGTCCCCTGCTCTCACACCTGCGGACTCGGCCCGCTTTCCAACAAGCGTTCGAGCGTCTGCGTATCGCGAGTTCGCACTTCGTACGTCAGCCTCCTGGAAAGTCCGCGCATCCGTATTGAAAACAATTATTACCTGTGTAATGATATTGATTCGCATTTAACAAATAAAGGAGCGGCACCTGTCCATCGCGACGATGCAATTACTGCTTCGGCTCCGCCGTTCGCCAGCCACTCACGCCGCCGCGGGCATTCGCGGAAGCCATTGACCGGCAGCGCACGAAGGTGCCGGTCATCGACCATTAGTACTCGGGGAAACACATGTTGAGGAAGACACCGCTGGCCGCGGCGATCATGACCGTGGTGGCGGCTCCCGCTGCCGCGCCGCTTTATGCCCACGCGCAGGCTGCGCCGGTCAGCAAGACCGATCGAACCGCTCGAACAGACCAAACCGCGACACCCGCCGAAAACGCCACCTTGCCCGCCGTGCATGTGTCCGGCCAGGCCGACACCGCCACCGATTTCCAGCCCGAAAAATCCAGCGTAGGCGCCAAGGTGCCAACAGCGTTGCGCGATATTCCCCAGGCCGCCGTTGTGGTCCCAAAAGCCGTGCTGGACTCGCAGGCAGCGACTTCTTTCTCCGATGCCCTTCGCAACGTCCCCGGTGTCACCATTGGCGCGGCGGAAGGCGGCCAGATTGGCAACAACATCAACTTGCGCGGTTTCTCCGCTCGTACGGATATCTATCTCGATGGCTTCCGTGATCGCGGACAGTACTATCGGGACACGTTCGACCTGGAATCCATCGATGTGCTGTACGGCCCGTCATCGCTGTATTTCGGCCGCGGCTCCACGGGCGGCGTGATCAACCAGGTGAGCAAACAGGCTGAGCTGAAAGCGCACGCGTCGGTGTCGGCTATGGTCGGCACGAGCGACCGCTATCGCACCAGTTTCGACATCAACCAGCCGCTCTCCAGCACCTCCGCCGTGCGGCTCAACGCGTTCGGCCAGGATCTCGGCTCCACGCGCGACGTGATGAAAAACAAGGACTACGGCTTCGCGCCGACCGTGCGCTTCGGCATCGGCACGCCGACGGAAGTCACGCTCTCCGCTCTCATCCAGCACAACCGCGACCAGCCGGACTACGGCATTCCCCCTGTGAACGGCGCGCCGGTGCCGGTGAGCAAGAACCAGTTCTACGGCTTTGAAGGTGACCGCACGATCCAGGACGTGCAGACGTTCTCGGCGCGCATCCAGCATCGTTTCAACGACAACCTCACGCTGCGCAACCAGACGCAGTTCAGCCACTACAGCACGGAAGCGACCGCGACCAACGCGGCGGCCGTGCTGACCGGGCCGTTGGGGACGTCGACGGCGTTGGCCAACGGCAATTACACCTCGTTGCCGCTGTCATCGCTGTATGTGAAGTTGCAGGGCAAGGACCGCAACATCAATGATCACTCGGTCTACAACACGACCGATATCGACTACAAGTTCAACACGGGCCCGCTCAAGCACGAGGTGATAGCAGGCATTGACCTGAGCCACGAGACATACAGCAACCAGTCGTTCACCGCGACAGCGGCGGGCTTGCCGTCGAACACGCTTGCGATCGTGCCCCTGCTCAATCCGCAATACACCACGCGTCCGTCGAGTACCAAAGTCGTGGCGACCAACCTCGCGGAATCGAGCGCGAACGGCATTGGCATCTATGCCAACGATACGGTGTCCATCGGCCAGTACTGGAAGGTAGTGGGCGGCTTGCGCTGGGACAGGTACGAAGCATCGATCAAGAACACCATCAACCTGCCTTCGTACGCCACGCAGACCAACTACTTCACCAGCGTGCGAGGCGGGATCATTTTCCAGCCGACCGATTGGCACTCGTACTACGTTTCGTACGGCACGTCGTTCAATCCGTCTCTGGAAGCGCTGACGCTGACGAACAACCAGCAGAACACGCCGCCGGAATCGAATCGCTCGTATGAAATCGGCACGAAGTGGGATCTGCTCGGCGGCGGATTGTCGGTGACGCAGTCGCTGTTCAACATCGATAAAACCAATGCCCGGACGCTCCAGGCGGACGGTAGCTATACGCTCGACGGAGATGTGCGCGTACGAGGTTATCAACTCGGGCTGGCTGGTCATATCACTAACAAGTGGCAGGTTTTTGGCGGCTATACGTACATGGACGGCAAGGTGGTGAAGGCGCTGGACAACACCAACGGCAAGACGCTCGCGAACACGCCGCGCAACATGATCACGTTGTGGATAACTTATGATGTCACGCCGCAATGGACCTTTGGCGGCGGCCCGGTTTACACATCGGCGCGTTATGCGGCCAGCAACGACTTAGTGCAGGTGCCCGCGTACACGCGTTGGGACGCGATGGCCGCGTATCACCAGAAACATTACGACATCCAGTTCAACGTGCAGAACCTGACCAACAAGCATTACTACGATGCGCTGATCCCGTCGGATGGCGGGCGCGCGGTGCCGGGTTACGGCCGGACGTTCCTTGCAACGCTAAACTACCGCTTCTATTGATCAACTGCGGGACACGTGAGCCGCGCAATGAGTTTCGCGCGGCTCACGCTAGCTGGATAAAAACATGATCCTCTCGATACCCAACGTCCTCAGCCCTGAAGACGCCGCGGCCATGCGCCATCGGCTAGATGTTTCGGACGCTTGGGTGGACGGTCGCGCGACGGCCGGCTATCAGGGCGCGCCGGTCAAACGCAACCAGCAGATTGCCCAGGAAGCGCCGATTGCGCTTGAACTGGGTGATGTCATTATCGGTGCGCTCGAGCGGCATCCATTGTTCATCAGTTCCGTGCTGCCCAACCGGGTTTATCCACCACTGTTCAACCGCTACGAAGGCGGGATGCACTTCGGCAGTCATGTGGATGGCGCGATCCGCCTCGTACCGGGACATGGCACGCGCGTACGCACGGATGTATCGATCACGCTGTTTCTCACGCCGCCAGAGGATTATGACGGCGGCGAGCTGGTGATCGAGGATACCTACGGCGTGCAGGAAGTGAAGTTGCCGGCGGGGCACGCGATTGTTTATCCGGCGACGAGCCTGCACGAAGTCCGGCCGGTGACGCGGGGAATGCGGGTGTCGAGTTTCTTTTGGGCGCAAAGCCTGGTTCGCGACGACACGCGCCGCAGCCTGCTATTCGATATGGACAACGCGATTCAAAGGCTCAACGCACAGAATGCCGACGATGCCGCCAGACGCACGCTCGTGGGGTGTTATCACAATCTGCTGAGGCTTTGGAGCGAGACTTAAGCGTTGGATTTTTAGTCTGCGAAGACTTCCTGCAGCGTCCGCAATGTGACGGATAACGTATTAGCCGGAATAGCGCCGAGCTTCTTGACCAGGCGAGTCTTGTCGATCGTGCGGATTTGATCGAGCAAGATCAGCCCCTTCTTTTGACTGAACAAAACGGATATGCGGTAAGGCGCCGGCCGGCTTTTAGTCGTCATTGGCGCAACGATCACCGTGCGCAAGTGGTCGTGCAACTCAGGTGGCGATATCACCACGCATGGCCGGGTCTTCTGGATTTCGCCGCCAACGGTGGGGTCGAGGTTAATCAGCCAGACCTCTCCCCGCATTACCACGAAAGCTCCGCATCATCCGCATTCGGAAACTCGCCCATCACCAGTCCGTCGTCGCCGGCTTCTGCAATTGCCTTGCTTGCTTCGGACCATCCTTGGCGCGCCTTTTTCTGCGGTTTTCTTAAAACAATTGCGTCGTTTTCCACTTCCATCTCCACTTCGTCCTCCAGCCCAAGTTGGGCCAGGATGGGTTTCGGAATCAACACGCCTTGCGAATTACCCATCCTGCGAATCGTTGTTTTCATCGCTTCACCGTAATGACAATGTTAATCCGAAAGGGATCTGTGCGGTCATACAATGTTAGTACAATTTGTCATTAAATGTTCGATTGATCCTCGCATATCGTTCCAGCGAGCACCCCCCCTGAATCCCCCATCTGTAGCCACCTCCCCGCGCCCGGTATACTCACGCGTCGCCCCAGGGCACGTTGTCCACTCTGCAAACCACCAGAACACGCCCTCCGAGGCATTCGTCTTCATGCTCACGCCTCTCATCGCCCGTCTCGTCACGTTATCGATCCGCCGACCCGGCTGGGTCATCGTTTTGTCGCTGTTGCTCGCCGTGCTGAGCAGCTATTACGTTGTCCATCACTTCAAGATCAGCACCGACATCAACCAGTTGATCGAGATGGAACCCGAATGGGCGGCGCGCGGCCAGGCTATCGACAAAGCCTTTCCACAACGTGGATCGACGGTACTCGTAGTGGTGGAAGCACAAGCGCCCGAATTCGCCGATGCCGCCGCCAACGAGCTCGCCGCCGCGCTGGCCAAGCGCACCGACCACTTCACAGCCGTGTCCCAGCCCTCAGGCGGCGACTTCTTCGAACACAACGGCCTGCTCTACCTCCCGACCGATAAAGTCGCCGACACCACCCAGCAACTCGCGCAAGCGCGCCCGCTGATCAATGCGCTGGCCCACGATCCCACGCTCAACGGCCTTGCCGGCACGCTCAACACCAGCCTCAACCTGCCGCTGCAAATGGGTCAGGTGACGCTCGGGCAGATGTCGAAACTGCTGGGCCAGAGCGCGGTCGTGCTGGATAAAGTCGTCGCCAATCAACCCGCCGTGTTCTCGTGGCGCAATCTCGTCGACACCTCCGCCACGCAGCCCGCGCGCGCGTTCGTGACCGCGCAACTGGTGGTCGATTACAACGCGCTCGAACCCGGCGCGAGCGGAACGAACGCGATTCGCGCGACAGCGGCTGAGTTGAAGTTATCGGAGAAATATGGGGCCGTGGTGCGGCTCACCGGCGAACAGCCGCTTTCCGATGAAGAATTCGCGTCGCTGAAAGACGGCGCCGTGCTGAACGGCATTTTGACGTTCCTCGTCGTGCTGTCGATCCTCTGGCTCGCGCTGCGCTCGGGGAAGTTGATCGTCTCGGTGTTCATCACGCTGTTCGTCGGCCTCGCGATCACGGCCGCGCTCGGCCTCCTGATGGTCCACGCGCTGAACCTGATTTCGATCGCGTTCATGGTGCTGTTCGTGGGGCTCGGCGTGGATTTCGGCGTCCAGTTCGGCGTGCGATATCGCGAGGAACGCTTCAAGGACGACCGGCTGGACGTGGCGCTCGTCAGCACCGCGCGGCACGTCGGCGTGCCGCTCACGCTCGCCGCCGCCGCGACCGCCGCGAGCTTTTTCTCGTTTTTACCGACGGCTTATCGCGGTGTTTCCGAACTCGGGCAGATCGCGGGCGTCGGCATGCTGGTCGCCTATTTCACCACCATGACCTTGTTCCCGGCGCTGATCAAAGTGTTCGCGCCGCCGGGTGAAGCAGGTTCGCCGGGATTTCCGAAGCTTGCGCCCGTCGACGATTACCTCGCGCGCAATCGCACGCCGGTGCTTATCGGCACGCTGGTGGTGGTGATCGGCGCTCTGCCGTTGCTGACGCACCTGCGTTTCGACTTCAATCCGCTGAATCTCAAGGACCCGAAAACGGAGTCGATGGCCACGCTGCTCTCGTTGAAAGACGCACCCGAAGCGGCCGTGAACGATGTGAAAGTGCTCGCGCCTTCGCTCGAGGAAGCAGACAAGATCGCGGCGAAACTCATGAAATTGCCTGAAGTGGAGCGCGCGACGACCTTATCGACGCTCATTCCCGCCGATCAACCGCAAAAGCTCGATTTGATCGCCGCCGCGGCAACGCAGCTTCTGCCCGCGTTGAACCAGCGCGTTGCCACGCTCGCGAATGACGCCGTGCGTGTCGCCACATTGAAGCGCCTCTCGAATCAGTTGGAACTCGCCGCCGATGAACACCCGGGCCCCGGCGAAAACGAAGCGCGTCATTTGGCAGCGACGCTGAAAAAGCTCGCTTCGGCCGATGTCGCCACCCGCGACCGCGCGGAGCACGCCATGTCCGACCCGCTGCGCATCGCGCTGGGCCAGATGCGTTCGCTGCTGCAACCGTCACCGATCACGCTGGCATCGCTGCCTAAATCGATAACCGACAACTTCCTCGCCGCCGACGGCCACGCGCTCGTCGAAGTGTCGCCCAAAGCGCTGGCAGGCAAGAATCGCGACGACGACCAGTTGCTCTCCCGTTTCGCCCATGCCGTGCAGAAAGCCGCGCCGGACGCGATCGGCGGGCCGATTTCCATCCTGCATTCGGCCGATACGATCATCAAGGCGTTCCAGCAGGCGGCGGCGTGGTCGCTGATCGCCATCGCGATCCTGCTGTGGCTGACTTTGCGTCGAGTCGGCGACGTTTTAAGAACTTTGATACCTTTGCTCGTCTCGACGGTTGTCACGCTGGAGCTGTGCGTTGTGTTCGACATGCCGCTGAACTTCGCGAACATCATTGCGTTGCCGTTGATGCTGGGCATTGGCGTGGCGTTCAAGATCTATTTCGTGATGGCGTGGCGCTCGGGACAAACCGGCCTGCTGCAATCCAGCCTTACGCACGCCGTGTTGTTCAGCGCCGCCACCACGGCGACAGCGTTCGGCAGTTTGTGGTTTTCGCATCATCCAGGCACGTCGAGCATGGGCAGGCTTCTGGTCCTGGCGCTTTTTACTACATTGATCGGCGCAGTGGTTTTTCAGCCGGTTTTAATGGGAAAACCCCGAGTGCGGCGCAAGGCGGCCCACACCGTTAAGACCGCACCTTAAACGCAGCTACTATTCACGCACGACCCCAAGGAAACCGACTCATGACGATGGCAAAAACGCTTGGCGCCGCCCGCAACTTGCGAGCGCTGACCGGCGGTGTGATGCTCGCCGCCGCTTTCGCCCTGTCCGGTTGTGCCACCGGCCCTGATCGTAACCCGCACGATCCGCTGGAACCCATGAACCGCGAGATCTTCAAGTTCAACGACGCCGCCGATAAATACGTCGCCCACCCGATTGCGACCGGCTACGTGAAGATCACGCCGACCCCGCTGCGCACGGCGATCAGCAATTTCTTTTCGAACATTGGCGATATCGGCAACTTCGCGAACAACCTGCTGCAGTTGAAGATCACCGATGCCACTGAAGATCTGGTGCGCTTCGCGTTCAACTCTACGTTCGGTATTGGCGGGTTGATCGACTGGGCGACGCCCGCGGGGCTGCCCAAGCACGATCAGGATTTTGGGCTGACGCTCGGCCACTATGGCGTGCCGGCGGGGCCGTATCTGGTGCTGCCGCTGCTGGGACCGAGTTCGGTGCGCGACTCGACGAGCTGGATTGCCAGCTACCCGCTCAACCCGGGAACCTATCTGAGTACGGGCGCCAACGCGGTGCTGTTCGGCGTGCGCTTCGTCAGCGCACGGGCCGATTTGCTCGGCGCGACGGATATCCTGTCGCAAGCCGCGCTGGATAAATACGCGTTCGTCCGCGATGCCTACACGCAACGCCGCCAGTATCAGCTGACGGGCGCGGCGAACGCGGCACTGCCGGATTACGGCGATGAGAGCAGCCCGACCGCGGCACCAGCGACTGGCGCGAGCGCGACGGCTGCGCCGGAGACGCCGGGCATGGGCGGCAGCAGCAGTTCGCAAGGCTTGCCGAACTACGCCGATCCGGGCGCGGCTCAGCCGGCATCCGCGCCGGCTGCAAAGTAACACTGCTCGCGATACGGCCTGTGCGGCCGTATCGCCAGGGCTACATCACGGCGGCCCAGGGATGGCGCTCGAAGTGGCGCTTTTCAAAGGCTTCGATATCGGCAAGCGAGGTCAGGGTGAGATCGATCGTGTCCATGCCTTCGATCACCATGCGCTTGTGCCGCGCACCCAGCGGGAACTTGAAAATCTGGCCGCTTGTTGTCGAGGTAACCGTCTGCGCTTCTAAATCGATAAGAATCTTCGACGCCGGATCATCCGTCGATTCGCGCAGCAACACGTCCACCGCTTCACGCTCGAGTTGCACGAGCAGCAGGCGATTGTTCATTGCGTTGGAGTAGAAGATTTCAGCGAAGCTCGGTGCAATGACGGCATCGAAACCGTATTGCTGAAGTCCCCATACCGCATGTTCTCTGCTCGATCCGCAGCCAAAATTTGCTCCGCCGATCAGGATGCGCGCGCCGTCGTAAGCGGGCTGATTCAGCACGCTACCGCCAAGCGGCTCGCCATGTTCATCGAAGCGAAGGTCGTAGAGCAAGCCTTTGCTCAAACCCGCTTTATCGATGATGCGAAGGAACTGCTTCGGCATGATCTGATCGGTATCGAGGTTCTCGATCGGCAATGGCACGGCGCTGTCTTCAATCGTGGTCAGCTTTTTAGTCATGATGTGTCTCCAACGTGCGGACATCGGTGATCTTGCCGGTCAGCGCGGCAGCGGCTGCCATCGCGGGACTCATCAGATGCGTGCGGCCGCCGCGTCCTTGCCGGCCTTCGAAATTGCGATTGGTGGTGGATGCACAGCGTTCGCCCGCTTCGAGAAAGTCATCGTTCATCGCGAGGCACATCGAGCAACCCGGCTCGCGCCATTCGAAACCGGCTTTCTTTAGCGTCTCCGCGATGCCTTCCGCTTCAGCTTGGCGACGCACCGAACCCGAGCCCGGCACGACCATCGCGCGTACGCCTTTGGCGACTTTGCGTCCACGCACAATCGACGCAACGATGCGCAAATCCTCAATCCGCCCATTCGTGCATGAGCCGATAAACACGCGGTCGATCGGCGTTCCTGCTATCGGCTGATTCGATTCGAGGCCGATGTAATCGAGCGCTCGACGCAATGCGGCGGCGGCCTCGGGCGTGGCTTGTGTGGTGGCATCGGGGACGAGTGCGTCTACTCGCATCGCTTGATCGGGGCTCGTGCCCCACGTGACGAAGGGCGCGATGTCGTGGGCGTCGAAGGTGTATTCGGCGTCGAAGATGGCGTCGGCGTCGGATTTCAAATGGCTCCATTCGGCGAGCGCGCTTTGCCACGCGGCGTCATCAAGCGATGTGGCATGCGCGCGGACGTAGTCGAACGTCGTCTGGTCCGGCGCGATCAACGCCGCCCGTGCGCCGGCTTCCACGGTCATGTTGCACAAGGTCATGCGCGCTTCCGCCGAGAGCGACGCGATGGTCGGGCCTCTAAATTCCACCGCATAACCCCGCGCGCCCTGAGCGCCGATACGGCTGATGATCCAGATAATCACGTCCTTCGATGCGGTCCCATAAGGCAGCGCGCCATCGATGGTGATACGCATGGTTCGCGCCACGCGATACACCAGCGTCTGCGTGGCAAGCACATGTTCAACCTCCGATGTGCCGATACCAAACCCCAGCGCGCCCAACGCGCCGTACGTGGTCGTGTGGCTATCGCCGCAAAGCACGGCCATGCCGGGGCGGATCAAACCTAGTTCCGGCGCAACGATGTGCTCAATACCCTGCAGCGGATCGTTCGCGGCATAAAGCCGGATGCCCGCTTTGTCGCAGTTACGCGCGAGATTCTCGGCTTGCAGCAGTGATGCGGCATCACGAATCACACGCGGCGATTCGGCATGCGTAGGAATGATGTGGCTCACCACAGCGAGTTGCTGCTTCGGACGGCGCACCGGGCGATGTTTCTCAGCGAGACCGCTGAACGCTTGCGGACTCGTGTACTCGTTCATCAAATGGAGATCGACATAGAGCAGCACGTTCTGATCGTCGATACACGTCACCGTGTGCGACTCAACGAGTTTTTGATAGAGAGTTCGGTTCGACATGATGCTCAAGCCCGCAGAAACGGCAGCGCGCACTCGATCAACAACTCGGGCGCTTCTTCCGGAATGTAGTGACCGCATGGCAGCGAGTGGCCGCTGACGTTATCGGAGAAATTTCGCCACTCGGCGATCGGATCGAAGCACTTTTCGATCACACCTTCCGCGCCCCACAGCGCGAGAAAATCGCACTTGATCTTCTGGCCCTTCGCCAGCGATTCGCGGTCATGTTCCAGGTCGATAGTGACGCTCGCGCGATAGTCCTCGCAGATGCCATGCGCCGTGTCGGGCTGTTGCAGGCAGCGCAAGTATTCGGCGTACGCCGCCGGCGTGAACGGCTTCAAACCCGCACTACGCGCGCCGATGGTCTGCTTCAGGTACAGGTCGGCGTCGGCACGGATCAGCGTCTCGGGGAACGGCGCGGGACGGACCAGGAAAAACCAGTGCCAGTAAGCCCGTGCGAATTCGAACGAGGTCTTCTCGTACATCGCGAGCGTCGGCGCGACATCCAGTGTGATCAGCTTCGTCACGACCTTCGGATGATCCAGCGCCATGCGAACCGCCACCCGGCCGCCGCGATCATGACCAAGCACCGCGAACGATTCATAACCAAGCGTGCGCATCAGGTCGACCTGATCTTGTGCCAAGCGGCGCTTCGAATAGTTGCTGTGATCGGGGAGGCCTTGCGGTTTGTCGCTGTCGCCGTAACCGCGCAAATCCGCGGCCACAATCGTGAAGTGTTTCGCCAGCGTGGGCACGACCTTGTGCCAGATCACGTGGGTTTGAGGATGGCCATGCAGCAGCAATAACGCGGGGCCAGTGCCGCCTGTTATCGCCTTGATCCTGACGCTATCGACCTTTGCCGATACGTCCTTGAAGCCATCGAACATCGTTGTCTCCCGCAGTTTTATGAAGTTTAATTGATGCATTTGCCGATACAGTTTCTATTCAGGCAATCCAGACTTAACTTCCAGGAACTAATGGATGGACGGTTTTTCGGACCTCAACCTGTTCACGCTGGTCGCGCGGCATCGCAATCTGGCGGCGGCCGCGCGCGATCTCGGCGTAACGCCGCCTTCCATCAGCAAGCGTCTGGCGCAACTGGAACGGCGGCTGGGCGTGCGGCTTTTAAATCGCACCACGCGGCGCGTCAGCCTCACGCCCGAGGGCGAGCTGTATCTGGCGAACGGCTCGCGCATCCTCGATGAACTCGCCGAACTGGAGCAACTCGTCACGAAAAGCCGGGCGGAGCCGACGGGTTTGCTGCGCGTGAATGCATCGTTTGGATTCGGGCGGAGTCGGATAACGCCAGCGGTATCGAAGTTCATCGAGCGATATCCGGCGATCAAGATCCAGTTGCACTTGTCGGACCGGCCGGTGAATTTGCAGGAGGAAGGTTTCGACCTGGGCATCCGTTTCGGCGATGTTCCCGACGCGCGCATCAACGCGCGTTTGCTGCTCAGGAACCGGCGGATTGTTTGTGCATCGCCGGAGTATGTGGAGAAACATGGGCTGCCCGTCACGCCGCACGACCTGACGCGGCACGCGTGTCTCGTACTGCGCGAAAACGAATCTGCTTATGGGGCGTGGAATTTCACGCGCGGCAAGAAGGCGGAGACGATCAAGGTGGACGGGCCGCTCAGCAGCAATGACGGCAGCGCGGTGCTGCAATGGGCGCTGGATGGACGCGGCATTGCCGTGCGCTCGCAATGGGAAACCGAGGCGCTGGTTCAGGGCGGGAAGCTTGTCGTGCTGTTGAACGATTGGGCGCTGCCGAATGCCGATATCCACGCGGTTTATTTAGAGCGGCATCAGTTGTCGGCGAAGCTGCGGACGTTCGTGGAGTTTTTGGGGGAGGAGCTTCGTGCGGGGGCGGGTTAGGCGGCTCCTCGCGCGACGACGGATTATGAAATTCGGGAATCGAGCTATTCGGTGCGGCTATCGATTAGGCAGAAAAAGGCAGCGTTTAATTAATTGATTTAAGGCGATGGTTTGCATCGCTTGTTGTATAGCGAATTAGCCGACGCAATGCGAAATACGCCCGCTTTTCTGCGGGCGCATTTTATCGACGCTTATGCGGATTGATTCAAGCGGCTTTGGCTTTCGCTTCGGCTTGGAATGCGCGGGTTTATGCGGCCTTATCGAAAGACTGCTGCATTACTCGCTGTTGCGGTGCATGGCGGCGCTGGTCTATCTCCGCCATACCATGCGCGAGGGCAAACTTACGTGCATCGACAGGACACGGAAAATGCCCCAGCACGCCCGTCGCGCGCTGCAAGCCATCGATCTCCCTGACGATAAGCATGGCTGCATACATTCCATCGTCGTACGCGGCCAGCGGAATCAACACGACGTTCTCGTAAGCGATCTCAGCGTATTGCATGTCTGATCCCCCTCATGTGGACGACTCACTACTCTCTCAGCGCACCAGTCGATCTGGTACGTCTTTGTGTTTAGGCATTATCAATAAACAAAAACCAAGAATCAACGGGATTTGTGCGATTCAGGGTTTGTTGGGACGGTTTGGGCCGTTCCGATGTGGCGAGCACTTCATTTATTCGATACATGCACCGGGTTGGAGCGCTTCTTATACAGACTAACTATGTCAATTTGATGTGATGCGTGGGGTGGCGCATGGTCGTTGAAGCGGTGAACGGTTAATGCGTGGTGGTTAAGCGCTTTACCCACGATGTCAGGCATGCGGTATGCGGAATCGCTTTATCGACAGCGATGTCCTAATGACCTATGGGGGCGCTTGTGAAACTCGAATCGACTGCATGGTTTCCGTTGAGCGACTACACGCCGACGCGCGACGGGTGGTACGAGGTGCAACTCACGAGCGGCGACACGGCGTTCGCGAAGTTCGGCGCAGATGGATGGACCGAAAAACCGATGCTCGTCTTCACGCACTGGCGAGGCCTTTGCGCCGATCCAAGTAAGGTGGATGGTGTGGAGAACATCAATGCTGAGGCGACGGCGGCAGAAGGGGTTAGAGCGGTTTGGGATACGTTCTTTCCTGGGTCGGGAGCGGAGCGGCATAAGCCGTTGGACGCGGGGCATGGCAAATAGCATCGGGGTGACGTGATGATTCGGTGGGGATGGATGGACTGGCGAGCGTGGGCGGCTCGCCGGTTTTTTCGTTTTGGGGTTTATGGTTGGCTCGGTTTGGCGTCTTGCTCGTCAAGCTGCGGACGTGGACCACGCCCGTTTTCCAACACGTTGCGACGGGCGATGAAGCTGAATCTGACGGCGGGTTGGGCCCTGCTTGGTAAGTTGTTGCGCCGCTCGAACTGCGGTTGTGCCTTCATGAGCCTCTTTCTCGCCGATGTTCGCTTAGCGTCTCGGCGAGGGGCAGCATCCCGTTGTGTGACAATCAAAGTTCTTAATCCATTCAACTACGGTACGGCGGAAGCACATGAACAAGAAAGTGACGTATCTGGTCAGCATATTTATCGGTACTCCGACACAGCAGCACGCACAGATCAAAGACATCGCGGCGCAAGTGTCAGGTGACGACTACGAGTTCCTGCACCTGCATCAAATGGGCGCGTTCCTGGTGCTGAACACGGATCGCGATGCCAAGGAATTGGCAGGTTCGTTTTCGCGTGCGACAGCAGCCGATGATCGAGTATTCATCTGCGAAATAGGCCAGGACTGGCACACGCTTGGATTGAACAAAGCGATGTTCTGGTTGCAGAACCATCTGGCGACAAAGACGCAAACGCCAGCGACCAAGAAAGGGAATCCGTTTGGGGATAGTTGACTATATGTGAGGTGAGCGTGTGGGCGGTTCTTGGCTGATTGGTTCCAATCTGCCGGACTCACGCCGTAAAACAGTTGTACAGACTTTAGGTGAACGGCCCCTTTTCGGCCATTGCCGACATTCGGCTATTGACGTTGGTGAGACGGCTACAGGTCGCTTTCCTGACCTTCGCACATCGATAGCCGCGAACGTCAGGGTTCACTACACGCGGATGCGTACTTGCGACCCAAAGCTGACCGCTGGCTGCCTCGAGCAATGGAGTGCACGCCTGTGCCGGCGTAGTCAGTCCGGGATCTCGGGCTCGATCAACTTTGCCAACTGAACAAGCGACTCCTGCCAGCCGAGGTAGCACATCTCCACAGGAATGACCTCGGGTATCCCCTCCTGCACGATGGTGAGCTCGGTTCCGCAGGACACCTGCTGCAATGAAATGGTCGCGTGCATCTGGCCGGGCAGGTTCGGGTTGTCGAATCGATCCGAGTAGCGGATCTTCTCGAACGGCACCAGTTCGACGTACTCGCCACCGAACGAGTGGCTGCTGCCGGTGCCGAAGTTACGGAAGGACATCTTGTAGGTGCCACCAACGTGGGCATCCATGTGGTGGACCTGACAGGTGAACCCGTAGGGAGGGAGCCACTTCGCTATCGCATCGGGCTCGAGGAAGGCTCGATAGATGCGTTCGGGCGTAGCGCGCAAGACGCAATGGAGACGGACAGTTCCGTTAGTCATGGTGTGAGCGCCTTTCAGTGGAGAAGTTGGACATACCCCTACGACGATTCGGCGACGCTGGTATCGACATAGGTTGAGACCAGGGAAAACCCATAGGCGCCGATAAGTTTCACCCGCTACCGATGCTTCCTTCAAGTTTGAGTGACTGCCATTTCAGCGTTCGTCGAATGCGGTCCGCGATATCGCGCTGTTCAATATCGCAATCGACAACAATCTGCGCGGTTGTGATCCCGCTGTCAACTCGTGCTCCGTTAATCTTGCTAGCGTCGAACCCGTGTAATCGAACTGGCGCCATCGCGCACCCGGCGCTATGGCTGGTCCCGCAGTTTCAACAATTTTTGTCGACCGCTAGAGGTCGGCAGTCATCTTTCTCGTGTCCAAAGGACGGCGTGCCACACAGAGGAATCCGGCGCGGAGTAACCCGCGACCTGACCGCGATTGTTGATCCCCTGAGCGATACTTTGGTTGTCACCGGGGAGCGTGCCCAAGTCGGTCATCACCCCTTTTTCAAACAGAAAGGCATGCTGCTGCCACCCGCTTGCGGTGTTCGACGAGCCGACCACCTGGCCGCGCTCGTTGATCCCGTAAGCGGCACTCTTGTTGCCACCGGGGAGCGTGCCTAGGTCGGTCATTATCCCTTTTTCAAACAGAAAGGCGTGCTGATCCCCGCCTGCGGTAGTCGACGAGCCGACTACCTGGCCGCGATTGTTGATCCCGTAAGCGGCACTGCTGTTGCCGCCGGGGAGCGTGCCCAGGTCGGTCATCCCCCCTTTTTCAAACAGAAAAGCGTGCTCGTTGTTGTCGCTTGCAGTGGACCAGCCGACCACTTGGCCGCGATCGTTGATCCCGTACGCGGAGCTGTAGTAGCCACCGGGGAGCGTGCCCAGGTTGGTCATCACCCCGTTTTCAAACAGAAAGGCTTGCGACGCCCGACTTGCGTCGAACGACCAACCGATCACCTGGCCGCGATCGTTGATTGCGCTAGCGGCACTGTTGTCGCCGCCGGGGAGCGTCCCCAGGTCGATCACCTGCCCCTTTTCGAACAGAGTGGCGCGCGGGTACCCGCTCGAGTTGAACGAGTAACCGGCCGCTTGGCCGCGATTGTTAATCCAGTAAGCGGCGGAAAGCGTATCGCCACCGGGGAGTGTGTGCAGGTCGGTCACCACTCCGTTTTCAAACAGAGAAGCGTGCTGATCCCCGCGTGCGTCGAACGAGTAACCGACCACTTGGCCGCGCTCATTGATCCCGACAGCTTGGCTGCTGTTACCGCCGGGGAGCATGCCGAGATCCCTGATGACGAGACTTTGGCCTGAGGCGGGCTGGAATGCGGCGACCGTGACCAGGGTGAAAACGATCAGGACGCGCCGAACGTAGTTCGTATTGCTAATTAGATTGCACGTGGATTGCATGATGATCACCTTTCCTGAGACATGACATGGATCACAATCGGCGACCTGACCGCAGGCGTGCCGAATGCGTTTTGACAAGGACCACCTGAGAATCGTGGACGGGCCCAGACTGCAGTCGTGCCGAGGAAACTGCTACCCAGCTGCCTAATAAGCGGCGTAACGCCAAGTCCCGTGTGATGGTTCGCCGTCCAGAGTCGGATTACGACATGCACCAATATCGACATGGACGTCCGCACGACTTCGATTCATGTGCGGCACAAAGCGGTACACCTTGCGTCTCAATGTAGGTGGAGGTCGATAGAAAGTCGAGTTTTTGTAAATAAAAAAATCCAGTATATGTGCCATCCGGCGCATCTGTATCGGGATAAATTGCGCTGGCCTGCGTCGGAAAGCGCATATACCTCGCACCATGGATCACCGTGATCGACGACAAGATCGCCCATAATCCGCTCCCCCATTGGAAATTATAAAATGTGTGCAGATAGAAGCTATCGACCAGTCTAGTCTAAGGAATGTTTTCTTCAACTTATTAAATAATGAGGCAGATTAGTGACACTGCAAAATTGTGATGACTTGCCTTTGCTTGATGGTGGGTTAAACGATAGCTCGGGTTCGAGCGCTCGACTCACTGGACCTCTTACGTCGAATGCGCGAAGGACGGCGGCACGTCGCGCCACGTAGGGAATGCGGCGCGGGCTGGTATGGCGCGTCCGTTCTGATGATGTACAAAGGAAGTGACATCACGTTGCTATTCCTTTCGAAGGTATTCTGTGCATTAACCACCTTCCAGAAATACCGGTTCTCCCTTTCGGGTTAAAGCGGGCGTGAATGCTCCCATGCGGTCCCACAAAAGCCATTGAGTGCCGGCAAGAACTTCGGTATCGTTGACGGTATCCGCGCCACATGGCCGGGCGAAAACGCCGTCTCCACTAGGGTTCCGCCCCGCAATTGACAATCGAGTGGGAGTGATCCCGCGTCTGGTATAGACCGGCATCAACGAGCACTAAAACCCCGGAAAGCCCGTAAAAATAGCGGCTTTCCGCTGGTTACGATGGCATCGTCCGGTATCGCCTCAACAGATTTGATTTCTTGTTTCAAGGCTCGTTTCGACAACGCACGAGAAGTTTCCGAAATATCTTACGAGTTTCCAGTTCGGTTCACTGCGCTATTTCAATTTTTCGGTCTCGAATGCGAAACAATGCATATTTATGCGATTCGATGCGAAGGATTGCGAAAGAACGCAAAAGAATGGTTGGACCGGAGATGTATTCGGCATATGCAGTCGGCTTCGCACTTGTTGTCGATTTTTAGCATTGTTTATGGTGACAAGATAGGTGTTGGGGTCCTACATCGCAAGCGATGCAGACCCCCAACACCTGGGCTAAGTCGCCCGTTGGGCTCTACGCTTGTCTTGCTCTGGGAGGCTTTCCGGGCATCAGTAGATCTCCTGATCCCTGACGGTAAAAGCCGTCAAAAAACAGGAGGAAAACCTCGATGCTAACCGACGCTGCACTGCGTAATTTGAAGCCTAAGTCCAAGATTTATAAGGCTTCTGACCTTGATGGGATGTACGTGACGGTAGCTTCGCGCTCGGGCTCATCGAGCCGGGCCCGGTGGTGTTGGTCACGACGTTCAACAAGGGGCGACCCCGACATCATGACGATGGGTTTCCACATGATGGTGCAGCATCCGACATTGATCGGTGCCGTGATCGGCCCTTGGGATTACAGCTATGAAGCGCTCTCGGAGACAAGAGAATGCGTCATCGCCATACCATCGGCTCGTTGATCGGTTTGCCGCTGAGCAGCAGGAGGGCCGCGATGCGCATGCGCCCCCACTCCCTGCGGCGGTACCAGAACCCACCTCACGTTTTCAGCGCGTGCGCATTTCCTCAAGAGCGGCGGCAAGCTCTAGGAGATCCCGCCGCAACCGCGATACTCTCGATTTGCCAAGCTTCGCGAGAGCAACGGACTGCAGTTCCAGTCTCACCTCCGCAGACGCCGCGTGTAAGGCGACCCCGCGCTTCGTCAGGCGCACGATCTTGGCGCGCGTGTCGGTTGAGTCAGGTACCTGCTCGACATAGCCGCGTGTTTCTAGTTCCCGAACCAGCTGACTAATAGCCTGTTTGGTGATTCCGGCTCGCTGCGCCAGGGTGCTGGGACGGGCGCCGGTCGCATCCAGCAGCGGCATGAGGCTCGAGAAGGCGGGCGTCACGTCGTTGAACCCACAACTAGCAACCTTGGCCATCATGGTGGCGGTCAAGGCGCGGCCGGCGGCAGCCAGGGCCGGTGCAAAGTTGTCTTCCTTTTCTTCCTTTAAGTTACTCACGAGCGCCTATGTCGTCACAGATTAAAATATCATCAAGATCCTTGACTATATAGTCAAAGTACTTTACCTTCTGTCGTCAAGGTAGTTTACCAGATCGCGGGGGTCGATGGCAGCCATGGCGGCCGCGCGCTTTCTTTGAAGATCGCCGAAACCTCCTGACAGGAGTCAAACATGACAGCCTCAGATCCACATCCAAGAAAGCGTGTAGTAGTCCTTGACACCGAGATGAGCTATGTTGACGTGGGCGAAGGGCGAAGGCGAACACCCATCGGGATACACGGTACATGACCACATAAAGGACGACCGTCTTCGGACCGTGCGCGGGTGTATTCTGCCGTCATATGCCCGCCATTTCGCCGACGTCGGCGCTCATTGTCTGGAGAAGCAATGAACATTAGCGCACACAAGCCTGACACACCCACCTGCCAACTGGTGCAAGCTGGCCCACAGTTCGAGGGGAAGCAAGGGCTGACCTATGCTGTAGGTATTTCAGCTGAAAGCGTGGGCTCGAAGCATATGCATCTTCAGCTTGCAACAATTCCGCCGGGTGTCCGTGCCAAAGCGCATCTCCATGCGGAACATGAGACGGCCATCTATCAACTGAGCGGCGTCTCGGGGTGCTGGTATGGCGAACGATTGGAGCAGCATGTGGTGGTTCGGGCCGGAGATTTCTTCTACATCCCTGCAGGGGTGCCGCATGTTCCGTACAACGCGAGCGCGGATGAGCCTTGCGTCGCGGTGATCGCCCGAACGGATCCCAACGAACAGGAAAGCGTTACGATGCGCTCGGATCTTGATGCCTTACCTGACTGGTCGAGCGTTACGCCTTTACCGCTCTAATTGCGCTGAGTGCAACGGAGCAGTTGCACCATGACGCGTCGCCATATCATCGCTGAGCAGAACAGGCGAGCATCTGGAACTGCACGTGTCGTTTGAAGGCACGCGACCCAGTGCGCGGTTAAGGCGACGTTATTCGGGCACCACTAGACGAAAGAGGTGGCAACAGACAAACCGAACCTACTGCCACCGCACCACATCTCGATACCGAAAATACGCAGCCGGTGAATGTGTAACCGGCCGTTCGCGGCGCCTGATTGGTGAACGGCCGTTCAGTGGCCTAAAACGGCCACCTCGACTCCGATGAGTGAGCGGTAGCTTCGGCCGAACATGAGCCGCTAACATCCTGCACAACGCTTAGGCGCATAAGTGCCTTAAGCGCTACTGAAGATGATCGGGCACGTTGATGGCTGCCAATTTTAGGTATCTTGTTCTCCACCGATTTCCGCGATTACCTTTGCCAACGCTTCCTCTGTCAGGCCGTACTTTTTTGCAACAGGCATCGTAACGGCGTCAATTTCTCTCGCTGTGTCACGGAACAAAGTCTGTATGGCCCTAAGCTCAGCAATCATTGCGTCACGTCCTGATTTCTGCGTAAATGAAACTGCGCGATCAGGGAAGTACCCCGTGCGCTAGCCAATTTCGCTGGTTAAGCGCGTCCGAAAGCAATGCCTGAATAACTTCCGTGGGCTGTCCTACGTCCTTAATTCGGCGTATCAGCTTACCCATTGTCTGACCCAGCTCTCGTGCTTCAAAAGCGTCAAAGGCACCGATCCAAGCATCTTCGGACTTGAACTCAGCGACTGCTTTCGGAAAATGTTCAAAAAATAATAAATGCTGGAAGATAGATTGTTCGAGACACTGAGCGAGATAAATGGCTAAGCCAAAGTGTGCATAGACATCACGTACATGATCGGATTCGTGTTGGTCGTTCATAGCGCGAATGATTGACTTTGTTGGAAGCAACATACGCACAACCCAACGAATTATCCGACTGGATGAGATTCTTTGCCAAAGGTGAACTGCTAGGCGCGTCATCCACAGAACATCGTTCGGCCAAAACACGCGCCACCCTCTCCGCGTGCTAATTTCATCGAAGCGTATTCGTTTCTGACACGCCATCACCCCACCCGACCATCACTTTAATTACCATTCCACAGTGACCATCCACTGAAGCCTCTCCCCCATGGAATTCGATACCAAACTAGCCATCATCGTGCTCGACGACCTTGCCGTCTGGCAGAAACTCAACGTCACCGCGTTCCTCGCGACCGGCATCGCGGGCGCGGCGCCTGACGCGATGGGCGAACCCTACATCGATGCCGCCGGCAGAACCTACGCCCGTCTGCTTGGCCAGCCGATGATGGTGTACCAAACCGACAGCGCCGGCCTCCTCCGTGCCTTCCGCCAAGGCTTAGAACGAGAACTAACCCGCGCCGTCTACGTCCGCGCGATGTTTTCAACTGGCCACGACCAGGCCAATCGGGAAGTGTTTCTAAAGGAGCTGGCCGATGCGCCCGATCTAGTCGGACTAGCCGTAAGAGGACCGAAGAAATCGGTCGATAAAGCCATCAAGGGCTTATCGCTGCATGGGTGATTGAACCGCGGTCGGACGCCAAACCACCGGCCGCAATTTCCCGCCTAACCGCGCAATCGCCACCCACATCAAAGCAGCGCCGCACAACCAAGCGAACAACAAAGAAAACCAAAACCTCTAAACCCCCAACGCCCCCGCCACACCCAAAGCGTGCCTTGCCTGCACCAACGAAGTCCGTGCCGCCCTCGCATCCCCCGCGATCCTCAACAACGTCCCTAACTGCGAAGGCTCCTTCAACAACTCGCGCAGTATCGGCAAAATTGTCGTCTTCCCATCATCACGCAACCCAGCCGTCGCAGCACTCGGCAGACTCCGCCAGGCCGGATCAACAATCGCCCTACACACCGCAAACGGTAACCCCCGCGCCATAGCAATCGCCCCGGCAATATGCGATTCCATATCCACCGCCAGCGCACCGGTAGCGCGATACATCGAGCTCTTCTCCTGCACCCCAGTCAACGGCGCAGTCACACCGGCCATCGTCCCTCTAACCGCACGCGCTTCGAGCGGCGTCCCGGCAAAAGCAGCAAACAGCCGCGCGGACCACTCAGGATCGGTATCGAGGATTCCAAACGGTCCCGACACAGAACTAGCGATAACCAGCGTCCCCGGCTCCAACTCAGGCGCAAGCCCACCCGCCGTGCCGAAACTAATAATCCCGGAACATCCCCGCGCCAAGGCTTCGCTTAACGCACGCTCAAGCAAATCCGACCGCGCCGCAAACACCGCTTCCACGCCCGGCCCACGAGCGATACGCGCTTCGAACGCCATCCCCGTCACCGCAATGACGGGCAAACGCGCATCGACGGAGCCAGAACCGGAACCAGACAACGAACTCACATGCCCGCCGTCACGCGCGAAGCACCATCGCGCATCATGTTCCTGTACCGCGCCAGCGCCCACAGCGGGAAGAACTTCCTATACCCGTGGTATCGCAGATAAAACACTCTCGGGAATCCGGTCGCCGTAAATCGCGTTTCGTCCCACAAGCCATGTTCACGCTGTGTGGAATGCAGATACTGCACGCCCTTCGCCACCGCCGGATGATCGACAAACCCCGCCGCCATCAACCCCATCAACGCCCACGATGTCTGCGAGGCCGTGCTCGGCGCCGCTTCATATCCGCGATAGTCGAGCTTGTAACTCTCGCCGCCCTCGCCCCATCCGCCATCGGCGTTCTGAATGCTGATGAGCCAATGCGCGGCGCGCTGCATGCGGCTATCGGTGAGAGACAAACCAGCGGCGTTTAGCGCACACAGCGCCGTCCACGTCCCGTAGATATAGTTCAGCCCCCAACGCCCGTACCAGCTTCCATCGCGTTCCTGACCGCGCAAGATGTAGTCGAGCGAGCGCTTCGCCGGCTCGCTCGTCGACGGCTGCTCACCCAGTTGCGCGAGCATCGAAAGGCATCGCCCGGACACATCGACAGTAGGCGGATCAAGCAACGCGCCGTGATCGGAGAACGGAATGTTGTTCAGGTAATACTGCGTGTTTTCAGGCTCGAAAGCGCCCCACCCGCCGTCGCTGCTCTGCATGCCGACAACCCATTCCCGCCCGCGCGCAATCGCTTCGCCATACAACGCCGTCCCGTTTTCGCGATCGGCGCGTTCCATCGCCATCGCAACAACTGCCGTATCGTCAACATCCGGATAATGCGGATTCGCGAACTGGAACGCCCACCCTCCGGGCCGGATATTCGGCCGGCGCGAGATCCAGTCGCCGCGTACATCGAGGATCTGCAGCGGCACGAGCCAATCCAATCCACGCGAAACCGCCGCCCGCGCCTTGGGCGTATCCGCTTCGAGCAACGCGTGCGCGGCGAGCGACGTGTCCCATATCGGCGATAAACACGGCTGGCAATAAGCCTCGCCGTCCGGCGCTTCATCGATGATCAATAACTTCTCAATCGACTTGCGCGCAATCGCCCGGTTCGGATGATCTTCCGGATAACCCAGCACGTCGTACATCATCACGGAGTTGGCCATCGCGGGAAAAATCGCGCCGAGGCCATCTTCGCCGTTCAGCCGTTCATCGACGAAACGCACAGCCGCTTCTATCGCGCGCTGCCGCGTGTGGCGCGGGAACAGCGGATCGACGGCGCGCAGCAACGTATCCACGCAGCGGAACAGCACGAACCAGCCCTGATGCTGATGCGGCGCACGCGCGGCCATGCCGGCGTTGACGGGGGCATCGAAGAACAGTTCATCGATACGCACGCCCTTCGGATTACGCGCCTTTGGCCGCTTCGCGTTCAGCACGAGCAGCGGCACGATCACGGTCCTCGCCCAGTACGACACCTTCGACAGATGGAACGGAAACCACTCGGGCAAGAGCATGATTTCGACGGGCATCATGGGCACCGCGCGCCACGACACCACGCCGAACAGCGCCAGCAAAATCCGCGTGAACACGTTCGATTTTTCCGCGCCGCCGGCCGCAAGAACCGCGCGACGCGCCCGCTGCATGTGCTCGGCTTCGGGCGAATCGCCGATCATCTTCAGCGCGAAGTACGCCTTGACGGTGGCACTGACGTCCATGGCGCCATCGGTGAACAAAGGCCAGCCGCCATCTGCGCGCTGGATCCGGCGCAAGTACCGCCCGATCTTCGCTTCGAGTTCGGGCTTGGGCGTCTCGCCAAGGTAATGCCCGAGCAGCACGTACTCGGCGGGAATGGTGGCGTCGGCTTCAAGCTGATAAAGCCAGTAGCCATCGGGATGTTGGTCGGCGAGCAGTGCATTGGCAGCGCGCGCCACCGACGCTTCCAGCGCCGCCGTCGTCACCGGCTGGATGCCGGGTGGCTGGACAGTTTCATTCATCAGCGTTGCACCGAGGAGTTCATCGAGGGATTCATAAGCAGGTCCGCGGCCTTCTGGCCGGAGCGGATCGAGCCTTCTATGGTTGCGGGCAGCCCGTTGGCGATCCAGTCGCCGGCAAGCATCAAATTCGACCAGCGCGTACGCGTGGCCGGCCGGAGGTTTTCCTGGCTCGGCACGGCCGCGAAAGTCGCGCGCTTTTCCGTGACGATCTGCCAGGTCGGCATACGCTCAACCGGCAAGCGCGCCGCCTTCGCAACTTCTTGCCAGATGGTCTGTGCAAGGGTCTCGCGCGGGGTATCGAGGAGACGATCGGCGCCGCTGATGGTCACCGAAAGGCGGCCATCGAAAGCGAACAGCCATTCGGCGGTGCCGTTCAGCAAACCGGTCATCGGATTGAAAGCAAGCGGCGGATCGATGGCGAAATGCGCATTGACGATGGCGCGGAATTCGTTCGGCGCGCTGATACCCGGCACCAGTTGCTGCGCTGCGTTCGGCGGCACGGCAAGCACTACACCGTCGTTAGGACCCACGTCCACGCGGCCGTCCTCGAAATCAAGCGATGTCACGCGCGTCTTCGAATCCGTGCCCGTAAAGCCGATCTCCCGCACCCGCGATCCGAGCTTGATCTCCACGCCGCCATATTGCAGCAGGCGCAACGCGGGATCGACGAACACATGGCCCAGGCCGTTGCGCGCGACCAGCGGCCGGCACGCCTGACCTCCGGCCAGCAGCGTTTCCTTCAGCACGTTGCCCGCAAGCACCGCGCTGCCTTCACGTGGATCGACATTCAGCACGGCCAGGAACAGCGGATTGATCAGCGCGTCCCACAACCGCCCGTTGGTGCGCATGGTCTGCTGCATCGTGCGGCCGGGTTTGGCGAACAGCAGCGGCGCCAGCGACAAATAATCGGCGGGCATGGTGCCGGGAACACGTGCGGCGGAATCGAAGATCCAGCCCGGCACACGGCCCGGCGAAAGCTTCACGGTCCAGCGCGCGCCGCTGCGCAGATCCATGAACGGAAACTCGGGCTGGGTCGGACCGACGAGTTCATCGGCAGCGCCAATCGCCTTGGCATAGCTCAGCGTGGCGTGGTTGCCCGACAGCACCAGATGATTGCCGTTATCGATAGTCGCGTTGAGCTTGATATCGAAGTACGAACGGCAGCGGCCACCTGCGTGCGGCGCGGCTTCGTGCAGGACCACACGCGCTCCGCGACGCTGCAACTGCACCGCGGCAGCGAGTCCCGACAACCCTGCGCCAATCACATGAACAAGACGCGCCATCAGAAAATATGTCGCGCAACGATCCACAGCAGCCGCGAACGCGGCGTGCGGACGTGGTTGCGCGGGAGATCGAAGCCACGTTTCAGATTGGCTTCAAGAACGCAGCGATACGCACCCGACATAATCCGCGGCGCACGCACCTGAGCGCGCGGCACGGTGGCCATGATCGCGTCGGATTGCGCGTAGTGCGTCCGCGCACGGTCGGCGAGCGTCAGGCAGACGCGCGGCAGGCGGGCGTCGCCGACTATCGAGCCAATGTCGGTTGTGGAAATGCCTTCGCGAGACAGCAGTTCGCGCGGCAGATAAACGCGCCCAATCTCAGCGTCTTCATCTATGTCGCGAAGAATGTTCGTGAGTTGCAGCGCACGGCCGAGGTGGTGCGCGAGACGCCGCCCGGCGTCTTCATGCATCCCGAATATCCTCACCGATAACCGCCCGACCGCGCTCGCCACACGGTCGCAATAAAGGTCGAGCGTGGCTTCGTCGGGCGCGACGATATCTTCGGCGGCGTCCATCGCCATGCCGTCGATCACGGCCATAAAGTCGTCGCGCGAGAGGTGAAAACTATGAATGTGTTGCGTCAGCGCGGCCAGCGACTTGCGTGGCTTGCCGGCATAACAATCGTCTATATCCACACGCCATTGTTCAAGCGCGCCGGCACGTTCGCCACGCGGCAGCGAGCCGTCGGCGATATCGTCCACCGCGCGGCAGAACGCGTAGACCTGGTACATGGCGTCGCGCTGCGCAGCCGGCAGGATGCGCATGGCGAGATAGAACGAACTACCCGACGTCACCTTGGCGGCGTCGGGAGCAGGATCGTCGGCGATAAGATTGGAAACGGCCAAGACGGACTCCGCTGTGGCGCCCCCAAGGGCAGTGTGTTAGATCGGGCGCCGGGCAATTCGGCGCTTCGCTGAAAATTGCTTCGAAGCTGGATGCAAACCCGGCGCAAACCGGCTTCAGGTGGCGTACAAGCCATGCCGGAAGCGGCGAAAAGTATATCAAGTTTGTGACGTGTTGCCTGAGGACGGCTTGCGGCGTGCTTTCCGTGAACCTTAACCTTCGTACAAAAACGTCTAGTCTAAGGATATAACGCTCGTTACGACCTGTGGAGTAGCGCGGCGTTGGTTTTGAATTGCTGCTTCAGGCGCCGCGCACTGGAGGCACTTCTTCTGAACCTGATCGCCATTATTCCCAGCCAACTTTACCGGTCAGCCGTTATTTTCCATCAAACTTACCGTCCTTTTGACGCGTCACGGAGCCCGCGCTTTACAGCGTGTTTGACAGAATCGATTAATCAATTTGAAAGGCATGATTTATGCAAGCGTTACCTTTCCCAAGCGCCGGCGAAAATCGGGCAGCAGCTAAAATGCGTGGAATTCCTCGCGTTGCAATCGTTGCTTTTCACCAATGCATAAAGATGCCGCGCTGAGCCATTTACATCGAGACGACGACTCACCATGACGCCGCAACGCGAGGAATCAGGCGCTGACCACTGGCAAGACGAGCCGCCGTTCCCCGTTGTGCCGGAGCGCAATTTCGCCGCCCAGCGCACCACCCTCCGGATCCTGCTGATCGCCGCCATCGTATTGCCCTGCCTGTATTTGGCGGGCATGTCGTGGAGCGACCTGAAAACGCGCGAACGCGATGCCGCCGAAGTGGCCGAACGCAACGCGCACGTCGCCGAAGAACACGCGCTGAAAGTCTTCGACATGAACGAGACGCTCAACGCCCGCATGATCGATCTGATCGACGGCGTGGACGACGACACCCTGCGCCGCGAAGAAGCCCCTATCCACGACAAACTCAAGGCGATGGGCGGTGGTTATCCGCAAGTGGCGTCGGTGGCCATCTTTGGCGCGGACGGGCGTCTGATTGCCACGAGCCGCGCCTTCCCCTCGCCGGATGTATCGATAGAAACGCGCGACGACTTCGTCGGCATTCGCGACAACAAGGTGCTCGAAAACGTCTCCCGCCTGATGCTCAGCAAGGTGGGCGGCGAGACGGTATTTAACACGGCGGTGCCACGCAAGAACTCGGATGGCCGCTTTGCCGGCATTGTGACGATTGCGCTTCGCCCCAGTTATTTCGCCGGGTTTTATCGCGAGTTGCTGGGTGACCACACCACCGTATCGCTCGGCCTCACACGCTCGGACGGTGCGGTGCTCGCCTGGTATCCGACGCGTCCCCCCGGCCGCTCGGAACTCGCCGCGAGTTCGCCCTTGCGCGATGCCTTTACCTCGGGACTTCGCAACGGCGTCGTGCGAATGCGCTCAGGGCTCGACAACGAAATGAAGATCGTGGCGTATCGGCAAGTGGGGAATTATCCCGTGTTCGTGTCGAGCGGTTATCCCGTCGCCACCATCTGGGCCGGGTGGTATCGCCGCATCGGCGTGCTGATGGTGACGCTGTTCGCGCCGTGCGTGGTGCTATGGGGCGTGATCTGGCTTTCGCTGCGCCGTCTCGCTCATGAAGAAGATGCCTGGGAGCGCTGGCAGGCCGAGGCGTCCATGCGCCGCTCGATCGAATCGGCTTACCGGCAGGCACGCAAGATGGAAGCGCTGGGCAATCTGGTCGGCAGTGTCGCGCACGACTTCAACAACCTGCTGATGATCCTCTCCACCAACGTCCAGATTGTCCGGCGACGCGGCGCTACGGGGCTGGATCGCGAGTTGTCGGCCATGGAACGCGCGCTTAAAAGCGGCCAATCGCTCACGCGCCAGTTGCTGGGTGTCGCCCGCAAGCAGCCGCTGCGCAACGAAACCATCGCTATCGGCAAGTGGCTGCCGGCGTGCCGCGAATTGCTGAAGGCGTCACTGGGCGCGAAGGTCGCGCTGAACCTCGAAACGAATACGGATGGTTGGCCGATTCGCGTCGATGCAGCCGAACTCGAGCTCGCGCTGATCAACGTCGCGGTGAACGCGCGCGACGCCATGCCGAGCGGCGGCACCTTCTCGGTCCGCGCGGACAACGTGTGCTTCCGGCACGAGGACGGCTTTCCGATCCTCGGCGAATTCGTGCAGTTGACGCTGGAGGACACGGGCGCGGGCATGAGTCCCGAGATCCTCGGCCGTGCGTTCGAACCGCTGTTCACCACCAAGTCCAAAGGCATGGGCACCGGTCTCGGCCTGCCGCAAGTGTTCGCGTTCTGCGAGCGGGCGGGCGGCGTGGCGACGATCGACAGCGCTGTGGGCGCGGGCACGTCAGTGCGGCTCTATCTGCCGCGCGCGAACGCAGCCGCGGCGGAAGCCCTCGACGCGCAGCACGACACCACCGCCGCCAGCGAATCGCACGGTTTGCGCGTGCTGCTGGTGGAAGACAACGAGGAAGTTGCGGCGGGCACGGAGGCGTTGTTGTCGATGATGAATCACCACGTCACGCACGTCTTCAATGCGGACGGCGCGATCGCGATGCTCGAAACCGCCCGTCGCGATGTGAAGAATGGCGGCGCGCTGCCGTTCGACGTCGTGCTCTCCGATATCCACATGCCGGGCAAACTGAACGGCATCGATCTGGCCGAGATCCTGCAAAGCTGGACGCCACGCATGCCGGTGATCCTGGTGACCGGCTACGCCGAAGAACTGGATCGAGCGCGTCAGGTCGACGCGCGCGTGCTGTCGAAACCGTTCGACATCGCCCTGCTCGATTCGCTTCTGCAGACCGTTCGCGAAAACCTGAGCGCACGCGCCGACAACCGCGAGCACGGCGAAGCGCCGCACTGAGCCGAGCGACTTTTTCCACACGTTTTGTAAAAACATCCGCACGCACGCTGGTATCGCGATGGATAGCCGTGTTTTGGGCGGCGTCACGGCGCGCGCGCTCGCGACCCGGCACGCGAGTTGCGAGATAACCCGTGAGTTGCGACCTAAACTAGACTTGCGACGACTGTTTTTGACGCGTCGCAACTGCTTACAGGCCACCCAGGGAGGCAGCCATGCGACACACAGTTATTGGTATCTTCGATACCTACGACCAGGCCGAAGTGGCGCGCAGCGCACTGGTTGCCTCGGGTTTCGCTCGTTCTGACATCGAACTCCAGGCTGCGCCTGAACCCTCTTCCCCCGACGATCCGGCCTCGGTAGCCGGCGCGGGCCAGCCGCCCGAAACCGGCGGCGTGCTGGCGAACATCGAACGCTTCTTTTCGATGCTGTTCGGCGGCCGCGATCAACCGCCCGAAGTCGCGCATTATTCCGAAGCCGTGCGGCGTGGAGGCGTGCTGGTTGCCGTCGATACCGCCACCGAAGCGCGCGCCGACGTCGCGCGCCGGACGCTGGCGGAACAAGGTGCAATCGATATTGACGAACGCGCGGCGAGTTGGGGCACGCTAAGCCATGGACGCACGGCGGCGTCCGCAGCCGACGACCGCGATCATTCCTTACTCGATGAACTCGGCCTCGGCTCAGGCAGCGCCGTGCCGGGTCGCGCACCGGTGAATCCGCCTGGAGATCCGCTTGGCACCGCACGCGCCGACGCCAACCGGGCGCGGGCTTATCCGCGCGCGGATAAGGGCGATCCGGCCGCGCAGCCGCTTGATCCGATCACCCCCATCGCCCGCGATGTATTCGCCGGCAGCAGCGACTCGTCGTATCGCGCAACAGGCGGCGATCCGATGACCAGCGGCACCGTCCGGCAGGACACGAAGGAAACACCTCGGCGCTCGGCGTCCTGTGCTGCGACTTCGTTAGATGAACCGCTGGCTGGCGACGCGGGAGTATCGAATCCGGCTCAGAGCGTACGTTCCGCCGATCCGCTGGCGGGTAACGACTCGGCTTATCGTTCGTCGGCTGCGAGCGAGCCGCTGACCGGCGCTGCATCTAAGCAAGGCTGGCGTCCCGTCGACCCGCTCGATCCGCTGGATGAAACCGAAACGTCGTCGCGAAGAGGCGCCATGGGTGGAACCGGCTCGCCGGTTCCGGGGTCGCTGAGCCAGACCGGCGACCCGTCGCTCGGCACCCGTTCAGGGGCGCGATCCACGATGCCGGACGAGTATATGGAGTACGAGGACGACTTCCGCACGGACTTCGAATCGAAGTACGCGGTAACAGGCGCGAGCTACGAAGAGTACGAGGAAGCGTACCGATACGGCGCCTCGGCTGGGAGTGACGAGCGCTATGGCCGGCGCAACTGGGACGATACGATGGAAACCGAACTGCGCCACGACTGGGAAGGCCACAATCTGGGCGGCGGAGATACGTGGGAGCGCTTCAAACTCGCCGTGCGTCACGGCTGGGATCGCGTGACGGGACATCACCACCACATGTAACTCAACCCGCTCCTGTTGTTGAAACGCCAACGGCCCGCTAAAGCGGGCCGTTGGCATTTTGCGTACCGGTTGTGGGGGCAACTCACCGCACCTAAACCGTCGCAAAGCGCTGAACCCAGGCGGTGTATTTATCGACGAATGCCTGCAGGAACTTGCGCGTCTCCTCGTTCACGATCTTGCCACTTGCATCTATACGGTTCGCGTCGTGCTTGATGAACATCTCCGGCTGGCCCATCAGCGGTACATCGAGGTACGCAAGCACATTACGCAAATGCGCCTGTGCGAGCGCCGTGCCGGTCGCACCGAGCGACGTGCCCAGCACCGCGCCTGGCTTGTTGGCCCAGGCGCTGTGCCCCCACGGCCGCGAACCCCAGTCCAGCGCGTTTTTCAGCACGCCGGGAATCGAGCGGTTGTATTCCGGCGTGACAAACAGCAAAGCATTCGCCGCCAATATCTTCTGCTTGAACGTTCGCGCAACCTCAGGAAAGTCGTGATCGTAGTCCTGGCTATAGAGCGGCAAGCTCGCGATGTCCAGGAACTCGAACGAAAAATCCGGCGGCGCGAGCGACGCTACCGCGTGCGCGAGCTGCTTGTTGAATGAATCACGACGAATGCTGCCGACAACAACCGCAATCTTGTAGGTCATGTTTTTTCCCGGTGACTGAATGAAGCGGAGGAATGAAGTGCATCCACGAATCTGACGCTTACCAGCCAAACCATCATAGGCGTTCGGTCGATGCGACGGCTATCCGAAATAGGTCGGATCAACCTCTGGCGGCGCACGTTTCTCATCGTGTTCTGCTTCGCGGTGAGCATTTCAATTGATTACCGGGCGACAGGCCCACCGCAAGCCATTTTCGAGATGATTTCCACAAAGTTGTCCACAGAAACTGTGGACAACTTTGCAGATGTTTAATAAATCCAACTAAACTGCCAAACGCTCGGCGGAATAAGGCTAAGGGCAGAGTTGAAACGCCCAAAACCGCCCAAAACCGCCTTTATCGCCAGTGCTGGGCAAAAAGTTATTGACCGAAGAACACGTTGCACTGGGACGGCGGACCCTGGCATGTCGAGGACTGCGATTTGGCATTGTCAGCAGCGTTGGCAGCGCCCGCCACAGCGAACAAAACGACGGCAGCAAAGACGGAAAGTACGCGTTTCATGAGATACCTCGGTGAGTTGACAACGATCTGACTGGATCGATGAACCGAGAATATCGATTAAGCGAATGCAGAAAAATGACGGTGTAAGGAATTGATCTTTACTGGAATCGCAATGGTTAAGGCTGACCCAGCGCTCGCTCTCCCTGCTTCGAAACAAACTTCACATTCATGCGAGATGCACAACAATATGTTTTCCCAATCGACATTGGTCAGCGATAGGGTTGTGAATAGACTGGTTCACATCGACGGCGTGAAACGCGCTGTCTCCAAACAGTCAGAGGTTCACCATGAAACGCGCACTTATTGGTAGTTTGTTCGTCGCAGTGCTGGTCTCGTCGGCACCCGCCTTTGCTCAATCCTCGGACGTTGCCCAGCCGAACGCCTACGGGCCAAAAACGAGGGCCGAAGTGAAGGCTGAACTGGCCGCTGCGAAAGCAAGCGGTGAGCTCGACGCGATCGACACGGACAGCTATCCGCAGTTGTTGCCGTATCAAACGGCGCGCGCCGGACACGTCACGTCGGGTACGAACGCGACGGCCGTGACGCAAGCAAACGGCACGCGCGCGAACGCGCAATAAGCGCACGCATAAGCTATCGACGAAGACAAAAGATCACGGCGGATTCGATTGCGGAAGCCGCGTGATCTGTCGACGACGTGCATCCTCCGCCTCGCTCCGATGGTGGATTGCCCGGTCCCAGGACCGGGTTTTTTTATGTCCGCAATCGGGGCATTGGTGATCAGCGACCAGAGCACCTTGCCGAGCGTTGCAACCAACTTCTTCTCCGTCTGCAATCCCGATTCGTTCTTCACGATAGCCACTGTGAAGAACGACGAGACCAGCAACGACTGAGTAGCGAAGCTAAGTGAACGAGGCCCGGAGCATAGCGGCTGAATTCGCTTGCGACAGAGCGGATTCGATTAAGGTGAGCGATTTCGGGAGCTGCGCGAGGTGAGGTGCGAGACCCGATGAAAACTCACGCTTGAGGCTATTTTCAAGTATCGCTAACTAGATAGCAGCGATGAGCGAGCTTCATCAAGTGCTTGAGGTATATCTCTGTGAGCCTTTATCTATAAGGCTTTCACGGCTTCGTTCTTACTTGGTTTCGAGACGTCCGTTGCGGGCGCAAGCGTTATACGCCACGCAGGTTCGACACTTCACTCGCGTAAGCGTGCGGTGAGTGAAGCTATAGGTGAGGTAATACGGGAGGGTGATTCAGCGTTGTTGAGAAAGCACATGAAGAGCCTTTTTCGCCTCTCGCCTCGTGATGCGCGCTTCACGTTAAAGCGTTCTCTATCAATGAGTTGCGACCCGTTGTTAAAACAGTTGATACGTGTGTTCATGAGCTTTGAGTGCTCGCCGGCAGTGCTTTGCGATGGTTTCAACCCGCTATAGGTGAGGCTATGCGGGACCCGATACAACGGTATGAAGCTTGCTGATAAGGCCGCGCGCACTGCTTGAACACAACGAGGATCACCATGACATTCAAACGATCCGTCACCATCGGCGCAGCGGCCTTGCTGGTGATCGGCGGACTGGGCGTGCTGGCTGCATGCGCAATGGCGGGCAGCAACAAGAGCAGCAACACACATGTGCCCGAGCCTGCGAAGCCGGTCGATCTCGATCGTTACCTGGGCCAGTGGTACGAATTTGCACGCTATGAGAATCGCTTCGAACGCGGCTGCGAAGCAGTCACGGCAAACTATGCGAAACGCGATGACGGGCTTATCTCGGTCATCAATTCATGTCGGAGTGGAGGCGTGAATGGAGCGTTCAGGTCGTCGGAGGGAAAGGCGAAGGTCTTGCCGGATTCGAGTAACGCGAAGCTCAAGGTATCGTTCTTCGGACCGTTCTATGTGGGTGACTACTGGGTGCTCGATCACGCCGATGACTACACGTGGTCAATCGTCGGTGAACCAGGCGGAAGGTATCTGTGGATCTTGACGCGTGAAGCGAAACTATCGGCGGAACAGCGCACCGCGTTGATCGAACGCGCGCGTAAGCTCGGCTACGACGTGACGTTGTTGCGCGAAACGCTGCATTGAAATTCATCGCGCATGAACGGTCGTCGAACCTCACGCGCCGATCGTTCACTTCAATCACGTACCAATCAGAAAGCGTTCCTTATTGCGCCCCGCCAACCAACCGGGCGGGCGTCCGCGTCCGCTCCACGTCTCGCCGGTCTTCGGATTGCGATACTTGGGCGGCTGCGGCGGCTTCTTGAGCGTCTTGCCACGCTTGGCTGAAAAACCCAATTCTTCGGCCGTCAGGTCGTACTCGACGATTTTGCGCTTGATCTCCTCGATCGCGACCGCGACTTCCTTCTGCTGCGCGATCGCAACTTCCTGATGCAGTTTTTCGAGTTGTGCGGTCAGTTGCTTGTAGGTGGCCATAAGCTGCTCTGTAGGTTCGGCATGCGCACGAAGTGGACATGGCATGGCGACGCCAGCCGTCGATTTTCACGCGTCGACAATCAGTCGTCGATGGCGTCATAGAGATGGCGTTCGAACGCGGCTGCCATCGGAAAGGGTTCCACGCTGCGTCGCTGGATCAGCATGATGCCGATCATGTTTTCAACCGGATCGGCGAACCAGCTCGTACCGAGCGCGCCAGGCCAGCCGAACGAACCTGTCGAACGATAACCGAGCGTGCGCTGTTGTGCAGGATCGTCAACGATCGCCAAGCCGAGACCAAAGCCCTGCCCCGCCCACACGATCTGCCCGAATGCCGGAATGCGGCGCTGGTCGCGCGAGAGAAAATTCGTGCGCATCAGATCGACAGAACGATGCGACAGCAGGCGCGGACCACGCGCGCGTTCATCGGCGTTACCTTGCATACGGCCGCGGCCGAGCAGCAGGCGCGCGAAACGGAGATAGTCGTCGGCGGTGGAAACAAGGCCGCCACCGCCGCTTTGAAAGCGCTCGGGTTTAGCGAAGCGGCTCGATGCCGGATGATCTTCCACCACGCGTTGTTGCGTCACTGGATCGACGGCGTAGGCGACCGACAAACGCCCGAGTTTTTCAAGCGGCACCACGAAGCCGGTGTCATTCATCTCCAACGGCTCGAAGATGCGCGTGCGGAAGAACGCTTCAAGCGACACGCCGCTGATGCGCTGGATCAGCGCGCCGAGGACGTCGGTGGAGATGCCGTAGTGCCAGCGGGCACCGGGCTGGAACATCAAAGGGAGGTCGGCCACGCGTTGCAGCCATGCGCCGGGATCGACCGATGCCTCGACGCCGTTGAAGACATTGCCGTAGGCATCGGCTAGCGCACCGAACGCGCTGAAGTGATACGCGAACCCGGCGCGGTGCGTGAGGAGATCGAGCAACGTGATCGGTGCGCGAGCGGGTTCCGTGCGGTCGAGGGATGCGACGGGGTCCGTCAGAACCTTGGGATTGGCCAGTTCGGGCAACCAGCGCGACACGGGGTCGTCGAGTGCAATCCGCCCTTCTTCCACGAGCATCAAGGCAGCGAGGCTCGTCACCGGCTTGGTCATGGAGGCAATGCGAAACAGCGTGCCGCGCATCATGGGCGTGCGGGTTTCGCTGTCGCTGTGACCTAGCATGTCGACCCGGGCAATTTCACCATGCCGCCAGACCAGCGTGACGCAGCCGGCAACGTCGCCGGTCTCGACGAACTGCTGCATAGCAGTACGAGTGCGCTCGAGGCGCGTCGCGCTAAATCCCGCGTCGGACATTCAAATATCCCTCTTATGGTCACATTCTCTCAGCACGACATTTAAACATGCCGGGAATGTGACACCAAGGGAAGTTTTACCTCGGCTTGTAACTCCGTTACAAAGTGCCGGAAATCAATACGTCAATATGTTACGGATTCTAATCTTTAAGCGAGCGAGCAATTCAATCCCATGCTGGCTTCAAGTTGTTCAAGCCGGTCGATGATTCGCTGCATGCGCGATTGCTGCGCCGGCACGAGTGCGCTGGATGCGACCGAATCAACCCGGTTACGCCAGTAAGACAAGGGGATGCGGTCTTCAGCGGAGATTCTTCCGATTACCTGCTCTAGATGCAGAATATCCGTTTCGATTTGCCGATGATTCATTTGCAACTCCAAGGTAGATGTTATTTCTACTTTTTCTGGAACGAACTTGCGGCAGGGCGCGGACAGATCACCGTTCACGTGTCACAAGCGGAATGTTCAGGATTCGCACAATGCACGGCGCGCCACCGGACTAAAGCAGCGCGGGCCCTCGAAGGACCTGGCCCAGAGTAGCGAAACTTGCTGGGTGCTGTATATTCCGCAAATGCGGAACAGTAAAAATGCAGTTGTCCGGAGCGTCGGATCGGCAAATTATCCGCATGACCGGAGGAATGGATGCTTTCCGAAAGCGACCAATACGACCAGACCGTCAACGCTATATATGAAACGCTGACACACCCGCAAGCGTGGCACAACGTATGTGCCGCAATCGCCGGCTTGATTGGCGCCCGTGCAGTCTGGATTACCGTGCGCGATAAGCAGCTCGTTAATTTGCATCCCGAAAGTTTCACGCCCCCAGAAAATACGGATTATTACAAAATTCCCGGATATTGGGTTCCAGCATTAGGAATTAAGTCAATTGAACCGTTTGCGCGCTTCGAGCCGGATCAGAAAGGCACGGGTTTTGGACAGGTAAGCGAATCGGGACATGTTTCAAGCCGGCATATTCTCGATACCGGCGAATGGCTCATCGCGCTTCTCTGCGAGTTTGTGTCGGAGAGTGACGCCCTTGCTCCTTCAGCCGGGCAATGGCTCGACCGTCTTACGCCGCATGTATCACGCGCTGCACAACTTCAGGACGCGCGCTTTTTCGCCACGTCCGAGCTTTTCGCCCGGGTTCCCTTTCTCGATGAATGGCGCCAGCCCGCCATGCTCGTCGCGTTGAGCGGCGCCGTACTCCGCTTTAATGACGCGACCACGCAGATGTTGAAGCGAACCACGCTGGTTCAGATAGTTGATGGCTTGCTGGAACTGCAAGGCGGGCAGCAACAGCGGATTCTGGACGAATGCCGTTCGACGGCGGACGAAGCGCCGGCGTATCGAATGCTTCGGCTGATGGAAACGGAAGGTGGAGCGGCAGACGCGGTGTACGTGTTTTATCACCCGGTCGCGGGCCCGGCGAACCGCGATTCCGCGGCGCTATTCACGTTCTATCACCCGGATTCACCGCCTATCGTCGACTCGAATCTGCTCGCAACCGCGTTCGACCTGACGCCGGCGGAATGTCGGGTGGCCTGTCATATTGCCGAGGGGCGCACGCCTAAGGAGATGGCCGGGAAGATCGGCGTGCAGCACGACACCGTGCGCAAACAATTGCAGTCGATCTATCAGAAGACCTCGACGAATCGTCAGGTCGACCTGATCCGCCTGCTGCTTAATCTGCCTGCGCATCCGGCGCCGGATGGTCCACCAGCGGCTTAGCGCCGCGCTTGAACGGGCTTGGTATCACTTCGCCCTGCACGCGATCAACAAGCTGTTCTGGCCGTTGTCGCTGCTTTGATCGAGGACGTCGTAACTGCCCGAACACAACGCGCGGGCGTTTTGCTGGCAGTTGCTCCAGCCGCCGTTAGTCGGGCATTGGATCATGGAAGTCGGGCGGCCATCGGATGAAAACAGCGGCGGCGCGCTGCTGCAGGCAGACAACACCGACACCGCGGCCGCAAGCGGCAACAGCGCCAGGAAACGCGATGCACATACGCTGACAAGCTTCATCCGGAACCCCTTTTTAACGCTGTTTTTTTGATTCCGCGAGTATGCCACGCGGAGCTTTCGGCTTGCCTCCTTGCGGCGCTTTACCGAGTACCTTCGCGTTACTTTTGAAGCCCCCAGATATCGCTGTCGATCATCTCCACGCGGGCATCGATTTTCGCTTTTACATCGGCGAGTGCCTGGTTGTAGAAGTGCGCGCCAATCGTCTTCGATAACTCGTCAAGCCACTCCTTCGCCTCGAACTGTCCCAGCCGCGCGTCGAAGCGCTCTTCCGCCAGGCGCTGCAACTGGGCGATGGCAAGCGCCTCGTGCTCACGGGATAACGGCGTTGTGTTCGTCTCTTTGCTCACGTTCAAACCTCTATGTCTAATGCGACGATCTTCTTGTACATCGTCGCGCGGCCAATGCCGATCCGCTGCGCCGCCTCCGCCACGCGGCCGCCGCTTGCGCGCAGGGCATCGGAGAGGAAACGCTTTTCGAAGCCCGCCATAGCCTGGGCGTATGACGTTGCGTCGGCTTCATCCGGCACCGGCACGGCGCTGGCGCCTTCCGGGCTCGCTGCGCCCATGAAGGCGCCAAGCGCGCGGGCATCGATATGCTCGCTATCCGACAACATCACCGCGCGCTCCAGCACGTTGCGCAACTCACGTACATTTCCCGGCCACGAATACGCGGCGAGCAGGCGAAGCGCGTCGTCGTGGAGCACGAACTGGCCAGTGTGGCGCGGGCGGGCATCGGCGGAAAGCTCTTCAAGCATGGCGTACACCAGCGCTTCGATATCCCCCGCCCGCTCGCGCAACGGCGGCGCGTGAATGGACAGCACGTTCAACCGATAAAACAAGTCCGCGCGAAACCGGCCGCTGGCGACCAGCGCCGGCAGATCCGCCGACGTCGCCGCGATGATCCGGACATCCGTGCGCACGATCCGGTTCGATCCCAGCGGCTCGAACTCCTTCTCCTGCAACACGCGCAGCAACTTGCCCTGCAGCACGAGCGGCATGTCGCCGATTTCATCGAGGAACAGCGTGCCGCCATCGGCTAGTTCGAACTTGCCCACGCGCCCTTTCCGATCCGCGCCCGTGTACGCGCCCGCGGCCGCGCCAAAAAACTCCACTTCGAGCAAGGTGTCGGGAATCGCCGCGACGTTCACGGTGACAAGTGGCCGCGCGGCGCGTGTCGAGGCGCCGTGAATCGCGTGCGCCAGCAACTCCTTGCCCGTGCCCGTTTCGCCCGAAAGCAGCACGGGCGACTCGACTTGAGCCGCGCGCCGTGCCTGGCGTTTGACATCGAGGCTCGCCGCGCTGGTCCCCACGAAACTCGCGAATGTGTATTTCGCGCGCCGTGCCTGCGCGAGCGATTGCCGTGTCGCGATGAGTTCCTGCTGTACACGCGAGTAATGGGAAAAGAGCGGTGTGAGCGCTTTCATTTCGTCGAAGAGGGCGAAACCGATGGCGCCGACGGTTTGGCCGTAATCGTCCTTCAGCGGCAAGCGCGTGACAACCAGCGGCTCGCGATCCGTTTCCAGCAAGTCGAGCAGGATCGGCTTGCCGGTCGTCACGACTTCGCGCATCAGGCTGTTCGGAATCACCGCTTCGCAATCGCGGCCGATTGCTTCTTGCGGGTCCGAAAACCCGAAGCGCGCCGCGTAGCGTTTGTTGATCCAGACGACTCGCGCGTCCTTATCGACGATAAACGTGCCTTCGCTGAAATTCTCGAAGGTCTTGAAAAGCGAATCCATCGCGCGACGCAAAACGTCGCTGTAATCGACGGGGACATGCGTCCAGTCGTTGTGCATCGGGTGTCTCGTGGGTTTTCTCGATATCGAGACAGAGTATCTCGAAACGTGGAAATCCAGCAAGATTGCGGGGAAACATTATGTAACCGGCCGTTCGGCCGATTTTTGAGTCACCAATCTGTCTCGATTAGTAGACATTCTTTGAGACGCACACGGCTCGTTAAAGCCTTGGTTCCTTGCTGAGTCACGGTTCGCAGCCGTTGGCATGAATGCTGCATAAAGGGCGCACCTAATGCCGGGCGTCGTCTGCGCCCGGACACACAACAACTAACGGAGACTTAATGTCCTTTCTCATCGTCCTCGCCGCTTTGGCGTTCCTCATGTTTGCTGCGTATCGCGGCCACAGCGTGATTCTGGCGGCGCCGCTCGCCGCGCTCGCCGCTGTACTGCTGACCGAACCCGCTGCCGTCGCGCCCGTGTTTTCCGGCATCTTCATGGAGAAAATGGTCGGCTTCGTGAAGCTGTATTTCCCCGTATTCCTGCTGGGCGCCGTGTTCGGCAAAGTGGTCGAACTGTCGGGATTCTCCGAGTCGATCGTGGCCGCCGCCATTCGATACATCGGCAAAGCACGCGTCAATGCAGTGATCGTGGCGGTGTGCGCGTTGCTCACGTATGGCGGCGTGTCGCTGTTCGTGGTCGTGTTCGCCGTTTATCCGTTCGCCGCCGAAATGTACCGGCAGAGCAATATTCCGAAGCGGCTGATGCCCGGCGCCATCGCGCTCGGCGCGTTCTCCTTCACGATGGACTCGCTGCCCGGTACGCCGCAGATCCAAAACATCATCCCCACGACGTTCTTCAAGACCACCGGCTGGGCCGCGCCTTGGCTTGGAACCATCGGCTCGCTGTTTATCGTCGTGGTCGGGCTGACGTTTCTGGAGTGGCGCCGGCGTTCGGTCATGGCAACCGGCGAAGGTTATGGCACGTCGCTCGTGAACGAACCGGATCGCGTGGAAAGCGCGCAATTGCCTCATCCTCTGCTCGCCCTCGCGCCGCTGGTGCTGGTCGGTGTCGCGAACTTCGCGCTAACCAAGTTGATTCCGGATTGGTACGGCGCCAGTTATGCCGTCGCCCCCGACGTGCTGCCCGGCATTCACGCGCCCGTCGTTACGCAGATCAAGTCGGTCATTGCAATCTGGGCCGTCGAAGGCGCGTTGCTGCTCGGTATTCTGCTCGTCGTGTTGACGGCGTTCGGGCGCGTGCGCGATCGCTTTGCAGTGGGTACGAAAGCGGCGGTCGGCGGTGCGTTGCTCGCCGCGATGAACACCGCGTCCGAGTATGGATTCGGCGGTGTGATCGCAGCGTTGCCGGGGTTTCTCGTGGTCGGCGATGCACTCAAGAGCATCCCGAATCCGCTCGTGAATGCCGCTGTATCGGTGAGTTCGCTTGCCGGCATCACGGGCTCGGCGTCGGGTGGCATGAGTATCGCGCTGGCTGCCATGTCGGACACGTTCATCAAGGGCGCTGAAGCAGCGCATATTCCGCTGGACGTGCTGCATCGTGTGGTCGCGATGGCCAGCGGCGGCATGGACACGCTGCCGCATAACGGCGCGGTGATCACGCTGCTCGCCGTGACCGGATTGACGCATCGCGAGTCTTATCGCGACATCTTTGCCGTGACGGTCATCAAGACGCTCGCCGTGTTTTTCGTGATCACGGTGTATTACGTGACCGGGCTGGTTTAAGACTTTACGCCTTGCGTGCATCGGCGGCTTCTGTGAAAGCCGCCGATGCACGCCCCATTCCCATCTGGCAAACTTTGCGGCCTCCCCACTCCTCTCCGACAGGACTCGCCACATGACCTCATCCGCAGCATCGCCGCTCGCCGGCAAAACCGCGCTCGTCACCGGATCGACGAGCGGCATCGGCCTTGGGATCGCGACTGCACTCGCGCAAGCCGGCGCGAATCTGGTGTTGAACGGCTTCGGTGACGCCGCCGTTATCCAAGGTGCGATCGCGCAAATCGAACAGCATGGCGTGAAGGCCGTGCATCACGGCGCGGATATGTCGAAGTCCGCCGAGATCGAAGCGATGATGGCCTTCGCCATCGAACAATTCGGCGCGGTCGATGTGCTCGTGAACAACGCGGGCATTCAGCACGTTGCGACCATCGATACCTTCCCCGTCGAGAAGTGGGACGCGATTATTGCGATCAACCTGACGTCGGCGTTTCATACCATGCGCGTGGCGCTGCCGACGATGCGCGACAAAGGCTGGGGCCGCGTGATCAACGTTGCATCGGCGCATGGGCTGGTGGGATCGGTGGGGAAATCGGCTTATGTGGCGGCCAAGCACGGCATTGTCGGTTTGACGAAAGTGGCCGCGCTCGAAAACGCACGCACCGGCGTGACGGTGAATGCAATCTGCCCGGGTTTCGTACTGACGCCGCTGGTGCAAAAGCAGATCGACGATATTGCCACCCGCGACAACATCTCGTCCGATGCCGCGCGCTCGAAGTTGCTGGGAGAGAAACAACCGTCGGAGCAATTCGTTACGCCGGAACAGATTGGCAAGCTGGCGGTGTTCCTGTGCTCCGAAGCCGCCGATGAAATGCGCGGCGCGGCACTGCAAATCGATGGCGGATGGACGTCGCAGTAAGTCAGCCGTTGCCGGAGCGCGTGCCTGCTCCGGCAACCGTTGGTACTATCGGGGTTCGTAGAACGGAGACTCCGATGACGGCTGAACATAATCGAACAGAAGAAGCGCGGGCAATGGAGCGCATTGTCAATGCCACGCGGCAGGTGCAGACCGCGTTCACGGCGTTGCAGGGCCACTTTCCTCCCGCGGGTGACGGCCGGCCGTCGCAGATGGCGTTGCAGACATTCGATGCTGCGCTGCAAGAGCTGGAAGAAGCGCAAGCCGCATTCGACACGATGTTGAACGATCTCTTCGACGGCAATCGGTAGAAGGGTTTTCAGTCGCGCCGGAGGACGGGTTGGGGTTCTGCCAGCAACCGCAACCCTGGCGTGAACGAAACTATCAAGCTCCCCGCAATACAGGAACCACGGGCGCATTTTCCTTCGCGCCTCCCGCCTCTGCGGCCACAGCAACATCCGGCGGATTCAATCCCTCCCACGAAACGCCATCGGTCGATTGCCGCCGCGCCGCCACCACGCACGCCTCAACCAACTCCTTGAACGACGTTGCCGCCGAGGTGTTGCGAATCACCGCCTCGCCTTCCAGTGTGCTGTCCGGCACTACCAGCCCCACGATCAGATCCGCCGTAGCCGCCCGCTGATGCAATCGCCGCAGCAGATTGCGCAAATACGGCGGCGACTCGGCGGCATCGAACGAAATCACGCAAATCAGCGACACGCCCGTTAAATCCACTTCATCGAACCGTGTACGCGAAAACCGTTCGTACGGCGCCAGATCCGCGCCCAGGCCATGCTTGCGGAACAACTGCACCGCGATAGTCGCCGCCAGATCGTCAAGCACACCACGACCTGCGATACAAAGCACGGACGACGTGTGGCCCTCCTGAGCGGCATCGAAGTGAGACGGCGGCGTTTCGTGCACGATGCCGGCCTGGCGATCCGACATCTCGAGGCTGGCCGGTGGCTCCTCTTCCTGCCTCACCGCCATCACCACGTCTTCCACTTCCTCAAGTCCTTCGACGATGTCCATCGCCGATTCGTTGATGCGCCTCAACTGATCCGCCGTCACCACGCCGCGCAACACGTCGTTATGCGCGATCCGCAAACCCTCGAGCGCCACTTCGTCGTAGTAGGCGCTCAGCGAGCGCTCCTTCAGCAGCGACTCGGCCTGCACGAGCGCTTCATCGGGATCGTTGGCGAGCAGCCGCTGATAGAAATTCTCCGCGGGCGTCAGCGCTGGACGGTCACCGAACAGCACGTCGAGGAATTCCAGCCGGTCCACATGCCGCCCGAGAATCACCAGGCACAAGGTCAGCGGCGTCGATAAAACCAGCCCGATCGGTCCCCAGATCCAGCTCCAGAAAATCGCCGCGACAATTACCGCAAACGGCGAAAGCCCCGTGCTGTGCCCGTACAACAGCGGTTCGACCACCTGCCCCGCGACCACGTCCGTCACGCCGAACAGGATCATGGTCCAGATCATCATCGACCAGCCGGGTCCGACGGCCGCCGCGAACACCACGGCCAGCAACGCCGCGATCCACGTACCGACGTACGGCACGAAACGCAGCAAGCCGGTGAGCACGCCGAACAGCAGTGCGCCGGGCACGCCAATGATCGCCAGCCCGATCGAGATCACAATGCCCACGCCCATGTTGATGCCAAGCTGCGCGAGGAAATAGCGGGACAGCCGGCGGGCGGCCTCGTCCATGGCCGTGGTTGCGCGGTGCAGGTCGCGCGAGCCGAACAGCCGGATCAGGCGGTCGCGCAGGTCTTCCCGCTGCAACAAAATGAAGATGGCGACCACGAGCACGATGCCGGTGGTTTCCAGCGGACTGATCACCGGCGATAAAAACCGCTGCGCCAGCTCCACCGGCGACGGCGAGGGTTCGTGCACTTCGACCGGCATCGGTGAATCGATGGGGGACGCCGCCGGGTTTTCCTCGTTCTTGCGAATCTCGTCCTGGCGATTCGGCGAGAGGCGCTTGAGCGCCGCCGCCGTCTTGCCGAGAATCGCATCTGCCCGGCCGATGGTCTTCTCCTGCACGGCGTTGATCTTCCGCTCCACCGCGACCTGATACTGCGGCAGATCGCCGGCCAGTTGCGCCACCTGGGCGCCGATCAGCGCGCCGACGGCAGTCAGCACCGACAACGCCGCCAGCACCGCCACAATCACTGACGGCACCTGTCCGAACTTCAACCGCCGCAACAAATCGACGAACGGCGCGACCAGGAAGCTCAGCAACACGGCGAGGATGATTGGAATCAGCACCGCGCGACCGAAATACAGCGTGCAAATCACGACCACGCCGGTAATCAGCGATGTCAGCGCCCGCAAGCCCGGTGCTTCAGGCGGCAAGACCGTGGTGGACGGCCGGCGGGGCACGGGATCTGGAGTCATGACATCGTTCTCGTTAAGGGCTACGCGAAGGGCTCGGGAATCGAAGGGGCGTTCGCTGTCCCGAGCAAGCGACATGCCATTCACACAAAAAGGTGAGTGTATACGGGAGCTAAAAGGTGAGTGTTTGCGGGAGTAGGGGCGAACCGCGCGCGCCTATTCCTCCGTCACGCCCAGCGTGACCATTCTGCGAATCCGGCTCGCCATGGATTCCAGCGTGAACGGCTTGGTAATCATTTCCATACCGGTGTCGAGGAAACCGTTCGCGCGGGTCGCCGCTTCGGCATAACCCGTCATAAACAGCACTCTCAACGAGGGCCGCGTCGCGCGCGCGGCGTCCGCCAGTTGCCGGCCGTTCAGCCCGGGAAGCCCGACGTCGGTGACCAGCAGATCGATACGTGCGTGCGAATTGAGTATGGCCAGCCCGGACGGGCCGTCCACGGCTTCGAGCACTTGGTAATCCAGATCGCGCAGGATCTCGCACACGAGTTCACGCACGGAAGCGTCGTCTTCCACCACCAGGATCGCGTGCCGCCCGGCCGCGCGATGCGCTTCGTTGAGTTCGCTCGTGATTTCCTGCTTGCCGGGATCGCCGGAAAAGCGCGGCAGATAAAGCCGGATAGTCGTGCCCGCATCGGGCGCGCTGTCGATCGTCGCAATCCCGCCGGACTGCTTGGCAAACCCGTAAGCCATCGATAAACCCAGCCCCGTTCCCTGGCCCAGCGGTTTGGTCGTATAGAAGGGATCGAAGGCGCGCGCCTTGACGTCGGCGGCCATGCCGGCGCCTGTATCCGACACCGATACCACCACGTAGGGACCCGGCGTCACATCGGGATGACGCGCGGCAAAGTCGTGGCCGAGCTCCACATTGTCCGTTTCAAGCGTCAGCCGCCCGCCTTCCGGCATGGCGTCGCGCGCGTTGATCGCGAAATTCAGCAGCGCGTTCTCGAGTTGGTTCGCGTCGCAGCGCGTGAGCCAGAGATGCGGATTGCGCACCACGCGCGTCTCGATCGCCTCGCCCATCGTACGTTTGAGCAGGTCGTCAATCGAATGCAGCAGCTCGTCCGCGTTCACTGGCTTGGGGTCGAGCGGCTGCCGCCGCGAGAACGCCAGCAGCCGGTGCGTGAGCGATGCCGCCCGGTTTGCCGCACCGGTCGCCATCGAAATAAAACGGTCGATGTCGTTCGTCCGGCCGAGCTGGGTGTATCGGCGGATCAGTTCGAGCGGCCCTGTAATGCCTTGCAGGAGATTGTTGAAATCATGCGCGATGCCTCCCGTCAGTTGCCCAAGCGCTTCCATTTTCTGCGCCTGGCGAAGCGCTTCTTCGGTTTGTTGAAGCGCGCGCTGAGTTTCCTTTTCGCTGGTGACGTCGCGGCCGTTGCCGTAAAGCGTGTCGCCTTCGGGCGCGGCGACCCACGATACCCATCGGTAAGAGCCGTCCTTGTGGCGATTGCGGTTCTCAAAACGTACGAGTCCCGAACGAGCCGCCGATAGCAACGCGGCTTCAGTGGTCTCCACGTCGTCGGGATGAACGATCTCCGCAAACGACTTGCCGATCAGTTCGTCTTCGCGAAAGCCAAGGATATCCGTCCATGCCGGATTGACGGCACGCAGCACGCCCGCGCTGCTCGCGACAATGAACAGATCGCGCGAATTGCGCCAGATGCTGTTGCGCTCGCGGGTGCGGGCATCGACTTCGGCGGCCAGCGAATCGTTCAAACGCCGCAATTGCGACTCGCTGACACGCAAGCGCTCTTCGAAGCGCTTATGCCCCGTGATGTCGTAAGTCACGCCGAGATAACGCAAGCCGCCGGCATTGTCCTGGATCGCTTCGCCGCGCCGCGCCATCCAGCGCTCCTCGCCGTTGTCGGGGCGGCGAATCCGGTACTCGAGGTAATCGAGCGCGCCGGCCGGCATGTCGAGATGCCCGGCGCGCACGCGTTCACGGTCCTCGGGATGCACGAGTTCCAGCAGATCGTCGAGATGGTATTCATGGCGCGGCGTCAAACCCCATTGCCAGCACAGTTCCTCCGATACCGCCATCCGCCCGCTATGCGGAAACAGCTCGAAGGTGCCAATTCCGCCCGCCTGCTGCGCGATCCGCAGGCGCTCTTCGCTTTCCCGCAACGCCCGGTCGCTCGCGTGGCGTTCGATCGCAAGCGCCGTCACGCTCGCCACTTGCGCGATGTCGTCCAGTTCCTCGCGCGACGGCGTTTTCGGCACGGAGTAGTAGTTGGCGAAGGTGCCGAGCAGCCGGCCATCGGCGGCGCGAATGGGCATGGACCAGCAGGCCCGCAGGTCGTATTGCCGGGCGATATCGCGGAAAGCCGCCCAGACCGGGTCCGTCTGGATATCTTCGACAATCACCGGCTCGCCCCGGAACGCCGCCGCTCCGCACGAACCCATGAGCGGCCCGAATTCGAGGCCGTCCACGATGCGGTTGTAGTCGTCGGGCAAACTCGGCGCGGCGCCGTGAACCAGGCGTTTGCCGGTGGCATCCACGAGCAGCACGGAAGCGCGCAACGGCAGTTCGGAGCGGTTTTCCACCCGATGAACCACGTGTTCGAGCACCTCGTGCAGCGGCATGCCCGCCACGACGCGCCCGAGCACGGCCCGCTCGAATTCGAGCTGGCTCAGCGTGGAAAACAGCAGGGGTTTCTGCATGGTCGAAAGCAAAAGCCGGTAAGTCAGGCACAGTGCAACGAGCAAAGTGTTCCAAATCTTAGCATCCGCTATAGCTGAGTCCGGGGTTGCACTGGAGTCAGCCTGCATCGACATTGCGAATTCGATGGCAAGACCGGGTTGTGCACCGGTTGCTTGCGAACCAAGGACGAATGCAAGCAATGGAAAAAGCTGAAGAACAAAACCCGGACAAAAATTATCGATGAACGGTCTAAGCGCGAGGCTAAGCTTAAGAAAGCGAAGAAGTGACGCGAGGCATCCATGTGCGTGCAATCGCGTTCTTTTGACAAGCTTTTGACAGACAACAACGCGTGCTGGCCTGACGTGACAAGACGACAAGGACACGAAACCCAACTCACTATTCCGGAGTTCAGTCATGACCATCATCATTCGGTTGAAACGCGTTTTATCGATGTCCGCAGCCGTGCTCGTCACGTCATTTGCCACTCACGCGACGTACGCGCAAACCATGAGCATGGGCTTAAGCCCGAACGACGATATGCACGCAGCGGCCAACAGTACGAAATTGATGCCGAACGCGCCGCTCGGCAGCGAATATCCGACGCACGGCAATCAGCAAGCGGGCGAGTTGAACCTGAATCCCACCGATCCGCGGGCGCAGCTGGTCAACGGCTTGCCGAATAACACACAAAGCGGTGGTTATGGTTCACCGCTGGCGGGGAACAAGGCGAATGTGCCGCAGGGGTATTAGGGTTCGATTGGCCGAGCTCTGCGCTCATGCGTGTGCGAGAACATTGATGAGCTTGCCGAACGGATCGCGGACATAGAAACGTCGGACGCCCCAGGGTTCATCGATAGGTCCGTATTCAATCGGGAAACCCGCGCTCTTCATGCGGTCGAACGCGGTATCGACGTCATCGACCTCAATCGACAGATCCGGCACCGGTGTGCCGGATCCGCCCTCAGAAGCCACGCTGATCTGCACGCTCATTTCTGTCTGCGAACCGTAAGTCTGGATCCAGCCGTGATCCATCAGCAGATCGAGACCCAGCACGTCCTGATAGAACCGTTTGGCCCGGGCGACATCTTGCGTTGCAATGTTGGTGACTATTCGTTTGACCTTCATCTCCGTTTTCCCCTTGCATTACGGCGCCTTGAGCGGATCCGCGAGCGTTTTATACGGTAAAGGATTCGCCTTGGGATCGGTGGTCGTGTTGTCGATGACCTGGTCGACATCCGCCGTTTTTGCCAGCTCAGACAGGAATTTATCTTTGTCGAAACCGGGCGATATACAGCCTTGCACATAGATAAACCTACGCTGCAGCATCAGCCATAACGACGATTGTTCGCGCCAATGTGTGGCGGGATTGATGGTGCTGAGCCGCCGCTGAACGGCTTCGGCTATCTCGGCATCGTAGCGATACGCATTGGACAAACGACACCGCCCCTCCACCCAGCAGCTATTGCCGCGTTCGATGCGGTAATGCCCTTCGAGTAGCCACTCCTGTTCCGTCTCCAACGGTCCTAAAGGCGTTGGACATTGCGGGATCGCTTTGGAAATCTGGAAAAACGGATCGTTTCCGCGGTTGCTGAGGGCGTCGTCGGCAAGCACTGACTGGATGGCAACCAGTGCCATCAAACACCACGCGCGGTACTGGATAAGCGGTTTCATCTTCTTGTACTCACACAGCTCCCAAGCGGCTACGTTAAACGGCGTAACGAATATAACCGATCGAATCAGGCGCGCGAAAGTGGCTCATTGGTTCACGGCTCAATCCGCTGGCCGATTTCAAGCCCCCGTTGGCGGCATCGTGCTAGGTCATGGCTGCCCAGATCGTTCGCATATTGTTAGCGTCCCTAACTCTTTTACGTCATGTCCGACTCACTTTGCGTCGGTACGTGCAGCGCGTTAACGATTTCTTCATCTTGCGTCGATGGAGTTCCATGAAACGGCGTCGCAACATGGGCGGATGCGATCCGGACTGCGCACCGCACAAGCGTTGAACCGCTCGGTATCGCCTTTTTCGGCCAGCGATCTGCTGACCGTGTCCGACCTTCTTTTGTGGAGAACTCGAGATGAAGACACTTAGAATCGTGGTGGCATGCGCAGCCACCCTCGTCGTTGGACAGGCATGGGCGCAAGAACAGGCTGCAACCATGGAAACCGCGCAGCCTGCGCAGGACGTCGGCGGCGTGACGGATATGTCCAGAAGCGATGCAGGAGCACCGAAGGGAATTACCCGGCAACAGGTCTATCAAGACCTCCTTCGTTCGCAGCAATCCGGAGAGAAAGCCCGGTTGCAAGACCTTTATCACGGTCAGTGACGTGGTCAGGTGCTCGTATTCCGGACAACGGGGCGAGCCGGCACGCTGAGTTTTGCCAGGCGCTCAGCGTGCCGGGAATCCATGACCGGTTCATCTTTCTCCAACGCGTCCGGCACCCCTCAATAGCCAATCCTCTTTTCGACATTGCGAAACCGCCCGGTTGACCGGTATCGATCAAACCACGCATTCGTACGAAGTTCGCACAGCCGAGACGAGCGTTCGGCAAGCGCTGCGTCAAGCCAATGAAACATCTCGTCCTGCCTCCCCAGCCGGGCGTAGATCTCCGCAAACAGCAGCGGCGATACATAACCCCTCTGCCGCCGCGCCAGCAAATCCTGCAAGAACCATTGCAGGAGCGTGTCATAACCACCCGCTTCCCACACCGTCCGGATCATCTCCGCCCGAGCGAATTCGTTACACCGCGTCAGCGCGTCGAGGGTCGCCTCGACCGCCTCCTTGTGCATGCCCTGCACTTCGAACGCGATCGACAGCACCTGATAGATCAGCGACGACCGGTTGCCATTCCCGTCGGCGAGGAACTCCCTGATGACCTCCTGGTACCGGCCCGATTGCACCATGCCGAATATTCGTGAGCCTTCAAAGCCGAGCGGATCGAAGCGCTCGGCACGCTCGAACTGCGCGTGTCCTTCCGCCTCTCGTCCAAGCACCAGCAACAGTCTCGCGTAGAGGCGGCTGGTTTCAGCGTGGTTGGGATTCAGACGCAGCGCTTCGAGAAATTCCTCCTCTGCCCGGCGCCAGTCCCAGTCGTAGAAATAGTGCACGCCGGCCAGTGCCTGATGGGCTTCAGGCAGGTCCGGGTCCAGTTCCAATGCCCGAAGCGCGGTTTCCCGCGCTTTCGGATAACCTTGCGACGGTGCAAAAAGGCCGTGCGTCGCGGTCGATCCATAGATATTCGACAAGCCGACGTAACCCAGCGCGTAGGTCGGATCACGCTCGATGGCGGTCTCGAAGTAGCCGAGCGCGCGGGTGAAGTCCTCGCCGCTCAGCGCGTGGTGGGCGGCAAATCCCGCGTGGAAATGAACGCGACGGGTCCAGTAGTACCGGCCGCGCAGGTACGCGTCGTGGGCCGCCGGATCGATGGGAAACCGTCTTGCCAGCATATGCTGCTGCTGTTCAGCGAGCGTCGGCGACACTTCACGGGCCAGCGCAGTCCCAACCTCTTTCTGACTATCCAGCGCGCCCTGTGCCACCGGTTCATAGGCGCGGCCCCAGATTTGCGCCTGGTCGGTACAGCGAATCAACTGCGCCAGGATGCGAACCCGCCCTCCCTCCCGCGTGATCGAACCTTCCAGCACATAGTCGACAGCCAGCTCGTGCGCCATCTCCGCAATGCTTTTGTTGGAGCGCCGGTAACGCGCGGCGGTTGTCCTCGCGATGACGTAGATCTGCTCGGGATGCAGCACGCCAATGTTGGCGGAAGTCTCGTCTGCGAGCGCATCGCAGAAGCTGTCCTGGGTCGGATCGCCGCTCTTGTTTTCAAAGGGCAAGACCAGCACGCGAACGGCGGCGGGCGCGGCGGTCAGCGGTTCCGCGGACGACGTTCGCACGCCATCGAGACGATACCCCTTGCCCTTGATAGTAAGCAGATACTTCGGGTCGTCAGGATTTTCGCCAAGCGCGATCCGGATCTTCCGGATCGCCGTATTAATACTGTTGTCTGTGTCCCGGAAAGCGTTGCCGCGCCATAGCGTCCTGACAATGTCGGCACGCGTCACGAGTTCGCCGCCACGGGACACCATGAAAATCAGCAACTCCATCGGCAAGCGTTCAAGACGAATGTGCTGCCCCGCGCGGCGCAGTTCGTAGCGCTCGATGTCGAGCTCTACGTTTCCGATCGTGATGGGTTCGTGTGTCTTCATGTGCCCTCCAGCGAGATCGATTCTTGTGTGCGCTTTACAAAGCGCCAACGTCTCCTCTGGTCTCTTTCATCCCGAAAGACGCCATGAATGCGAGCGTCGCGCACAGCATCATGAACAGTGCGGGTGCCGGAGGCCAGTGCGTTCGGGTTACCAGAACGCTGGCAATCAGGGGCGCCGTTCCTATCGATGCAGCCAGACCGAGATTCATCGCGGTGCCCACGCCGCTGAAACGCACACCGACTGGAAAGAGCTCGGCGATCGCACAGGCGAAGGTTCCATTGGCGAACGAAGCAACCATGCCTGCCATCACGAACAACACGGGCAGGCTGGCCTGATGACGGGCGACTGTCACATAGAAAACGGGGCCGAACAGCGCCGATAACACGGCGCCTAGTCGAAAAACATAACGTCGCGGCAGCACGTCACCCATACGCGCCGTGACCAGGATGCACGCCGAGACAACGATCACGTACAGCGTCTGCGCCATCGCGATCCGCTGGGGGTCGTAGCCAAGCTGCCGGAGATAGGTGGGCATGTGCGCGACGAACAGGCCATTGGATGCTCCCACCAGTACCGTTGCCGCAATGCCTGTCGCAAGGGGCTTGAGATGCTCGCGAAACAACACGGCGAGCGGCTCCCTATGCCGCGCACCGACGGTTTGCGCATATTCGTTCGTCTCCATCAGACTACGGCGCAGAACGAAACTGAGCAGCCCGATAACGCCACCCAGCAGAAAACCGATGCGCCATCCGATCGAGCTGACTTGGTCCGGCGTGAACACCATTTGTACCGTCAGGTTGATTCCCGCGGCAAGCAGCAACGCCATGTTGACGGCGAAAAACACCATGCCGCATAAGACGCCGTGGTTCTCGCGCGTTATTTCCACGGCGTAGACGACCGCGCCGGGCAATTCGCCGCCCACACAAAAACCCTGCGTAAGGCGCAGCAGAAGCAAAAACACGGTGGCCATCATGCCCCACGCACGGTATGAAGGGAGCATTCCAATGAGCAGGGTGGCGACCGCTGCCACCATCGCCGAGACGGTGAAGACGGAACGCCGTCCGTATTTATCGCCGAGACGGCCGAGGAAAATTCCGCCTATCGGTCTTGAGAGATTACCAATTGCAAGGACCGCGAACGACAGCGTATCCGCCGACATGCCGGCGTTGATCGGAAAAAACTCGCGGCCTATCTCGTGTGCGAAGAATCCATAGACGACAAAGTCGAAAGTCTCAAGCGCGCCCCCAACGCTGACGAGCAAGATCGTCCAGCGCTGGCGGGCAGTCATCATCTCGTTTCGGATCGGGAGAGAATCGTCGAGCATAGTCCTCCTCGAATCATCGGGCACGCAACGCCGTGCAGGGACTAGATCGCCTCACAGCGTTTTCCGCGTGTGAGTGCTGACGCTCTACTATCCTAGGACGCGACCGCATGCCATATCCGCCATTCTGGTAAGAATGTTGGCCGACGCCCGGGGATGGTGCATGGAGTGGAATATGCAGTGAGGGCTAGTTGGAGCGACGCGCTTGCATGTGGCTCATTGCCAAGCCAATGTCTCCAGTGGCCTGGCATTCCGGTTCCGGAAGAGAGGTTTGCTTAGCGCGGATAGATGCCCTTGGCACGGTGTTGATCTCAGGTCGTCTCACACTGCGCGTATAAGCTAAGCACCCCGACACTTGTTCATGGATGCGGCGCAATCTAGCGCGCCTTGCGTGATATTGCACCGGATCGGACCGACGCTTATTTGCCCGCGATAAGGGCCGGTCCCGTGCATGAAACCAGATTACTTCACTAGCAAGCGCGTCCGGATAAAACCGGGTTCCTTGCCCAGCGCCTGTATCAACTCGCTGGAGGGCGCTTTATCCAGGTCCGTTACCACGTAGCCGGTCTCGCCCTGGGTCTGCAGATGCTGGGCAACAATGTTGGCGCCCTCTCCGGCAAGCCGCGTATTAAGCGTGGCGAGCGCACCCGGAGCATTGCCGTGGACGTTGAGCAGACGCGCGGGCGCGTCCAATGGTCCCGGATTGACATGTGGAAAATTGACCGATCCCACGGTGTCGCCTGTCGTCAAAAACGAAATGAGTTTGGTCGCGACTTCGGTCCCGATGTTTTCCTGCGCTTCCTCGGTGCTACCGCCCACATGCGGCGTCAAGATCACATTCGGCAGGTGCTGAAGCACGCTTTTGAAGATGTCGGCGTTGGTCTTGGGCTCCTCCGGGAATACGTCGATGGCAGCCCCGCCCAGCCGCTTGGCCTGCAGCGCTTGCGCGAGCGCGTCGATATCGACGACCGAACCGCGCGATGCATTGATCAGGATCGCGCCGGCTTTGAAACACGCAAGCGTTGCTGCATCGATCATGCGGTTCGTCTGGGGTGTCGCCGGTACGTGGAGCGTCACGACATCCGCGTGCGATACCGCGTCGACAAGCGATTGTGCCGCGCGAGCGGAGCCCAGCGACAACCGCGCTTGCACGTCGTAATACACGACCCGCATTCCCATTGCTTCGGCAAGCACGCCGACCTGCGATCCAATATTCCCATATCCCACGATCGCGATGGTCTTGCCCCGCGTTTCGAACGATCCGCTCGCGCCCTTGGCCCATGCCCCGGCATGCGCCAGCACGCTCTTCTCCGGCACGCGGCGCAGCAGCAAGATGGCTTCGGCAATCACCAGTTCAGCCACCGAACGCGTATTCGAAAACGGCGCGTTGAAAACCGGGATCCCCGCGTGCGCAGCCGCGATCAGATCGACCTGCGAGGTTCCAATGCAGAAGCAGCCTATTGCGAGCAGATGACGCGCGGCATCGATTTCCTCGCGCCGGAGATGCGTTGCCGATCGAATTCCGATCAGGTTATGTGCTTGAAGTGCACGCGTTAATTCCCCGCCGGCGAGCGCACCCGCGCGACGCTCGACCTCCAGTTTCGCTTCGCTGAAACGCGCAACCGCGGTGTCGTGGATATTTTCGAGTAGAAGAACAGAGGTCATAGAACGCTTATAGGTCAGTGACGTGGGCCATTCATATGCCCAGCAGGTGGTGTCCGCGTGATGTCCGCATTTTTCATGGCTTCGATCACGCCGGACGAATCGGCGCCCAAGCTTCAGGCATCACGATGATGTTACCGCTTGCAGGACATTCATATTTTCCACCCTACTGTTCATGTGGCTTTTGGGCTCTCGTGTTGATGGAAGGCCTTAGCGAGAATAGGGTCAACTGGCTAAAGGCAGATCGTTAAGCGAAGCGGTATCCTTGGCGTTTGTTCACGCAGAACCCGGAAAGGAGTTCATGCCAATGAGCGCGTTCGCCAAACGCACGTCCCGTACCTACGCAATGCCCGAACGAAGCGACCGCCTCGACTTCTATATTCGCGACCAGACCTTGCGCTCAGCCATCACGGAACCGCACAAGCACGACTACTTCCAGATCCAGATCAATCTGGGTGGCGATACAAAGCAACAGATCGGCGATGTAACCCGTCCGTTCCCAACCGGTTCCGTCGCCTTCATCGCGCCGCACCGGCTGCATATGATTCCTCACCCTGAACACTCGCGGTTCATCGTGATCAACTTTGCGCTGGACTTCCTCGGCCTGGATGTCGATGCAGTCGATGGCCGGATCGACCTCGGCAGTATTCCCGTCATCCGCTTTCCGGAGCTAGCGCCTTTTCGCTTTCAAGACGAGATGGATTTCAAGCTGACCGATTCCGATCTCGTCGAGGTCGAACGTATCGTTCACCTCATGATGGAGATAGACAGTGCACGCGGGTTTGGCGCGACCAGCCGGCTTCGCGGTTATCTCCTGCAATTGATAGGACTGGTTTGCACGAGATACGCGGACCCGCTTCTGCGGCTGGCGGCGCTCAACGAGCGCGCAGTCAGCCGCCGCGACTCCATCAGCAAAGTGATGCGCCATGTTCTGGAGAATCTAGAAGACGACACGCTATCGCTAGGATCGGCAGCCGATGCAGCCGCGTTGACACCCGGTTATGTGGCCCGCCTGATGAAAAAAGAGACCGGCAGAACCTTTGTGCAATGGGTTACGGATCAAAGAATCAGCCGGGCGAAAGCGTTGCTTGCGGACGATACACGCCGCGTCAAAGACATCGCGTTCGTGGTCGGCTTTCGCGACGAGGCTTATTTCACCAGACGCTTTCGCCAGGCTGTGGGAACATCTCCTACGGAATACCGTGCGTTGCAATTCGAGTTAACGGCTGTTGCGCAGCCTATAGGTATCCTGCGGTAACCCGGCCGGAAATAGAGCAATTTAATCCAAGGCGTGGGGCGGATTTGTCCTGCACGGGACAGTGCGCGAAGCATATTGTTTGTGGGTGTCGCGGTAGTCCGCGCCAAACAACCTCTACCTTCGAGTTCGCCGATATGACCGAATACGCCTTTCCCGCTCCCCAGACCGTCGCTGTGCCCGTCGCCGGCTCGAGCGCCTCCTTTGCTGTACGCCGGGTCTTTTGCGTCGGGCGCAATTACGCCGATCATGCACGCGAGATGGGAGCCAACCCCGACCGCGAACCGCCGTTCTTCTTTACAAAGCCCGCCGATGCCGTCGTGCCCGCGGCGGGAACACTCGCGTACCCGATGTTGACCGAGGATCTGCATCACGAGATAGAGATGGTCATTGCCATCGGAAAAGAGGGTCGGCAGATCGAACCGCAGGACGCACTATCGTACGTATTCGGATACTGCGTTGGCGTGGATCTTACGCGGCGCGACCTGCAAGCGGTCGCGAAGAAGATGAGCCGTCCGTGGGACTGGGCCAAAGGCTTCGACGAATCTGCGCCGGTAACACCCATCCGACGTGCCACGGAAATCGGTCATCCGGGTAGCGGCGCCATCTGGTTGTCCGTCAATGGCGAGACGCGGCAAACGGGCGATCTCGGCGATATGATCTGGCCGGTAGCGGACATCGTCAGCCACGTCTCGCAAGCGGTTGTCATCAAGCCCGGCGATCTGATTTTTACCGGCACGCCGGCGGGTGTCGGCGCGTTGAAGCCCGGCGATAAAGTCGCTGGCGGTGTTGATGGGATTGCAGAATTCCACTTCGAAATTGGCGGCGCTCAAGGCTGAACTTGGCGGCCTTTGCTCACCTTGACGCCGCTTTCCGCCGACCGTCTTCCTGGTTTATATCGAGTTCATGTGCAGCGCTCCCGAATACTCTCACCTAAGCATCGCTGACGAGTTTTCACTGTGGCTAAGCGCGGCTACGATGCGCTGATTTTCACGACACGAGACGCAGGCAGCGAAGACGTTCGGAGAAATCGACTCAACGGCCGGTTAAGACGCGCTCGCCAATTCGCTTCCAATAGATTCTGGTCCCGGTCAGCCCTCCATGCGGCTTTAGCGCATAGTCCGGAATCTCTCCGGCAAGAGTGAACCCGAGGCGTTCGTAGAGCGTCGATGCCCCGCCATCGGTGGCGGTGTCCAGGACCAGTAGCGTGCGCCCGCGCTTCACGGCCAGGTCCTCGGCAACCTGCATCAGCAACGTTGCCACACCTCGCCCCCGATGACTCAGGCAAGTCATCAGCTTGGCAATTTCGGCCCGATGCGGCTGATTGAGCGGACAGTCGAGCAACAGGGTGACCGTTCCGACCAGCATCTCACTGTCCCAGGCACCCAGAACAATTCGCTCGCCGCGAGTCGCTGCCGCCAGTGCGTCGGACCAGAACGCTTCTGCCACTTCAGGTTGCAGCGGGTGCATGAAGCTGACCGAGCCGCCGTTAGCCACGGTCTCCATCAAGAGACCGCTGAGCATCTTGCAGGGCTTCGACGAAGCGCTTAGTTCGCTGATTTCAATCTTTGACATGGCGGCTAAGTCCGGGCGAGAACGACAAGATAGGTACAGGCAGTAGTGGTTTCATTAGCCAGGGTCACTTCCGACGGCGGGCCGAATCCCAGGCAATCACCGGTGCCCAGAACATGTCGTTCGCCGCCTTCCAGGATGACGAGATCGCCTGCCAACACCCACACAACCTGGCGGATAAACGCATAAGACGATGGCGGCAGCACCACGTGTCGTCCGGCAGGCAGATCGACCTGGACGATCTCCACCGGGTGATCTGGACTATTGAATACCTGCTTGCGGAGATAGCCGGTTTTGGGGTCGCGCCAAAGCGGCTGATCGACGGCACGCGACAATCGATCCCCGTTGCCTTCTGCCCTCACCAAAAGACCCGCGAGGGTCAGGTCGAAGGCGGCGGCCAGTCGCACCAACGTGACGGCGGTGGGACTCATTTCCTCACGTTCAATCTTGCTGATCGTCGCTTTGGCGACGCCGGAAGATTCAGCCAAATCCGCTAGCGACCATCCGCGCGCACTTCGCTCAAGCCGAATGCGGCGAGCTATGCGGGGTCCAGTATCGTCTAGTGTTGATGTCATATCGTCTATCATAGTAGACGATATGATCGCGTGCAAGCTACCCTTGGAATTCGCCTTGGGCAGCTTATATCGGCTCGCGAGTCGCGCGTTTTATCGTTTGATCAGTGGCAGCGTCGATTCCAGAGAAGCGCCGCTGCAAATCGCTTCGATGCGCGCCGGCGGAAGCCGGCGCGATCTATCGTCGATATGCGTCAGACCGGCTTCGTCACCGGCGCTACGGCAGCCGGATCGCTTGTGCCCGCACGTCCGGTCTCCACGTGGCCCGCGATACGGCGCTGGAACGCCGTGTTGCCCGACATCGTGACCTGCAGGTCGTACCAGTTACTGCTGCACGACAGGTCCCAGTGGTCCTCCGTGGTCTTGAGCGCAGGCACCCTGAACGATCGCGGCGGCTGGCCGTAGGCAAGATCGGTGACCGTGAAGTCCGCCGGCGCGGTGCCCTGGTTGCTGATCGTCAGATAGACGTTGCCGTTAGCCACGTCGTAGCACGTCACTATTTCGGCCGGCGTGGCGGCGTCGGCGGCGAGCGCACCCGTGAAGCGCCTGAAGTACCCGTTCGGACCGAACACGCTCAACGAGTATTGACCGTTCTTGTCGACGGGCCAGGTATCGGAAAGCTGCTTGCCTGCCTCGACGGTATAGCGCTTCGGCATCGCCGTTGCGTCGGCGGTGTACACATAGAAATTCGCGCCCACTTTGCCGGTATTCGCGAAGATCAGCGTGTACGTCTGGCTTTGCACCTGCAGCGCACCGTTCACGTGCAACTCATAAGGCAGCGGACGCGCCGGACGCGTACCCGGCTCCTGCGCCGCGATAACCTGCGGCGCGGTAGCGGCTGGCGCGGTCTGGTTAGTCGGCAACGCACATTGCATATCGGCCTGTGCAATGTATCCCGTCGTACTTGGCAGCGCCGGCACGGTGGTATCGGATTTCGAGAAATCGAACGCCGACGTCAGGTCGCCGCATATCGCACGACGCCACGGCGTGAGGTTCGTCTCGATCACCCCAAAACGCTGTTCGATGAATTGAATCACCGACGTGTGATCGAACACCTGCGAGCAGACAAAGCCACCCTTGCTCCACGGCGAAACGACCGTCATCGGCACGCGCGGGCCAAGGCCGTAAGGCAGGTTGTCGGCAGTGTATGTACTGGCCTGCGCCGCGGTCACCACCGTATGGCGTTCAAGCGTGATGTCCGCCGTACTCAAGCCCGAGCCCGGCAAGGTAGGCGCTTGCGGCGGCACCATATGATCGAAGAAACCATCGTTCTCGTCATACATGATGAAGAGAGCCGTCTTGCTCCACACGCTCGGGTTGGCGGTCAGGGCATCGAGGATCGTCGAGATGTATTCCGCGCCGTAAAGCGGCGTAAATTTCGGGTGCTCCGAGTAGGCCGCTGGCGGCAGCAGCCACGAGACCTGCGGCAAGGCGTTGGCCACCACGTCCGCCTTGAGTTGCGTGATCGTGCGCGCGGTCATCGCCTTCGTGTTCAGCGACGAACCCGCCGGCGCATTCACGTAGTTCTGGAAGTTCGCCAGCACGTTGGTGCCGTAGTTGCCGGTGTAGTTATCGAAGTTCGTTCCCTGCTGGTACACCTGCCACGAAATGCCGGCCGCCTCCAGCCGCTCGGGATAGGTCGTCCAGTTGAAGGGCGCCAGCTTGAGCGTATCGAACTGATTATCCACATAGTCCGTGTTGTCGAGCAGCGGGCCGCCACCCGCACCGGTCGGATCGACCATGCCGGTCATCAGGTACATCCGGTTCGGATGCGTGTTGCCGGGTATCGAGCAGAAATAGTGGTCGCAGACCGTAAACGCATCGGCGAGCGCGTAGTGAAACGGGATGTCCGCGCGCACGTGATAACCCATCGTCATGTCGGTCTTCTGAACCGCCCATTTGTCGGCGCGGCCGTTGTCGATTGCACCATGCGTGGTCGCCCATGTGTGCGGCAAGCCGCCAATACATTGCGCGTTGACGGCCGGGTTGGTCGTGTCGTAGCGGAACGGAGCAATGGTCTGCGCTTGATTCTCCTGGCGCGGCTGGAACCATACCGGCAGGCCGTTCGGAAGCGTCACGGGGAAGCGGTCGTTGTAACCTCGCACACCACTCAAATGTCCAAGGTAATGATCGAACGAGCGGTTTTCCTGCATGAACACGACGATATGCTCCACATCGTTGATCGTGCCGGTAACGGAATTCGGTTCGATCGCCAGCGCCTTGCGGATCGAGTCCGGAAAGAGTGACGCTGCCGCGCCGGCACCCGCCAGGCTGGCAGAAATTTTCAGAAAATCGCGGCGGCTCTTCGTGACCATGCGCTTACCTTTTTTGTGTTCTGCAGGGAATGATTGGCGGCTCGCGAGCGCACGGCAGCCGTTTTTACGAACTATGTCGATGGTATCGAAAACGTTCAGGATGACGAAGCGGGTGTCGCGCTGGGCGGACAGCTCATCTTGGTGGTCACGGACGCGCCACCGCACGCCGATTGACTGGGACTATCCGAACTGCCGCAGGCAGACAACAACAGTCCGGGGAGTATCGACGCGACTATGAGCGCGCAGAGTCGAAGTTTCGACGTTCGCATGGCTTTCTCAGGAAGGATCGGAGTGAACGGATACGCCAGGCGCGCAGCAAGCAGAGCGATGCACCGAAACGATGGCGCTGAGAATACAGTCCGTTTATGACAGACCGTTGGTAAGGAACGAAAAGATATGGAGCGAGGAAAGGCGCGAGGCAGATGTCTTGAGCCGGCTCGATTCGGTGGGATGCTGTGCTTTGGTTAGGCTCCCGAAAACACTCACCGATGAAGGTTCACGATGGTTGAGCGAAGCTCGTAGAAGGCTATTTTTCAGACATGACGTTCAGAAACGTTCACGATATCAAGGTGAGCTGATACGGGAGCCGGACTTAAAGCGCCATCAGTCCCGGATGCTTGTCCAGTTTTACTAAGTAGATAGTTTTGATCTGGACTACGTATCTACGTATCGGATTCCGGATCGAGCATGTAAAGCGGTGGGGACGAGCGCCGGCAAGCCCGGGAGCCCGTGACTATCAGCGGCAGTTTCAAGGTGCGTAAGGACGTCATTGTCACCAAAACCGGATTCGTAACTGAAACCCGAGCGTAAAGGGCAGATCGCTGGAGGGAATCGGAGGAATCAGGATGATGTTGGCGCCGACACGCCCGTACTCCGCCATGATGACCGGCGCGAGAACCGGACCCAGCTTGTGATCGTGGCCGATGCCCCATTTGCCGTAGTCGTATCCCGATATCAAGCCGCCCATTGCGGCCAGCCGGACGTAACCCCAATGCGCGAATTCCGGCGCCCAGACGCCGCCGCCATAAAACGATGGCGCGGAAAGTGAATTCCGAAAATACCCGCCGGTCAGCGCCCACTGTGGCGCAACCCAGCATTCAACGCCAATGCCCGGATTGAACTGATCGAAGTGTTTTTTGGGATGGACGTGATACGAACCGATCATCGCGTCCGCCCATAAACCGTCACCGCATACTCCGGCTGCCGAAACATTGGATATCGCGCCAAATGCCGCAAGTGCCGCCAGCAAGAGTGGAACGTGGATTCTTTTTGAGATTATCGCTGACGTTTTCATTCGGCTTAAAACCTGTGCGTTCCGCCGTCGCAGTCTTCCCGACCACGCCTTTTTATATGAAGTTCGAGCGGAACTTTACATGAACGCTATCTGCATTTGTGTGAAATCGGGGCATGAGATTTTCTCCTTGGACACATCGGGCGTAGGAATTTCTTGGAGAACACGCGTTGACGACGTTGGTCGTCCGGAACGTCAGCCAACCGGCCTTGTGGGCTTAGCTGTGTCTGGCTGCGGAACCCGAAACTTGATGCGCATAAAGTTTTCCGGCTGATAACCCGCTAGCCGAAGGAACGTTCCAAACAAACAACGGTTGATAGACGTCTGGTCCCGAACATGCGAGGCGTTCAACGAGAGATAGTAGACAGAAAGGCCGTCCCAATTCGCATTGGAACGGCCAATTGGTTTTAACGACGGCGGTAGCCTAGCGCATGGCATGCGGTCCGCTAATCGCGGCAGTCGGACGCAATCAATCAATGCTTCTTGAAAGCATCCTTTACGTCTTCGCGCGCGTCGCCGACGCCTTTCTGGACCTTGCCGGCTGCTTGCTGCATATCGCCCTTTGCTTCCCGGGCCTTGTTGCCAGTCACCTTGCCGACAGCCTCGTTGATCTTGCCCTTGGCCTGATTCACCACGCCATCTTTCTGATCCTTGTTCATCTTGATCTCCTTTCGTATCGAAACGCGATTCCCGGTCCAATGGAATTCGCGGCGCATGTCAGGGAAATTGCCCTGACCGTGTAATCAGAATGGCAATTTTCAGCGCCGTGGAACAGCCGCGCACGTCTGATTCCCGCGTAGGCGGAATCGCACATACGCGCGCGGCCGTCAGCGCGACGCTAGAGGAACATTGCGGTAAACACTGTATGTTTGTACAGTACACATCTGGCGCAATGGCACGGATGGAGGAGATAACAAATGGACTTCGACGAAGATCGTATGGACACCCCCGAATTTGCGCGCACAGTGCGCGACCTCGAGCGGATCACGCGCGATATAGCAACACGCTACATCGTGCAGGGCGTGCCGTTGACCTGGCGGCTCTTGCTGGCCATCGAGGCGGAAGCACTCGCGGACCTGGGTTTTGCGGGGCGGCACGAATCGGCACTCCGCGAGTTGTTTGCGCGTCCGGCCGACATGAGTTTTCCCGAAACCGATGATCTCGTCGATTTCGGGACGTCAAATGCATTGCCGCCGGTGTTTGTATTTGCCGTGGATGCCTACGATTGCGCGGCGCGTGCCGGACACCCGGAACTGGCTGTAGCCGTCGCACATTGAGAGACGATTGCTCGGGCGCGCGAATTTCGAACCCGGCCGGCGGGAAACCGGCGGCCGCGCGCACGCGACAATTTTGAGGCACTCGAATACATCAATAAAAATCCTCCGGTGGACACCGCCGTCAGCCATCGCGTAATCTGCTACATGGAGTTTTACAACTAACGGATTTACGGATCAATGCCCGCACCCGCCGAAACTCAAGAGATTTTCGATAACGAGCGTGCCAACTGGTACGCGGATCCGCGTAGCGCATTCGACTCCTGGATGGCACAACAAGCGTTCAAAGCATCTTCCGCGGACGTCTACCGGGCGCAATGGGGACTCTTCCTCGAATGGCTGAGCGTCAAACGCACCGATCTCCGAACGGTTGATCGGCTGGCCATTGAGCAGTTCGTCACCCAACTGGATATTCGAAAACCGCAGCGTGTGCGGTATCTGCGCCTTATTGAGCGCGTACTCGACCATGTGCGCCAAATCGAAATGGCATCGACGAACCCGGCTCGTTTCATTGCCCAGGACGGCGAAGCTTCGTGGCGCGACGCACGCGAGAACGAACCAACAGGATTCCTCGCCCACGGTGAACGGGCAGCCTTGGTTAGTTATCTTTTCTCGCCGCTAGGTGATTTGTCGGCGGGGCAGCGTTGGCGGGAACGTCGTGACCGTGCGCTGGTTGGCGCATTCCTGGGCGGCGGGGTAAAAACGGGTGAAGCAGCAGCATTGACCGTTAGTAACTATGCCTGGAATCAGCCGTGGTTAATTGTCGAGGCCGCGAATTCCGCGTTGAATCGAGAAACCCGGCTCGCACCATTTGCAATTGCGTTGCTCGACCATTGGATCAGCGAGCGAAAAACAGCAAGATTGCTCGGCGACCTGCTGTTTCCGTCCGCCCCCTCAGGACGCCCGATGCACAAAGCCACCATGTTGCGCGCCGTCGATGCCGTGATAGAGGCCGCCGGCATTGCCGATTCGCGAGCCGCGCGCGCCAGTCCACAAACCTTGCGCAACACGTTTGCCGCCGACTTGTTCGAAAGCGGCACGGCACCAGAACGCGTCGGGCAATGGCTGGGTTTTCAGCAGCAGATCTCGGCACATCGGTTGTATCGAGCATGGCAAAACTGGACAGGTGAGGAAATACGGGAGCGGGATTTAGCCCAGGCGCGGGAAAGCGGCCAAGAAGAAAGCCGCGGATTCGAATAACGTTCACCTCCCGAAAAGACTCACCTCTCGGTCTGCTCGCTTGCGTCGACCATGTTGGCGGAGTGAAAACGGGCTACGGCGAGTAGTCGGGACGAAGCCGCGCCTGACGAGCGATCGCAATCCGGACAGGACAACTCGAACTCATCTCCGTGCTGGGCAAGTTCGGGTTCTCCGGTTACACACGTGGGGCAGTGGGCTGGCACTGCCACGAAACCATCTATGTCGGTTCCCAACGCGCGGATTTCCTGTGTCGACAGTCGTCCTTCCTCGATCATCGCGCAAATTAGCCGGGCGACGTTTTCGCTCATTCCGCTTTGTCCGAGCAGGGCGTCGCGTTCGAGGGCCAGCGCATCAATTTCGTCCGATTGCTCGCGAATTCGCAGCTCCAGGCGATCCGCGCGCGCCTTTGCGATACTAAGTTGTTGAATAAAATCGAATTCCTTCTGACTTGCCTGACGTACGCCGGCTTGATAAGTGGCAGCCATTCCGCGCAGCGAATCAAGTTCCACGAGCATGGGCTTGACTCGGCGCTCAGCTTCGCTAATCGCATCCTTGATCTGTTGCGCGTAATGCTCGGTGTTATGCCGCAGTTCGGTATTCAACGCATCCACACGGTCGCGCAACGCGGCGTTCGCGGTTTGCTCAGTTTCAAGCCGTTGGGTAAGCGCGGCGTGTTCGCTTTCGAGCCGATGAATCGACGCTTGCAGACCGTTTTGTGCCTCCAGTTCGCGGCCACGAAACGAACCCAATTCAATCTCCAGGGCGGAATTGCGTGCTAACGCAGCTTCAGCACGCGCTTCGCTTCGACAGAGCGCCTCGTCAACTGTCGCACAACGTACTTCTGCATCGCGAAGCCGGCTCAGCGCAGCATCGACGTCATCCTTTGCTGCATGGCGCTCCGCTTCCAGCGATTGGATCGCAAATCGCTGCGCTTCCTGAAAAAGCTGGCCGAGCAGTTCACCCGCTCGTTCCTGCAATCCTTCGGGAAGCGCTCCGCCTTCAATGCGAACACGCGACGCGGATCTGATCCGAGCCCAGAATGCATCGATGTCCTTTGGGATATCGCTTGCGCTGCCGGTTTGCGTCAGGTCTCGGACAGTGGCCATTGAAGGGCGGATGCCGAAATCGAAGAAAAGTCGCTTGCACGCGTGCTGCGACAGATCCTGCCGACGCGCCCCGCTAGTTCGCATAGTCGCAAGTTCGGTCCGCAGCGCGAGACGTTCTTCGTCGTTCATAGGAGGCTCCGAATCAATTTCGTTCGTATAATAATACTTTACGTATCAAACGCTACATATTTGGATTCAATCCATCAAGTAGCAACGATTTGCGCTTTCTTGCTAGTCGCGCGCTTCGGATCACACAACCGTCACAATGGTATCCGTGAAACATGTCGAGGTTAGTCCGTCAAGCCTTTGATTACTAGCATCTTTTTTCGATCTCCCCGTTTTCGCCCGTGTTTCACGGGGTTGTTGTTTCACGCTTCTATTTCTCGGACCTCTCTGCTGCTTGAGAGTATTAGAAGTAAACACCTTTGAACCCTAGTTAAAGACGTTAACGCCACGGCAAAGTCTTACCAGATAAGGCTCTCCGAGCGCATCGGTGAGTGTTTGCAGGATAGAAGGTGAGGTAACGCGGGGGTGAGCGGTGTATAGGTTCGGGGGCTAACGTGAGGAGTCACGGGAGCAAGTGTGAGCGAGTTCGGGAAACCGCTGTTTTAGCAAGGTGAGTAAATACGGGGGCCGCTCCGGCCGCCGCCCATATGCTGCGGTACAGCGCATTTGGAATCATCCGTTTCTTCGGTGAGCGTTTGCAGGATAAAGAAAATACGAAATTTCCAGCCCAATTCAGGTAATTTTTACCTATAGGTGAGACTTTGCAGGGGTCAAACACATCGCAGGGTGAGCCTATCCGGGCGTGATCGGGTCCGAAGCCACAGTCTGCGCGGCATGCACTCCGGTTAGGGTGAGGAAATACGGGAGATCGGTGCTGAGCCATTTGGACGGACGTACTTCCACTATCTCGCTAGTTTTAAGGGGTATTTGCGTTGAATCGAGCTAGAGGTGAGAGTTTCCAGGAGCAGGCTTGGATCGTCTGCGATCGCGCTGATTCCGTTGGTGACGATCAAAGGTGAGGCTTTTCGGGATGCTGCGGTCTCAATGTTGCGACCCGAGGGAGCAGCCACGCATACACATTTTCAAGCAGTTTAGTTTAAGCATTTGATTTAAATAGATTTTCTGATGTCACTGCACGTCCGTATTGCAGCAAAGGTGAGTATTTTCGGGAGGAGCAGCACAGAGATGCGGTTTCTCTTTGGCGTACAAAAAAGCGGGAGAGGTGAGCTTCTACGGGATCATGTTTGGCCGATTTTGGGTGCTAAGCGGGGTTTTGCGGTGCTGAAACCCATCAAATTTTCCATTCGTGACCGCAAAGGTGAGTGTTTGCGGGGGCCGGTAGATAGCATGTGTCGATATAGCTAACCGTGGAAACTCCCAAAGGTGAGGTTATGCGGGAGCTCGGGAGTGAGCTTCGGGCGCCTGTTCTTAAACACCAACTCGGCTGAATAGGGCTCTCCACTGGGTCTAAGGTGAGCTTTTGCGGGATCGATTGGACGGCAACTGACGTGCTATCGGAGGCTAAAGCTTTGATATCGCGACGATTACCGCAATTTCTCTGCGCTTTTATGAATTTTCGCCTTCTGGGGAAATATCGTAAAAACCACAGGGACGCGTAAAAAAATTTCAGGTGAGGAGATACGGGACCAGCTTCGAAGCACCGCGATTCGATTCCGCACGCGCCCAATCCGTTTACCCGCATGGCACGGGGCATAAATGAGATGACGTGCGACGGTGAAGGTGAGAGTTTTCAGGAGCGCACCTCAGTGAGTCTTGTGTGTCACTTCCCCTTCACCGCTACAGGGTGAGTGCGCACCTGTAGACGAGCTTCACCGTCATGAGTATGCTTTCCCAAAATTCTCCTGACTCCAGCATGGCAACCAAACGCGCGAAGAAGACCGATGTGGTGAGTCCGAGTTCGGCTGAGCTGCGAAAAGCCGTCGAAGCCATCGCCATCCAGCCAAAAAGCGGCAAAATCACTCTTTTGACTCGCAAGTTATTCAACGTACTGCTAGCCGTTGCTCAACAGGCGGACGAATCCGGGGATACGTATCGCGCGTTGTTATCGGACATTGTCGCGAATTCGGCGTTCGATTCCAACGATACCGCGCTGGTGAAAGAGCATTTGCGGCGCATGGTGTCGGTGCAGGTTGAGTGGAGCACGGGCACGTCGAGTCAAAAGCCCGGGCGCAAGTGGGGCATATCAACGTTGATTGCCGACGCGGAAATTCTCGAAGATCCTGCCACGCGCCGTGTGTGGGTCGAGTTCTCCTTCGCGCCCAAGATCAAGAAAAAGCTGCTCGACCCGGTGCAATACGCTCGCCTGAGTCTGCAGTTCCAAAGCCAACTCCGCAGCAGTGCGGGCCTCGCGCTGTACGAAATCTGCGTTCGTTATCTGACGAATCCGAGTCATCTCACCATGCGCGAGACCTGGGAATGGTGGCGGCCTATCCTCTCCGGAACGCCTGATACCGAGGCTGGCGATGAAGCCAAGCGCGAATACAAATATTTCAAGCGCGATTATCTTCGGCCCGCGATTGCGGAGGTCAACGCCGTCACCAACATCTTCGTCGAGTTGATCGAGCACCGGGAAGGTCGGCGGGTGGCTGAAATTCAGTTTCGCGTGACTGAGCGCAAGCAGCCGATGCTCGCACTCGACGAACATCCGAACGTCTTCGACAGTACGCTGGTCGACCGCATGGTCAAGATCGGGATCCCGTTGAAAGACGCGCAAACGCTTTACGCAGACAGCGAGGAAAACCGGATTCGAGCGGCGTTGCAGATGACCGAGCAAAGAATGCGAAGTACGTCGCTGCCCCCGGTGCGAAGTGCCGCGGCGCTTTTCAAAGATGCTTTGAAGAAGGGTTATGCACCTCCGCTCGAAGCGTTGCCGGCAGCCGCGGCACCGGCGAAAACCAATGGGGCGCCGGCCGACGATCTGAAGGCGCGTTTATTGAGCGAATATTCCGTGTATCGCAGGAAGGAAGCGCGTGCGCTATACGAGGAACAAGCTGAGTCTGAACGGGACCTGGCGCGTCAGACATTTGAGGAAGATGTGTTGCCGGAGCTCGGCGCACACATGCGCGATGACTGGCGCAAGCGCGGCCTTGATTCCAAAATGGGAGAAACCTCGTTTTTCGACTGGCTTGCGCGCAAGACATGGGGCGAGCCGACTGACGGTGACCTGCTAGCGTTCACGTTGAATCAAAGCCGCGTCGCATGAGAATGCAGCAGAGGGACTGCGCTTTGTAGCGTCTGCCCCTCGGTCCGTTTTTAATACCCCGCTTACCTTATCGTTTTACCGGATTCGCCTGCAGCATCTTCTCGAGCTGTTGAAGGATTTCGTCGCGCTTGTCTTTTGACAAACCACGTAAGCGCAACTCCAGCCTGTCATCGCCGTACGTCTTGAGATCGCCCACCGCCACCCCTTCCAGCTTGATTTCCAGCCGTTGCGCATAGCGCTGACGGCCCGCAGGTTTGGGCGTTTCCTGCGTGCTCGCGCGGCCTTTCACAATGTCCGCGACTTGTCGGGTGCTCAGATCGTCCGATGCAATCTTGTTGATCAGCCGCAGCGTGGCATCCGCGCCGCGCGCTGTATGAAAACGGGAGACCTGGTAAGCCATGTTCGAACCGAATCGGTCCGGCCTGGCGACCATCTCATGCATTACGTTCTCGGGTAACTTCGCGATGGCCAAGGCAACGGCGATCGTCGACTCATCAAGACCGAGGTGGTCGGCGAGTTCTCGCTGGCTTTGGAAGTAGCTTTCGTCGAGGAAGCGTTTCCAGACGACGGCATTATCGAAGACGGTTTGTGAATCTCTTTGTACGTTCAGGTCATAACCCAGCTTGTAACTCTCGATGCCGATAGGAAGGTCGATGACGATCGCTTTCACCGTTTCCTTGTTGGCTTCCTTCAATGCCCGTACCCGTCGGCCACCGTCGCTGACGAAGAATGTACCGGGGTTTTCGTGATCGGGGATCACGTGAATGGCTTGCTGCTGGCCTTGTTTCGCCAGATTTACGGCCAGCTCTGCTATAGACGCCTTCAGATAAAAATGCCTGGGGTTGAACGGGCTCGGTTTGATGGCCTTTAACGGCAGCTCGATCACCTGGCCGTGTACGTATCTGTTATTTCGACGCCATGCCTTGAATTGTTCCGACTCCTGCGCCGCTGGATCGTCGTGAAACTCGTCTTCGGTGTAAGCGCTTGAACGGCCAGTGACTTGCTTATCATTCCCGGCCTCCTGATTGACGATCTCGTCGATAGCGTTAATGCGATCGAGGGCTGTACGCTTCTCGCTGCTAGTGGTATCGGGCCGGGCTTTGAAGCCTTTTGCGAACTGGGTTGGTTTCATTCAGGGTCCTTTATGCGCATAAAGTCAGGGAAGCATGGCGAGAACTTCGTCTGCGCACGCACGTATTTCGATGGCTGCCAGTCGCGCGCCCCGGTCGCTCATCTGAAGCACCGTTTGCCCTAGAGCCATCGCCTGCTTGTAGCACTCGCGGGTCGGAATCTGCGTTTTAAGCAAAGGAAAGCCTAGCTCTTCCAGCGCGCGCTTCAATTCGCGCGTCAGCATGCGTTTTTCCTCGGTTTTGTTGAGGAGAAACACTGCGCGCAGGTCTTCGTTCATGACCTGTGCTTGCTGAATGAGTTTGACGAGGCCTACGCTGGACCAGTAGTCGGCGGGCGACGATGACGTCGGGACAATGGCGACCGTCGCAGCGAGGAGGACGACGCCCGAAACCTTTTCGGTAATGGAGGGCGGGCAATCAACGACGATGATGTCGTAGTCGTTGACGAATTTCTTGATCTCTCGATGAATCTGGGCTCCTGCTTCGGACAGGTTCACGATCGGAAACGGGATACCGCTGGCTTCGTCGGACGCAGCGCTGGCCCAATGGACCAGGGTGTTTTGCCCGTCGGCGTCGACGACCAGCACTCGCTTCCCTTTCTCGTGAAACGCGGCGCCTAGATGCATTGCTATCGTGCTTTTCCCTACTCCACCCTTCTGCTGCGTGATTGCAATGATTTCAGCTGCCACGTTTTGCTCCCAAATTTAGCTTTTCGAATTTTACATTGAAAACTCAATTTTTCTAGAGATAACTCAGCGAGTAGGTCTTTCGGATGGTTTTTCGTGGGGTTTATGCGCATAAAGTTCGGCGCGCTCACGGGGGTTCGGTTTCAAACCGATGCTGCTGTCGAGAATTGAATTTACGGATGGATGCGCGAAGCGGTTGACGCGGCGCGGATACAGTGTGGCGGTGCTCTTCACCCCGGGATCCGGCATGTTTTTTTGCATGCACCTTAGCCCAATGCGAATTGGCATCTGGCGAGTGCCGGGCGCCAATTTTTGGTTCTGACTTCGGATTGAGTTGGAGGGACCCGGCTTTAGGACGTCGGCTCTCCGCGTGAGCGCTACGTCTTTCGGCTTCGCGTCAGCATCCTCCGGTTTTAGTTGGCTCTGCTTCGGTGCAGGGATCTTCCTCTTCAAGCTGCGAACGGTTCCATTCGCGTCACGATGCGTAGCGTCACGACTCGCGGTGACGCCACGCGCCACAAAAAACCAAACCATACGGTGTCGAGTCGACCCGCGAGCGTTAAAGGAGCTTTATGCGCATAAAGTCCGGTTTCACGCACGGCGACGTCGAGGGCATGTAGCCGAGCAAACGCGCGATGGCCCGACCTTCGGTTATGCCAATGCCCACCTACGAGGCCGAGGTCAGTTGGCACTGCGCAACGCGCATGTCGCAAAGCGCAGGCTGACATCGACCGATGCGGGCATCGTTGGCAAACGGTTCTGTGCTTCGCCTCAGGCAACCGCGGAATCTGCCATACCACCGAGCTATCCCCTATAAGCATCTCTGCAGCGGAGATTTCACCGGATATCGCTTCGCTGTGGCGGCGAGATTAAATACCAGATATAAGAATAAAAAATATAAAAAATCCTCGAATTTATCGAGGAGCCATTGCTGGTGATCTTTTGGGTCGTCCTCCACCCAGCTCTATTCCACTACGCGCCCTAAGAACCCAACCTAAAAACAAAAACGAAGAACCAGCCATCCCGACAAAGTGCTCCAACCTCCTAACGCGTACTCAAGCACGTAACTCATCCGCAATAAACTAACTAACCTGACTACCTCAACCCCCTGTGACCTGCAAGCATCCCAAGTATCTTGTAAGCCAGCACTCGTAAAATCGCGGCCACTGCGAGGCGCCACAGGCCGCAAAACCACAGCCCTAGCGATAAACGCCGTCGCCGATAACCCGGTCACTCCCTCCACTTAGCCAAGGGCATTTCAGTGCATCTGACCTCGACTCTCGCCGCGTGGTCCTCCCACGACACGCGTCTTCTCATTGCATGTGCGCTCGGTCTGGCGTCGATCATCGTTCTCATCAGCGCGCTGAAATTGGCGCCATTTCTCTCGATACTAGTCGGCACCTTCGTCGCGGGTTTCTCGGCGAGCTTGCCGCTGGAAGCGGTCGCGAGCGCATTCAGCAAAGGGGCAGGCGGCATCCTGGGAGATGTCGGCATCATCATTGCGCTCGGTGCCATGCTTGGCGCGCTGATGGCCGAATCGGGCGCAGCGGACCGGCTGGTCTCCACCATCCTCGATCACTCCACGCCGCGCACGCTGCCGTGGCTGATGGCGCTGGTGGCGATCATCATCGGTTTGCCGCTGTTCTTCGAAGTCGGTCTGGTCATGATGGTGCCAATCATCTTCGTGATGGCGCGCCGCTCGAAGCAGCCGATCCTGCGCATCGCGATACCCGCGCTCGCCGGCATGACCACGCTCCACGCGCTGTTGCCGCCGCACCCCGGTCCGCTAATCGCGGTCAGTGCGCTGCACGCGGACCTCGGGATCACGATGGGGCTTGGCTTCATCGTGGCCATCCCCGCCGTGATTCTCGCTGGCCCGGTCTACGGCATGTGGCTGTCGCGCCGCATGCACGTGGAGGAGCCGGAGGAGATGGGCAAGCTGTTCTCGTCGAACGTCGATGCGAACGGTGGGCTGGACGCGCCGAGCTTCGGCATCTCGCTACTGACCATTCTCTTGCCCGTCGTCCTGATGCTCGGCCGAACGGTGGCGAAACTGGCTATTCAGCCCGAAACACTCCTCTTCGATACCCTTAATTTCCTCGGTGAGCCGCTCATCGCTCTCGGACTCACCGTTCTTTTTGCGATCGTTGCGCTGGGCTGGACGCGTGGCATGCCGCGCGACCGGGTGGGCGGCATTTTGCGTAAAAGCCTGCCGCCGATCTGCGCGTTGCTGCTGACCATCGGCGCGGGCGGCGGCCTTAAGCAAACGCTGGTCGCCGCGGGCATCAGCACGACGATCGGCAAGATCGCGATCGGCTCGCACATGCCGCTGATCCTGCTTGCGTGGTTGATCGCGGTGGCGTTGCGGCAGGCGACCGGCTCGGCGACCGTCGCGACCACGACCACCGCTGGCATCATCGCGCCCGTCGTGGCCGGTCTGAGCGCGACCCACAACTCGCTGCTGGCGCTTGCTATTGGTGCGGGTTCGGTGTTCTTCTGCCACGTCAACGACGCGGGTTTCTGGATGGTCCGCGAGTATTTCGGCTTGCAACTGAAGCAGACGGTGTATGTCTGGTCGGTGCTGCAAACCATCGTCTCGGTGGTCGGCCTTGCGTTGACGCTAGTCATGTGGGGCGTGCTGACGTAAATCGTGGGCAGATTGGCACGATGTTCGTGACGGGGTCGTCGCAGAACTACTGGAATCACGGGGGCACCGACACCCTGTTCCAAGCGGGTTATACCAACTCGTTCAAGTACGGCACTCACAGCCTGACGGCTGGCCGCACGCGTTCGACGGACGGATCGATGTCGAACGAGTTCTTGCTGAGCACGACCATTCCCCTTGGGCACAAAGCCCACGCGCCGATGCTGACCACCAACGCCTCGCACAATTCCGACGGCGCGACGAACATGCAGGCGAACGTGAGCGGTTCGCTCGGCGAAGCGAATCAGTTCTCGTATAACGGCTATGGCACGTATAACGCCGGCGGCAGTTTGGCGAGCAACGGCAACGCGGGTGTGAGCGCCACGTATCGGCGGGCGTGCAGGGCTCGGTCGTGGCGCATCCTGGCGGCGTGACGTTCTCGCAGACGGTTGGTGACACAATCGGCATTGTCGAAGCGCCCGCTGCAGCCGGAGCGATGGTGACGAGTGCGCCGGGAACGAAGGTCGACTCACGCGGCTACGCGGTGATTCCGTATCTCTCGCCGTACAGCATGAACGTGATCGATATCGATCCGAAGGGCACCTCCACCGATGTCGAATTTAAATCGACTTCGGCGCAGGTAGCACCCCGTGCAGGCTCTATAGTGATGATGAAGTACGAGACGGTGAGCGGCGGCCGGCACGGATTCAGGCGCCGAAACTGGGTGGTGGAACGTTGCCATTTGGAGCGAGTGTGGAGTATGCCGCTCCATCAACAACAGCTCCGAGTACGCATGCGCCGCACCCTCACGCCCGAAGCGCACGCTGCAGTGGCACTCGTCGCTTTCCTGCGTACGAATAGACAGATCGACGTCCGGTAGCTGCTCGGCCAACGCACCGAGCCGCGATGAAAACCATTGCGTCGCAAAGGTGGGCGGCAGGGACACGATCAGACGCTCGCGCTCGACCGTACCGGTCAAAGACGCGTTCCACGCTCGAACACGTCGAAGGCTTCCGTCACTGACGGCATCAGCAATACACCCGCCGGCGTCAGCCGGATCCCCTTGTGATCGCGTTCGAAAAGCTTCACGCCCAGTGACTCTTCCAGTAGCCTGATCTACCGGCTTACAGCTCCTTGTGTGACGCACAACGCCCGTGCCGCGCGATTGAAACTCAAATGGTGCACTGTCTCTTCGAAGAAACGCAACGCAATCAACGATGGAAGATGTCGCATAGTGATTCCATACCGCCAGGTCTCCTCGGTTATCTGTGGCCGAGCGAACGTGCCTCCATGGTGGCGAGCCAGAGTTGTCCCTGTCTCGCGTTCGATCAAATTACCTTGGTTCCCGGTGCGAAACAATAGCCCGTTTGGTTGGTTTTGAAACAAAACGAATTCTCATAGCGGGCATAAGGAAACGTGAGAACGACTGTTGCAAAAGGCGGGACATAGGCCATTCGGCTAGTAGTTGCCGGCTCGTGAATCGCCTATGCTGGATAGATCCAATTAACGGAGGCCGCATGACCGTACGCAATCTCGACGCATTCTTCAACCCGAAGTCGATCGCTGTGATCGGGGCGTCGTTGCGTGCGGGGAGTATCGGGGAAATGGTGTGGTCGCAGTTGAGCCGCGCGAACTTCGCGGGCGCGGTCTGGCCCGTGAATCCGAAGCATCGCCAGTTGAATGAGGCAGTGGTTTATGCAGGCATCGACGACTTGCCCGATGCACCGACCGTCGCGGTGTTGTGCACGCCCCCATACACGTGGCCGGGGATCGTCAAGCAACTGGGCGAGCGCGGCACGCGGGCGGTGGTGATCATCGGGCAGGCGGGGGAGCAGGAGGGGCGAGAGTGGACACGCCGCACGCTTGCGGCAGCGCGGCCGTTCTTGCTGCGTGTTGTAGGTCCGGCGAGCGTGGGCGTGATGACGCCGGCCATAGGCGCGGTGCTGGGCGCGCCATCATGCGCTGTCGTGCCGGGCGGCGTGGCGTGGGTATCGGCGTCGAATGCGTTGACCAACGGCGTCATGGGCTGGGCGAACGCTCGCGGGCTTGGTTTTTCGCGGGTGGTCGCGCTGGGCGACGAGGCTGACGTCGATGTGGGCGACATCCTCGACTTCCTCGCGAGCGACTCGCGGACGCGCGCGATCCTAATGGCGATCGAATCGGTGCGAATGGCGCGCAAGTTCATGTCGGCGGCCCGGGCGGCGGCGCGCAATAAACCCGTTCTGGTTTTGCGCACCGGTCACGACGATCCTTTCGATGCGCTTTACAGCGCCGCGTTCCGGCGCGCAGGCCTGGTGCGCGTCGATTCCCTCGACGACCTGCTTGACGAAATCGAGACGCTCGGGGTGGGCCGTGTGGCCGCAAGCGACCGGGCG
>NZ_AEJF01000092.1 GCF_001028175.1 Caballeronia mineralivorans PML1(12)
CGCCGCTGCTGGCGATGCGCTCGCGCTTTGGCCCGACGCCGCGCGCCAAGCGGTCGCCGCCGCTTTGCCACGCGCACGGCTGGGTAATCCTTTGCAACTCGGAGACACCGCTGCGGCCGCTGACTTCGGCGCGGCGCTCGAAGCGCTCGCGCCGCACCGCGAGACCGGGACAGCGTTCGTGGTCCACGCACCAACGCACACCGCGCCCGTCGCCGAAGTCGCGCGCATGCTGATCGCACAGCAAAGCCACGCGTATCGTGGCTTGATGGCCTGTTTTTTCGGCTGCGTGGATCACGCCACGCGCGATGCGTTGCACGCCCATGGCATTCCCGTGCACACCACGCCTCAACGCCTGGCGCGGGGTTTCGCGCGGCTCGTGGATTATCGCCAGGGCCGAGAGTTGTTGATGCAGACGCCCGACGGGCCACGTCCTCAGACGGTGGTCGCGCTGGACAGCGCGCAGGCTCAGATCATGGCTGCATTGGCGGCGGGTGTTGCGGAACTGGACGGCGAGCGGGCATCGCGGGTCCTGGCGCAATTCGGCGTGATCGTGAAGCCAGGGTCGGCGGGGCCCCGCGGCGATGACACCATCGAAATCGATGTCCGCTTGCTGAATCATCGTGTGTTCGGGCCAGTGTTCGAGTTCAAGGCTGTTGGTGCGCTCGGATTGCCGGACGCGTTGCACGAATTCGCGTTGCCGCCGCTCAACCCGGTGTTGGCGCGCGACCTTGTGATGCATTCACCAAGGGCGCGCGAACTTCCGGCGGAGAGCTTGCTTGTTGCATTGACCGCCTTGTCGCAGGCGGTCTGCGAGATCGAGCAGATTGTCGCGTTGCGGTTGACGGTGTTGGTGACCCGGCAGGCCGTCGTGGTCTATGAGCCGCATCTGACGCTAGCCGCGCATCGCACGCCGCTCGCTATCCAGCCGTATCCGCGCCAACTGGAGGAGACGCTCGACTGGAACGGCTTGCGCATCACTGTGCGGCCAATACGTCCCGACGACGAAGCCGCCCACAGTGCCTTCGTCTCCGCGATGACGCCCGACGATTTACGCTTGCGATTCTTCAGTTCTGTGCGCAGTTTCGATCACTCGCAACTCGCGCGGATGACGCAGATCGACTACGACCGCGAGATGGCGTTCATCGCCGTCACCGGCGAAAACGACGCGATGAAGACCTTGGGCGTGGTGCGCGCTGTCGCCGATCCGGATAACGAGACAGCCGAGTTCGCGGTTGCGGTCCGCTCTGACCAGAAGGGCAAGCGGCTGGGGATGTTACTGGTGACGCGGATCATCGCGTACTGCCGGGCACGCCGGACGCGCTGGCTGGTCGGCGAGGCGTTGCGTGAGAACACCGGGATGATCGCACTCGCGCGCCGTTGCGGATTCCAGATCGCAGCGACGGAAGACCCCGGCGTGATCGGTTTCCGGATGCGGCTGGCGGAAGCCGACGCGGTGTTGCCGTGAAGACCGGGGAAGGGCGCTTACACCGGGCCGCCACGCCGGGCGGCCAGAGTGCGGATTGCGAAGTTGTCGTTCGCAACCCCTTCGAATCAAGCGGGCAGCTTTGCGAGCGCGTCGTCAACTTGCGCGCGCGATACGGCCAGTTCTTCCAGCCAGGCATCGGCATAAGTGCTGCCGGTTTCCCGCTCCAGACGCGCGATAGTCGCCGCGCAACGCGTGGCGTCCTTAGGCGTAGCAATAAACGCTTTCACCGACGCACCCGATGTGAACGCCTCGAACAGCGGAACGCGAATGTCGTCCGGCAGCGCGCGAGCGGTCCATTGATACGGCTTGCCGTTGAACGACAACTGCGGCGGCAGGACGCGTTCCTTCTTCGCCGCGGGAATCAGGCCGAAATTGCGTGCGGCATCGGCTATCTGGTCGGACGTGAAGAGTTCGTCCGCGCCAATATCGAATTGCTTGATAAACGTCTCGATGGACTGCATCGCGGCCGCGCGGTCGTCGCGCTTTTGCTGTGCGCGCGCGACGATATCGCGCAGCTCATCAGCTTCCTCGCTCGTGATCGTGAAACTGGACTGCTTTTGCTGAAGTTCGGAGAAGCGCTGGAATTCGGGATCGGAGAGGAGTTTCGCCATTGCCTTGCGTAGAAAAAGACGCGAAACAGCGCACGGGGCGACGTTCCGCTTTTTGAGAGGGTCGCCATTCTAACGCGTCGCGCGCGTCTGCAACTTGCCGAGTTTGCCAGCCGCGCCAGCCACTACGCTGCGCTCGAATCCCGCGACTCATCGAACCCCACATCCGGCTCACGGAACATCGACAGCGCCGCGGCCGCTTCGCCAAGCAGCGCACTCACCTCGCTAATGGAAGGCGCCACGTATTCGTCGATACGCCTGAGATACGGACACGTCAGCGTCGCAATCGCCTGGCCCGAAGGCCCAAGCAGCGGAAAACTCACGTCCATCACACCGAACGTCTGCTGACTTTCCTTATGCAGAAAACCGTCCGCTCGAATCGCCCGATACGCATTTTCCAACGCGAGCGGATCCAACGCGGACTCACCCTTGACACGTGTGTGTTCGGCGAGCATATGCGCACGCTGCTCCGCGCTCTGAAACGCGAGGATCACGCGGCCCGAACCGGTATCGATCAATCCAACCCGTGCGCCGAGCCGCACCGAAATCCCCCACGTTCCCGGTCCGTCGACCTGAGCGATCACGAGCAAGTTGCCGCGGTCATAGGCGGCGAGATGACACGACTGCTCCGCGCGATCGGCGAAACGCTGCATGACTGGCAAGGCTTCCGCGATCAGCCGGTTCATCGGCGGATGGCGGTGCGCGAGCGCGTATAGCTTCAGGCTCAGCGAATAGCGATCGCCCGCAGGTGAGCGCACCACGTACTGCCGCGCGACCAGCCGTTCGAGCATCCGGTACATCTCGCTTGCGTTGCGCCCGAGCGATTTCGTGATCTCGGCGCGTGTCAGTCCGTCCTTTTGCTCGGCGAGCAATTCGAGGATATCGAGACCTTTATCCAGCGCGGGCGCGCGGTAGCGGTCGGCGTCGGTGGGATCGTCTGCCTGCATGATGACCTTCGGTTAAGTCGCTTAAAAACAAGATGCTAAGGGAAAACACGGACCGCTCAGCGGCGCACTTAGCTTGACTTCAACTTGTGCGCATATGAATAATACGTTCACTGATAAATGATTGTACTGATGCAAACCCGCGGCATTGCTCGAACTACCGCCCGAATGACGCCCGATTTCAAGGAAGTTTCCGTGCAGCAAGCCCCTCACAAGCCCACCGACGCACGGCTCATTCTTCAAAGCCCGCAGGACAATTGCCTGATAGCGGGCGCGCGTCTGGAAGCGGGGGAGTGCGTGGAGATCGAGGGGGAGATGGTCACGCTTGCGAAGACTATCGACCTGGGGCACAAAGTCGCGCGACGCGCGCTGTGTACCGACGAAAAAGTGCTGCGTTATGGCGCGATCATTGGCCATGTGACGTCGGACGTTCAGCCCGGTGAACATCTGCATACGCACAATCTCGAGAGCGACTACCTCCCGACCTACACTCACGACGCCGGCCATGCGTTCGTGGATCACCGCGAACGTTAAGCCGATGACCGCAACCACCACTTCGCAACTTCAAGGTTTCCTGCGTGCCGATGGCCGCAAGGGCATCCGCAATGTGATCGCGGTCGCTTATCTCGTCGAGTGCGCGCATCACGTCGCGCGGGAAATCGTCGGGCAGTTTCGCCCGGCGTTCGACGCTTTCGACGATCCTGCTGTAGACCACGGACCGCCCGTGCACCTGATCGGCTTTCCGGGTTGCTACCCGAACGGCTATGCCGAAAAGATGATGGAGCGGCTGACCACGCACCCGAACGTGGGCGCGGTGTTGTTCGTGTCGCTCGGCTGCGAAAGCATGAACAAGCACTATCTCGTTGACGCCGTGCGTGCGAGCGGCCGTCCCGCCGAGGTGCTGACGATCCAGGAAAAAGGCGGCACGCGCAGCACGATCCAGAACGGCATTGACTGGATTCGCGACACACGTGCAATGCTCGCGCAGCAACGGAAGGTGCCGATGGCGCTTGATGAATTAATCGTCGGCACGATTTGCGGCGGCTCGGACGGCACGAGCGGCATCACCGCGAATCCCGCTGTGGGCCGCGCCTTCGATGCACTCATCGATGCCGGCGCCGCCTGCATCTTCGAGGAAACCGGCGAACTGGTCGGCTGCGAATTCCATATGCAAAGCCGGGCGGCGCGTCCCGAGTTGGGCCGTGAAATTGTCGCGTGCGTGGACAAGGCGGCGCGTTATTACTCCATCCTTGGACACGGCTCGTTCGCGGTCGGCAACGCGGACGGCGGCCTCACCACGCAGGAAGAAAAGTCACTCGGCGCGTATGCGAAAAGCGGCGCGTCGCCCATTGTGGGGATTGTGAAACCAGGCGACATTCCGCCCGTCGGCGGTCTGTATCTGCTCGATGTTGTGCCCGACGGCGAACCGCGTTTCGGTTTTCCGAACATCAGCGACAACGCGGAAATCGGCGAACTGATCGCATGCGGGGCGCACGTGATCCTGTTCACGACCGGCCGCGGTTCGGTGGTCGGCTCGGCCATTTCGCCCGTCATCAAGATTTGCGCGAATCCGGCGACGTATCGGAATCTTTCCGGCGATATGGACGTTGATGCGGGCCGCATTCTGGAAGGCCGCGCGACGCTCGATGAAGTCGGTCGCGAAGTATTCGATGCCACCGTGAGCGTTGCGGCAGGTGCAGCGTCGAAGTCGGAATCGCTCGGCCATCAGGAGTTTATCCTGACGTACAAAACCTTTGATCCCGTCGGTCCGGCGTGCCTGCCGGCGAGTGCGACGCCGCGGCATGCGGTATCGATTCCTTCGATTTGAATGTGACTCATTGGATCCAACACAATGAACCCAATCACTGGAAATCCCGTCGTGAAAAAGCGCAAGGTGGGCAAAACGTCGCTGGAAGTCACGGCGCTGTCGCTGGGCAGTGCGCCGCTGGGCGGCCTGTATCACGATCTTTCCGAGGCAGACGCGCAAGCGACGGTGGATGCGGCATGGCAAAGCGGCATCCGTTTTTTCGATACCGCGCCGCATTACGGCCACACGAAAGCCGAACACCGGATAGGCAATGCGTTGCGCCGATACCCGCGCGAAGACTATGTGCTGTCGACCAAAGTCGGCCGCCGTTTTGTCCCGCGCACCACGCCTTATGACGGCAGCGAAGGCTGGTCGGATCCGCTGCCGTTCCAGGCGATCTACGACTACACCTACGACGGCATTCTTCGATCGTTCGAGGACAGCCAGCAACGCATGGGTATCGTCGATATCGATATTGTGCTGATCCACGATATCGGCCGCGTCACACATGGCGAAAACAACGCGCGTTACTGGCGGCAACTGTCGAACGAGGGCGGCTTTCGGGCGCTCGATGAACTGCGCGCATCGCGCGGCGTAAAAGCTGTTGGACTCGGCGTGAACGAAGGTGCGGCCATTCAGGAAGTAATGGCGGAATACAACATCGATTGCGCGTTGCTGGCAGGACGCTACACCTTGCTGGAGCAAGCGGTACTCGACGACTTGCTGCCCGAATGCGAGAACCGCGGCGTCAGCATTGTGCTCGGTGGCGCGTTCAATTCAGGCATTCTCGCGCGGGGACTGAAGCCCGAGACAGCGCTAAAGGCGGACAACCAGAAGTTCAATTATGGCGATGCGCCGCCGTTGATTGTCGAACGCGTTGAAGCGCTTGAACGGGTGTGTCGCGACCATGGTGTTGCCTTGTCCAGCGCGGCTCTGCAGTTTCCTTATGCGCATAAAGTTGTGGCCACGGTGCTGATGGGCGCACGGAACCCCGAGGAAGTACGTCTGAACGCAGCTTCATTCGCGGATTCATTGCCGGATGAGTTGTGGGACGCGTTGCGAGCGGCGGGTTTGTTGCATCACTCCGCACCTGTACCGCAGCGTATCGATCACGCGGATTCAGGAAGACCATGAGCGCTGAACGTATTGACGCACATCAGCATTTCTGGGATCCATCCCGTGGCGACTACGGTTGGCTGACGCCGGAGTTGCCGACGTTGTACCGCGTGTTTGGTCCCGGTGACCTGAAGCCCCTTCGCGAAGCGGCCAACATCGCGCGGACGGTAGTGGTTCAGGCTGCGCCTACCGTCGATGAAACGCGTTATCTACTGGATCTCGCCCGCGACGATGCGTCTATCGCCGGTATTGTTGGCTGGGTTCCGCTTGACGCGCTGAACGCCGTCGAACGGATCGATGAACTCGCGCGGGAACCGAAATTCAAGGGTGTGCGTCCGATGCTGCAGGACCTGCCGGATGACCGCTGGATCGAGAATCCTCAACTGACTCCGGCAGTCCACGCGCTGATCAAACACGACCTCGCTTTCGATGCATTGATATTTTCGCGCCACGTGCCTTCTCTGAAGGTGTTTGCCGCGCGTTTTCCTGAGTTGCGAATCGTCGTCGATCATGGCGCGAAGCCGCAAATCAAGGAAGGCAAGGAAGGCGATATGGCCTGGCAAAGCTGGGCTGACGGCATAGCGGAATTGGCCGGGTTGCCACAACGACTGCACTGCAAACTTTCTGGCCTAGCGACTGAGGCTGCGCCCGGTTGGACTGTGTCAGCGCTCAAGCCCTACGTCGATCATCTTCTCGAACACTTTGGGCCTGAGCGCCTGATGTGGGGCAGCGACTGGCCGGTGTTGAACCTGAACGGCGATTACGCGCACTGGTTTGATGCAGCGCGACAATTGACGTCACGCCTTGACGCGCCTGCACAGGAAGCGATCTTCGGCGATACCGCGCGCGCGTTCTACCGGTTGTAAAAGCATGAAGAATGAGCGCGGTATACCCGGAATTGCTCAACAGCAATTGCAATGAAAGCGCACGATGGTAAAAAGATTGGCGACGAAGCCAGTCAATCCGAACATCTCGAAACCGAATCAAAACCTGAAAACTGAAGGATCACTCACAATGAAACTGCTGCGCTATGGGCCGAAGGGTCAGGAAAAACCGGGTTTGCTGGATCAGAACGGCAAGATTCGCGATTTGTCGAAGGTAGTCGACGATATCGCTGGCGAGGCGCTATCCGACGCCACCCTGGCCAAACTGCGCGCGCTCGATCCGGTCTCATTGCCTGAAGTGCCGGGCGAACCGCGCATTGGACCGTGCGTAGGAAGCGTGGGCAAGTTTGTCTGTATCGGGCTGAATTACGCCGATCACGCGGCCGAATCGAATCTGCCCGTGCCGACGGAGCCCGTGCTTTTCGGCAAATGGACGAGCGCCATTTGCGGTCCGAATGACGACGTCGAGATTCCGCGCAATTCGAAGAAAACAGATTGGGAAGTCGAACTCGGCGTGGTGATCGGCAAAGAGGCGAAGTACGTCAGCGAGGCGGACGCGCTGGATTACGTCGCGGGCTATTGCGTGATCAACGACGTCTCCGAGCGTGAATGGCAACTCGAGCACGGTACGCAATGGGACAAGGGCAAGGGTTTCGATACGTTTGGCCCGATCGGTCCATGGCTTGTCACGAAAGACGAGATCGCCGATCCGCAGCAACTCAGCATGTGGCTCGAAGTAGACGGACACCGCTACCAGAACGGCAGCACGAAGACGATGGTATTCGGTGTGGCAGAGCTGGTGTCGTATTTGTCGAAGGTGATGAGCCTGCAACCGGGCGATGTCATTTCCACCGGCACGCCACCGGGCGTAGGCATGGGCGTAAAGCCGGCGCCGGTCTACCTGAAGGTGGGGCAGACGATGCGGCTCGGAATCCAGGGTTTGGGCGAGCAGCAGCAACGCACGGTCGACGCGAAGTAAGCGGTTTATTGCGACGCAACTAAGCGAGCGAAGCTGGCGAGCGAATTGACGCCGCGTCGGCACGTTTAAGAAGAAGGCCGTTCCAACGCCAGTTGGAACGGCCTTATTTTTTACAGCAAGTTCAACGCGACGGACCAGCGGTCTTGACCAGGGGGAGCGCGTTGTGGCTTCCACCCAAAAATCGAATGTTTTAGCCGGCGTTAACCTTTAAGCGCATAAAGCCACGCCCAACCCCATCTCACTCGTTAAATACCGGCTCAAGCTCCGCAGCCATTTCGCTGATCCGATGAATGGTTCCCTGCGCCACTGCTACGAGCCGTTCGGCACCGCCATCGGTGACATACACGTCGCATTGGCAGGTCGCCTGCGTCATGCCGGCGTAGACCACGCGCGCGCGCGCCATCAACGTGCCGGAGACAGCGGGCCGCAAATAATTGATCTTGTATTCGCCCGTGACCACTTTCGGGCCTAGGCGCAGCGCGCCGGCGAAGGTCAGGGCGTTATCGACGAGATAACTCACTACACCGCCGTGCACGAAACCGTGTTGTTGCCGGAGTTCGTCGCGGATGGTAAGGCACAACGTGAGACTCGTGGAGTCGACCTGCATGAGCTTCGTACCCAGCAAGGCGCTAAACGGCTGCGCGTTCAACGCGCCCCGTGCGATATCGACAATTTCGGCCATTCGGACACTCCTACACTTGGTTTCGGTCCAGTCAGCGTGAGTCCCACAATCCGCACCGGGGCAGGAGCCTTCGTCGCGGTCCTGCACAAGACTGTAGGTAGCGCATGGTCACTCTGCAAGGACGATCTCAAAATTGCGGACAAATTATCGGGTTTGCATGGGCTTTATGAGTGATTTGAAACGAAAACGCGGAAAGCGTTCGGCGCCGCGCTAATTTTCCCAGCTGTAATAAAAAACGCCTCGCAGCATGGCGAGGCGTTCAATAGCGCAAAAACTCCGGGTATCAGGGCAACGCGGCGTACGCGGTCGCAAGGTGATAAGGCGTCGTCGACGGCAATTCCGGGCGCACGACCACGCCTTCAGCCGACTGGCTCTCGATCCACCCGTGCGGCCGCAGAAAACGTCCGGCAAAACGCGCGATCTGCGCCGGCAACTGTGCGCGCACGGTATCGCCCGCATGAGTCGCGAGTGCGCGCAGATATTCGGTCTGGGCCCAGATGCGCTGCGTCGAATCGATCACACCGCCCTGTTCGTTCAGCGATGCCGCCACGCCGCCGGTCACCGGATCGACTCCGGACTGCTGCACGAAATCGAATGCACGAAGCAGCGCGCGGTTCAGGCCCGCTGCATCGAAAGCCGCGTGCCGGCTGGCTTCGGCGAGAAAGAGCCACTCGAACTGATGGCCCGGTTCGAGCCAGTTATTGGCGCTGCCGATCGTCAACTCGGCGATGCAACCGGTTTCGTTATGCACGAAAGCCTGAGCGAACGCTGTCGCGAGCTTTTCCAGCCTGCGATCGAAGACGGGATCTGCAGTGGTTTCGCGGGCAGCGAGCCACGCCTCGGTCAGGTGCATCAGCGGGTTTTGCAGCGGCGGGCCGAGCACGGTGGAAAAATCTTCCGTCATCGCCGAACTGAACAAGTCGCCAGCGCCAACGCCATCGATCGACATCCGCCTCTCGATTACCGCCGACGTTTCTTCCAGTACCGCCAGCGCTTCTTTCGCAGCCGCCGCGCCGGCGCGTTTCGCGTACTCCGCGCACGCAAAAATCACGAACGCGTGTGTGTACAGGTCCTTGTGGCGCTCATGCGGCGTGCCGTTTGCATCGACGCTATAGAACCAGCCGCCGTTTTTCGTGTCCCGAAAATAGGTCCGAAGCGAAGCGAACAGTGTGTCAGCGTGAGCGATATCGCCTGCTAGCGAGAACACGAATAGCTGCCGGGCGCACGCCATGGCGCGATATCGCTGTGGCGGCAAGGGCGTGCTGCCGTCCTCGGCGACTGCCTCGAACGCCAGCCGCAAACCCGCGTTGAAGCCCGGCCCGCGCCAGATTGGCAGCACCACGCGTTCATAGTGCGCGCGAAGGGTGGCGGCGGTCGGGGGCGTAACGGCGGTCGGATCTGGGTCGTGCATACGGCTTTATCGATGGTGGTTGAGCGTGGCGGCGCGCCGAACGTGTCCGGCGCGCAACCCGATGCGGGGGCACCAAGGATAAATCAAAACGCTCGCGCTTCGGGACAACAGCGGTTTATCCGCGCGGCGCGCCGCGCCGCCTTCTGCGAGCGCCGCACCATCATCCCATCACAAAACACCTATAAGGAGCAAATCCACGCATGTTAAGCAACGTAGAACTCATCTCCCGCCTGGTGCTAGCCGAGGCGCTCGGCAGCGTGATCCGTTTCGAGCGCGAACGGCTTTCATGGGCCGCTGGAAACCGTACGGGAATTCAAGGAAGAGGGTCCGGCTTGAGAACGCGCCCGTCAGCAGCCCCGGCGCGCAAGCATGCGACAATGCGGCCTCGAAAACCCATGCAGCCGCTTTTCCGTTGCGAGGCGCCAAGCCGGGACGTGTCATCGGGCGTGTGTTTAGCCGCTCGGCGTCGCGTTTGGCCACGCTGTCAATCATCGACTTATGCCAGATTCCGCTGTAAATCCCGCTCGCCAATCCGTTGACGCGGCCGGCTCGCGTCGTGCCGATGCTGCTTCTGCGTCCGCGTCTGCTCGCCGCCCGGTCGAATCGGACGCCGATGCCAAGCTCGCCCGCGCCGCCCGCTCGGCTCAACGTCTCGCGTTGCTGAGCCGCGCGCCCTACGGTGCGCCCACGCTCGATCTGTTCGCCGAAGACGCCGAACGCGCCACGCTCCAGGTGTTGAATACCGATATCCGTCAATCCACGTTGCCCGGTTTCGAGTTGCCCGAGGCGTTTATGGCGGCCGTGTCGGCGACGGCTTCGGCGGATGAGGGTTCGTCTGCTTCGGTGCGGCCAGTGCGGAGCGGAGTCGTATCGGCGCGCTTTTCCGAGGCGGCGGATATCGCAGCGCCGCGCGATGCTGCTGCGGTGCAAACGGAAAACAAGATAGTCGACGCTGCCACGCTGGAGCTTATGTTCGATGATGTCGGTGCGCCTCATAGTGTGGTCGCCGGACCGGTGCAGCCCGAATCGCCGGACGATGGCGCGGGCAGTGCTCCGGTCGTGGCGGCGTTGGATGCGGCGAATGCGCAGGGTTCGAACAAGCGTGCGTCGGCGGCGCGTACCAGGGGCGCCGCCCGGAATGTGGCTGTGACTGAGCCGTCGTCGGTTGCTACGGCGCGTGACGTTGAGACCGCGTCGCGAGGCGTGGCTGACGCTGCAGGCGAGACGGGAGATGGCGTCACGGAAAATATGAATCGTTCACCGAATGCCGGTGACGCGCCGGGCGCGCGTAATGTGACGACTGCTGTGAGCGCACCGAGCGCTCCTAACGAGCCCAACGCTCCCGACGCCAGAAACGCCGCAATAAAACCTGCCGCGCCCCTGAACAACCACGATACTGCCCGAGCCACCGCAAACCCGCACCGCCACCCGCCGCAATCCCTGGCGGCGGCATTGATCGACGATGACCGCCGGACGCGCTCTAGCACCGCAAGCAGTCCTCCAGCCGCCTCGACGCCGGCCCGCGATGCTTCCGAACTCGATACCGCTCGCGCGACCGCGTACGCCGACACCATCGACGCCTTGTATGCCGTGATAGCGGATCAGCGTAGCGCGGCGGCGGCGTTATCGCGGCGGGTGAAAACGGTGTTGATGATCGTGATTTGCGTGTTGCTCGTGACCGTCGCGACGGGTGTGGCGCAGACCATCGCGCTGATTCGCCTGACGGGCGAGAACACGGCACAACAGCAGCGCATCGAGCAATTGATGTTGAATCAGCAGGCCACGCTGGCGTCTTTCTTCGATACCGATTCGTCTATCGTCGAGGTTCCGAGCCGGGGCAATGCGAACGCATCGACGGCCGATAAGAACCCAGGCACCGCTGCGCACAGCGCTGCCGCGAAGCGGGCGCACAGCAAGGCGCATTGAGAGCGGAATGCGTCTTCCGCGGGGCGCAAACGAAGCGGTCTAAAGAGAGGGCGAGGCGGCAACACCCAAATTGACTGCCGCCCCGCATTTGCAAACCCAATCACTCGACGAATTCAATAATCGTATTACCCGCTGCTTCGGGAGCGACGGCAACGCCGCGGGCGGTTTGCCCGTGCGTCACGCCGTTTTCCGACAGGATGCGCTCTACTGCCGCCAAGTCGCGAACCCGTACCTGCAGTGCAAATCCATGTGGTTTATCCGTGTAGCTCACCGGCAAACCGACGCAAGCAAAACGTTCGAGCGCCTGTGACCGTGTTAAAGCCACGACGCGTCCACAACCTGTGTCCGCTTCAACGTGCGCATCGATCCACGATGTGTTCTCCGCTCCAAACAACTTCGCCCACCGCGCCTCGAGCACCCCAAGCTCCTCTGCAACATAGATAACTTCATTGACCGCATTCGCGCCGTTGGGATGATCTTGCCAATCCTTTCTCCAGATGAACTCCGGCCGATGTTGCTGGCATAGGACGTTGGACGCATCGCCCAACTCGGCATCCATCACGATGCCGAGCGACACCACTGCTTCATCGGGCGTGCCGTTCGTCGTGACCAACTTGCGCCTGAAATCAACCCGCTGCTGCACGGGCAACCCGGTGGCTTTAACCGCCGCAAAATCGCCTTCGATGTCTTTGCTATGCAGAGCCAGCAATCCAAGGCCTTCAGAGCGATCGAGGAACTGGCCCAGCGTTCGTCCGTAACAGAAGCCATCGACAGCATTAATCCCGAACTTCGACGCGTCATCGATCCCAATCAGTTCGATGAAATTATTCTCGAACATCATCAGCGTCAGCACCGAACCCCAGGGATGGTACGAGAGAGGGCTAGGCGAAAAACCAAGCTTGATGTACTTCTGAACGGCTTCGGGATGGTTCCTCACGGAGACTATCGGATGGTCGATGCCCAGTCGATGCTGATTCGGTGGAATCATTTGGTTATCCTGGCTATTGGGTCAGAGGGAGCCGTGATGGCAGCATACGTGCCGGAGACCGCCTTGATGACTTTCGCGGGAACGCCTGCTGCGACCATACCGGCGGGAATCGAAGTGCGAACGACGCTGCCCGCCGCAATCACCGCACCTTCGCCAATCTCGATGTTGCCCAGGATGATTGCATGAGCGGCAAGCGTCGCGCCCCGACGCACTTTCGGATGACGGTCGCCGGCTTCGGCAAACGTGCTCCCGAGGGTGACGCCGTGCCACATGCTGACCTCATCTTCAACGACCGCCGTCTCGCCAATCACGATGCCCATCGCGTGATCGACAAACAGGCTCTTACCGATCCGGGCAGCAGGGTGGATATCGACGTTATAGGACTTCGCGCACCAGTTCTGCAGCAGAACGGCGAACGTCTTTTCACCCGCGAGCCAGTGAGCATGCGCAATGCGATGGGACTGAATGGCATGAATCCCTCGAAACGATAAAAACGCCGTCAGCGCATTCGGGCAGGCCGGGTTGGACGAGGCGATCTTGTGCACGTCGGCCGCGGCGCTTGCGTCGCTACCGCTCTGCTTGATGACGGCACTGAATTCGCTCGCCATGTCGGGCAAGGTCGCGTCCGCGCGCATCAGTTCGGCTGCAAGAAGCGACGCGAAGGCCCCGCCGAATGTCTCGTGCTTAAGCACATAGGCATCGAAGTATCGCTGCATCGCGGGTCGCGCCCGCGCTTCGTGCTCCGCTTCTGCGCGGATGATTTGCCAAAGCGTGGCGGGGTCCATGTTGATCAAGGTCTGTCTCCTGTCACGACAGTCTCCACCGCGAAAAATGAACAAGCGATGCCCGGCATAGGAAAATTTGTTCTAAAAATTAGATGCTGCGCGACGTGATTGCAATCGCATCTCCCTTATCGAAACGCCTGCATCTGCGACGACATCAATTGCAGCATCTTGTTCGACGCCACCGACAATTTTCGTCCGACACGCGTAACAAGATGAGCCTCGGCTTTCATCAGGATTGGATGATCGATCTCGATGGCGAGAAGGGTTCCCGCCCCCACCTCCGTCGTCACGGCGAACGCGGGCAGGACAGCCAGGCCGAGTCCTGACATGGCGAACTGCTTCAGGAGACTGATCGAGTTGGTCGTGACAACTGGCTCCAGCCGGATCTTCTCCGCAAACTCGACTGCCTGAAGCATCTGGCGAGTGCCATAGGTGGGATGCGTTGCAGCAAGCGGGTAGCTTGCCAGCTCCTGCACGCTCATGGATTTCGGTTTGCTCCCGCGCAGGAAGTTCGGTTTGACGATGGCCATCATCGGCTGCCGCTTGATCGCACGAGAAACAATTTTCGGGTCGCTTGGCGGGTTATAGACCAGTCCGATTTCGCCTTCGTCTTCGGAGACTCGCCGCATGACATCGTTCGTGCTGCCGAGGTCCAGATTGAGCTTGATGCCGGGGTACTGCTTGCAGAAATGCTGGATGGGCCCGGCCAGAACATCCGACACAAACCCTTCGCCAAGGATCACATTGACGTTCCCGGTTCGCAGCCCGCGCAGTTCTTGCAGCCGCGATATCAGGTCGTCTTTGTGCGCGAGTTGTTCCCGGAAGTATTCGATCAGGTACTGGCCTGCGTCCGTCGGCTTGACGCCGCGGGCGTGCCGCTCGATCAGCGCCACGTCGAGTTCCGTTTCGAGCAAGCCGATTTGCCGGCTGACGGCGGATGGCGCGACGTCGAGCCAGTCGGCGGCGGCGCGGATGGTCCCGCAACGCACGGCCTCGAAAAAATAGACGATTCTGCTTTCAGTCAGGTTGTCGGCCATTGCGCAGGGTTCCCAGTGTTCTCAGCGTTCCGAGCGTTCTAATAATTAGAACATTCTCAATATTGGCATTGATTGGTTATAGGGACCCCCCGGCCGAAGATGACAACTCCAAAACGCGCTTGATGACGGTTAGACCTAATCTGATCAGTCGGCGGCGTATTCGCTACGGAGTGGATTTATGAAGACGATTGGGGTCATCGGACTCGGAAACATGGGGCGAGGAATGGCCCTCTCGCTCAAGCGCGGCGGTTACACCGTGCTCGGTTTCGACACGGCGCCAGGAGTTGCCGGCAGGCTCGAAGCAGAAGGCGTGTCTGCCCGAGCGTCCATCGCCGAGATCACGCGCGAATCGGACGTCCTCATCCTGTCGCTGCCGACGTCGGCTGTCGTCGAAGAGGTGGTGTTGGGCGAAGGGGGCGTGGCGGCGAGCGCCAAACCGGGTCTTATCGTCGTCGATACCACCACGGCGGAGCCCAACAGCACGCGCAAGGTCGCCGCAGCGCTGAGTGAGGTGAAAGTCGGCTTCGTCGATGGTCCCGTCAGTGGCGGTCCGAAAGGCGCGGCGACCGCGACCATGACCATGGTCTTGGGCGGCTCCGACGAGGATGTTTCCGCCGTCGAGCCGATCCTCGCGGTCATGAGCGCGAAGCGCGTGCACGTTGGTCCCGTCGGTGCGGGACACGTCACGAAGATCATCAACAACCTGCTGACCGGCGTGCACCTGCTTGCCACCAGCGAAGCGGTCCGCGCGGCGCAAGCGGCCGGTGTCGATCCCGAGAAGCTGGTCGAAGCGCTCAACGGCGGCTCCGGGCGCAACAGCGCGACGCTCACGAACTACCCCACGTGGATCTTCACGGACAAGTTCGATTCCGGCTTCACGATGAAGCTGATGCGCAAGGACGTTCGCCTCGCGATGGACCTGCTGCGCAGCCAGAACATCAACGCTCCCATTGCGGCAGAAGCCGGGCGGTTGTGGGCAGCGAGCGCGGGAGCAATCGGCGATGCGGAAGACTTCAACCGCATCGTTGAATTCATCGAACAGAAATAAGCAGAGCAACCAGGACCTGGAGCCAGATATGGAAAACAACGCGGCAGAAAACCTGTTAGCCGCCTTCACGCATTTCTTCCCGAAAGCCAGGACAATTGGTTCGTTTGTCGGCGGCGAGCTGGTCGAAGGCACGGGCGAGCTCATCCAGTTATACGACGCTGCGACGGGCAAGTCGAGCCTCGCTTACAAGGATGGCGGTGCGGCAGTTGTTGAGCTGGCCGCGGACGCAGCGCAGCGCGCTCAGAAACAGTGGTGGGCATTGACGCACGCGGCGCGAGGACGCGTCATGTTCGAGATTGCGCGGGAACTGCGCAAGGACGCGGAGAGCATCGCTCGTCTCGAGTCGCTCGGGTCGGGCAAACCGATTCGCGACTGCCGGGGCGAAGTCGCGAAAGTCGCCGAGATGTTCGAGTACTACGGCGGTTGGGCGGACAAATTCTATGGCGACGTCATTCCGGTTCCGACCTCGCATCTGAACTACACGCGCCGCGAGCCGGCCGGAACAGTCCTGCAGATCACGCCCTGGAACGCGCCGGTCTTTACGTGCGGATGGCAGGTTGCACCGGCCATCTCGATGGGCAACGCCGTCTTGCTGAAGCCCTCTGAACTGACGCCGTTCACGTCGCTAGTAGTTGGGTTGCTGGCCGAAAAAGCGGGCGCGCCGAAGGGGCTCATCAACGTCCTTGCCGGACTTGGCCAGACCGTCGCGCAGGCCGCCATCGCGCACAAGGTTGTGAAGAAGGTGGTGTTCGTCGGCTCGCCTGCAACCGGCGTACGTATTGCAGAAGCCGCAGCGAAGCGGGTGCTTCCTTGCGTGCTGGAACTGGGCGGCAAGTCGGCCAACATCATCTTCGCCGATGCCGATCTCAAGCGCGCTGCGTTGACCGCCCAGGCCGCGATTTTCGCCGGTGCGGGTCAGAGTTGCGTGGCCGGTTCGCGCCTGCTCGTGCAACGTTCGATCTACGACGGGTTCGTCGGCATGGTTGCTACGGGTGCTAAAAAAATCAAGGTTGGCTCGCCGCTCGACGACGCAACCGAAGTCGGACCCATCAACAATCGCACGCAGTATGACCACATCATGAAGATGATCGCGAGCGGCGTTCAGGCAGGCGCGACCCTTGCGGCAGGATCGGCCGAGCGCTCGGCTGGCGGCTATTTCGTTGCGCCCACTGTGCTGTCGAACGTGACGAACGAGATGGACGTAGCGCGTACTGAAATCTTCGGTCCGGTTGTCGCTGCAATTCCTTTCGATACGGAAGAAGAAGCCCTTACTATCGCGAATGACACCGAGTTTGGATTGGCCGGTGCGGTATGGACGAACGACGTAGGCCGTGCGCATCGGGTAGCGGGGCAGGTCAACGCGGGTACGTTTTGGGTCAATGGCTACAAGACCATTAACGTCGCGTCCCCGTTCGGTGGTTATGGCTTAAGCGGGTACGGACGTTCCAGCGGTGTTGAAGCGCTGTACGAGTACACGCAGACCAAGAGCATCTGGGTAGAAACCGCCAGAGAGCCGGCGATGACGTTCGGCTATTTGTAGAGCAACGTGTCCTTTCGCTCCCGACATATCGCGAGAGGACAACCGGGAGATAACAATGGAAAATACGTTCGCTGTGCAGCAATGGGGTAGTGGTGGGCTGAGGAGCGCAAAGCTGTTTCTTTATGCGGCGATCATCCTGGTAATCGCTGAATTTATCGGCTCGTTCACGTTCAAGGTGGGTCCGGGCAAAGTGGTTTTGCTCCCCATGATCTGGGCGCTTCTTCTTGGCGCTGCCCTGGGGTTGGCTAGTGACCGGTGGAGCGGCGTTGCACGGCTCGATGTGAAGACCCAGTTCCTGGCCGCCGCCATCTTGCAGCCCGCCCTTTTGCTCTTTGTCGCCAAGCTGGGCCTGATGGTTGGCAGCGCGTTGCCGAAGCTTGCGGCCGCCGGCTGGGCGCTGGCGTTTCAGGAACTCGGTCACTTCGTTGGCACTATCTTGCTGGGACTTCCGCTCGCGTTGCTGCTCGGTATCAAGCGAGAAGCGATCGGGGCGACGTTCTCTGTAGGGCGTGAACCGAGCCTTGCGATCATCGGTGAGAAGTACGGCATGGACTCGCCCGAAGGACGGGGTGTTTTGGCTGAATATTTGACAGGTACCGTGTTTGGCGCGGTCTTCATCGCGATCCTGGCTGGCTTCGTGGCGAGCCTAAATATTTTTCATCCCCTGGCGCTTGCCATGGGTTCAGGCGTTGGCTCAGGCAGCATGATGGCTGCTGCGTCCGGTGCGATCGCTGCGCAGCAGACGCCCGAGATGGCGAAGACGGTGCTCACGTTTGCTGCTGCCAGCAACCTCATCACGACGACTATCGGAACGTACTTCACGCTGTTTATTTCGCTGCCGATGGCCGTGTGGGGATATCGCCTGCTCGAGCCGTTGATTGGTCGCAAGAGCCGGGCGTCGGACGCATCGGAGGCGATTGAACAATCCCGCCCGAAACTGGGTGATGTTGAAACAGCCGCGCCTCAATTGGGCTATCGCGGAAAGCTCGTCGCCTGGGGTGTCACTGCCGTGTTCGCGCTGGGCTGTGACTGGATTACCCACGGCACGACGCCGCTGATGGGACTTCCGGGCATGCTGATCATGGTGCTAGCGACGATTGTCGGCGATGCTGTTTATACGGCGACCGGGCGCAAGATCCCGGCGGTCTGCTGGGTGTCGATTGTCGCCATGTTCATGACGTCGCCGCTGTGTCCTTGGGCGTCGCAGATATCGGCGTATAGCGCGCAGAACGATTTCCTTGGTATTACAACGCCGATGCTCACCTTCGCGGGGCTCTCTATTGCCAAGGATATTCCGGCGTTTCGCCGCTTGGGCTGGAGGATCGTGCTGGTGTCGTTTGTTGCAAATGCCGGAACGTTTCTTGGCGCTACGCTCGTAGCGCAAATCTTTCACGTGTAGTGTTTTTTCGCTCGCGCCGACAGAATTCATAGTCCAACGGTGCGAGCGAAACCAAGCTCACCAGCCATGCCCCGGCTCCTACAATACCGTCTCCGGTCCACGTCCTGAACAGCGACAACCCCGGCTCTAAACCGAATCATGCGAGCAACCTGAAAATATTCTCTACGGTTAGCTATGCATATAAAAACGTGATATTGGTTAGAACTCTCAAGACGCTCCAAACGAAATAAAGAACGCTCTAAAACCTAGCCAGCCATGGTAACGCACGCGCTAGCGGACAATTCCAGCCCAGGAGCGCTTCTGGCGGCGGTGGAAGATTTCGGCGATGAAAGCTGCGAAAACGTGTCCGTGAGGCGGCCGGCCGCATGCTTATGCCCGTCCGCTCCCGGCGCGAAGACCGGAGTTCGTTGCGATTAGCGATCCGACCTATGCACGACCGCGCTTTCGACCCAGTAATTGCTACTGATTCAGCCAAAAATACCGGCTTTGCGTGTGGCGAAAACGCAATCATGTAGAAAAACTACGAAATAAATGTTGCGTTGCACTAGGAATAAGCTAGTGAAAACCCTATAATGACGTCTAAGGGATAACCCTTGACCAACCACCAGGAGTTTGACATGAGCTTCCTCTTCGCATTGCTGCAAAAGTTTGCATCGCTGTTCGAATCGCCGCATCTTCCGATGGACTCGGACTACTCGTACCAAGCCCGTCAACGTGAAGCAGAGCGGATCCGCAAGTCGCGCGGTACCATCATGGGTATTCGTCTGTGAGCTGCAGGGAAAGCAGTGCGGACTGCAGGGAAAACTGAAGTGTTGCCGGTTTTTGCTTGACAAGGTTTTTTCGTAGTGCAGTCCGCCTGTTTTCGTTGACGTAGATTATGTAGTTTTTCTAGCTGAATTTTCTTGCCGATTGCCACGTTTGTCCCAAGGCTATCGCGTCGCATTTTGAGCGACATTCCTCCCGACGCCGCTCGGCGCATGCCTTCCAGATCGTTCCCCGTTTTCACCCTCCGGCGCTCGCATCGGCCAATCGACCCTTTCATATTTTCGTTGCTTACACGCCGCGGAGAGAAACAGTTCCCGGATTCACTGCCTGCCTGACGTAAAGCCTAGTGAAATCAGCAGCTTAAAAGATTTCGACGCGCATCGAGCCCTGCCGCTCCAATGATACGAACACTTACAAGCGCTCACGTCGTGCAACCTGGCGCCCCGCTACAGTGGTTTCAACGACGCGGCATCTGACGGCACACCTGCACATCGTTCCGGCTGGCCGCGCGTCCTGAACACGAAATCAAGCTGAAAAGGAAGAATAGTCATGAACACCTCACGCTCGATCATTGCCACGGTGCTCGCCGGCGGCGCGCTTTTAGCCGGTACAACCGCTTTCGCTCAGGTCGATAACGGCATGATTCACGGCCCCGTGCCCCAGCAAAATTATGCGCAACCGCACATGGTGCAGGCCGATGTGGTTATAAACCTCGGCTGGCACGGAGACCGCTATTGGGACGGCCACCGTTATTGGCAGCGCGATGAATGGATGCGTCATCATCCGCACGACCAGGGCCCGCCGCATCGTCCGCCGCACGCGGATCGCCACGACGACCACGGTCCGAACCACGGCTGATCGCGTCAGTCTTAAAAAGACTTCGCTGCGAATGCCGGCTTCCCGCAAGGGAGCCGGTTTTTTTCGTGTGCGGCCACGGGTCTGCGGGCCTTCACCTGGCAATAACCCTCAAGTCATAGGCCATTTGCTGCCCCGCGCGATGGGAGGCGCTGCGCTATCCTAGTTGGCTCGGACTCGAAAGCTACGAACCAACTGCAATTGCGAGGAAAACTTGAATCAAATCACTATCGGCGTGGTGGGCAGCGGCTTGATGGGCGTCGGCATTGCGACGCAGGCAGCGTTGCACGGCTATCCGACCATCGTTCATGACATCGACGCCACGCGGCTTGCGTCGGTGGGCGCAAAAGCAGAGGCGATCCTCGACGAATTGATCGACGCCGGTGTATTCAACGCGGACGGGAAACGGGACGTCCTCGCGCGTATTGAAACCACAGACCAACTGGAGAGGGTGGCAACGGCGGGTTTTATCGTGGAAGCCATTCCCGAGGTGCTCGAACTGAAGAATCGCACGTATAGGGCGCTCGAACCGCTGCTGCGCGACGACGCTATTTTCGCCAGCAATACGAGCGGCTTTCCGCCAGATCTGCTCGCGCAAGTGCTGCAAAACAAGGCGCGTTTCGTGATCGCGCATTTCTGGAATCCGCCGCACACCATTCCGCTCGTGGAAGTCGTGCCTGGAACTGCGACCGATCCGGATGTCACGCGCCGCACGGCTGAACTGATGACGGCTATTGGCATGGAACCGGTCGTGCTGACGAAGGCGATCCCGGGTTTTGTCGGCAACCGGTTGCAGTTCGCGGTGTTGCGCGAGGCGCTCGCTATCGTGCGTTCGGGCGCAGCGACACCGCAAGTGGTCGACGCTGTGATGAAAGCATCGCTCGGACGGCGCTACGGCATGGTCGGACCGCTGGAAAGCGCGGATCTCGGCGGGCTGGATACGTTGCTGGATATCGGCTCGCACCTGATGCCGGAGTTGGCAAAGGACGAAGACGTGCTGCAACTGATGCGCGAACACGTGCAGAACGGGCGCGTCGGTGTGCGCAGCGGGCAAGGGTTTTATGAATGGGATGACGCGCAGCACGCGCGCGTGAAAGCAGGGCGCAAGCGCCTGATCCACCACACTGCAAAGAAGACCGGGAAGCACTCATGAGCGACAGCAACGCCGACCATTTCTACAACCCCGACGAGGGTCACGGGCTTCGCCACGATCCGTTCAAGGCGATCGTCGCGCCGCGGATGATCGGCTGGATTTCGAGCCGCGATCCGGACGGCCGCGTGAACCTCGCGCCGTACAGCTTTTTCGGCGCGTTTGCGACGTTCCCGTACATCATTGGATTCTCGAGCGAGGGTTTCAAGGACAGCATTGCGAACATCGAGGCGACCGGCGAATTCGTGTGGAATCTGGCGAGCAAGCCGCTTGCCGAGAAGATGAACCAGACGTCGGCGACGGTGCCTCGCGAAGTCGATGAATTCGAGCTGGCCGGACTCACGAAAGCGCCGGGCGTGAACGTGGCCGTGCCGCACGTGGCGGAGTCGCCGGCTGCGCTCGAATGCAAGTTGCTGCAGATCATCAGGCTGAAGTCTTTGGACGGCACGCCGATGAACAACTGGCTCGCGCTCGGGCAAGTTGTCGGCGTGCATATCCGGCGCGAATTCTTGAAGGACGGTATGTTCGATACGGCCGCGGCGCAGCCGATCATGCGTGCGGGTTATCGCGGGGATTATGCGGGTATCGGCGAAATGTTCGAGATGATCCGGCCAACGTCTTGAGGGGTTGAGAGGGATGGTGGGCGCGTTCCAGACGCGCGCCAAGCACGGTCCCCTCCTACCCCTACAGTCGAAACACGCTCACCGCGCGGCTCAACTGTTCGGCTTGCTCATGCAACCCGGCCGTCGATTGTTCCGCTTCACCGACCAGCGCCGCGTTCTGCTGGGTCGCTTCGCCAATCTGCGCCACGGCGAGATTTACCTGCTCGATGCCGCTCGATTGTTCGCGGGACGCCACACTGATCTCGCCGATGATCGCGTTCACCCGCGCGACACGTTCCACGATCCCGTCCATCGTGCCGCGGGCTTCTTCGGCGATCCGGTAACCATCGGCGACCCGGCCGACCGATTCCGCAACCAGCGCGTCGATCTCCTTGACCGCTGCCGCGCTGCGCTGAGCCAGTCCGCGCACCTCCGACGCCACCACGGCAAATCCTCTTCCATGTTCGCCAGCCCGCGCGGCTTCCACGGCCGCGTTCAACGCCAGGATGTTGGTCTGGAACGCGATGCCTTCGATCACCGACGTGATGTCCGAGATCTTGCGCGCGGAGGCATCGATTTCCCCCATCGTCGCGACCACCCGGCCCACTGCTTCGCCGCCGGCACGCGCTGCATCGGATGCGGATGCGACGAGTTGATCCGCCTGCGCCGTGTTGGCCGCGTTTTGTTGCACGGTCGACGTGATCTGCTCCATGCTCGCCGCGGTTTCTTCGAGGCTGCTGGCCTGCGTCGCAATCCGTAGCGAGATGTCGCTACTGCCCGCCGCAATCCGCCCCGTGCCGTCCGACATATCCGCCGACGCGCTGCGCACTTGCGTAACAATGCGCGCGAGACCGGTCGCGATACCATCGATGGCGATCATCAACCGGCCGACATCGTCCTCACGCGTGGTCGCGAGCCGCACGCTCAAATCGCCTGCCGCTATCCGTTCGGACGCATGCGTGAGTTCCGCGAGCGGCCGGCTCACCAACTTGGCGACAGCGAAGAGCAGCACCGCCACGAACGCGGAGATCACGAGCAGCCCGATCAACAGGAAGTGATTGCGCGTGGTCCGCACGTCTGCGAGCAACTCATCGCGATACGCAATCCCGCCAATCAGCCATTGCCATTCCGGCACCGTACGAAACACAATTTCCTTCGCTCCGCCGTGAACCTTGGGATCGGGGGCATCCGCGATGTCAGGGGCATCGAAGGAGAGACGGCCTTCCTTCGCATCCAGCATCTGCTTGAACGGCGCGATGCGTTCATCGGCGGCCTGAGTCGCTGCGCCACCCGCCCCACCCACGCCCGGATGCACGAGCAGCTTGCCGCGATTCGGTCCGTTCGATGCATCGACGACGAAGAAATAGCCGTTCTGGCCGACCGTCAGGTCGCGAATGTTTTGCTGCAGCGCTGCTATCTCCGGCGTGACATCCACACCCACAAACAGCGCGCCGATCACGCGCCCCGACGGATCGGTGACGGGTTTGTATTCGGTGATGTACTGCTTGCCGAACAGCGACGCCATGCCGATAAAACGCTTCCCGCCTAGCATCGGCGCGTAAGCCGGGCTCTTCCGGTCCAGCAGCGTGCCGATCGCGCGTTCGCCGTTCTGCTTTTTCAACGATGTCGTCACGCGCACGAAGTCGTCACCCGTGCGAGCAAACACCGTCGCAATCGCGCCGCTGCGTTCGAGGAACTGGTCGGGAATCGAGAAATCGAGGTTGATCGGTTTGTCGCCGGCCTTGAACGTTGGCGTCGCCAAACCGCCAATATCGACTTTTTGCGCATCATCGAGCGTGAAATCGGTGGGCAGGAAGCTCGAGAACAGCGTCATGTAGCGCTCGACTTCGGCGCTGACGGCTTTATCGTAGAGACGGATCATCGTGCCGATCGCACGGCCGTCGTCGTCCATGCGTTCGAGCGCCTGCGCGTCAATTTGCTGGCCGGCCAGATGGGTGACCGCGATGGTAAAGCCGGCGACGACCGTGGCCGCGAGCACACACGCGAGGATGGCGAATTTCGCGCCGACACTTGCCCGGCGGATGTTGAATAGCGACATAAATGAACTGGATAAACTAGATGAAGGGAATATGAATGGTTAACGGCTGTGGCGCGTCGTTCTTGATCGCCCGCTCCCGGCCGTATCCCGTTGGTCATCGGCCAAGCGCTGAAAAACCGTCAAAACACGACATGGCACGACATGGTTCGGCGAGCCGCATTCCTGGAATATGATTGACCGGACGGTAAAAGCGCCCCGCAACCCGGATGAATCGCCGATGAAAGCCGGAAAAACGTAAAGAAACGGCCGTCCACTTGCACTGGCGCGACACGGGAAAAAACGCCAAAAGCGGTTCCGTACTGCTCGCAAACCCTTGTCCCACAAGGCTCCGGCTTTCCACCCGTCAAAAAAAGAAAATCGAGGTGTCGTATTTCCACATGTGCCTGTCGGAAATAGTCGGCAACCCGCACTTTTTTCTGGCAACTATGTATGCATAGCGCGGACGCACGTCCGCCAACCAGGAGAGCGTTCGATGAATTCCCACAAGGTCGTGGTCGAGAACCTGTGCAAGGTGTTCGGCACGAGCCCAAAGCAGGCGATCGACATGCTTGCCGGCGGCGCAACGAAGGAAGAAGTTTTCTCCCGCACCGGACAGATTGTCGGCGTCCACAACGTGTCCTTCGAGGTGAAGGAAGGCGAGATCTTCGTGCTGATGGGCCTGTCGGGTTCGGGCAAATCGACGCTGATCCGCCTCATCAATCGGCTGGTCGAACCGACGGCCGGCAAGGTCCTGATCGATGGCCGCGATGTGGCTTCCGTGCCGCGTTCCGAACTCACGTCGCTGCGTCGCAAAGACATGAGCATGGTGTTCCAGTCGTTCGCACTGATGCCGCAGCGCACCGTGCTGTCGAATGCGGCGTTCGGGCTGGAAGTGGCGGGCATCGGGCGCAAGGAACGCGAAAAGCGCGCGATGGCCGTGCTCGAGCAAGTGGGTCTTGCGCCGTTCGCGCAGAAGTTGCCGGCGCAGTTGTCGGGCGGGATGCAGCAACGTGTGGGGCTCGCGCGGGCGCTGGCCGTGAACCCGTCGCTGATGATCATGGACGAGGCGTTCTCCGCACTCGATCCGCTCAAACGCAAGGAAATGCAGAACGTGCTGCTCGATCTGCAGCGCGAACAGCAGCGCACGATCATGTTCGTGTCGCACGATCTCGAGGAGGCGCTGCGCATTGGTACGCGCATCGCGATCATGGAAGGCGGCAAGGTGGTGCAGATCGGCACGCCGCAGGAAATCATCTCGAACCCCGCCGATGACTACGTGCGCGCGTTCTTCGAGGGTATTGACACAAGCCGTTACCTGACTGCCGGCGACCTGATGCAGACCGACGTCGTGCCGCTGATGAAACACGGTTCGCAGATCGATGCATCGAGCGTTTCGCAGGCGCTCAACGGCAGCGCCGACTACGCGTTCGTGATGGACCACGAGCGCAAGATTCGCGGTTTCGTGTGCCGCGATGCGATCGGCCAGGCGTCGCCGGAAATCAATCTTATCGAATGCATTCAACGCACCACGCCGCTCGACGTTGTCGTCAGCCGGGTGGTGGCGAGCCGTGCGCCGCTGCCGGTGGTCGAGGCGGACGGATCGTATTGCGGTTCGGTCAACAAGGCGAATGTTCTCAAGGCTCTGACTCGACATCGAGGTTCCCATGTCTGAAATTATCCCGCTCGGCAGTTGGGTCGATCACGGCGTCAAATACCTGCTCGACCACGACGCAAGCACCTTCGACGCGATCGGCAGAGTTATCGAAAGCTTCGCGGCGCTGATTGAACACGGCCTGCAGTCCATTCCGATGTGGCTGATGATGGCGATCTTCGTCGGCATCGGCTTGTGGCGCGTTGGCTGGCGGTTCGCGCTATTCACGCTGCTGTCGTTGTTGCTGATCTACGCGACCGGCTTCTGGGACGAGATGGTGATCACGCTCGGCCTGACGCTGTCCGCCACCTTGATTAGTTTGTTGCTCGGTATTCCGCTCGGCATCTGGACGGCCAAGAGCAAAACCGTTGAGACGATGGTGCGTCCGGTGCTCGACCTGATGCAGACCATGCCCGCCTTCGTGTACCTGATTCCGGCGGCCATGCTGTTCGGTCTCGGCCGCGTTCCGGGCATCTTGTCGACGGTTATTTTCGCGATGCCGCCTGCCGTACGTCTTACGTCGCTGGGCATTAAACATGTGAACCGCGAGATCGTGGAGGCGGGTCAGGCCTTCGGCTGCACGCCGTGGCAACTACTTTACAAGGTGCAGTTTCCGAACGCGCTGCCGTCCATCATGACCGGCGTCAACCAGACCATCATGATGGCGCTGTCCATGGTGATCATCGCTTCGATGGTCGGCGCAGGCGGCCTCGGCAACGACGTGCTGGCGAGTATTCAGCGGCTGGATATCGGGCTGGGATTTGAAAGCGGCTTGTCGGTGGTGCTGCTCGCGATCATTCTCGACCGCATCACGGAAAGCTTCGGCCGGTCGCCGGGCATGGCGCGTGCGCCGCTGTTGTCGGGGATTCGCAGCGTGATGCGCGTGCGCCGCACACCGGCGGCACAGCAAGGTTAAGCATCAGTGTGAGTGGTTAAATCAGGCAGCGAAGCTAAGCTAAGCCCAAGGATAAAAACCCGATGAAACGCGACGCGATGGTGCCGGACAGGATTCATCCTGACAATTCACCGTTATCGAAGCTGGCGCACTTCGGGTTCCTGACGCTGCCGAATTTTTCGATGATCGCGTTCACCAGCGCGATCGAAGTGCTGCGCATGGCGAACTATGTCGGCCGCGCGGAGCACTACACGTGGTCGGTGATCACGCCGGACGGCGAACCGGCGCGCGCGAGCAACGGCATTACCGTGAAGCCGACCAGGACGCTCGCCGAAGCGGGCGTGCCGGACGTGCTGATCGTGTGCGCGGGCTGGCATGTACGCGATTACGTCGATGAAAAGGTGATTGCGTTGTTGCATCACGTGGCAGAGCAAGGCGTGCCGCTTGGCGGCATATGTACCGGCGCTTACGCGTTGCTGGCGGCGAACTTGCTCGATGGGTATCGCTGCACTGTGCATTGGGAGGACATGTCGCCCTTGCATAAGCGCTTCCCGCACGTGCGATTCGCCGATGAACTGTTTGTGATCGACCGTGATCGCGTGACTTGCACGGGTGGGACCGCGCCGCTCGACCTGATGCTGAACCTGGTCGGCCAGCGGCTTGGACAGGCGCACGCGGCGCAGGTGTCCGAGCAGTTCATTGTGGAGCGGATTCGCGGCACGACCGATTACCAGCACATTCCCGTCGATGCGCGCGTGGGGTTCTCGCGTGCCGAGCTGATCGAGGTGGTGCGGCTGATGGAGGCGAACATTGAAGAGCCGTTGTCGCTGGAAGAACTCGCGCGGCTCGTGAAGCTTTCGCAGCGTCACTTGCAGCGCATGTTCAAGATGTTCCTGAGTGTTTCGCCGACGCATTATTACCTCACGCTGCGGCTGCGGCGAGCGCGTGAGCTGCTGCGTAATACCGATGCATCGATCTCGCGCGTGACAGCCATTTGCGGCTTTCATTCGCCGTGTCATTTCAGCAAGGCGTACCGCGCGCAATTTGGCCACGCGCCGAGTATTGAGCGCAGGCAGTCGGCTTGATGATCCATTTTTAGGCGTGTTGCGCCGATTGAGGCGCGGCATCGTCGTGTCTGGCAGTTTCCAAAACAGGGAGAAAACATGAAATTTCACGGAATTGCGTCGTCGTGCGCGCTGGCTGTCTTGCTGAATATCACGATGTCCGGCGGCGCGTTTGCGGCCGAACCGGCCACGTGCCAGAACGTCCGTTTTGCCGATGTGGGCTGGACCGATATTGCCGCGACCACGGGTCTTGCGACCACGGTGCTGCAGGGCTTGGGGTATAAGCCGACGAAGACCATCGCGTCCGTGCCGATTACGTTTGCCGGTATCAAGAGCAAGCAGATCGACGTGTTCCTTGGCTACTGGTCGCCGACGATGGACCCGATTGTCGAGCCGTTCCAGAAAGCCGGCCAGGTCAAGGTGCTGACTGCGCCTAATTTGACTGGCGCGAAATACACGCTGGCCGTGCCCGACTATGCATATAACGGCGGCCTGAAGTCATTCGCCGATATCGCCAAGAATTACGACAAGCTCGACGGCAAGATCTACGGCATCGAGCCGGGTAACGACGGTAACGCGTTGATCAAGAAGATGATCGATTCGAATCAGTTCGGGCTCGGCAAGTTCAAGATGGTGGAGTCTAGCGAGGCGGGCATGCTGGTGGAGGTGGGCCGCGCGATTCGCGAGAAGAAGTGGATTGTGTTCCTTGGCTGGGAACCGCATCCGATGAACGTGACGATGAAGATTGACTATCTGAGCGGCGGCGACGATGTATTCGGCCCGAACTATGGTGAAGCGAAGGTGTTGACGGTGACGCCGCCGGATTATGCTGCGCGATGCCCGAACGTGGCGAAGCTGGTCGATAATTTGCGGTTTTCCACGGACATCGAGAATCACGTGATGACGCCGATCATGAACAAGACCGATCCGAATCTGGCGGCGCGTCAGTGGTTGAAGGCCAATCCGGCGGTGTTGGATAAGTGGCTGGCCGGGGTCAAGACGTTTGATGGAAAGGATGGTCTGCCGGCGGTTAAGGCTTATGTAGCGGCCCAGTAATCTTGTTTGCGCCGGTGGATGGTTTCGAGTTCCACCGGCGTGAACGAAAAACTAGATTGCCTGCGCGCGCCCCGGAAACGTCTCGTCGAAATCCGCGGCAAGCTCCAGCGTCTCAACCCCTGGCGCTGCCGTACCACGTTGCTCGCGATACATCATCGGCGGAAGCCCGAACTGTTTCCTGAACTCACGCCCCAGGTGCGACGCATCCGAGAAACCACAGCTCGATGCAATGTCAGCCACCGTCTTGTCCGAACTCGTCAGCAACCACGCGGCCGTCCGCAACCTGACCTGCTTCGCGTAGGCTTGCGGCGCCTTGCCGGTCTCCGCCTTGAACAGGCGCTCCAATTGCCGCGTCGACAGATCCAGCTTGTGCGCAAGCTCGTCAAGCGTCAGCGAACGCCCCACATGCTGCTCCATCAGCAAAATCGCTCGCTTCACCTTCGGATGCGTCGCCGGCGCCAGCCCCGGGGGATGCGGCTGCGGCGCGTTGCCCTTTTGCATGTCGTCCACCAGCAAAATGCGCAATGCCTTCTGCACGGTGGCGGCTTCGAAATGGCGCAACAGAATTGCTGCCGCAACGTCGATCGATGCGCGTCCGCCCGAACATGTAATGCGCCGGTGATCCATCACGAACAACCGGTCCGCCACCAGCATCTCTTCATTCACACCAGGAAAACGTTCGACGAAATCCCAGTAGTGGAACCAGCTCACACAGATGCGATAACCGTCCAGCACGCCCGCGCGCATCAGGGAGAACACGCCCGTGCAAATGCCGACAAGCGTGGCGTCCGTCGTCGCGGCGCGGCGGATGAATTGCAGCGTGGCGTCACTCGCGCCCGCGCCGGAATGCAGCAAACCGCCAACGACCACCACGTAATCGAAGGGCTCAGCCTTCTCGAAGGTTTCCCACGGCGTGATCTGGATGCCGCAACTCGCGCGCACCGGCGCAAGCGTCTCCCCAATCACGCTCCACGAGCAGCGCACCGGCTTGCTGAAATCGCCTTCGTCGGCAGACAGGCGCAACAAATCGACGAAGCCGGAAAACGCCGTCAGCGTGAAATTCGGCAACAACACAATGCCAAACCGAATGCGCTGTTTGGACGCCGTGTCGGGCGATTGAGCGGGAAGAAGGTCAGCGGGATTCATGCGCTTGCCGTTGATGTACAGCCTTAAATCGGGGCAGTGGTGATGGGCGATGTGACGGCCCGGTAACTAGTCAGCATATCACTGCCATTAAGCGGTTTGAAATACGGGATTCACGCGGCAGTCATGTCTATTCGGATTTAAATTTTGTATGCGGGTCAGAACGGGAAACGGCTTGCCCCATTCAGGGCAAGCCGTTTCCCATAGCCGGCTGGCCGCCCGGCTATTCCTTAAAGCATTAAAAGCGGGCTTGGTAAGCGCCTTGAAACCAACTTAATGAGCGACGTGTTTGACGTGCTTGGCTTTCGTGTAGTGATGATGATGCGGTTTTGCAAACGACACGGCCGGTGCAGCAACCGCAGCGACGATAAGGACCGCGAGGACTTTCTTCAGAACATTGTTCATGGGACGAACCTGATGGGCGAGAGTTTGATGGCGAGTTGTTTCGGGCGCATTTTAAAATGCCGGCACAGTGTATCGCAGCGTTTCTTCAACCTGGAATGGGTAAATAGGACCTGCGTCGAAAGTGTTGCGAAAGTGTTGTATAGCCGCCGAACCCCCAAAATTCGCGCACTTTGCGAAGTACCGCGGTGTCGCACCGTCGTGTCAGTTCCCGTCTCTGCTTCATACCCGATTCGTGGCCCGGTCACATGCGTGACGCGCCATCACCATTCCATTCACCGGGCCACTTGCCAGTTTCCGCCGCCGATCGTCGCTAATGCGCCTCGCCACCAACGCGCCTTGTCGTGCTGACGCCGCCATCCCACGTGCATGCCGTTTTTGTTCTATCGGCGGAAATTGGCGTGCGGTGCAATGGCTACCTAGTGAAATCTTATGCAGTCCACCGACAAGGCATCCCATGAACGTCAGCGTTTTCGATCTGTTCAAGATCGGCATCGGCCCGTCGAGTTCGCATACGGTCGGCCCGATGATCGCAGCGTGCCGCTTCGCCTCGCATATTGAAGACGCAAACCTGCTCGCGTTCGTGCGCCGCGTGCGGGTGGATTTGTTCGGCTCGCTGGGCGCGACCGGCAAAGGTCACGGTACCGATAAAGCCGTGCTGCTTGGACTCGAAGGCAATCTCCCCGACTCGATCGATCCGGATGCGATCGAACCGCGTCTGCGGGAGATCCGCGAGTGCAAGACGTTGAATCTGCTCGGCAAGCACGCGGTGAAATTCGACGAGCGTGAGCACCTCGGTTTTTTCCGCAAGCTGATGCCGGGTGCGCCGGGGTCTAGCGTCGTGCATCCGAACGGCATGCGCTTCCAGGCCTTCGATGAAAACGGCCAGCTCGTCGTCGAAAAAGAGTACTACTCGGTCGGTGGCGGTTTCGTGATCAATAGTGAGGGCACGCGCGTGAACGGCGTGCAATCGGGCGGTGGCGTGCCGCATCCGTTTCGCACCGGCGATGACCTGATGCGGGTGTGCCGCGAGACGGGTTTATCGATTGCCGAAGTCACGATGGCGAACGAATGCGCATCGCGTCCGGAACGTGAAGTGCGTGAGGGCTTGCTCGCGATCTGGCGCGTCATGGCGGCGTGTGTGGAACGCGGCTGCAAGGTAAGAGGCGAATTGCCCGGCCCGATGCATGTGAAGCGTCGCGCGGCCGATCTCTCCACGCAATTGCGCCAGCACTCGGAAGCGTCCTTGCGCGATCCGCTCTCCATGCTCGACTGGGTCAACCTCTACGCCATGGCCGTGAACGAGGAGAACGCAGCGGGCGGCCGCGTGGTCACGGCACCCACGAACGGCGCTGCCGGCGTGATCCCCGCGGTGCTGCATTACTACGTGAAGTTCATGCACAACGCGACCGACGAGGGCATTGTCACGTTCCTGCTGACGGCCGCTGCGATCGGGATAATCTACAAGGAGACGGCGTCGATTTCCGGTGCGGAAGTCGGCTGCCAGGGCGAAGTCGGCGTGGCCTGTTCCATGGCCGCCGCCGCGCTCGCCGCCGTCATGGGCGGCACGCCGACGCAAGTGGAAAACGCCGCCGAGATCGGCATGGAACATAACCTCGGCATGACCTGCGATCCCGTTGGCGGCCTTGTGCAGATTCCGTGCATTGAACGCAACGCAATGGGAGCGATCAAGGCCCTCAATGCTGCACGCATGGCGATGAAAGGCGACGGTACGCACTACGTGTCGCTCGACAACGTGATCAAGACGATGCGCGAAACCGGCGCGGACATGAAGACGAAATACAAGGAGACGTCGCGCGGCGGGTTGGCCGTGAACGTCATCGAGTGCTGATTTTTTAGCTTTGCAAGCGAGTTTGCAAGCGAGTCTGAGAGATTAACAAGGGTAAGGAAACACCATGAGCCGCTATTCGATATTCAGCCTGCTGCGCAACGGCATGTCGTATCACGAGAACTGGGAACGCCAGTGGAAAAGCCCGGAGCCGAAGCAGGAATACGACGTGGTCATCGTCGGCGGTGGTGGGCATGGTCTGGCCACGGCGTACTACCTCGCCAAGGAACATGGCGTGCGTAACGTCGCCGTGCTCGAGAAGGGCTGGATCGGCGGCGGTAATACGGCGCGCAATACGACTATCGTGCGTTCGAACTATCTGTGGGACGAATCGGCAGCGCTGTATGAGAAAGCGATGCAGCTGTGGGAAGGGCTGTCGCAAGACCTGAACTACAACGTGATGTTCAGCCAGCGCGGCGTGATGAATCTTGCGCATACGCTGCAAGACGTTCGGGATACTGAACGTCGTGTTAACGCGAACCGCCTGAATGGCGTCGACGCGGAATTTCTCACGCCCGAACAGATCAAGCAGATCGAGCCGACCATCAATCTGAATAGCCGCTATCCGGTGCTCGGTGCGTCCATCCAGCGTCGCGGCGGCGTGGCTCGTCACGACGCCGTTGCGTGGGGTTTTGCACGCGGCGCGGATCAGGCCGGCGTCGATATCGTGCAGAACTGTCAGGTGACGGGCATTCGCCGTAACGGCAGTCAAGTGATTGGCGTGGATACGACCAAGGGTTTCATCAAGGCCAAGAAGGTCGCGGTAGTCGCGGCGGGCAACACCTCCACGCTCGCCGATATGGCCGGCATCCGCCTTCCTCTGGAAAGCCATCCGTTACAAGCGCTCGTCTCTGAACCGATCAAGCCAGTGGTCAACACGGTAGTGATGTCGAACGCGGTCCACGCGTACATCAGCCAGTCCGACAAGGGCGATCTCGTGATCGGCGCGGGTGTCGATCAGTACACGGGCTTTGGTCAGCGCGGCAGTTTTCACATTATCGAAGGGACGCTGGAGGCGATTGTCGAGATGTTCCCGGTGTTCTCGCGCGTGCGCATGAATCGTCAATGGGGCGGGATTGTGGATGTGTCGCCGGATGCGTGCCCGATCATCAGCAAGACCGATGTAAAGGGTTTGTATTTCAACTGCGGCTGGGGGACGGGTGGCTTCAAGGCGACGCCGGGTTCGGGTTGGGCATACGCCCATACCATCGCGAAGGATGAACCGCATGCGTTGAACGCACCGTTTTCCATCGACCGGTTCTATACGGGTCATCTGATCGACGAGCACGGCGCTGCGGCCGTCGCCCACTAACGCCCACGCATTGCAACGAGTTGCATGGGACCAGAATAAGTCGCTAAAGCGCCAACTCTGGTCGACACAAGGAGAGAAGAGATGTTGCTGATTGAATGCCCCTGGTGCGGGCCGCGTGCCGAGACCGAATTCTCGTGCGGCGGCGAAGCTGATATCGCGCGACCGCTCGACACCGAAAAGCTCACGGACAAAGAATGGGGCGACTATCTGTTCATGCGCAAGAACCCGCGCGGCGTGCACCGCGAGCAATGGATGCATGCGCAAGGCTGCCGCCGCTGGTTCATGGCGCAACGCGATACCGTGAGCTACGCATTTCAGGGCTATGACACGTTCGCCCGGCCGCTCGCCGTGATGGAATCGAAAGAAGAAGGACAATCGAAATGAGCCAGAAAGACCGACTCGCGACAGGCGGGCGCATCAACCGCGCCATCTCGCTCACGTTCACGTTCAACGGCAAAACGTATCAGGGCCATCAGGGCGATACGCTCGCGTCCGCGCTGCTCGCGAACGGCGTGCATTTCGTTGCACGTAGCTGGAAATATCACCGGCCGCGCGGCATCGTGACGGCCGATGTGGCTGAACCGAATGCAGTGGTTCAGCTCGAAACCGGCGCTTATACGGTGCCGAATGCGCGCGCTACCGAGATCGAGTTGTACCAGGGACTGGTTGCAACGAGCGTGAACGCGAAGCCGAGCATCGAGAACGATCGCATGGCGGTGAATCAGAAGATCGCGCGGTTTATTCCGGCGGGCTTTTACTACAAGACCTTCATGTGGCCGCGCAAGTTCTGGCCGAAATACGAAGAAGTGATCCGCGATGCAGCCGGTCTTGGCAAGGCGCCGGAACACGTGGACGCGGATCGCTACGACAAGTGTTTTGCGCACTGCGATGTGCTCGTGGTCGGAGCGGGGCCGTCGGGTCTTGCTGCGGCGCATGCGGCGGGCTTGTCGGGCGCGCGCGTGATTCTCGTCGATGACCAGCCGGAACTCGGCGGCTCGCTGCTGTCGTATCGTGCGGAGATCGATGGTGCGCCGGGCTTGAAATGGGCGCAGAAGATAGAAGCCGAACTGCGCAAGATGCCCGATGTAAAGATCCTGTGCCGCAGCACGGCCTTCGGTTATCAGGATCACAACCTGATAACCATCACGCAGCGTTTGACCGAGCATTTGCCGGTATCGATGCGCAATGGCACGCGGGAACTGCTGTGGAAAGTGCGCGCCAAGCGGGTCATTCTGGCGACGGGCGCGCAGGAACGTCCCATCGTATTCGGCAACAACGATCTGCCGGGCGTGATGCTGGCGTCGGCGGTGTCGTCGTATTTGCATCGTTATGCGGTGCTGCCGGGCCGCAACGCGGTGGTGTTTACAAACAACGACAGCGGCTATCAATGTGCGCTGGATCTGAAGGCGGCAGGTGCGCAAGTGACGGTCGTCGACCCCCGTCTCGCCGATGACAAAGGCGCCTTGCAGGGCCAGGCGAAACGCTATGGCGTGAAGGTCTTGAACGGCTCGGTTGTTACCGTGGCGCATGGCAAGTTGCGCGTGGCATCGATTGAAGTCAGCGCTTATTCGAACGGCACGGTTGGTGTGAAGCAAGCGGATCTGTCATGCGACCTGCTTGCTGTGTCCGGCGGTTGGAGCCCGATCCTACACTTGTTCGCGCAGTCAGGCGGCAAGGCTCACTGGCACGACGAAAAACTCTGCTTCGTACCGGGCAAAGCGATGCAGGCCGAGAGCAGCGTAGGCGCATGTGCAGGCGAATTCACGCTGGCACGTGCGATCCGTTTCGCCGTAGATGCGGGTGTCGACGCCGCGCGAGCAGCGGGCTTGATCGTCGCGCGTCCGACGCCCGTGCAAGTAGCCGAGATCAGCGAAGCACCGGTGATGCCGCTGTGGCTGGTTGGCGGCCGCGAGATGGCAACGCGCGGTCCCAAGCAATTCATCGATTATCAAAATGACGTATCCGCCGCCGATATCTTCCTCGCCGCACGTGAGGGTTTCGAGTCGGTCGAGCACGTGAAGCGTTACACCGCGATGGGCTTCGGCACGGATCAGGGCAAGCTCGGCAACATCAATGGTATGGCGATTCTCGCTCAGGCGTTGAACAAGACCATCCCTGAAACGGGCACCACGACGTTCCGTCCGAACTACACGCCGGTCACGTTCGGTACGTTCGCCGGCCGCGAGCTGGGCGAGTTCCTCGACCCGGTTCGCAAGACCGCTGTACACGAATGGCACGTGGAAAACGGTGCGACGTTCGAGGACGTCGGCAACTGGAAGCGGCCGTGGTACTACCCGAAGAATGGCGAAGACATGCATGCGGCGGTCGCGCGCGAGTCGCTGGCGACACGTACGAGCGTCGGTATCCTCGATGCATCGACGCTCGGCAAGATCGACATTCAAGGTCCAGATGCCGCGAAGCTGCTCAACTGGGTCTACACGAACCCGTGGAGCAAGCTGGAAGTGGGTAAGTGCCGCTACGGCCTGATGCTCGACGAAAACGGCATGATCTTCGACGACGGTGTGACCGTACGCCTCGCCGACCAGCACTACATGATGACGACCACGACCGGCGGCGCGGCGCGCGTGCTGACATGGCTCGAGCGCTGGCTGCAGACCGAGTGGCCCGACATGCGCGTGCGGTTGGCATCGGTGACGGACCACTGGGCGACGTTCGCCGTGGTCGGCCCGAACAGCCGCAAGGTCCTGCAAAAGGTCTGCCGCGATATCGACTTCGCCAACGCCGCATTCCCGTTCATGAGCTATCGCGAAGGGACGGTGGCGGGCGCTGCATCGCGCGTGATGCGGATCAGCTTCTCCGGCGAACTCGCGTACGAAGTCAACGTGCCGGCGAACGTGGGGCGTGCTGTGTGGGAAGCACTGATGGCCGCGGGTGCCGAGTTCGACATCACGCCCTACGGCACGGAAACCATGCACGTGCTGCGTGCCGAGAAGGGTTACATCATCGTCGGGCAGGATACCGATGGTTCGATGACACCGTACGACCTCGGCATGGGTGGACTGGTCGCGAAGTCAAAGGACTTCCTCGGTAAGCGTTCGCTGACTCGCTCGGATACGGCGAAGGCCGGACGCAAGCAGCTTGTCGGCTTGCTTGCTGAAGATGCGTCGTTTGTGATCCCCGAAGGCTCGCAGATCGTGTCGGGTCCGTTCACCGGTGACACAGCGCCTATGCTCGGCCATGTCACATCCAGCTATTTCAGCCCTATCTTAAAGCGCTCGATCGCGATGGCCGTCATCAAGGGCGGTCTCGAGAAGATCGGCGAGTCGGTGATGATCCCGCTCGCTGGCGGCAAGCAGATGCCGGCAAAAATCACCAGCTCGGTGTTCTACGACAGCGAAGGAGCACGTCAACATGTGGAATGAAAACAGAAGCAATCAGACGGTCGTGGATCGCGCAATCGGGCAGGGCGTGTGGCAGGAGTCCCCGCTAGTGGGCGCCGATGATTTGCTGAAAAAACATCACGCGAGTGCGTCGAAAGCGTTTCGCCTGGTCGAGCGGCCTTTCCTTGAACTTGTCAATCTGCGCGGCGATCTGCGCGATGCCGCCTTTGTTGCCGCGGTGGAAAAGGTGATTGGCTGCAAGCCGCCGGAGAAACCGAATACGACGGCGGCCGGCAACGGTTACGACCTGATGTGGCTCGGTCCCGACGAGTGGCTCGTGCGCTCGGCCGCCTCTCATTCTGCAACGCAACCGGCGCCGCTGGAAGCGAAACTGCGTGAGGCGTTCAAGGGTTTGTTCGCTGCTGCGGTAGATATTGGCAGCGGTTATACCGTGCTCGAAATCAGCGGCACGCGTACGCGCGATGTCCTCGCTCGCGGATGTCCGCTCGATCTGCATCCGCGGTTGTTCGGCGTCGGCCAGTGCGCGCAGAGCCATTACTTCAAGGCGTCGGTGACGATTGTGCCGACCGGCGAGGACAATTTCGAGCTCGTGATCCGTCGTAGTTTCGCGGACTACTTCGTGAAGATCATGCTCGACGCGGCCGAGCCGCTGATGTCATGAAACTGTACGAACCGATGAGCCCGGGCGGACGCGGCTGGCGCATTGTTGTCGATGAGCTCGTGGTGCCCACGCGCATCGGTTTATATGCGCGGGAGCATCTCGCGCCGCAGCCGGTCGCTATCGACGCGAGCCTGCATTATCGGGGCGTACCGACTGAGGACAACGCGCACGAGTTGATCGATTACGAGGCTTGGTGCGCGGGAGTATCGGCCTATCTTGAGAGCAAGCCGCATACTCGTTTGCTCGAAACATTGGCGGCTGAAATTGCGGCGCTGTCGTTCACCGAATGGCCCGCGCTCGATGCGCTGACGCTGCTGTTGTACAAGCCGAAGATTCGCGAAGGCACGCGGCGCGTAGGTGTCGAGCTCGATTGGCATCGTGCCGATTTCGATGCATGGCGAGCGTCGATCGGGTTACATACGGCGGTCGCGCGCTGATACGGTCATGACGTCGACGCGCGTTGAAACCGCCGGACTCTCGCAGCTTGCGTGCGAGCGACACGATCCCCATGCGGCGCTCGCATTGCTCGACCGCAGCCTTGTGCTGGGCCATCGACGAATCGCGTTGATCCGATATCTGCATGCGCAATATCTTGGCGCGCCGCTCGAGCCGCGCCATCATGAGTATGTTCACAAGGTTGCCGCGAGGTTGAGCATAGAGACAATCGCTCGCATAGCGACCGCTGCGCGCGCCCGGCTTGAAGGGTGACTTAGCGCAGGGTGTCGACGCTGAACGATCGCCTCACGACCATCAGCGATGAAACCAGCACGAATCACGAGCAAGCTGCAGATCGGCGTAGCGAACCAGACGAACAAAATGTGTCCGGCAAGGCTTTTCAGTGACCTTGCGGGCCTCGCCCGATATACGCCAAGCGCCGGAAACAACGCGAGCGAGACAGCCGCTGAGAAGCCTGCTGATGAAGCAATGATCGCGGTCGAGCCCGTCGGCGCGAATCCACCGAAGCGGACGTGGTAGGCTAGCGCTGCGCCGGCGAGAATCAGCACGACGTCCAGCAGGCGGTTGAGTAATCCGTTGAATGTCAGCATGGTTGCCCCAGAGCAATTCGGCGCGCGCTGATGGCGTCATGACAGGACGATGCAATAGACCTCGTCACCAGAGCGAGGCAAGCGCCCAGCGTGACGCACATTCTTTTTCGTTCTGTATGTCGGAAAGTCATTGCGATCAATTTAATTGAATCGGATAAAGGGTTTATTGGGTATTGAATTTCCGCTGTTTCGAAATGAGATTGTTCTCGATTCGAATAGACGAACGTGCCTAAGCTCAGCGCGAAGCAATGAAGTTTTCGTCGTTGAATACAGTGAAAGACAGGGAAGCTTTATATAGCGGTCTGTGCCTGGATTGGAGCGAACACCATTGGGAGATTCAGTCGTCTCTTGAGTGGCCGCATTGTCACTTAAGGCGTACGGCGTAATGATCGGAGGAGTCTTAAAGGATGTGAGCGTTCATTAAGACGCAGCATTTACGGTGTATTGATTTTAATGACTCGGGATAATTTGATAGCGCGCTGGATAGAATAATAAATAATGCGCAAGACTGTAAGGATGTAGAAATCGGACCCTTCTTAATTAATGGAATTTCAGATGGTTATATTAAGCGAAACGTATTGTGAGATTGATTCTTTGACAGAAACAAAAAAGGCATCGCGGCCGCTAAGCCGGGATGCCCAAAGATAAAAACTGAAATTGCAATAAGCGCTGCCAATCAGACGGCGGCGATTGTCTCCGCCTTTCGCGCCTTTGCGCCATGCGCAACGAAATACGGTGTATCGACGCGAGCCAACGATTCACGCCCCCGAATCATGTCCGCGATTTTTTCGGCCAGCATGATTGTCGGTGCATTCAGATTGCCGGTCACGATCTGCGGCATGATCGACGCATCCACCACGCGCAGCGACTCGAGCCCATGCACGCGGCCTTCATTGTCGACTACAGCCATATCGTCGTAACCCATCTTGCACGAACACGAAGGATGGTAAGCCGTCTCCGCGCGCTGCCGCACGAACGCATCGAGTTGATCGTCCGTTGTGAGATCGGCACCGGGATGCAGCTCGCGTCCACGATATTTCTCAAGCGCCGGCTGATGCATGATCTCGCGCGTGATGCGGATAGCGTCGCTGAATTCGCGCCAGTCGAGCGGGTCCGACATGTAGTTGAACAAGATGCTCGGGTGCGCGTTCGGATCGCGTGACTTCAGCTTCACGCGGCCGCGGCTAGGTGATCGCATTGAACCCACGTGCGCCTGGAAGCCATGCATCTTGATCGGATTCGAGCCGTTGTAATTGATCGCGACGGGCAGGAAGTGATACTGAATGTTCGGCCAGGGATCGTCGTCGCGGGTACGGATAAAACCGCCCGCCTCGAACTGATTGCTCGCGCCGATCCCCGTACCCTTGAACATCCATTCAATCCCGATCTGCGGCTGATTCCACCACTGCAGCGCGGGATACAGCGACACGGGCTCAAGGCATTCGTACTGCATGTACATCTCCAGATGATCCTGAAGATTCTCTCCGACACCGGGCAGATCATGCACCAAAGGCACGTCGAGCTCACGTAGCCACGTCGATCGGCCGACGCCCGAACGCTGCAGTAATTGCGGCGAGGCAATCGCGCCGCCGCACACCAGCACCTCGCGGCGAACGTGCGCGGTGATACGTTCGCCGCCATGAAGATACGCCACGCCTATGGCTTTTTTCCCCGAGAACAATACGCGATCGGTGACCGCATGAGTGACGATCGTGAGATTTGGCCGGCCTTTCGCGTGATCGAGATATCCGCGCGCCGTGCTCGAGCGGCGGCCGCTCGGCGTCACGGTACGATCCATCGGGCCGAAACCTTCCTGGCGATAACCGTTGAGGTCGTCGGTACGGGGATAGCCTGCTTGCACGCCTGCTTCGACCATTGCGGCGAACAAAGGGTTGTTGCCGGGTTTCGATGTCGTCACGTGCACCGGACCGTCACCGCCGTGATACGCGTTCGGTCCGACATCGCGCGTCTCGGCCTTGCGAAAATACGGCAGGCAATCGGAATAGGTCCAGTTTTCAAGGCCCTTTCGTTCGGCCCAGCCGTCGTAGTCGAGCGCATTGCCGCGGATGTAGCACATGCCGTTGATCAGCGACGATCCGCCTAGTCCCTTGCCGCGGCCGCATTCCATGCGGCGATTGTTCATGTGCGGCTCAGGATCGGTTTCGTAGGCCCAGTTGTAGCGGCGGCCTTGCAACGGAAACGCCAGGGCTGCGGGCATTTGCGTGCGGAAATCGAAACGGTAATCCGGGCCGCCTGCCTCAAGCAGCAGCACACTCACACCAGCGTCCTCAGTCAGACGTGACGCCAGGACGTTACCCGCCGAACCCGCGCCCACGACGATGTAGTCGAACTCCTTCGCGCTCATCGTTCAGCTCCTTAGAACACGGGTTGGTAGGTACCCATCTCGACCTGCACGGACTTGATGCTCGTGTAATGTTCAAGCGTGGTGATGCCGTTCTCGCGGCCGACACCCGATTGCTTGTAACCGCCCACGGGCATTTCAGCGGGCGATTCGCCCCAGGTATTGATCCAGCAGATACCGGCTTCCAGTGCATGAATGACGCGATGCGCCCGCGCCAGGTTTTCAGTGACCACGCCAGCAGCAAGCCCATACGAGGTTGCATTCGCTCGCGCGATCACTTCGTCTTCTTCATCGAAGACGAGAATGCTCATGACTGGTCCGAAGATCTCTTCGCGCACGATGCGCATGTCGTCGCGGCAATCGGTGAAGACGGTCGGTTCAACGTATTGCCCTTGAGCGAACTCGCCGCGCTCGATCCGCGATCCTCCCGCAATCAACCGCGCGCCTTCCTGCTTACCACTTTCGATGAAACCTAAAACCTTCTGCAATTGCGCGGCGCTGACGAGCGGGCCGAAGTTGGTGTTTGCGTCCGTGGGCGAGCCCACTCGAATACGCTTGACGCGTTCAAGCACGAGCGCTTCGAAACGCTCGTACACCGGGCGCTGGACAAACACGCGCGTGCCGTTCGTGCACACCTGGCCTGAGCTGAAGAAGTTGGCGCTCATGGCGATGTCGGCGGCGCGTTCGAGATCGGCGTCGTCGAAAATGACGAGGGGCGATTTACCGCCCAGTTCCATGGTGACTTCCTTCAACGACGACCCGCCTGCCATTGACATCACTTTCTTGCCCGTCTCCACCCCACCGGTAAACGATACCTTCGCGATGTCCGGATGCGCGGCGAGCATGGCGCCGACGCGGCCGTCGCCTTGCACGACGTTGAACACGCCTGCGGGAACGCCGGCTTCCGTAAAGATTTCCGCCAGCTTCAGCGTGCTCAAAGGTGTGATTTCGCTGGGCTTGAAGATCATCGCGTTGCCGGCGGCGAGCGCGGGCGCCGACTTCCAGCAGGCGATCTGGATTGGATAATTCCATGCACCGATGCCGGCGCAAACGCCGAGCGGTTCACGTCGCGTGTAGACGAACGAAGTGGGCCGCAGCGGGATCTGCTGGCCTTCTATTGCCATGGCGAGCCCTGCGTAATACTCGATCACATCGGCGCCGGTGACAATATCGACGGCGCGTGTTTCCGCTATCGGCTTGCCCGTATCGCGCGTCTCGAGCGCGGCAAGTTCGTCGTTGCGTTCACGCAGGAGATCCACTGCACGGCGCAGAATGCGCGAGCGTTGCATCGCGGTCATGGCGGCCCATTCGCGCTGGCCTTCGCGCGCCGAGCGCACGGCGCGATCGATATCCGCAGCGCTGGCCTGCTGCACGCTCGCGAGCGTTTCGCCGGTCGCAGGATCGAGTGTGTCGAAGGTTTCGCCGCTGGTGGCGTCGACGTAGGCGCCGCCGATGTACAAGCGCTGCAATTCGAATGTGGGCATCGCGTAGTCCTTTAGGTGAGAGTCCGGCCGCGTGTGTCGAGCACGAGGTCGATGTAGTCGTTGGCCAGGCGCACGGCAGCCTTGGTGTCGAACGGTTCGCCCGACAGCGCGCCGCGCAACCACAAGCCGTCGATCAATGCAGCGAGTCCGCTTGCCGCGCGACGGGCGGCGACACGCGGCAGCGCCTTCGAAAAATCGGCGCACAAATTGGAATACAGCCGGCGCGTGTTGACGTTTTGCAGCCGCCGCAATTGCGGCTTGTGCATGCTCTCCGACCAGAACGCGAGCCACGTCTTCATCACCGGATTGCTGACTTGCGCGGCATCGAAGTTCGCCGCCACCACCGCACGCAAGCGTGCTCGCGGTTCGTCCTTCGCGACCCGCCGTCTGCGTGACGTGGCGTTCCACAGGTCTCGCAGCACGTGGCGCATGGTGGCTTCGAGCAGGCTGTCCTTATCGCCGAAATAATGACTGACGATACCTGTGGAAATGCTCGCGCGCTGCGCAACCGACGCCAGCGTCGTGCCGGCGAGACCGGCATGGTCGATGGTGAGCAGCGTGGCGTCGATCAGCTGCGCCCGGCGGATTTCGCGCATTCCGAGCTTGGGCATGGGCCTTGTCTTTCTATATAGCGGTTAGCAAAAGCATCATCTGAATGCTAGTTATTTTATATTGATTGGTCAATCAATAAAAACCGCCGATGTCGGTTTCAGCCAAACCCATGTCGCGTTGGAGGCGCGTCTCTGGTGCAGGACGGGACTACGCTCGTTAGGCGGTGCATGGCGCTGTTTTGCCATGCAGATCGTCCACGAGACTAAGGAGACAGGCAATGAGCAGTAATCGCGGCGTTGTGTATCTGGGGCAGGGCAAGGTGGAAGTGCAATCCATCGACTATCCGAAGATGGTCGATCCAGGCGGCCGGCAGATCGGCCATGGCGTCATTCTTAAAGTCGTCACCACGAATATTTGCGGGTCAGACCAGCATATGGTGCGCGGCCGCACGACCGCCCAGGTCGGCCTCGTGCTCGGGCACGAGATCACCGGCGAGGTGATCGAGATCGGGCGCGACGTGGAGACGCTCAGGATTGGCGATCTGGTTTCCGTGCCGTTCAACGTGGCGTGCGGCCGCTGTCCGACCTGCAAGGCGCAGAACACGGGCGTGTGCCTGAACGTCAATCCGTCGCGTGCGGGCGGCGCCTATGGTTACGTGGACATGGGCGGATGGATTGGCGGCCAGGCTGAATACGTGATGGTCCCGTATGCCGACTTCAATCTCCTGAAGTTTCCCGACCGCGACCAGGCGATGGCGAAGATCCGCGATCTCACCTGCCTCTCCGACATCTTGCCGACGGGCTATCACGGTGCCGTGATGGCGGGCGTGAAGCCGGGTGCAACCGTGTATATCGCAGGCGCGGGGCCGGTCGGAATGGCCGCGGCGGCATCGGCACGCTTGCTGGGCGCGGCTTGTACGATCGTTGGCGACATGAACGAAGAGCGCCTTGCCCACGCGCGCAAGGTGGGCTTCGAAACAGTGGATCTATCGAAGGATGCAACGCTCGGCGAGCAGATCGCGGCGATTCTCGGAACACCGGAAGTGGATTGCGCGGTCGATTGCGTCGGCTTCGAAGCGCATGGTCACGGCAGCAGCGGACACCATGAAGAAGCGCCCGCCACGGTACTGAATTCGCTGATGGAAATCACGCGGGTAGCGGGTGCGATCGGAATTCCGGGCCTCTATGTTACTGACGATCCAGGCGCCGCTGACGCAGCCGCGAAGAAGGGTGCACTGAGTATTCGCTTTGGCCTGGGCTGGGCGAAGTCGCATTCGTTCTTCACCGGGCAGACGCCGGTCATGAAGTACAACCAGAACCTGATGCAGGCCATCTTGTGGGATCGCCTGCCGATTGCGGACATTGTGAATGTATCTGTGGTGACGCTTGATCAGGCGCCGGATGGATATCGGCAATTCGATGGCGGTGCGCCGCGCAAGTTCGTGATCGACCCGCACGGGATGTTGAAGGCGGCTTAAGCGGCTCTGTCCAGGACGTCGCTTTAGCTTTTAAGCGGCGTTCTGTGCAACCGCCATCGAAGGAACGACGGAGAGTGAAGGCAACTGACGCCGGCGTTCCCGCGTAGGCGCCGTGCCGAATGCATCGCGATAGCTCTTGCTGAAATGGCACGCCGACTGAAAACCACAAGCCATCGTGATGTGCATGATGGACATGTCGGTCTGCAGCAGCAATTCCCGCGCACGGCGCAGCCGTAGCGTGAGGTAATAATGCGTGGGCGTCATGCCAAGATGCTCGCGGAACAGCCGCTGCAATTGCCGCTGCGACATCCCCGCCAGCCGCGCGAGTTCTTCGCGCGACAACGGCTCCTCAATGTTGTTCTCCATCAGCGAAATGACTTCAAACAGCGACTTGTTCGCCGAGCCCAAGCGCGCGACGAGCGGCATGCGTTGCTGCGCGCTCGTATCGCGGACATGCTCCACGATGAACTGTTCTGCAATCTGCGTGACCTTCGCCGTACCCACGCGCGTAGCGATCAGGTTCAGCATCATGTCGAGCGGCGCGACGCCGCCGGTACAGGTCACGCGGTCCCGGTCGATCACAAAAAGCTCTTTGAGAAAGCGCGTTTCCGGGAATTCCTCTTTCAGCGCCGACATGTTTTCCCAATGGATCGCGCAGGCGTATCCGGCGAGCAGGCCGGCGCGCGCGAGCGCATAGGTGCCGGTGCAGAGACTGCCGAGTACGCTGCCGAGCCGCGCAAAACGGCGCAGCGCTGACAGATGGGCAGCCGTGGTTTCGCGCTGGACGTCGATGCCGCCAACCACGAACACAATGTCCGGCTGTCCCACGCACTCGACCGGGCCGGTATCGACGGAGAGGCCGTTGCTCGCCGCCACGGGGCCACCGTCCGGGCTCACGATCGACCAGCGATACAGCGTTTGCCCGGTCAGGTAGTTCGCCATGCGCAGCACTTCGATGGCGTTGGTGAACGCGATCATCGTGAAATTAGGCAGCGGCATGAACGCGAAATGCGCGAGCGACGCGGTTCGGTCGGGGGACATTGAGGAGTGATTCCTTCGAATCTAGGGTGTGGCTGTGTCGTGGGGGCACGACTACGGACATTTTGTAGATGTTTGCAACATGCATGCCATCAGGCTAAACCCTATTGGCGCTGAAGCTTACGGCCCCGTAAGCGCTTAAGGGCGCACCTCGACGGGGATAGAAGTCATGCCGCGCACCGCCCGGGAGCGTGAAGCGTCCGCCGCAGTGCAACATGGAATGAGGGATCCGCACCGCTTGCCGACGACTTGTGTAAAACGGACGCGCATGTCGGAAAAGGCCAAGAACACGTCTAAATTCATAAATTGGCGCGTTGGGTGAAAGTCAAGAATAGACGCATCGGAAAGCAGTCTGAGCGCGGTTTTAGCGTGCCTCGCGGCTTTTCAAAAAACGACTTGTCCCCGAACCCACGGATGCTTCAATGTCAAATTCCTCGACCCGCCCCGCCGCCCCGTTCTTCGAAGAACCGCTTGCCACTCGCGACGCGCCTGTGCGCAGCGCCATCCTGAAAGAGCTGGAACGCCAGCAGTCCCAGATCGAATTGATCGCGTCGGAAAACATCGTGTCGCGCGCTGTGCTCGAAGCGCAGGGCTCGGTGTTGACCAATAAGTACGCGGAAGGGTATCCGGGCAAGCGTTATTACGGCGGTTGCGAATTCGTCGATGAAATCGAAACGCTCGCGATCGATCGCGTAAAGCAACTCTTCAACGCGCAGTTCGCGAACGTCCAGCCGCACTCGGGCGCTCAGGCGAACGGCGCCGTGATGCTGGCGCTGACGAAACCGGGCGATACGGTGCTCGGCATGTCGCTCGACGCAGGCGGTCACCTCACGCACGGCGCGAAGCCGGCGCTGTCCGGCAAGTGGTTCAACGCGATCCAGTACGGCGTGAATCGCGAGACGATGCTGATCGATTACGAGCAGATCGAAGAACTCGCGATGCAACACAAGCCGACGCTGCTGATTGCAGGCTTCTCCGCTTATCCGCGTGAACTGGACTTCGCACGGCTGCGCGCCATCGCCGACAAAGCCGGTTCAAAGCTGATGGTCGACATGGCGCACATTGCCGGCGTGATCGCAGCCGGGCGGCATCAGAACCCGGTCGAGCATGCGCATGTTGTGACGTCGACCACGCACAAGACGTTGCGCGGTCCGCGCGGCGGATTTGTCCTGACCAATGACGAGGATATCGCCAAGAAGATCAATTCGGCGGTGTTCCCGGGCCTCCAGGGCGGTCCGCTGATGCATGTAATAGCAGCCAAGGCCGTGGCGTTCGGCGAGGCGCTGCAGCCCGGTTTCAAGACCTATATCGACAATGTGCTGGCTAACGCGCAGGCGCTGGGCGAAGTGCTGAAGGCCGGCGGCGTCGATCTGGTCACCGGCGGCACCGACAACCATTTGCTGCTCGTCGATCTGCGTCCGAAGGGCCTGAAGGGCAACCAGGTCGAGCACGCGCTGGAGCGCGCCGGCATCACCTGCAACAAGAACGGCATCCCGTTCGACCCGGAAAAGCCCACCGTCACGTCGGGCGTGCGCCTCGGCACGCCGGCCGGCACCACGCGCGGTTTTGGCGTGGCAGAGTTCCGTGATATCGGCCGCCTGATCGTGGAAGTGTTCGACGCACTGCGCGACCACCCTGACGGTCACGCTGAGACCGAACATAGCGTGCGCCGCGAAATCTTCGCGCTGTGCGAACGCTTCCCCATTTATTGATTACGTCCTCCCTTTCTGGAGCATGAGATGAGCACACTGCACGACAACAGCATCATCATCGACGGCCTGAACATTTCGAAGTTCGAGCATTCGGTGTTCGAGGACATGAGAAAGGGCGGCGTGACCGCGGTGAACTGCACGGTATCGGTCTGGGAGAGCTTCCAGAAGACCGTCGACAACATCGCCGAAATGCGTCAGCAGATTCGTGAGCACAGCGACATTCTCACGCTCGTGCGCACGACCGACGACATCCGCCGCGCGAAAAAAGAGAACAAGACCGGCATCATTTTCGGTTTTCAGAACGCGCATGCGTTCGAGGACAACCTGGGTTACATCGAAACGTTCAAGCAGCTTGGCGTGAACGTGGTGCAGCTTTGCTACAACACGCAGAACCTGGTTGGCACGGGGTGTTATGAGCGCGATGGCGGCCTCTCCGGTTTTGGCCGTGAAGTGATTCAGGAAATGAATCGCGTGGGCATCATGGTCGATCTGTCGCACGTGGGCGGCAACACGTCTTCTGAAGCGATCTCCGCTTCCAGGAAGCCGGTGTGTTATTCGCATTGCTGTCCTTCGGGCTTGAAAGAGCACCCGCGCAACAAGACCGATGAGCAGCTCAAGGAAATCGCCGATGCAGGCGGTTTTGTCGGCGTAACGATGTTCGCGCCGTTCCTGAAGCGTGGCCCGGACGCGACGGTGGAGGATTACATTGAAGCAATCGAATACGTGGTCGATCTGATCGGCGAAGACAACGTGGGTATTGGCACGGACTTCACGCAAGGCTACAGCACGGAATTCTTCGACTGGATCACGCACGACAAGGGCCGTTATCGTCAGCTGACGAACTTCGGCAAGGTCGTGAATCCTGAAGGTATCCGAACGATCGGCGAATTCCCGAACCTAACGGCTGCCATGGAACGCGCAGGCTGGAGCGAGTCACGCATCAAGAAGATTATGGGCGAGAACTGGGTACGTGTGTTCGACAGCGTCTGGAACGTCTGAGCCGACCCCCCCACATACAAAGGAAACCCACGATGCAACCGCAACTGCCTATCGACGTCGATCCGGAAACCGGCGTATGGACGACTGACTCGCTGCCCATGCTTTATGTGCCGCGCCATTTCTTCACGAACAACCATCTGGCCGTTGAAGATGCGCTCGGCCGTGAAGTGTATGCGAAGAGCCTTTATACAGCGGGTCACAAGTCGGCGTATCACTGGTGCGACAAGGAAGCGAAGCAACACGGCATCAGCGGCATGGCGGTGTTCGAACATTATCTGAAGCGCTTGTCGCAGCGCGGCTGGGGTCTGTTCTCGATCGTGAAAAGCGATCCGGCTGCATCAACGGCGACTGTGCATCTGCATAACTCGTCGTTCGTGCTTGCTCAACCGGGCAAGGAAGGCAAGCTTTGCTACATGTTCGCCGGCTGGTTCGCCGGCGCGATGGACTGGGTCAACGACACCGCGCCGGAAGGCACGAAGAAAGGCCCGAAGTCGTTTTCAGTCGAAACGCAATGCGCAGCGGAAGGTCAATCGCATTGCGTGTTCGAAGTGTCGCCGCTGGCAGCGTGAACGAGTAATACAAGATTAAACCCCGAGGTCGACCGCGATGCGTTACCCCAACCTTTTCAAGCCTCTCACGCTAAACAAGCTAACCGTGCGTAACCGCATCGTCAGCACTGCGCACGCGGAGGTCTATGCGGAACCGGGTGGTTTGCCTGGCGACCGGTACATCCGTTATTACGAGGAAAAGGCCAAGGGCGGTGTGGGCCTGGCCGTCTGCGGCGGCTCAAGCCCGGTGTCCATCGACAGTCCGCAAGGCTGGTGGAAGTCAGTCAACCTTTCGACCGACAAAGTCATCGACCCGCTCTCGCGCCTAGCCGAAGCCATGCACAAGCACGGCGCGAAGATCATGATCCAGGCGACCCACATGGGCCGTCGTACCGCGTATCACGGTGAACACTGGCCGCACTTGATGTCGCCGTCAGGCGTGCGTGAGCCGGTGCATCGTGGGAACGCGAAGATCATCGAAGTAGAAGAAATCAAACGCATTATTTCCGACTTCGCGGCGGCGGCGAAGCGTGTGAAAGATGCTGGCATGGATGGCGTGGAAATCTCGGCAGCACACCAGCATTTGATCGATCAGTTCTGGAGCCCGCGCACGAATTTTCGCACCGATGAATGGGGTGGTTCGCTCGAGAACCGCCTGCGTTTCGGCAACGAAGTGCTCAAGGCCGTGCGTGAAGCAGTGGGTCCGGATTTCTGTGTCGGCCTGCGCATGTGCGGCGACGAATTCCACGAAGACGGCCTCGATCACACACAGTTGAAAGAGATCGCGCAGTCGATGTCGGAGTCAGGTCTGATCGATTACATCGGCGTGATTGGTTCCGGTGCGGACACGCATAACACGCTCGCGAACTGCATGCCGCCGATGGCGTTGCCGCCGGAGCCTTTCGTGCATCTTGCAGCCGGTATCAAGTCGGTGGTGAAGCTGCCGGTGATGCATGCGCAAAGTATCCGCGATGCGGGGCAAGCTGAACGTCTGCTTGAAAGCGGCATGATCGATCTGGTCGGCATGACGCGTGCGCAGATCGCCGATCCGCATATGGTCATCAAGATTCGCGATGGCCGAGAGGACGAGATCAAGCAATGCGTAGGCGCGAACTATTGCATCGACCGGCAGTACAACGGCCTCGATGTGCTGTGCGTGCAGAACGCGGCGACGTCGCGTGAAGAGACCATGCCGCACGTGATCGAAAAGTCGCGTGGGCCGAAGCGCAAGGTCGTGGTCGTCGGCGCCGGTCCTGCTGGGTTGGAAGCCGCGCGCGTCGCGAAGTCGCGTGGCCATGACGTGGTGTTGTTCGAGAAGAACGATTACGTGGGCGGGCAGATCATGCTGGCGGCAAAAGCGCCGCAACGCGAGCAGATGGCGGGCATCGTGCGCTGGTTCGATATGGAAACGAAGCGCCTCGGCGTGGATCGCCGGCTGGGCGTGGCAGCCGACGAGAAGATGATCATGGCTGAGAAGCCGGATATCGTCGTGCTGGCTACGGGCGGTTCGTCGTTCACGCAGCAGGTTCCGGCGTGGGGTGTGGAACAAGGTCTGGCTGTGAGTTCATGGGACATCCTCTCAGGCAAGGTCGAGCCAGGCAAGAACGTACTGGTCTACGACGGCGTGAGCACGCACGCAGGCGCAGGCGTGGCCGACTTCATCGCGAGCCGTGGATCTAACGTCGAGATTGTGACGCCGGACGTCAAGGTCTCGGACGATGTCGGCGGCACGACGTTCCCGATTTTCTATCGGCGTCTGTATGCGCAAGGCGTGATCTCCACGCCCAACTACTGGCTCGACAAAGTGTATGAGGAAGACGGCAAGAAGATCGCCGTGATTCGCAACGAGTACACGGAGGAGCAGGAAGAGCGCGCGGTCGATCAGGTGGTGATCGAGAACGGGATTACGCCTAATGACGAGCTCTACTGGAAGCTCAAACCGGAGTCGCTGAATCGCGGACAGATCGATGTGCACAAGCTCTTCGCTTCCGAGCCCCAACCGTCGTTGAGTGAAGAACTGGGCAACGGCCGCTTCCTGCTGTTCCGCGTAGGCGACTGCATCTCCATGCACAACATCCACGGCGCGATCTACGACGCGCTGCGCCTCGTCAAGGATTTCTGATAATGAGCCCGGTGTTTGTCATTACCGCGTTGTTGTGGTTATCGGTGGCGGGTCTGGCATTCGCATTGTATAAACGTGCGGCGTATTGGTGTGAGGGTCGCGCGACTGCGGCGGGTGCGTATGGCTGGGGCAATTTGCTGTCCATTCCGAAGCGCTATTTCGTCGATCTGCATCATGTGGTCGCGCGCGATCCGTACATCGCCAAGACGCACGTGGCGACGGCCGGTGGCGCTATCGCCGCGATGGCGCTCGTGTTCCTCAACTACGGGCTGGCCATCTATTCGCCGTGGATCGACAAGCTGATCTTTCTTGCCGCGTTGGTCATGCTGGTGGGCGCCGTGTTCGTGTGGCGGCGCAGGCATGGAACGAAGGCGGTGCCGGCGCGTCTGTCGCGCGGGCCGTGGGACAGCTTGCCGTTGCTGCTCGGTTCGTTTGCGCTTGGGCTTGTCCTGTTCATCGTATTGCCTGCAGCGGCGATGTCCGGCGCATTGGCGATCATCGTTGCGTTGCTGATCGCTGTGGGTGCCTTCACGATGACTTTCGGCGCCGCGCGCGGCGGCCCGATGAAACACGCGCTCGCGGGCTTGCTGCATCTTGCGTTTCATCCGCGGCAGGAGCGTTTTACGGGACGCAGCCACGAGCATGACGCGGTGCCGCCGACCGCGCTCAAGATGCCCGTGCTTGACGCGAAGGAATACGGCGTCGGCAAGCCGGTGGAATTCCGCTGGAATCAATTACTGAGCTTCGATGCCTGCGTGCAATGCGGCAAGTGCGAAGCCGCATGTCCGGCATTCGCAGCAGGCCAGCCGCTGAACCCGAAGAAGCTGATCCAGGACCTGGTGACCGGAATGGTCGGTGGCACGGACGCCGCGTATGCCGGCAGCCCGACGCCTGGCATTCCGCTTGGCAAACATTCGGGTGCACCGCTTAAGCCGCTGGTATCGACGCTGATCGAAGCGGACACGCTCTGGTCCTGCACGACATGTCGCGCGTGCGTTCAAGAGTGCCCGATGCTGATCGAGCACGTAGACGCTATTGTGGATATGCGGCGTAATCAGACACTCGTTGAAGGCATCGTGCCGGGCAAGGGTCCCGAAACGCTCGCCAACTTGCGCGAGACGGGTAGCGCGAACGGCTTCGATATCGGCGCGCGTTACGACTGGGCCGTCGATCTGCAAGTCCAGGTCGCGCAACCGGGCCGTCCGGTGGACGTGCTGCTGATCGCAGGCGAAGGTGCGTTCGATATGCGCTACCAACGCTCGCTGCGCGCGCTCGTGAAAGTGCTGAACAAAGCCGGCGTGGACTACGCAGTGCTTGGCGGTGTGGAAACGGATACAGGCGACACCGCGCGCCGTCTCGGCGACGAAGCCACGTTCCAGCAACTCGCGACGCAACTCATCGCGACGCTCTCGCGGTATTCGTTCAAGAAGATCGTCACCGCCGATCCTCACGTGATGCATAGCTTGCGTAACGAATATCGCGCGCTTGGCGGGTTGTACGAAGTGCAGCATCACACGGCGTTGATCGCGGAACTCGTCGAAAGCGGCAAGCTCACGCCGGCCGCCGAAAGCGCGCTTGCCGCGGGCAAGAACGTCACGTACCACGATCCGTGCTATCTCGGCCGCTATAACGGCGAAACGCAAGCGCCGCGCAAGTTGCTGAAATCGATCGGCATCAAGGTGGTCGAGATGGAACGCAACGGCATGCGCGGCCGATGCTGCGGCGGTGGCGGCGGCGCGCCGCTTACGGACATTCCCGGCAAGCAACGCATTCCCGATATCCGCATCAACGACGCACGCGCGATCAACGCGGAAATCGTCGCAGTCGGATGCCCGAACTGCACGGCGATGCTGGAAGGCGTCGTTGGTGCGCGGCCGGAAGTGCTGGACGTGGCTGAACTCGTTGCAGCGGCGCTGGAGTAAGCGATGCACACTATCAAACGAATCGATCCGCGCCGACCGTTTTCCATCACGGCGGAAGGGCTCAAGCGCATTACGCTGGGTGCTTTAGGCGTTGCGGGGGAAACCAGCGGCACCGTGCTCGGCGGACATCGTGAACAGGCTAAGCCACGCCGCACGACTTCTGCCGCGCAACGTTCATTGCTCGTGGCCGCGCATAGCGACCGCGGTTCGCTTGACGACCACGCTCGCCAGACGCTTGCGGCTGCAGCATTGCTTGCGGACACGGCGACGCAAGTCGTGCTGCTTGTCCTGGGCGAATGGAAGGACGACGCCGCTGCACTCGGCGCGGACAAGGTTGTCGAGATGCCCGCGTTCGATCGACGCGCATTCGCGCCCGATGCCGCTCTGGACGCGCTCGCCGCATGTGTTGCGGCCTACTCGCCCGCACATGTTTTCCTCCCCGACAATGCAACCGGTGACGGCGACCTCGGCCGCCGATACGCGGCGCAGGCGAAGGCGTCAGTGGCGACCCAAGTGGTCGAGATCGACGCCACGCACGTTGCGGTTTATACGCAGGCGCGCAAGGCGTTCGCGTTGCGCTCGCTGCCCGATGTGATCCTGTTGGCGGCGAATGCCGTCGATGCAAGGTTGCCGTTCGTAGGCGCAGGCGAGCGGGTGGCGGCGGAGCAATTTATCGTTGAAAACCCGCAGACAACAAGCCCGTACAAAGACCTCGGCATTGAGGAAATCGACGCCGCGCAAGTCGCGCTCGAAGAAGCGGATTTCATCGTATCGGCGGGCAATGGCGTCACCGACGTGCCTGCGTTCGAACGTCTTGCAAGCATGGTAGGCGCGGCAATAGGCGCGAGCCGTGTAGCTGTCGACGACGGCAAGTTCCCGCGCGACAAGCAGATCGGTGCAACGGGCAAGACCGTCGATGCGAGCATCTATATTGCGTTCGGTATTTCGGGCGCGGTGCAGCACTTGCAGGGCATCAAGGATTGCCGCCATGTGATCGCGGTGAACCTGGATGCGAGCGCGCCGATTGCGAAACGCGCGAACTTGACGATCATCGGCGACGCGGCGGAAACGATCGCTGCCTTGACCGACGCCGCCGCGGCCGCGCGTAACGCGCGTGCCAATCCGGGCGCGATGACAACGCCGGGGGGCAATGCATCGAGCACAGCGAAGCTGGAAGGAGCGCTCGCATGAATCTGGGCAACTATCCGATCAAGCACGCTCGGGGAGCTTTCAATTGAGCAATGCATCGACCACTAGCCGCCTGAGCAAGATCGCCGTGCTCGTTTCGATCGGCCGTCATCCGGTAAGCGGCACCGCACGCTACAGCCGCAACGACGCAGCCGCACTGACGCTGGCGACGAAACTCGCGACACAACATCAGGCGACGCTCGACGTATTGCACGCAGGCGATCCGACTAGTCCTGCGCTGCGCGAATACCTCGCATTGGGCGCGGCAAGAGTAGAAGTGCTGGCCGTGGCAACCGGCGATGAAATCGCGCCCGCGTTGAACGCCCGGTTAAAGGGCTACGACCTTATCCTGACCGGCACGCGTGCGGAAGGCACGCAAGACAGTGGCATGCTGCCGTACCAGCTCGCCGACGCGATGAACATTCCGTTGCTTGCATCGGCGGTCGATATCGATGTTGAAGCGGCGCAAGTGACCGTGCGGCAATTCCTGCCGAAAGGTTTACGTCGCCGGGTGCAGGCAAGCTTGCCCGCGTTGGTCGCCGTCCACCCAATGGCAAATGCTACGCCGCGCTACGCTTACGCGAAGCTTCGCGAAGGGACCATCGAAAAGGTGCTCGTAAGCGCCGCAAACGCATCGGACGCTGCCGCCTGGTCGGCCAAACCCGCAACGGCGAAACCCATCCGCCTGGCCGCCGCCGAAAAGCGTTCGGGCCATGCGCGCATGCTCTCTGCCACGACCACGGAAAGCCGGGGCGGCAGCGTCGTAATTGAAGGGACTTCCGTCGAAAAAGCACAAGTGATCCTGGCGTATTTGCGCGAGCATCAACTCGTGGATTACTGATTTGCGACACCAAAATTCCCGCGCGTTCAAGGTCGGGCGGGGCACCAAAACACGGAGTACACGATGAAAGTTTCCGCAGACGTTCGCGCAATGATCGAACGCCGCAAGAAGGGCCACACGCTCGAAGCGCCGTTCTATGCGAGCGAGGAAATCCACGCGCTCGACATGGACGTGATCTTCCGCAAGCACTGGATCCAGGTCGCGGTCGAGCCGGACGTGCCGGAAGCGGGCGACTACATGACGGTGGAACTCGGCAACGATTCCATCCTGATCGTGCGCGACGACGACATGCAGATCCGCGCATTCCACAATGTCTGCCGGCATCGCGGTGCACGCCTGTGCAGCTCGGAGAAGGGTTCGCTCGGCAATATCGTGTGCCCGTATCACAGCTGGACCTACAACCTGAACGGCGACCTGATGTTCGCCGAACACATGGGCGAGCAGTTCGACAAGTGCAAGCACAGTCTCAAGAAGGTGCACCTCGAGAATCTCGCGGGGCTGATTTTTATCTGTCTCGCTGATACGCCGCCGGCCGATTTCGCCGTATTGCGCGCTTCGATGGAACCGTATCTTCTGCCGCACGGCCTTGCCGATTGCAAAGTGGCCGCGTCCATCGACATCATCGAAAAGGGCAACTGGAAGCTCACGATGGAGAACAATCGCGAGTGCTATCACTGCGTGGCGAACCATCCTGAACTGACCATCTCGCTCTACGAATACGGCTTTGGTTATCAGCGTTCCGCCGACAACGAAGAAGCCATGGCCGCGTTCGACAGGACGGTTGAAGAGCGCACGAAGCAATGGGAAGCGATGAACCTGCCGTCGAAGGAAATCGACCGGCTAGCGGATCTCGTCAGCGGCTTTCGCACGCAGCGATTGCCGCTCGATCGCAGCGGCGAGTCGCAGACGATGGACGCCAAGGTGGCATCGAAGAAATTGCTGGGCGGCTTTCAACAAGCCGATCTCGGCGGTCTCTCGTTCTGGACGCAGCCGAATTCGTGGCATCATTTCATGAGCGATCACATTGTGAGCTTCTCGGTGATTCCGCTGTCGGCCGGCGAAACGCTCGTGCGCACCAAGTGGCTCGTGCACAAGGACGCGAAGGAAGGCGTCGACTACAACGTCGATAACCTCACCGCCGTCTGGCGCGCGACCAACGACCAGGACCGTGCATTGGTTGAATTCTCGCAACTCGGCGTGACGAGCAGCGCGTACGAACCGGGTCCGTATTCGCCGTTCACGGAAGGCCTCGTGGAGAAGTTCTGCGAGTGGTACATCGGGCGTCTCGAGGACTACGCGAATACGCCGGATGAAGCGAGCGTGACCTCGCACGGCGAAAAAGTCGTGTCGTTCAAGCGTTAAGCGTAGCCAACATTCAACGGCGCACTCAAAGCACCAGCGGAGAAACAGATGATGCGCGATCAGGCGACGTTCGAGGCCGCCCCGAACCGAGTCACCCAGCCCGAGTTCTGGGGCACGCTTCCCGCCCGTTGGGATAGCGACACCGACGACACGCTCGTCTGTTGCCACGTTCGTCAGGAAACGCACGACGTAAAGAGTTTTTTCTTTCGTGCGCCGGTTGAACGGACTTTTGCTTTCGAGCCGGGCCAGTTCATCACGCTGGAACTGGAGATAGACGGCGAATCGATTAACCGCTGCTACACCATCTCGTCGCCGCCTACGCGTCCGCACACCATCTCCATCACGGTGAAGCGCGTGCCGGGCGGCAAGGTGTCGAACTGGCTGCACGATAATCTCCAGGCAGGCGGCAAAGTTCGTGTGCTCGGTCCAGCCGGCGAATTCACCTGCGCCCGGCATCCGGCGCGCAAGTTCCTGTTTTTATCGGCGGGATCGGGTGTGACGCCGTTGATGTCCATGAGCCGTGCGCACCACGAGCTTGGCGAGGATCGCGACATCGTGTTCGTGCATAGCGCACGCACTCCCGACGACATCATCTTCGCGCGCGAACTCGATCTGATTGCGTCGAACCAGGCGAATTTCCGTACGGCGTTCGTATGCGAACGAGTCGGCGAGCGCACCAACTGGCCGGGTGTGACGGGCTTTCTTACGCTGCCCTTGCTCAAACTGATCGCACCGGATTTCCTCGAACGGGAAATCTTTACCTGCGGTCCGGCGCCCTACATGAAAGCGGTGCGCGATCTGCTCGCGGAAGGCGGTTTCGACGCCACGCACTATCACGAAGAAAGCTTCTCCTTCGAGACGATTGCGGAAGTCGCGGCGCAACTGACGACCGCTCACGTGGCCGATGCGCTGCAGTCCGGCGAATCGTTCAGCGAGGCGCGCGAGAATGCGATCGGCTTCGATCCGGCGCCGGCTTCCGAATCGGTGGAAACCTCCTTCAAGGTCAGCTTTGCCAAGAGCAATCGCGAGATCGAATGCGGCAGCGCGCAGCATGTGCTGGATGCGGCCAAGAAATCGGGCGTGCGCTTGCCGGCGTCGTGTACGCAAGGCATGTGCGGCACCTGCAAGGTCAAGCTGCTGTCCGGTGAAGTCGAGATGAAACATAACGGCGGCATTCGCCAGCGCGAGATCGATCAGGGCATGGTGCTGCTGTGTTGCAGCAAGCCGCTGACGGATCTTGTCGTCGATAAGTAGGGTATTCAGCAGGGCCGGCGCCGCAGCCGGATAAAACGAGGTCGCATCCAGACAACTGGGTGTCGAAAAACAACCAGTCGGCGCATTTCTGGCCGGTGATTCTAAAGCCTCGATGGTTTGAACCGCATAGGGGAGTACGACAATGAGACTGATCAAAAAACTGCTTGTTTTAAGCACTTTAAGCGCTGCGCTGGCTGTAACCAGCACAGCGGTATTCGCCGCCGACGCGAAACCGACCATCAAGATCGGCTACGTGGAAGGCTGGGACGATAGCGTGGCGACAACGAACGTGGCGGCGCAAATCATCGAGAAGAAGCTGGGTTATCCCGTGCAACTCGTGCCGGTTGCCGCCGGCGTGATGTGGCAAGGCGTGGCGCGCGGCGACCTCGACATGACGCTGTGCGCGTGGTTGCCGGTCACGCACGGTGCGTACTGGGAGAACTTCAAGTCAAAGGTCGTCGACCTCGGCACCAACTTTCCCGATGCGAAGATCGGCCTGATCGTGCCGGAAGATGTGGACGTCACGAGCCTGGCGGATCTTGAAGCGAAGAAGGCGGAGTTCGGCGGTCGGATCGTTGGTATCGACGCAGGTGCCGGCGTGATGCAGAAAGCAGGCGAGGCGATCAAGGCATATAACCTCGACTACACGTTGATGCCGAGCTCGGGTAGCGCGATGACGGCAGAATTGGCGCGCGCGGAAAACGCGAAGAAGCCGATCATTGTGACGGGCTGGAAACCGCACTGGATGTTCGCGAAGTACAAGCTGAAATTCCTGGAAGATCCGAAGAAGGTATTTGGTGAAGCGGAGCACGTCGACAACATCGTCAATCCGGAACTCGAAAAGAAAGCGCCTACTGTGGTCGCTTTCCTGAAGAAGTTCCAATGGAAACCGGGCGAGATCGACAGCGTGATGCTGGCAACGACGAACGGCGCCAAGCCGGCCGCTGCTGCCGATGCATGGATCGCCGCTCACGGCGACCGCGTGGCGAGCTGGACGAAGTAAGTTTTCCGCGCTTCATTAGCTTCAACGAAAAACGCCGCTTTTTAGCGGCGTTTTTCGTTATTCCTGACAGAGGCTTATTGCAGCACCACCGTCCGGTCGCCGTTGATAAACACGCGCCGTTCAATGAACGCCTTCACCGCGCGTGCGAGCGTGATGCATTCCACGTCGCGCCCCGTCGCGAGCAAACGCTCCGGCTTGTAGGAGTGATCCACGCGTTCGACCACTTGTTCGATGATCGGACCTTCGTCGAGGTCGTCGGTCACAAAGTGGGCTGTTGCGCCAATCAACTTCACGCCACGCGTATGCGCCTGGTGATACGGCTTCGCACCCTTGAAGCCGGGCAGGAACGAATGATGGATGTTGATCGCGCGCGCGGCTAGCTTCCGGCTCGTCTCGCCCGACAGAATTTGCATATAGCGCGCAAGAATCATCAACTCCGCACCTGACGACTCGAACAAATCGAGCAGGCGCGCTTCCTGTTGCGGTTTGGTGTCGGCGGTGACGGGAAGGTGATGAAACGGTAAACCATGCTGCACGGCCAGCGGTTCCAGATCGCGATGGTTCGACCCGATCCCGACAATATCCATCTTCAGCTCGCCCATGCGCCAGCGGAACAACAGGTCCGCGAGACAGTGCTCGAGCTTCGATACCATGATGAGCACCTTCGGCCGCGCAGCCACGTTGTGGATCGCCCACGTCATGGAGAAGCGTTCGGCAATAGGCGTGAACTCCTGCTGCAACGCGGCGATCTGCAGCGTTTCATCGTGGTCCACGCCATGGAATACGCAGCGCACGAAAAAACGCTGGCTGAGGTCGTCGTCGAAGACGGTGAGTTCATCGACATAACACTGGTGCCGGTCGAGGAAGCCGACCACGGCGGCGACTTGTCCCGCGGCGCTCGGACATGCGATCGTCAGCACGAGTTGATGAGGAAGGGTGTCAATGACGATATCACCGGCCATGCGGTTCTCCACTATGCAAATGGCAGCGCCGCGAAGGCGGCGCGTATACATCGCAGTAGAACAAACTACACGGGGTGGCGGCTAGAAGCTAAACGCCGTGGCGCTGGTATCGGAGCGTCAGGCGGTTCAGGCAGGTTCAGGCTGTCACGCCGCACTCGACGAGCAGCCAGTCGCGAAACGCACACACGGCTGTAGTTTGAGCGCGCGGCGCATTCAAAAGATATCCGCCGTCCGTTGTGACGGGTGTGTCGAACAACTCGATCAGTTGACCGCTCGCGACGAGTTCGTCCACCAGGGGTGCCCAGCCAAGCGCCACGCCTTGGCCCATGATCGCAGCATGCGCGACGAAGCCGTAGCTGTTGAACGTGATGCCGCGATGCGCGGGCGGCGCCGCCAGCCGGTGCGCCGCGAACCAGCCATGCCACGACAGCCAGCGCTCGGGGTTCGTCGGCTCCAGATGCAGCAGCGGCAGGTTGATGAGGTCCGAGGGATGACCGGGCTTGCCGTGTCGCGCGAGAAACGCCGGACTGCACACGGGCGTGACTTGTTCGGGAAACAATTTGACCGTGCCGCGTCCCGCCCAGTCGGTCGCCGCATGACCGAAACCGATCACGATATCGGCATGATCGTGATCGGCGGCGAGCACGTCTTGCGCCGTGGTGATCTTTACATCGACGTCCGGCATCAGCGCCTTGAATTGCGACAGGCGCGGCATCAGCCAGTACGTCGCGAAGCCGAAGTCGGTCAGGAGATTGAGCGAGCGCTGCGCGGGCGCGGCGTGACGCGCGCGGATGTCGTTGGTAGCAATGCGGATGGTGTCCAGGCTCTGGCGCACGGCTTCGAACAGGCGTACGCCATCCTCGGTCAACGTCACGCCGCGGTGCCCACGCTCGAACAGTGGCGCACCGAGGTTTTCCTCAAGCTGCACCACGCGCTGGCTGACGGCCGGCTGCGTGGAGCCGAGTTCGCGGGCGGCGGCGGTGAAGCTGGCGAGACGCGCGGCGGACTCGAACATCGATAGCGCCTGCATTGGCGGCAAACGGTCTTGTCTCGACATAAGTCCCCCTTATGAGCTCATAACGTTTTGCTCTCTTCACAGCCGCGAATTGGACGGCAATAGTGGTGCGCAATGCGGACTGTCCGCGTTTCATTTTGCTGCAATACCGCGCCACCTCTCCGATTCTATTCGAGCCTCGCTCCGATGCTTAAACCTAAACAAAATATCCTTATTCTGATGGCCGATCAAATGACGCCGTTCGCGTTATCGGCATATGGCCATCACGTCACGAAAACGCCGAACATGGACGCGCTCGCGGCCCGGGGCGTTGTCTTCGATTCTGCGTATTGCGCGAGTCCGCTTTGCGCGCCGTCGCGTTTTTCGTTCTTGTCGGGCAAGTTGCCCTCGGCAATAGGCGCCTACGATAACGCCGCCGAATTTCCCTCGCAAACATTAACGTTCGCGCATTACCTGCGTGCGGAGGGATACCGCACGATTCTCTCAGGAAAGATGCACTTTTGCGGTCCCGATCAGCTGCACGGTTTCGAGGAGCGCCTGACTACCGACATCTATCCGGCGGATTTTGGTTGGACGCCGAACTGGGACGACTTCGAGACGCGGCCGAGCTGGTATCACAACATGAGTTCCGTGATCGACGCGGGGCCGTGCGTGCGTACGAATCAACTCGATTTCGACGATGAAGTGACCTACACCACGCGCCAGAAGCTATTCGATATCGCGCGCGAGCGGCAAGCCGGAAAGGACGAGCGGCCGTTTTGCGTGGTGGCTTCCCTTACGCACCCGCACGATCCGTACGCGATTCCGCAGAAATACTGGGACATGTACCGCGACGAAGACATTGAAATGCCCGCACATCGTGACACGCTGGACGCCGCGGATCCCCATTCGAAGCGCCTGCGCTATGTGTGTGAAACCGACAAGACCCCGCCGACGGACCAGCAGATCCGCAACGCACGCCATGCGTATTACGGCGCGATTTCCTACGTCGATGCGCAATTCGGCGCGATCCTCGAGGCACTCGATCAAGCGGGACTGGCCGACGACACCATCGTGATCGTGACTTCGGATCATGGCGAGATGCTCGGCGAACGGGGTCTCTGGTACAAGATGACGTTCTTCGAAGGTGGCTGCCGTGTGCCGCTGATCGTGCATGCGCCGGGCCAATTCGACGCGGCTCACGTGAGCGCGTCGGTATCGCATCTCGACTTGCTGCCGACGCTCGTGGAACTGGGTCGTGGCGCTGCGCGACCGGCATGGCCGGATACGCTCGATGGCCGGAGTCTCGTGCCGCATCTGCGCGGCGAGCCACAGGCACACGATGAAGCCATCGGCGAGTACTTGGCCGAAGGTGCGATTGCACCGATCGTGATGCTGCGCCGGGGCGACTTCAAGTTCATTCATACGCCCTCTGACCCCGACCAGCTCTTCAGCGTTGCAGAGGATCCACTCGAACGCACCAACCTTGCCACGCTGCCGGAACACGCTGCGAAAGTGTCTGCGTTCCGCGAGGAAATCGCGGCGCGCTGGAATTTGGAAGCGCTGCGCGAAGAAGTCGTGCAAAGCCAGCGACGCCGGCAATTCCACTTCGAAGCGACCACGCAAGGTCTGATCGAATCATGGGACTGGCAACCGTCCGTCGACGCCAGCCAACGCTATATGCGCAATCACATCGACCTCGACACGCTCGAAGCGATGGCGCGTTTTCCCGCTGTCAAACGCTAAGTCCAAGCTGCTGAACCAACCACACCACCCACAGGAAGCCAACATGAAAAAGCCCTTCAAATACGCGCTATTCTGCATTGCGGCACTTGGCGCATGCATCGGCACGGTCAGCGCCGCCGAGCCCCAAAGCTGCATGCAGGTCAAGATGGCGGACCCGGGCTGGACCGATATCGATGCTACGAACGCCATGGCCGGCGTCGTGCTGAAAGCGCTCGGTTATAAGCAGAGCGTCTCGAATCTCTCGGTGCCGATCACGTACCAGGGTTTGAAGAAAGGTCAGGTCGATGCGTTCCTCGGTAACTGGATGCCAGCACAAGGGCCGTTGGTCAAACCCTTCGTTGACGAGAAGTCGATTGACGTGGTGCACCCCAACCTCACCAACGCGAAGTTCACGCTCGCTGTGCCGGACTACGTGGCCGCGGCCGGCGTGCATACGTTCGCTGACTTGCAGAAGAACGCGGACAAGTTCGAGGGCAAGATCTACGGCATAGAACCGGGCGCACCGGCGAATCAGAACATCAAGAAGATGATCGATGAAAAGGCTTTCGGACTGAACGGCTGGAAGCTGGTGGAGTCGAGCGAGACGGGCATGCTGACGCAAGTCGAGCGCTCGGTCCGCGACAAGAAGTGGATTGTGTTCCTCGCTTGGGAACCGCATCTGATGAACACGAAGTTCCATCTCACCTACCTTGACGGCGGTGATCAATACTTCGGCCCGAACTTCGGCGGCGCGACGGTCAACACGGTCGCCCGGGCCGGTTATGTGGGCGAATGCCCGAACGTGGGACGCCTCTTCAAGCAGATGGCATTCAACGTCGACCTGGAGAACGGCATCATCACCGACGTCCTTCAAAACAAGACCAACGTGGATACCGCTGCTGCAGCGGCGCTCAAGCGCAACCCGGATCTTGTGAAGGGCTGGCTCGACGGCGTTACCACAGCCACGGGTGGAAATGGGTGGCAGGCAGTGCAAACAGCGCTTGGTTCCAAATAACAACAGTGCGTCGCAACTGGACAGATTTGCGTCGCAAAACGTCGAGCCGCTGCAAATATGGCCTCTTACTTTTGCAAGGCTGATTAACGCTTCTTAAGATTTGGCGCGCTGATCAGCGTCACAAGCTACGGATCAAGGTATTACGCCGGTCACTGCAATAAAAAACTAGAGCGAGAAGCGTTGCGCGATGTTGACCCATCGCCGGAGCAGCGCGGATCTCGCTTTGTCCAACGAAACGTGCAAAACGGGTATCAGGGAGAATCAACGATGAAGAAGCGAAATGCCGTAAAGCTGGCGGCCCTAGCGTTGAGCGCAGGCGCCGTGTCCGCACCTGCTGTGGTTCACGCGCAAAGCAGCGTGACGCTGTACGGTATCCTCGACGCCGGCATTACCTACGTCAACAACACGGGGGGATCGCACGTCGTCAAATTCGACGACGGCGTTTCTTACGGTAACCGGTTCGGCTTCAAGGGCGTGGAAGATCTGGGCGGCGGATTGAAGGCGGTCTTCGTGCTCGAGTCGGGCTTCCATCTTGGCAACGGTACGCTTGCCCAAGGTGGTGCGGAGTTCGGCCGGCAGGCGTATGTGGGCTTGCAGAACCAGTGGGGCACGATATCGGCTGGTAACCAGCTGGACATGACGAACGAGTTCATGGAGGGATACAACATCTCCTCGTTCGGCAGCGGCTACGCGATCCACCAGGGCGACTTCGACCGCATGAACGGCGACCGCTTGCCGAATTCGATCAAATACATGTCGCCCGATATCAACGGCCTGACCTTTGGCGGCATGTTCTCGTTCGGCAATACGGCGGGTAATTTCCACGAGAAGAGCTCGTACAGCCTGGGCGCGCACTATGCGCACGGCGACTTCACGATTGGCACGGCGTACACGCGCTTGAATAACCCGAACGGCATTTACGCGTTCGACCCGTACGCGATGATCGGCACGAAGACGTTCCTCGGCCAGACCGTTGCGACCGTGAACCCCACGACGGGCGCCGTGACCGACTTGTTCAGCAGCACCGCGTTCAACGTCGACAGCCAGTCCACCGTCGGTATCGGTTCATCGTATGCGTTCGGCAACTTGATGCTGCTGGGCAACTACACGTACACCACGATCAAGGGCTTCGGACAGTCGTCGCACATGCAGGTGGGTGAAGGCGGCGCGTCGTATAACTTCACGCCGGCGTTGATCCTGTACGGCGGTTATCAGTTCACGGCATTCGAAGGCCACAAGTGGAACATGGGTTCGCTCGGGCTGCATTACCTCTTGTCCAAGCGTACCGATGTCTATGTGTCGGGCGACTACCTGAAGGCATCGAGTGGTGTGAACGCGGTGATCGGCTATAGCTTTACGCCGTCCACGTCGAGCACGCAAAGCGATGTCCGTATCGGCATTCGGCACTCGTTCTAAGCGCTTCCAAGTTGTACCGGCTTGCGTCAGCTTGCCGCGACGGTTTCCCGCAAGGGCGCCGTCGCGCGTGGCGAGCTGCGGTCCTGGCGCGGGCTGGAACCGAAGCGGGTGCGGTAGGTGCGGGAGAAATGCGATGGTGATTCGAAGCCGCATGCCACGCACACGGTGGTGATGGACATGTCGGTTTGTTGCAGTAATTCTCGGGCGCGTGCAAGGCGCAGTCCGAGATAGAAGTGGGTGGGTGTGTCTTTCATTGCCGAGCAGAACAGGCGTTCCAGCTGACGCCGCGTCACGCCGATTTCCTCTGCCAGCGCATCTGGCGACAGCGGTTCCTCCATGTGTTGCTCCATCACGCCGATCACCTGAATCAGCTTGCGATTGTGGATGCCGTAGCGCGCTGCGATCTGCATGCGCTGATGGTCCGAGCGTTGCCGGATGCGTCCAAGCACGAATTGCTCGGACACCTGGGCGGCGAGTTCGGCGCCGTGCCTGCGTCCGATCAGATCGAGCATCAGGTCGATGGATGCCGTGCCGCCGGCGCACGTGATGCGCCGCGCGTCGATTTCGAATAGTTCCTGGCTGACCGTAAGCGAGGGATAACGCTCCTGGAACGCCGATGCCGCTTCCCAGTGCAGCGTGACGCGCTCGTGCTGCAGCAGACCTGCTTCGGCCAGCACGAAGCTTCCTGTATCTATACCGCCGAGCGTGGCGCCCTGGCGATCGAGCCGGCGCAGCCAGTCGCCGATTTCGCGTGTGTAGCGGCTTAGCGGATTGAAGCCAGCGACTACGATTACGTTGGTGGCTGTGTGGACGTCGGCCAGGGCGCTTTCTGCGTTGAGCGAGATGCCGTTGCTGGCGCAGACCGGGCCGCCGTCGACGCTTAGGATGTGCCAGCGGTAGAGTTCGCCGCGAAAGCGGTTGGCGACGCGTAGCGGTTCGATTGCCGACATGAAGCCGATGGACGAAAACTCGGGCAGCAGCAGGAAGTGGAAGTCTTCGGTGGCGGGCATTACGAGGTTGGGGCGATTTGCAATCGGACTGACAAGCTAGCAAGCTGAAATTGCGGGCGCAATGGGGCCAAATCCCGAGGCTTTCGTTTGCCCCCTGCCCTCGTGCGCATGAAAAACCGTCGCTAATAGTCAACTCCCGGTCGCAACCGGTCGCCTTCCCGTCATTATGCGGCGGTACTTTTACCCACGGTCGGATGTATCCGAACGCGTCAGTCCCTCACAGAAAACTACCGGAACAGGAAGCCATGACATCACTCCCGGCAACGAAAAAACTGCTTGCCTGTCTGTTTCTCGCCTTGACCTCGCTCGGTGCATCCGCCCAAAGCAAGGAAGACGCAACCTGCCACACCGTTCGATTCGTCGATATCGGCTGGACCGACATCACCTCGACCACCGCACTCGCGTCGGTCGTCTTCCAGGGCCTCGGCTACGACCCGAAAATCACTCAGGCCTCTGTGCCAATCTCACTGGCCGGACTGAAAACCAAACAGATCGATGTGTCGCTCGGCTACTGGTGGCCAGTCCAGGAAAAAGCAGTCCAGCCATTCCTCGACGCCAAGCAGATCGAAAAGCTCGACCCGCCGAATCTCTCGGGCGCTAAAGCAACACTCGCCGTGCCGAGCTATGAATACGACGCCGGCCTGAAGACCTTCCAGGACATCGCGAAACATAAGGACGAGCTCGACGGCAAGATCTACGGCATCGAACCGGGCAGCAGCGCAAACGCCCAGATCCAAAAAATGATCGACACCAACCAGTTCGGCCTGGGTGGTTTCAAGCTGGTGCAATCGAGTGAAGCCGGCATGCTGGTGACGGTCGACCGGGCCGTGCGCGACAAGAAGTGGGTCGTGTTCCTCGGCTGGGAACCGCATCCGATGAACATCCAGATCAAGATGAATTACCTGTCCGGCGGCGACGCGGTCTTTGGCCCGAACTACGGCGAAGCACGTGTCTACACGCTGACGAACCCCGACTTCCTCACGCGCTGCCCGAACGCCGGCAAGCTGGTGTCGAACCTGCGGTTCACCACGCAACTGGAGAACCAGCTGATGATTCCGGTCATGAACAAGGAGCGTCCGGCGGATGCGGCAAAGGCCTATCTGAAGAAAAATCCGCAGGTGCTGGACGCGTGGCTCGCGGGCGTAAAGACGGTCGACGGCAAGGACGGCTTGCCGGCGGTTAAGCAATATCTTGGCCTCTGAGAAAGGACGGCACGACATGAACTATGAAGTGATCGTGACCTGTGCAGTAACAGGCGCGGGAGACACCACGAGCAAACACCCGGCAATCCCGGTTACGCCCAAGCAGATCGCGGAGGCCGCTATCGAGGCCGCGCGCGCGGGCGCAACGGTAGCGCATTGCCACGTCCGCGATCCCCGCACGGGTCGTGGCAGCCGGGACCCCGCGTTGTACCGCGAGGTGGTGGACCGCATCCGTTCATCGGATGTGGACGTCATCATCAACTTGACGGCGGGCATGGGCGGTGACCTCGAAATTGGTGCCGGCGAAGCGCCGATGCAGTTTGGCGCCGGCACCGACCTGGTGGGTGGTTTGACCCGGCTGGCGCACGTCGAGGAGTTGTTGCCCGAGATCTGCACGCTGGATTGCGGCACGCTGAATTTCGGCGATGGCGACACGATCTACGTATCGACACCCGCGCAACTGCGAGCGGGCGCGAAGCGGATACAAGAGCTGGGCGTGAAGCCGGAGCTCGAGATCTTCGATACAGGCCATTTATGGTTTGCGAAGCAAATGCAAAAGGAGGGTTTGCTGGACGACGCACCGTTGTTCCAGCTATGCATGGGCATCCCCTGGGGCGCACCGGCGGATGTGGGCACGCTCAAGTCGATGGTCGACAACATGCCGGCGGGCGCGCAGTGGGCAGGGTTCGGAATCGGCCGCATGCAGATGCCGATGGTGGCCCAGGCGATGTTGCTGGGTGGACACGTGCGGGTAGGTCTTGAAGACAATTTGTATCTGGACCGTGGCGTGCATGCGAGCAACGGAACGCTGGTACAGCGGGCGGTGGAAATCATCGAGCGTCTGGGCGGTCGTGCGTTGACGCCGGCGGAAGGCAGAAAGAAGCTGAACCTGCCGGCACGCGGCGAGCGTTTGCTGGACCGCCGCAAGATGGAGCAGTTCGCGTAAGAGCGGGAACGACGCGAAGACATAAAGACGCAATCCCGCCGACGCAGGCTGTGCGAAGGCGGGAACGTCAAGTTCAATACAAGCTAGAGCACCAAAGCACCAAAGCACCAAGCAAGTAGAAAGACAAATTACTAAGGAATCCAGTATATGCAAGTCAAGACGTTTGCTGCGTTAGGCGTAGGGGTAATCGGAGGCGGCTGGGTAGCGCGAGCGTTAGCGCACGGGCTTGACGTGGTCGCGTGGGACCCTGCGCCGGGCGCCGAGCAGCAACTGCGGGCGAACGTCGCCAACGCATGGCCGGCACTCGAACGAGTGGGCTTGGCGAAGGGTGCATCGCAGGAAAGACTGCGCTTCGTCGCAACCATAGAAGAATGCGTAGCCGACGCCGATTTCGTGCAGGAAAGCGCTCCCGAGCGCGAAGATTTGAAACTGACGCTTCACGAGCGGGTATCGAAGGCGGCAAAACCGGAAGCGATCATAGCGTCGTCGACATCGGGCTTGCTGCCTACCGATTTCTACGCGAGTGCGAAAGACGCGTCGCGTTGCATCGTGGGCCATCCGTTCAATCCGGTCTATTTGTTGCCACTGGTAGAAGTCCTGGGCGGCGAGAAGACCTCGGAAGAAACGCTGCAAGCAGCATCGGCGTTTTATGAATCGATCGGCATGCGGCCGCTGAGAGTTCGCAAGGAAGTCCCGGGTTTTATCGCGGACCGCTTGCTGGAAGCGCTCTGGCGAGAAGCGCTGCATCTGGTCAATGAAGGCGTGGCAACCACCGGCGAAATCGACGATGCCATTCGTTTTGGCGCGGGCATTCGCTGGTCGTTCATGGGCACGTTCCTGACCTATACGCTGGCGGGCGGCGACGCCGGCATGCGCCATTTCATGCAGCAATTCGGCCCGGCGCTAGAATTACCGTGGACCAAACTGGTCGCGCCCAAGCTGACGGACGAACTCATCGACCGCGTCGTGGAAGGCACGACGGACCAGCAAGGCGAGCATTCCATCAAGCAACTGGAACGTTACCGCGACGACTGCATCACGAGCGTGATGACGGCTATAGCGGAAGCGAAATCCCGCCACGGCATAGTGAATTAACGAAGGCCTGAGAGTGACGCAAAATCGCACTATCTACCGCGACACGGTGAGGCCCGAATGGGTCGACTACAACGGCCATCTCCGTGATGCGTTCTACATGCTGATCTTCAGCCTCTCGACCGATGCGTTCATGGACCGCATCGGTCTCGACGACGCAGCCCGCACGGCGCGAGGCCGTTCGTTGTTCACGCTCGAGGCGCATATCAACTATCTGCACGAGATCAAGGAAGGCGTCGCGGTTCGCGTAGAGGCATCGGTGCTCGCATTCGATGCCAAGCGCGTCCACTTGTACATGGAGATGTTCGAGGGCGAGGGAACCGAGCCCGTCTCGGCGAGCGAACAGATGCTGCTCCACGTCGATACAACCAACGGCGCCAAGTCCGCCGCCTTCGATACGGACATCGCCGGCCGCATTGAAGCGATGTTTCGTGACGCGCCGCAGGAAGCCCGTTATGCGGGCCGCGTGATCGGCTTGCCGTCGGGACCGCGGGCTTCGACGGTGTCTACTTCAGCATCCGCCGGCACCAAACCGGCATGAGTGCGCCACGTCCGCAACAGCAACGCGTTCGTCACCACACTTACGCTTGAAAACGCCATCGCTGCGCCGGCGAGCATCGGATTGAGCAGCCCGAACGCGGCAAGTGGAATGCCGATCAGGTTGTACACGAAGGCCCAGAAGAGGTTCTGCTGGATCTTGCGATAGGTGCGCCGCGCGATATCGATGGCATCTGCCACCAGCGCCGGATCGCCGCGCATCAACGTGATGCCGGCGGCTTCCATTGCTACGTCGGTACCGGTCGCCATCGCGATGCCGATATCGGCGGCGGCGAGCGCAGGCGCGTCGTTGATGCCGTCTCCGGCCATCGCAACCGCACCTTGTGCCGATGCCTTCAGCTCCGCGATCACGCGCGCCTTGTCGGCGGGGAGCATCTGCGCGTGCACCGCATCGGGCGTTATGCCGAGCGATTTTGCGACGCTGGCCGCGCTGCCGGCGTTATCGCCAGTAAGCAGGACGCTCTTGATGCCCATCGCGTTTAGCCGCGCGATCGCGGCGCGCGCGCCGGGTTTCAGCGAATCGCCGAAAGCGAGCAGGGCGAGGACGCGCGGGCGGCCGGGCGTTTGCGGCGCGGCACTGTCTTGGCCGTTGGCGACACCTAAGTCACGACCAACGCTGCCCAAATCCACCAGCCACGAAACCGTATTCCCAAGCTGCTCCAGTTCCGCCGCCCGTATTGTCAGCCGCTGCGGTGCGACCAGCCGCAGTTCGTCGAGCCAACGGTCGCTGGCTATCGCCAGATGACGCTCGCCCACTCGCGCCTCGACTCCGCGTCCGGCAACCGCTTTCGCGCCGCTCGCGCCAATGACCTGAATCCGCGCTTCATCGGCGGCCGCAACGACTGCGCGTGCCAACGGATGATCGCTAAGCCGCTGGACGGCTGCCGCCAGCTCCAAAGCCTCGCTACGATCCACGCCAACGGCCGCCTCGAACGCGTTCATTGAAGGCTTGCCGACGGTGAGCGTGCCGGTTTTATCGAAGGCGACGATCCTGATCCGATGTGCCATTTCCAGCGCCTGCGGGTCCTTGATCAGTACGCCGTGCCGTGCCGCGACACCCGTTCCGGCCATGATCGCCGCTGGCGTGGCCAAGCCGAGCGCGCACGGGCACGCGATCACGAGTACCGCGACCGCGTTCAGCACGGCCGTTTCCGCGCCCGCGCCCATCAACAGCCAGCCGACCAGCGTCACGAGTGCGATCACCAGAATGACTGGCACGAATATCGCCGATACTCGGTCGACCAGCCGCTGAATCGGCGCCTTCTCCGCTTGCGCCGATTCGACCAGCCGGATGATCCGCGCGAGCGTGGTCTCGGCGCCGGTCGCTGTCGTTTCGACGGCAATCGCCCCCTCACCATTGATCGATCCCGCCGTCACGCGCGCCCCAGTCTCTTTCGCCACCGGCAAGCTTTCGCCGGTGATCAGCGATTCATCCACATGCGTATGGCCTTCGCGAATCAGGCCGTCCACCGGCATACGTTCGCCTGGCCGGACGATCGCCAGATCGCCGTTGCGCACCTCCGCCAGCACAATCTCGCGTTCGATGCCGGTTGCCGCATCGCGAATCCGCGCACGGTCGGGACGCAACGCGTCGAGTGCGCGGATGGCGTCGGTGGTTTGCCGCTTGGCACGCGCCTCGAGCCATTTGCCGAAGCGCACGAGCGTGATTACCACCGCCGCCGCCTCGAAATAAAGATGTGCCGACTCGCCCGGATGCGCGAACAGTTCATACACACTCAAGCCCCACGCCGCCGACGTTCCGAGCGCCACAAGCAGATCCATGTTGCCTTCGCCCGCGCGCACCGCCTTGAAGCCGCCGACATAAAATCGTGCGCCGAGAACGAATTGCACGATGCTCGCGAGCGCCAGCGACACCCAGACGCCGAGATGAAGATCCAGGCCGAGCATGGGCAAAACCAGCGGCAGCGTCAGCAGCGCCGACACGATCACGGCCACGAGTTCGCCCGTATGTGCGGGTGCGGCGACAGGCGCTGCTTCCGGTTCGATGAACGTCGCCTCGTAGCCTGCCTTGGTCACGGCGGCCAGCATTTGCTCGCGCGACACGGAGGGTCCGGCGTGGACGGTCGCTTTCTCGGTGGCAAGATTCACCGATACCTGTTCCACGCCCGGCACCTTCGCGAGCGCCTTTTCGACGCGCCGAACGCACGACGCGCACGTCATCCCGCCGATGGCAAATTCAGCGGTCGTCGACGTGGCGGCGGTATTGGCAGAAGGAACGGACGTAGCAGACATAGAGAGGCTTCCTGGTTCAGTGCGAGCCATGACATTCAGCTCGATGTAACCAGTATCGACATTCCCATGATTGGAAGGTCAAGGCGTATTTTCAATAGGAGGCGGCGCGTTGAACATCGCGTCGGCAAGCGCCGTTGCGGCGTCCGTTTCGCGCGCGCGCACGCCATGAATTGCGCCGAGCCGGTCCGCTGCCGCCTTGTTCTGGCCCAGTTTCGCCTTGCCGACCAGCCGCGTGACCTCGATTTCGATCCCGACAATGGCTTGCAACATTGTCTGGATAAAATCTGCCGGCGCATCGCCCATTTTCCAGGGCACCGCTTCTCCAGCTTCCATTTTCCGCGTGAGCCGCGCGACGACGCCGCGCACAAATGCTTCGTCGTCGCGGAGGGTGATCCGGCCATGTGCGTGCACGACCAGATAGTTATAAGTGGGCACCTGCCGATGCGCTTCGTGCTTGCTCGGATAAAAAGTCGGCGATATATAACCGGACGGTCCCTGGAAAATAACCAGCGCGTCAGAACCGCTCTCAATCTCCAGACAAATAGGATTTGCCCGGGCAACATGCGCACGCAGAATGCCGTGTTCGCCTTGGCTCGCGTCGAATTCGAATGGCACGTGATTCGCGTCGAGGCCGTTTGCGCCATGCGTGACAAGGGCTGCGAGCGGATGCTCAGCCATTAGCCGATGTAAAACCTCGGCGCGATTTTCTTCGAAGTGGGAGGGCAGATACATCGACGGCTCGTGGGTGGGTTATAAAGAACAGGCTAAAAAGGAGACGAAAAAACATGTTACGCGATGCACCCGCGAGTCGAAACTTTTCCGGAAGCCCGGCCGGCGTGTTCAGGCGGCGTTACGCGCTCCTTGCCTATCCTCATTGGATAAGATAAAACCCGGTTTCAAGATAGATTAAGCGCCGCGACGCAGAGTCGCAGAAGACCGGGAGACGAGGACCGGCCGCGCACTCGACGAACGAAGTGAAAGCCTTAAACAGATCCTTAAATCGAATGAAAAATAATCGACGCTGGGCAGTTTCGTTGTACGCGGCGCTGTGGGTGGCCGCTGGTTTGAGTAGTCTGGCAATACTTGGCGGGTGCGCAACGCAAGCGCCCGTTGTCACCAGCGGGGATGGCTGGCGCAAGGATCAGGTTGCGGACGCTTATGTGTTTGGATACCCGCTGGTGGCTTCGGATATCGCACGGGAGAAAGCGACCGGCGGCGACGCCTCGAAGCCCGGCCAGGCGCCGGTGAACACGCTGCGGCACGCCACCGCGTTGCCGCCGGTGGGCGCCGCGGGGCGGCCGAGCGTGGATACGCTTGAATCGACTGCTTGGCTGGATGTATCGAGCGGACCGGTGCTGGTTTCACTTCCCAATGCGCCGCGCGGCCGTTATTACGATGCCCGCGCTTTCGATGCCTGGACCAACGTGATCTTTTCCAGCGTCCCTCACGCGGCGGACCGGCCTGCGCCGGCGAAAAAGCTCAATGCGAAGGCGGCGCGCGCAGCCAGGCTGGCGGCAGAGCAGGCCAACGTGCTTGCGTTTGTTCCGGCGGGTTATACGGGAACGCTCCCCGATGGCGTGACGCGCGTCGAAACGCCGACTCGCTACGTGTGGCTTTCGATTCGTGTGCGTGTGAACGGTCAGCGCGACGTGCGTGAAGCTCGCAAGTTGCAGACGGCGATGAGTATCGACGCGCCTTCCGCCGATAAAACCAGCGCCACTACGGCCGGTAGCGCCTGGCCGAACGTCACGGCCAGCACGCCGACGGTTGTGACGGGTGGCGACAAACCCGATTCACTCGATGCCACCGCGTTTTTCACGCGTCTCGCGAAAGCGATGCAGGATAACCCGCCTGCTCCGAACGATCCTCACGCTGTCAAATTGCTGGCCGATCTTGGCGTGAAGGCGGGCGAGCCGGTTCAGTTCCGCCCGGCGGATGCCGATTTGCTCGCGACCGGTCTCGCCGATGGCCGCACGCGGGTGGACACGGTGCCGTCGAATGCGATCAGCCGTAACGGCTGGGTCTGGTTCGGCGATGGCGCGGGCAACTACGACACCGACTACACGCTGCGGGCGTTTTTGGCGCGGCGTCAGCCGGGTACGGGCACGAAGGACGACGAGGTCAAGCCGGTTGCGTCCTCCGACAGCGACGGTCACGCGCTCAATGGTGCGAATGAGTATGTGCTGCATTTCGCGCCGAACCAGTTGCCGCCGGTGCGCGGGTTCTGGACGCTGACTGCATACACGAAGGAGGGTGCGTTGCTCGACGACAAGACGTTGCGGCTTTCGCTGAGCGACCGGGACCGGTTGAGGAAGAACCGGGATGGTTCCATCGATATATCCGTGTCGGCTGCGGCGCCTGCGAAGGCGCGAATGTCGAATTGGCTGCCGGTGCCGGATGGTGATTTTCAGTTGATGTTGCGGCTTTATGTGCCGAAGCCCGAGGCTTCGGATGGAACGTGGGCACCGCCGGCGATCGAGCGGCAATAAGTTTTCATAGGGTTTTCGCTCGCGCCGGTGAACCCGAGTGCGAACGAAAGCCCCCTCATGGGTTCAAATTGCCCCCGCCGCGTCGTATACTCAGGCCTCCTGTTTCCCAAAGGCTGCGCGTGGCTCGTGCCGGCGTGCGCAGCCGCGCTACGAGGCACGCATGGCAAGCCTGAACAAGACTTCCCTGACATCCGCCGGGCGTAGCCTGATTCAAGGGGTGAACTCGGTAGCGCAAGCCCGACGCACCCGGCGTGTTGTAATCGGACTCCTGCTGGCCGTCGTCGTAATCGGCCTGCTCGGCTTTTTCGCCGCCCCACCACTGATCCGCCATATCGCGGAACAGCAGCTCTCCGCACAACTCGACCGTCCAGCCAGCATCGAACGGATCGCGCTCAATCCCTATACGCTCAGTCTCGAAGCCGATCGCGTGCATATCGGCGAGGCACCGGCGAATCTGTCCGCAGGCACAAAAAGCGGAGATTTCGTCGATATAGAACGGCTGATCGTCCACCCTTCATGGTCGTCACTGTTTCGTCTCGCGCCGGTCATCAACGAAGTCAAGATCGATTCGCCACGCTTTCATATCGTGCGCTTCGACGCGCAACGCTTTAACTTCTCGGACCTCGTCGAAAAGTTTTCGAAGCCCTCAGCTAATCCGTCGAATAAACCCGCGCGATTCTCCGTATCGAATATTCGCCTGGAAAATGGCCGGATCGACTTCGACGACCGATTGCTGAAAACGCAGCATGTCATCGATCGTTGGTCGATCGGGATTCCATTCATCGCCAATCTCCCGTCCACCACCGAATTATTCGTGACGCCGTCGCTGCAGGCGCGTATCGACGGTTCGGCGTTGTCCATCACCGGCCGCACCAAGCCGTTCGCGGAGTCGCGCGAGTCGGAAATTGCCGTGCAGCTCGACGGTCTCGACGTGCCGCAAATGCTCTCATACGCACCGGCTTCGCTGCCGGTCGCCGTGAAGAGCGGGCGTTTGTCGACGAATCTGGATGTGAGCTTTGCACTCGCCGCCGACGCGCCCGTGGTTCGCATCAAAGGCACAGCGGATCTCGCGGATCTGGCCGTGACGGACAAGCAGGACACACCGCTTTTCGCCGCGCAAACGTTGCATGTGAATGCGGTGAATCTGGAGCCGCTGCGCAATGTGTATCGGCTGGACGAAGTGCGGTTGACGCAGCCGGACGTGAAGCTTTTCCGCGATAAAACCGGCGCATTCAACTTCGAAAAACTGAGCGCCACAACGCCGGCCCCGGCACCCGCATCCACGCTCGCCAGCGACGCAAAAGCGGCCACGCCCGCAGACGCCGCCGCACAACCGCTCGACCTCGCGATCAGGCATCTGGCGATCGAACAAGGCCGTATCGTCTTCGACGACCGCTTGATGGCGCAACCCGCCACGCTCGGATTAACGAACCTGGATGTGACGCTCGACGACTTCGCAACGCTCGGCAAACCCCCGGTGCGCTACACGCTGAAAACGGCTTTCGATCACGGCGGCGGCCTCGACGCATCGGGCGGATTTACGCTGCCGGGCAAGAATGCGGACGCGAAACTCGCGCTGGCCGATTTGCCGCTGGCGCCGTTGCAACCGTACGTGGCGAACGCGGTGGCCGCGCGTATCGCCGATGGTTCGCTCAGCGCAAATTTGCCGCTGCAGGTGGACTGGTCGAAGCCCGAGCCGTCCATCCAGGTCGGCGCAGGCGACGTCACGCTCAAGTCACTGGAGCTTGTACCGAACGCGAATACCGCGCCGATTACCCTGGGTTCGGCGCAAGCGAAGATCCAGAAAATCGATGTCGCCGGGCATACCGCAGCGTTGGATAGCGTCGTGCTCAACGGCCTTTCCATCGATGCAAAACGCCTGAAGGACGGCAGCATCGATCTCGCGGCGCTCGCCGGTCCGCATGAAACGGCGCCGGAGGCCAGCGCCACGCGCAAGGTCGAAAAGGCCAACGCGGCGGGTCCGGCATGGCGTTATCAGATCGCGCAGGTTTCGCTCAACGACAGCAGCGCCGACTTCACCGACGAAAGCACGGCGCGTCCGGTAAAGCTGCACATCGCGCCATTGCAATTGGGCGTCAAGCACCTCACCGACGACCTGACAAAACCGCTGCCCATCGAGGGCAAGCTGACGATGAACGGCAAAGGCGCGCTGGCCGTGGCCGGTACATTGACCGCGAAGCCGCTGAGCCTCGCACTCCATGTCGACGCAAGCGCGCTCGACGCCTCGGCGTTCGAGCCGTATTTCGGTGGCACCCTGAACGCGACAGTCTCGAGCGCGCTGCTGACCGCGAACGGCGACGCGTCGTTCTCGGGCGAAGGACGCACGCTGAAAGCCGGGTACAAGGGCGACGTGTCGTTGTCGAACGTGCGCCTGATCGATAAAGTGAATTCGGAGTCGCTGGCCGGCTGGAACCTGCTCGGCCTGACAAAACTGAACGCACGCTACGACGAAAAAGGCGCCGATGTGGAAGCCGCGCGCGTCACGTTCGCGAACTTCTACGGTCGCGTGTTGCTCGATCCGCAAGGCAAGCTGAATCTCCGCGATATCGTGGTTCAGGACAAGACGCCGGCATCAACGCAAGCCGCCGCATCGACGGCTGCGTCCGTACCAACCGCACCAACCGCAGTACCTGTCGCTCCGAAGACCGCGTCGTCATCGGCGAATCTGCGCTTTGGCCAGCTTGTGCTGCAAAACGGCCGCGTGACCTACACCGACAACTTCGTCAAACCCAACTTCACCGCGAACCTCGTCGCGATCACGGGCACGATCGGCGCATTCGGCACACACTCGACCACGCCCGCACCCGTCGATGTCGCCGCGAAACTGTCCGCGAACGGACCGGTATCGATCAAGGGGGTGGTGAATCCGCTGATCGCGAAACCGTCGCTGGACCTGACCGCTAGCGCCCACGACGTCGAGTTGCCGAACATCTCGCCGTATTCGACAAAATATGCGGGTTATCCGATCACGAAGGGCAAACTCAACGTCGATCTGCACTACATGCTCGCCAATGACCAGCTCAGCGCGAACAATCATCTTTTCATCGATCAGCTCACATTCGGCGATCACGTCGACAACACCACGGCAACCAAATTGCCGGTGCGGCTCGCGGTGTCGCTGCTGAAGAATTCGCGCGGCGAGATCGACGTCAACATCCCCATTTCCGGCTCGCTCTCGAACCCTGAATTCTCGATCGGCGCGCTGGTGTGGACAGCAATCCTTCACCTTGTCGAGCGCGCGGTGACCGCGCCGTTCTCGCTGCTGGCAAATGCGTTCGGCGGCAAGAACCCCGAGGAGCTCGGCTACGTGGAATTCGATCCGGGCTCGGCCACGCTCAGCGACGCCGCGAAGGAAAAACTCGACACCATCGCGAAGGCGCTGGCCGACAAACCGTCCGTCACGCTGGAGATATCGGCGCGGGTGGACCCGGCGCTGGATGGACCCGGTTTGCGTACAGCGTACGTCGACCGGCAGGTGCGGCGGGCAAAGATGCAGGACTCAGGCGCAGACAATCCGAACATCGATCCGTCGAGCATTCCGATTTCCGATGCTGAATACAGCAAGTTCTTAACGAAAGCGTATAAAAACGCAGACTTCAAGAAACCGCGCAACCTGATCGGTTTGACGAAGTCCGTGCCCGACACTGACATGAAAGCCGCACTCGCGGAACATGCGCCGGTGGACGAGGGCGCGCTCGGTACGCTTGCGCAGCGGCGCGCGTCGGCGGTGAAACAATATTTCGAAGACAAGATCGACAGCAAGCGGATCTTCATCGTCGCACCGCACCTCAACGCCGATGGCATCAAGGACAAGGGCGCGCCAACGCGGGTGGACTTCGGGCTGAAGTGAACGGATTTAGGCACATGCTGAAGACGGCGCGTGCCGATTAAAACGCGTCGTGGGAACGGCCTGGTACATCGGCATTCCCGCCAATCCGCGCTACACTCATCTCATTAATGCAACGTCGCATGGCGACGCACATGACGGCAACGCGGAGTCACTCGGAGTAGCTTCCAACCGCTTCCCGGGATCCACCGCGCTTTACCGCAAAGCCGTCAAACGAGCCGTATAAAGTAAGCGCTTCTCGCGATGCGCCAGGCGTCGTTCAGGCTTCCCGCACCCGAATTCAGCGCTGCACAAACCTGCAGGAGAATCCCATGCTGTTGCATGAACTGGCTGACCGGTATGGCCCGGCAATCGTCTTTTTCAACGTGATGGGTTCAGCCCTTGGCTTGCCCGTTCCTGCAATGCCGACGCTGATTGTGGTCGGTGCATCGGTGGCGATGATGGGCTTCCACGGCCAGCCCTTGATGCCCCATCTCGCGCTGATGCTCGGCATCGCGGTGCTCGGCGGCGTGCTGGGCGATCTCGTCTGGTTCCAGGGCGGCCGGCGTTACGGCGACCGCACGCTCAAGACAATCTGCAAACTGTCGCTGTCGCGCGATACCTGCGTGAAGAAAACCGAACGCTTTTTCGGCCGCTGGGGTGTGCGCGTGTTGCTCGTCGCGAAATTCATCCCGGGTTTGTCGCTGGTTTCGGTGCCGCTTGCCGGCGCCATGGGCGTGCGCACGCGCTCGTTCATTGCGCACGATGGTGTTGGCGTGGGGTTATGGGCCGCAGTAGGGCTGGCCGTGGGCGTGATCTTCGCGGCGGAGCTCGACCTGGTGTTCGCGATGATCGCGCAGCTTGGGCGGCAGGCGCTCCTGGTCGTGGCGGTCGCGCTGGCGTGTTACGTGGCCTACCGCTACTGGCGCCGGAAGATGCTGATGAAAACGCTGGAAACGGCGCGCATTACCGTCGACGAGCTCTATGCGTTGATGGAGAACGAGCCGCTGCCCGCCATCTTCGATATCCGCTCCGCCGAGAAACGTGTACTCGATCCGTTCGTGATTCCAGGCTCCGTTTTCGCCGATGAACGCGAGCTGCAGAGGATCGTGGAAAGTTATCAGCCGGATCAGAAGATCGTCATTTATTGCTCGTGTCCGAACGAAGTATCGGCGGCGTGGATGGCCAAGGCGCTCCGCAACGCCGGTTTCAAGGACGTCGTGCCGCTGACCGGCGGACTGGATGCCTGGCGTCTCGCCGGCCTCGACCTGAAACCGCTGACCGACTTCGGCGGTGCGCGTGAGGATCTGGGCGAAATGGCCGCCATGTGTCCGTGGCCCGTGAAAGCGCCGGCCGCCGGCAAAGGCGCGCTGCATGACGCCGTCTACCTGCATGGAGATCGACACGCATGAGTACCACGCACGAAGGGACGAACGGGGGGCGTGCGGACTGGCGGGGTAATCCGCCGCCGCCCGCACCGGAAGACCTCAACTCGATCGCGACCGGCGCGGCCGGGGCAGCCCAGCAGGAAGCCACCGCCGACGCGCCTTTCTCGCCGCTCGAAAGCCGCGGTCACCAGATGCATCCCCTGCTTAGCGCTGAGGAAATCGAGCGCATGCGGCGCTTTGGCACCGTGAAGCACTGGCGCGCGGGCGAGATGATGTTCGAAACCGGCGTGCCCGGGCCGGGCATGTTCGTGCTGCTGCAGGGCCGGGTGCGGGTCACGCGCCGCGATGGGCTCGGGCATGTGAATGTAGTGGTCGAGCAGGAACCAGGACATTTCGTGGCGGAAGTCGGCCAGTTGTCGGGCAAACCTGCGCTCGTCGATGGTCACGCGATAGACGACGTCGAAGCCATCCTGATCGTGCCGGACCGGCTGCGCGCGCTGCTGGTGGCGGAAGCGGAACTCGGCGAGCGCATCATGCGTTCGCTGATCCTGCGCCGCGTCGGGTTGATCGAAAAGGGCAGCGGGCCGATCCTGGTGGGGCAGTCGGATGACGGACGGCTCGTATCGCTGGAAGGTTTCTTGCGCCGCAACGGTTATCCGCACACCGTCATCGACGCGTGCACGGACCCCGATGCAATCGCGTTGCTCGAACGGATCTCGGCATCGAAGGCGGATTTTCCGCTCGTGATCTGCCCGGACGGCACGATCATGCGCGCGCCCGATGAGAACCAGCTCGCGTCGCAACTCGGCTGGCTGCCGGAATTCGATCCCGCATATATCTACGATGTCGCCGTCGTCGGCGCCGGGCCAGCCGGATTGGCGACGGCCGTTTATGCGGCGTCCGAAGGTTTGTCGGTGGCGGTGTTCGATTGCCGCGCGCCGGGCGGCCAAGCGGGCGCGAGTTCGCGGATCGAAAACTATCTCGGCTTTCCGACCGGCATTTCCGGTCAGGCGTTGGCGGGGCGCGCGTTCGTGCAGGCGCAGAAGTTCGGTGCGCACATCGCCATTCCGACCGAAATCAAGGCGCTCCACTGCAATTGCACGCCGATCCAGATCGAATTGATGAACGGCCAGCGCGTGAGCTCGCATACGGTCGTGATAGCGACGGGCGCGGCGTACAGGCGGCCGGATATTGTCGGGCTGGAGAAGTTCGAAGGGCACGGCACGTATTACTGGGCCTCGCCGGTCGAGGCGAAGCTCTGCAAGGGCTCGGAAGTCGTGCTGGTGGGTGGCGGCAATTCAGCGGGCCAGGCGGTGGTGTATCTCGCGTCGCACTCGGCGCACGTGCATCTGCTGATCCGCGGGGCGGGGCTTGAAGCGAGCATGTCCAAGTACCTGATCGACCGGATCGCGGCATTGTCGAACGTGACGCTGCATACACGTACGCAGATCGAGTCGCTGGAAGGCGATGGCCGTACGCTCGCCGCCGTGCACTGCAAGACGCCCGACGGCCCGCTCACACTCGAGGCGCGGCATCTGTTCCTCTTCACCGGCGCCGACCCGAACACGGGCTGGCTGAGTGACTGCAATGTGAACACCGACGCCAAGGGTTTCGTGCTGACGGGTCCCGCTGCCCACGGCGGCCACGCGGAATGCTCGACCTCGCTGGAAACGAGCGTGCCGGGTGTGTTCGCTATCGGCGATGTGCGCTCGGCATCCACGAAACGGGTGGCTGCCGCGGTTGGCGAGGGGGCAGCGGTCGTATCGCAGATTCACGGCCTGCTGGCCGAGCGTCAGGAACTGGCGCTCAAGGCAGGGGCGGTGGAGTAGGCGCAGGCGCGGCGGCGAACCGGAGCGTGAATTCGATCCAGCCGTCCGCCGAACAATTCGCCGATGCCGATCCGCCGTGCAGCCGCATGATCGCCTGCACGATGGCCAACCCCAGGCCGCTCGATTCCGTGAACTCGCTGCGGGCTGCATCGCCGCGATAGAAACGGTCGAACAGGCGCGTGAGTTCGTCGGGCGCTACCGGCTTCCCCTGGTTACCGATCACGATCAGCGCGCCGTGCGTGTCCTCGCTGCCGGTAAGCCGGATCGTGGTGCCGGGCTCGGCGTAGCGCACCGCGTTCACCACGACATTGCTGATCGCGCGCCGCGACATGATCGCGTTGGCGGACATCTCGCCGTCGGCATGCACTTCGAAGCGGAGATTGCGTTCGTCGGCGACGCCTTCGAAGTAGGTCGCAATCGTCTCCAGTTGTTCGCGAATGTTCAGCGTGGTCCGCTCTATGTCCTGCCGCTCGTGATCCGCTTGCGCGAGGAACAGGATGTTCTGCGCGATGCGCCCAAGCCGCTCCAGCTCCTCCAGATTCGATTCCAGCACGCTCTTGTATTCGCCCTCGCTGCGGGTGTGCGCCAACGTCACCTGCGTCTGTCCAATCAGCACGCCGATAGGCGTGCGCACCTCGTGCGCCAGATCCGCGGAGAACTGCAGCAGCCGTTCATAACCGCTCGACAAGCGGTCGAGCATGGCGTTGAACGACATCGCGAGGCTTCGCAGTTCGGTCGGCGTGTTCTTTATATCGAGTCTTGCGGACAAGGTGTCGGGCGTGATCCCGGCGACTCTGTCGGCCATTTTTCTTAACGGCGCGAGACCGCGGCTCGATACCCACCATGCGAGCAGCGCGGTGACAATCACCGCGCTCACCACGTTGATCCAGACACGCACGAGATAGGCCGACAACACATGCGCTTCCTGCGTCATCACGTGCGCCGCGATGATCTCGATGACTTCACCGCTGTCGCCTACTTGCGCTTGTGCCGCGACCCAACGCATGCGCACGCCGTCCGTACGCGTGCCTTCATAGAGCGCGTCAAGGTTGACCGCGCGTTGCACCGGCACCGGAACAAGTGGCGGCAATGGCATGTTTTCCGGGTTGACGTTGATGAACGGCGTGAGGCCGGGCCGTCGAAAAATGATGACGTCCTGACGGTCGCCGAGCATGGTCTCGAACAGCTTGGGCCGCGCTTCGATTTCCTTGATCGTGTAGAGATCGTGCAGCAGCGAGCGAAAATGTTCGACACGCCCGATCAATTGGTAATCGGCGCGGGTGGAGAGCGTGGCGCTGGTCGCGTGATACAGCGAACCACCGACCATGCTCACCACCACGCATACGATCAGCACGAACAGGCACGTGATCCGGACGACCAGCGAGCGCGAACGCCACACCGGGTTCAATGCGAGTCCCCGGACGCGCCGAACGAATAACCGATGCTGCGCACGGTGTGGATCAGCTTGATATCGAAGGGTTGATCGAGTTTGGCGCGCAGCCGTTTGATAGCGACATCGACTACGTTGGTGTCGCTATCGAAGTTCATGTCCCACACTTCCGATGCAATCAAGGTCCGCGACAACGCTTCGCCTTGCCGCTTGCAAAAGAGATGTAGCAGCGCGAACTCCTTGTTCGTCAGCGCTATTTCCATGCCTTGGCGCGTGACCCGGCGGCGTAGTACATCGACGTGAAGATCGGCGACCTGGAATACATCCGATTCGCGTACTACGCCGCGTCGCAGCAACGTGCGGATGCGCAGCACGAGCTCCGTGAACGAAAACGGCTTCACGAGGTAATCGTCCGCGCCAAGTTCGAGACCGTGTATGCGGTCCCTGACATGATCGCGCGCGGTCAGAAAGATGACCGGCAGATCACGTTTCGTGCGCAACGCCTGCATGATCTGCCAGCCATCGAGGCCGGGCAGCATCACATCCAGCACGATCAACTCGTAAGGGTGCGCCAGCGCCTGATGCAGACCGTCGGCGCCGTTGCGAATCAGGTCGACCTGATACCCGGACTCGGTGAGTCCCTTCTTCAGATAGTCGCCGGTCTTGCGGTCGTCTTCTATAACCAGGATGGTCATGCTGCGCTCGCTTGGCTTTTTTAGATGAGCAATGAGGTCATTCTATCCATCCGCGTTTGACCCGCGGAAATGATGACAAAAAAGTCATTAACGTGTCATGCGTAGATCAGCGCGCGATAGCTAAGATGCAATCCAGGCGATGCCTGTGTGCGCCGCCTTCATCGAGTCACGTTCATCCAGTCGCAGCATGTTCGATCCATCCCATCACGAGGCGAGCTTGAATCAATCTTCGACTCAACTTTTGACTCATGCAAGCACCCTGCCCGGCTGGGTTCGCATCACGCACTGGATCAACGCGCTTGCGGTCGTGGTCATGGTGACGAGCGGCTGGCAGGTCTACAACGCTTCGCCGATTTTCCCCTCGTTCGTTTTTCCGTCCGGCATTACGTTGGGTGGATGGCTGGGCGGCGCGTTGCTGTGGCACTTCGCGGCCATGTGGGTGCTGGTTGCGAACTTCCTGGTGTACGTGGTGCTCAACATTATCTCGGGACGTTTTCGCCGCAAGCTGTTTCCGCTCAGCGTGAAAAGCTTGTTCGGCGATCTGCGCGCCGCGCTGACCGGCAAGCTCAAGCACGATGATCTCTCGCACTACAACGCCGTGCAGAAGGCGGCGTACCTTGCGGTGATCGTGGACATTGTGATTGTTATCTTGTCGGGGCTCGCTGTCTGGAAATCGGTGCAATTTCCGTGGCTGCGCGATCTGATGGGCGGCTACGACAACGCCCGCGTGGTCCACTTCTTCGCGATGAGTTTCCTGGTGGCGTTTTTCGTATTGCACGTGGTGATGGTCGCGCTTGTTCCACGCTCGTTGTTGCTGATGATCCGGGGCCGCTGAACCATGCTGAATAGAAAGAGCGAACTCATTGCATCGAAGCTGGATGTGGAGAACATCCTCAAAGATGCGCGCAAGGAATTGAAGGCGCCGGCGCGGCGTCTTTTCGGCAAGCGCATTCTGTCGCTGGGCGGTCTCATGATGCTGTCGGGCTGCAATATCTCCGACGATAAATCCGTGAACACCGTGCTGCGGACCATGTCGCGTTTCAATGACGAAGCGCAAGCCTTCCTCTTCGATCCGAACAAGCTCGCGCCGACCTATCCCGAGTCGATGATCACCCGGCCGTTCCCGTTCAACGCGTTCTACGACATCGATGAGGTACCGGTTGTCGACGCGGCTACCTACAAGCTGACGGTAGGCGGATTGGCGAAAGGCAAGAGTGTCTGGACGCTCGAAGAGTTGCGCGCGTTGCCGCAGGAAAGCCAGGTTACGCGGCACATATGCATTGAAGGATGGAGCGCTATCGGCAAATGGGGCGGTGTGCGTTTCGCCGATTTCCTCAAGCGTTCCGGCGCCGACATCACGGCCAGATACGTGGCGTTCCACTGCGCGGACAACTATTCGACGAGCATCGACATGCCCACCGCGTTGCACGCGCAAACGCTCTTGACGCTGACGTACGACGGCCAGGTCCTGCCGCCGAAATATGGCTTCCCGATGAAGCTGCGCATGCCGACCAAGCTCGGCTACAAGAACCCGAAGCACATTGTCGCGATCACTGTGACGAACGAATATCCCGGTGGTTACTGGGAGAACCAGGGCTACAACTGGTTTGGTGGTGCCTGAACTTTCTCTCGTCAAATACTAGAATTGGAGCCTCCATGTCATCTGCATCATTTGCGTCATTACGCTTGAAACTCGGTGTATCGGTTGCAACGCTTGCTTTTGCTGGCGTTGCGTTTGCTCAAGCGCCGGCTGCGAAGCCTGCGCGTATTCGTGGCGATATCGTCTCGTTGTCCGGCGATACGCTTACTGTTCATCGTCGCAGCGGCGACACCGTGACGATCGACATGAAGCAGGACACACCGGTCACGGCAGTAAAAAACATCAAGCTCTCCGACATCAAGGCCGGTTCGTTCATCGGCACGGCAGCAACCACCGGCACCGACGGCAAGATGACGGCGACCGAAGTGCTGGTGTTCCCGGAAGCCGCGCGCGGCACGGGTGAAGGCCACTATGCGTGGGATCTTTCACCGAACAGCACGATGACGAACGCGAACGTCGATCAGGTCGTGACGGGCACGAGCGGGCGTGATTTGAAACTCTCGTACAAGGGTGGCAGCAACACGGTGACGGTGCCGGAAGGCGTGCCTGTGGTGACGTTCGCGCCGGCGGCGCGAACGGATCTGACGGCGGGCAAGAAGGTGTTTATCGTCGCGAATCCGGTGAACGGCAGCGAGTTTGCTGCATCGCGCGTGGTGGTCGAGAAGGATGGCGTTGCGCCGCCGATGTAATGGGGCAGCGCGGCGTTTACGCCGGTCCTGGCGCGGCTAAAAGGTCTTCGATCCGTACCGGAAGATTGCGCACGCGTATGCCCGTCGCGTGATAGACGGCATTCGTAATGGCAGGCGCAACGCCTGCCATGCCGATCTCTCCGATCCCGCGCGCGCCGAGCGGATTCAGTGCGAAATCCGGATAGTCCAGAAACGTCACGTCGATCTTTGGAGCGTCGGCATGCGTCGTCATCACGTAGTCGGCGAGGTTGCGGTTCAGCGGCGCGCCTGAACGCGAGTCGTAGTGCGTCTCTTCGAACAGCGCCATGCCGACGCCCATCACGATCGCCCCTTCGATCTGGTTCAGACCCGTGCGCGCATTAATGATCTTGCCGCCGTCGATCACGCTCATGACCCTGCTCACGCGTAACCGTGCGGTTTCCGGCTGCCACGTGACCTCGATAAAGTGCGCGCAATACGAGTGAATCGACACTTTGGCCGCATCGGCATCTGCCTGGCTTGAACCGGAACGACCTCTGCCCATCACGATACTGACCTGCGCAGGCACCAGAATTCGTTCGAATGGCACGCCCGCTCCGGGCGAGGTACCTTTGCGATAGACCATGCCTTGTTCGAAACCCAGCGCTTCCTCCGGCTGCCCCTTGAACGGCGAGTTGTCCGCCCCGGCGGCGGTCGCAAGAAGCTGCCGGACGGCGGCCTGGGTGGCCTGCGTCACGGCAGGGACCAGCGAGGCGGTCACCATCGAGCCACCGGACAGCGGTCCCGGCGGCAAACGCGTATCGCCGATCACCACGGAAATCTTGTTGAGCGCGATACCGGTCAGATTGGCCACCATCTGAGCCAGAATGGTGTAGGTGCCCGTGCCGATGTCCTGCGTCGCCGTCGACACGCGAGCGGTCCCATCGCCATGCAGTTCGACGATCGCTTCCGCAGGCAATCGCCTCGCCGCCCACGACCCCGCTGCGACACCCCAACCAACCACCAGGCCATCGCGACGCATCGAACCGACTGCCGCGGTGCGGTTCGACCAGCCGAACTTGTCAGCGCCGAGCGTCAGGCACTCCTTGAGGTGCCGCGATGAGAACGGCACGTTCCGGCTTTCGTCCATGGCGGGCTCGTTGATCAACCGCAAGTGGAGCGGATCGACGTTGAGCTTGATGGCGAGTTCGTCGACGGCCGACTCGATTGCGAACAGGCCCGGAACCGCACCTGGGCCGCGCATCGACGTGCTGGGGGCGATGTCCCGGCGCGCAAGGGCGGCAGTCACACGCAGGTTAGGCGAGCTGTACAGGTAGCCCGTCGTCTCCCCGCAGTTCTCCTTGCGTGTTTCCCGGCGAGCCGTCTGATAAACATAGTCTTGCTGGAACGAGGTGAAACGACCATCCGGAGTTGTCGACAAACGCATGCGCTGATGCGTGCTGGTGCGGTGGCCCACGTTATGAAACATCATCTCGCGGGTCACCACCAGCTTGACGGGACGCTGCAGATTGCGCGCCGCAGCGCCGGCGAGCAACGAGTGCGACCATGGAAACAGTTTGCCGCCGAATCCGGAGCCAAGGTATTTCATGATCACGCGCACCTGATCTTCCGGTACGCCGAGCATCAGCGCCATGACCTGCCGCTGGTTGACAATCGACTGCGATGTTTCGTAGAACGTATAATTTGTCCCATCGAATGCAGCGACGGTCGCGTGCAGTTCGATCGGGTTGTGCGTTTCGATCGGCGTGGTGTAGGTCTGATCGACCTTGAGCGCATCGGGCGCGGCGGCGAAGGCGGCGTCAGCGTCGCCTCGCTGGGTATCGACCGAAGGCGTGTTTTCCGCCGACATCTCCGTGCGCACATCGGGCTGGCTCGTCGAATAGCTTACCTTCACCGCACCGGATGCCGCGGTTGCCTGCTCGAAGGTATCGGCGACCACCACGGCAATGTACTGGCCGTAATAGTAGATGGTGTCATCCTCGAACGGCGGGCGTTTTTCGTCGATTCTCGCGTCTGATGCGATGCCGACACGATAGAACTTACCGATATTCTCGCGTGTGAAGACCGCTTTCACGCCGGGCATTTTCGCGGCAGCAGCGGTGTCGAGCCGCGTCACGCGTCCCTTGCTGATCGTCGCGCAAACGGGCACGGCGTAGAGCATGCCGGGCAAGTTGAAATCCGACGTATACGTCGCCAGGCCGCTTACCTTGAGCGGGCCATCAATTCTGGAAAAGTCGCCGCCAATAAACGGCTGCGCTTTCTTCGTAGCTAGTTGCATAGTGTTCTCCGCGCCGCGAACTTCGCGTCAGGCAGTCTGGGTAGCAAGCGTGAGTGCGTGCTGAATACAGCGCTTCGCCAGCTCGACCTTGAAGCCGTTCTGGCTTTGCGGGCGCGCTGACTGAAGCGCGGCTTCGGCTGCCGCAAGAAACGCAGGGGCATCGGCTGCACGTCCGAGAAGCGCGGCTTCCGCTTCGCGTGAACGCCAGGGCTTCACACCCACACCGCCCAGCGCAATCCTCACGTGGCCGATCCTGCCCGACGATACGGTCACCACGACGGCAGCCGATGCCAACGCAAACTCGTACGATGCGCGGTCGCGCAGTTTCAGATAGACGCTGCGATTGCCGGGCATCGGCGCGGGGAGCGTCACGTGACTGATCAGCTCGCCGGCATTGAGCGACGTTTCGCGTTCAGGCGTCGTGCCGGGCAACAGGAAAAAGTCGTCAATGGCGATGCTTCGTTTGCCTTTCGGACTCTCGGTGTGGACGGTCGCCTCGAGCGCCGTCATGGCGACACTCATGTCCGAGGGATTGGTTGCGATGCAGTGGTCGCTCGTCCCCAGGATGGCGAGATTACGGTTGAAGCCACCGATCGCGGAACAACCGCTGCCCGGTTCGCGCTTGTTGCATGGTGTTTCCGTATCGCGGAAGTAGACGCAGCGCGTTCGTTGCAGCAGGTTGCCGCCGGTCGTCGCCATGTTCCGCAACTGCGCCGAGGCGCCCGAAAGCAACGCCCGGGACAGCACCGGATAGTGCGTCTTGATCAGCGGATGATTCGCGAGATCGGCATTGCGCACTGTCGCGCCTATCGTGACGCCGCCATCGTCGAGTGTGTCGACCTTATCGAGCGGCAGGCGGTGGATGTCAATGACCTGCGTCGGGCGCTCCACGTCGAGCTTCATCAAGTCGAGCAGGGTCGTGCCTCCGGCCAGAAAGCGTGTCGATGGCGTGCTTTGTGGACTGGCGGCGATGGTCTGCGCCATGTCGAGCGCCTGTTTGACGTTGGCCGCGCGCTTGAGTTGAAAGTGTTCCATTCGTTTGCTCCGCTTAAGCTTTCCGGCGAACTTGCTGGATCGCGGACACGATGTTCGAATAGGCGCCGCAGCGGCAGATATTGCCGCTCATCGCTTCCTTGACGTCTTCGTCGCTGTGGCCGTAGGGCTCTTCGAGTAGCGCGACGGCGGACATGATCTGCCCCGACGTGCAGTAGCCGCATTGAAAGCCGTCATGTTCGACAAAGGCTGCTTGCATCGGATGCAGGTTGCCTGGCCGCCCAATGCCTTCGATCGTGGTGATCGCTTCGCCTTCGTGAGTGGCCGCAAGGCTCAGGCACGAATTCACGCGCCTGCCATCCACATGGACCGTGCACGCGCCGCACTGGCCGTGGTCGCAGCCCTTCTTGGTGCCGGTGAGGCGGAGATGTTCGCGCACGCAATCGAGCAGGGTGGTGCGCGGATCGATATCCAGTTCATGGAGCGTGCCATTGACGTTCAATCGCACATGAACGCTGTCACCCTCCGCCGGCGCGATATCGCCTTGCGTGCCGTCCTGGCCTACGTTGTCGGAATCCGCAAGAGCAAGAGAATGAAGTTGCCCGGTGCCCATTGCGACACCCGCCGCACCGACGCGTGTCAGAAAAGATCGGCGCGTCACGCGCTCGAAGAGTGTTGCCGGCTCATCATCAGTCATGTCCGGTCGCTGAGGCTCGTTGTTCATGGATCAAATTCCCGTTGAAGCACGGATAGAAGAGGACCGACATCGTCCAGGCGTTCGATGCCCATGATAGGCAACCGCGATGGCGTCAAGATGGCCGCGAGATGGCGGCCAGATGGCGCACCGGGCTCCGAGCCACTCGTATGTATTGCCCGATGGACGATCTATCGCGCGGCGGCGACGGGATTTACTGGCTTGGTCCGCGGCAGACCTGTGGAGTGTCAGCTCTTTTTCTGCCCGCGTTTATCCAGCACTTCGACTGTCGCGACCAGATCGCCGAAATCCTGGACCAGCAGGTTCAGCACGAAGGGCAGCACGGTGTTCTGTTCCATCGATTTACACGCCACATTCGATGCCGATTGCAGCCTCTCAAACGATGCGCGCGCCTCCCGTACATTTTCATCCTGCTTACGCCGATCGGCATCGAGCGTTGCAGCGAGTGCCTTCGACAACTCCACGAATGCATCGGCCATTGTATTCAGCGTGTCGCGTGTCGAGGTAGTCAAACGGGCTGCCAACTGGGGATCACCCGAAAACGCTTGCCCAAGAAACAATGCATCGCGATGCAGCCGTGTGAGCATCGGCGCAACCTTGTCGATGACGTTTTCGCGCGTGCGCTTTACCGGCACGATGATGTGTTCGCGGCCGGCTTCGGTGATGGCGTCATCGAGTGCTTGTTCGGCCGCAGCCGAACGCCGATGCAAATCTTCCGCGTGCGTCGTGTCGTCAGGTTTGCGGAGATAAACCGCAATCAATTCGCCCAACGCGAGGCCAATTTCACTGGCGCGATTGTGGGCCGCATTGATCGCCCGATTCGGCATCAGGAACGCGACGATGAGCGCCGCGCCCGCACCGATCAGGATTTCGAGCACGCGGTCGATCGGCCGTGCGAACGGCGACCCCATCCCGCTTGCCGGAACCAGCACGACGATCACGAGCGTGACGCACGCGAGCCGAAGGGTTGGCCGCCAGGCGGCCAGTGCTGCGAGCGGCACGAGTGCAATGGCGAACACAATGAGCGGCGGTGCGCCGCGCAGGATGGCGACCAAGCCGATCACGCCGACGACCGCTCCGATCACCGCACCGACGATCTGGTCGCGGCCGGTGTTCAGCGCTTGGTTGAGACTGGGCTGCGTGACGACGACCAGGGTGGTGATGACCGCCCAGTAAAGCTCGGGGAGGGTGGCGAGTTTGGCGGCGCCGTAGCTGAGCATGCAGCTGATGAGCGTGCGGGCGAAGCGCCGGAGTTCGGGAGTGATCGCGGGTTTTTTCGTTAGCACTAAGGTTTTGCAGGGTGGGGGCTGTAGCGGTGAGTTTAAGTTGAAACTAAAGCGATTATCCAACGTAGGCCGGCCACTGCGGCTCGCAACAGCACCCCCATTCACCACCGTGAGCAAAACCCTCGTGATCGCGTTACCATAAATGGTTAATTCGCCGGGTTTCGAATGTTGAATTGACCCCCGGCGGCACCTTTCAATCACCACGAACATCAGGAGCCAAGCATGAGCGACAGCACTCTTCGCCATTACCCGAGCACGCAGTTGTACATCGACGGCGCATGGCGCGCGGGCAGCCGCGACACCGCCGTGGTCAATCCGGCGACGGAAGCGGAAATCGGCCGTCTCGCGCTGGCTGGCGAGCAGCAGCTCGCAGAAGCCGCCGAAGCTGCCGGACGCGGCTTCGCGGTGTGGCGCAAGGTATCGGCATTCGATCGCAGCAAGCTCATGCGCCGCGCCGCGCAGAACCTGCGCGACCGCGCGGAGGAAGTGGCCGCCATCATGACCATGGAGCAGGGCAAGCCACTGGTCGAGTCGCGTATTGAAGTGCTGGGCGCGGCGGACACCATCGACTGGTTCGCTGAAGAAGCGCGCCGGACCTACGGCCGCGTGATCCCGGCGCGTGCCGGCAACGTGCGCCAGATCGTCACGCGCGAGCCGGTCGGCCCGGTTGCCGCCTTCACGCCGTGGAATTTCCCGATCAATCAGGCCGTCCGCAAAGTGTCGGCGGCGCTGGCTGCAGGATGCTCGGTGGTCCTGAAAGGACCGGAAGAAACGCCGGCAAGCTGCGCGGCGCTGGTTCAGGCTTATATCGATGCAGGCTTGCCCGCTGGCGTGCTGAACCTTGTGTTCGGTGTTCCCGCCGACGTCTCGAAGTACCTGATCGCCCATCCGCTGATCCGCAAGATCTCGTTCACGGGTTCGACGGCGGTTGGCAAATTGCTGGCCGCGATGGCCGGCGAGCACATGAAACGCGCCACGATGGAACTCGGCGGCCACGCGCCTGCACTGGTTTTCGCCGATGCCGACATCCCGCGCGCCGCCAAGCTCCTGGCTAGCGCCAAGTTCCGCAATGCCGGTCAGGTGTGCATTTCGCCGACGCGGTTTATCGTCGAGGAATCCGCGTACGAGGAATTCACGGAGCATTTCGTCGCAACGACGAAGAAGCTCAAGGTCGGTAACGGCCTGGAAGAGGGCGTGCAGATGGGGGCGCTGGCCAACGGTCGCCGCCTTCAGGCAATGGAACGTCTGGTCGCCGATGCGGTGGAACACGGAGCGAAGGTGCTGACGGGTGGTGAACGCATTGGCCGTGAAGGGTATTTCTTCGCGCCGACGGTGCTCGCCAATGTGCCGATGTCGGCGCGCATCATGACCGAAGAGCCGTTCGGCCCGATCGCGCCGATCTCCACCTTCAAGTCCTACGACGAAGCCATTACGGAAGCGAACCGCTTACCGTATGGTCTGGCAGCGTATGCGTACACGCGTTCCAGCGCGACGTCGGCAGCTGTGGGCGAGGATATCGAAAGCGGCATGGTGTCGATCAATCACCACGGGCTGGGCATTCCCGAAACACCGTTCGGTGGCGTCAAGGACTCGGGCTACGGCTCGGAAGGCGGCAGCGAAGCGATGGAAGCGTATCTCGTGACGAAGTTTGTGAGCGAGGCGCGGTAAGTAGGGTATATGGCGCGGCGAAGCCGCGCCATTCAGTGGGTTACTGAAACGGGTTAAGTAGTTTGACGCCCGTTTTTTCAAAGTCTTTGATGTTCCGCGTCACTACCGTGAGATCGTGCATCAGAGCGGTGGCGGCGATTAGTTTATCTATTGCGTTTTCAGGGTTCGGGACGCGCAAACGGCCCCAGAGCTGAGCGACGTCGTCATCGATCGAGATGACGTCCATCGCATAATCTTCCAATATTGTCCCAATCCAGGCTTCGAGCAGCGCAGCCTGCGGAGCATCGCCTCGATGCCTTACCGCTTCAGTCCCACGCCGAAGTTCCCCCATTGTTATGACTGACAAGTGCACGGCACTCTTGTCTGTATCGATCCGCTTAAAGAACTTGCGCACGCCTTTATTCGCGTTGGTGCCTTTTCGAATTTCGCTAATAACGTTGGTATCAATCAAATACACGTGGCGCTCCACCCATATCTTGAATCCGCTCGAAATCTGCGTCTTCTCCGACGTTCGGCATACTCGCTAATACTTCTGCCAAACTGCGTTTCTTGGGCCGGCTAAGCGCTTGCGCAAGAATTTCCCGATGCTCGGCTTCGGCGCTCCGGCCATGAGCGGCGGCGCGTTCGCGCAGGCTTTGGACCAGCGCTTCGTCAATTCCACGAACCAGCAAATTAGCCATCGTAGTTCTCCCGTTGAATGTTATCAATGATAGCACTCAATGTATGAAATGCAATCATTGCTATCAGATGTTCCGCGGCAAACTGGAAACGAAAAAAAACCCGGCCGAAGCCGGGTTCAACGTTCCCGCGCCTTGATCTCAAAAGGGCGCGGTCACCTGCAAAAGCTACTGCGAGAAAACTTACGCTGCCAGCAGCGAGCGCAGCACGAACGGCAGGATCCCGCCGTGCTTGTAGTAATCCACTTCGATCGGCGTATCGATACGCAGCAACACTGTCACGCGCTGCTCGCTGCCATCCTTGCGATGGATCACGAGCGTCACTTCCTGCTGCGGCTTGATATCGGATGAAAGGCCTTCGATATCGAACGTTTGTTCGCCGGTGATGTTCAGCGACTGGACGCTGTCCGAGCCCTTGAACTGCAACGGCAACACGCCCATGCCGACCAGGTTCGAACGATGGATCCGCTCGAAGCTGCGCGCCACGACCACCTTCACGCCGAGCAATTGCGTGCCCTTTGCGGCCCAGTCGCGTGACGAACCCGTGCCGTACTCTTCGCCGGCAAACACGATAGTCGGCGTGCCTTCGTCGATGTACTTCATGGCTGCGTCATAGATCGACATCTCTTCGCCGCTCGGCTGGAATATCGTCAGACCGCCTTCGACGCGCGAACCGTCTTCCTTCAGCGGGATCATCAGGTTCTTGATCCGCACGTTGGCGAAGGTGCCGCGCATCATCACATCGTGGTTACCGCGACGCGAGCCGTAGCTGTTGAAGTCGGCCTTCTGCACGCCGTTCGCCTTCAGCCACACGCCTGCGGGCGAGCTTTCCTTGATCGAACCAGCCGGGCTGATGTGGTCGGTCGTGACCGAGTCACCGAAGATACCCAGCGGACGCGCGCCCTTGACGGCCGGAATGCTGTCGGCCGGGGTCATCGAAAAGTCCTTGCCGAAGAACGGCGGCTCGGCAATGTACGTCGACTTCGGCCAGTCATAAACCTGACCCGCTTCGCCTTCGATCTTGCTCCACAAGTCGCCGGTCTTCGTGAGTTCGGCGTAGTTCTTGCGGAACGCGTCGGCGTCGAGTGCGTACTTGAGCAGCGCGTTGACTTCGTCGCTCGTCGGCCAGATGTCGCCGAGGAAGATGTCCTTGCCGTTCTTGCCCTTGCCGACCGGTTCCGTCATCAGATCGACCGTCATGTTGCCGGCGATGGCGTAAGCCACGACCAGCGGCGGCGACGCCAGGAAGTTGGCGCGGATGTTCGGGTGAATACGCGCTTCGAAGTTGCGGTTACCGGACAGCACGGCGGCTGCCACGATGTCGTTCTTCGTGATCGCGTCGTTCAGCTCCGGCGTCAGGTCGCCCGCGTTACCAATACACGTCGTGCAGCCGTAAGCGGCCAGCGTGAAGCCGAGCTGGTCGAGGTAGGGCAGCAAGCCGGTCTTCGTCAGGTACTCGGTGACAATCCGCGATCCCGGAGCCAGCGACGTCTTGATGTGCGGAGCAACGGTCAAACCGGCTTCTACGGCCTTCTTGGCGAGCAGGCCGGCGGCAAGCAGCACGCTCGGGTTCGACGTGTTCGTGCACGACGTGATGGCGGCGATCAGGATGTCGCCGTTCTTCACATCGACCTTGTTCGTGGTCGTGTATTGCTTGTCGAGATCGGCGGCCTTTTTGCCAAAGCCGTTATCGCTGACAGCTGCCGAGAACAACTCCGTGAAGTTCGACTTCACGTTGCCGATTTCGATGCGGTCTTGCGGACGCTTCGGACCCGCCAGCGACGGAGCAACCGTGCCCAGGTCGAGCGTCAGCGTCTTCGTGTAGTCGATGTCGCCGGCCTTCGGCACGCCAAACAGGTTTTGCGCCTTGAAATACGACTCGAACGCTGCGATTTCGGCGTCGGTACGACCCGTGCCCTTGAAGTAGTCGATGGTTTTTTCATCGACGGGGAAGAAGCCCATGGTCGCGCCGTATTCCGGCGCCATGTTGCCGATAGTCGCGCGATCCGGCAGCGACAGCGACTTCGTGCCTTCGCCGAAGAATTCGACGAACTTGCCGACGACCTTCTCTTTACGCAGCATTTCGGTGACGGTCAGCACCAGGTCGGTAGCCGTCACGCCTTCGCGAATCTTGCCCTTCAGCTCGACGCCAACCACGTCCGGCGTCAGGAAATACACCGGCTGGCCGAGCATGCCGGCTTCGGCTTCGATACCGCCCACGCCCCAGCCCACCACGCCGATACCGTTGATCATGGTCGTGTGGCTATCCGTGCCGACGAGCGTATCCGGGTAATACACCGTATCGCCTTCAATCGACTTCTTGTGCACGCCACGCGCCAGATATTCCAGGTTCACCTGGTGGACGATACCCACGCCCGGCGGCACGACCTTGAACGTATCGAAGGCTTGCATGCCCCACTTCATGAACTGGTAGCGCTCGTTATTGCGCTGGAATTCCAGTTTCATGTTCAGGTCGAGCGCGTCTTTCTGACGGAAGTAATCGATCTGCACCGAGTGGTCGACCACCAGATCGACCGGCACGAGCGGCTCGATCGCCTTCGGGTCCTTGCCTGCGCGTTTCGCGACGCCACGCATGGCAGCGATGTCGGCGAGCAGCGGCACGCCGGTGAAATCCTGCAGCACGACGCGCGAGACCACGAACGGGATTTCATCGGTACGATCCGCGACCGGCTTCCAGTTCGCCAGTTGCTTGATGTGTTCCTCGCCGATCTTCTTGCCGTCGTAGTTGCGCAGCACCGATTCCAGCACGATGCGGATCGACACCGGCAGGCGTTCGATCTTGACGTTGAGCGCCTTTCCGAGCGCGGGCAACGAGTAGTACTTGCCTTTGCCGGAACCGCTATCGAATTCCTTGAGCGTTTTGTGGAGATTGTGGGCCATGTTTTTTTCCCTTGGTTTAAACGAGGAAATACCTTCGAAACGTTTGATCTAAAAGCGAGTGACGAATCCTGACT
>NZ_AEJF01000093.1 GCF_001028175.1 Caballeronia mineralivorans PML1(12)
CGACCCAGTCTCCTGATATGTAGAACGCGTTACTTGTCTTGTGAAAAAAGCGTCTCCGCGCCTTCGGGCAGCGTCTGTGCCGACGCTTTCGCGCGGCGCAGCACCGACCAGTAATACCGATAGCTTGCGCGATCGTGCAACGTGTCCTGATACCGCGTCGGTCCCCACTGCGCGTTTTGCGCGGCGAGCAGGATCTGCGTGGCGGTCGCGATTTCATCGCTCCGGGGCAGGAAGGCATCGACGATCGGCTGGATCTGATCCGGGTGAATGCTCCACATGCGTGTGTAGCCGAACTCATTGCGGGCACGCTGGGCGTCGCCCGCGACCACGCTCATGTCGCGCACTTCCGTGGACACGTTATGCGACGCTACCTTGCCATGCGCGTGGCAAGCCGCCGCGATCTCGAGCTTCGCGCGCCGCACGAGCGGATGATCGAACTGGCCCGGCGAGCGCATCGCGGTATCGGGAATCGCGCCGTTATGCGCCGAGACAAAGTCCATCAGCCCGAAACTGAGCGCTTCGACGCCCGGCAGCGCGGCGAGCTCAAAAACTTCAGCCAACGCGCCATGCGTTTCGATCAGCAGGTGGCACGCAATAGCATGCTTGATCCCAAACTCACACCGTGATGCTTCGACGAACGCGACCATTTCGGCGGCATCGAAGACGCTGCGAATCTTGGGCAGGGTGATATATGCAGGCGCTTTTTTGGCGGCGCGCAAGATGATGCGCACGTCGTCGCGCCATGCGCGGTTCTGGAAGTCGTGAATGCGCACGCCGACGCGGCTGAAGCGGTCTTCCTCACTACCGAGGAACGACGCCACCAGCTCGGCATGCGACGCTTCCTGGCCGACTTGCGCCCCGTCCTCGCAATCGAGCGTGACATCGAACACCGGACCGAGTTGCGCCTGCAACGCGAGCGATTTCCTGATCAGCTTTTCGCTTCCTGCATAGTGATCGCAAGGGGGCATCACAGCGGGTGGCACGTCGCCTTCAAACAGGACTTCGGCGGGGGTGAGAGCGCGCATCGTCGGCGTCGGGTTACATGTAAAGAGGATGGAAACCGCGGATTCGGGTGGGCTCGGACGTTCTTTTCAGGCTTCCAAACCCACTCGAATCAGCAGCGAGCGCCGGCTTTTGAGCCAGACGCTCGCGTGACTGCAAATACTGCTAAACCTGCTTACTTGCCCAGCAGATGCGCGACGCCGTCACGCTCTTCCAGCAATTCGTTCAGCGTGCCGGTCATCTTCTCGCGCGAGAACGCGTCGATTTCCAAGCCTTCCACGCGCTTGTATTCGCCGTTTTCGCACGTCACGGGGACGCCGTAGATGATGCCTTCCGGGATTTCGTACGAACCATCAGACGGAATGCCCATGGTGACCCACTTGCCGTTCGTGCCGAGCACCCAGTCGCGCACGTGGTCGATAGCCGCGTTAGCCGCCGAAGCCGCCGATGACAACCCGCGCGCTTCGATGATCGCCGCACCGCGCTTGCCGACGGTCGGGATGAACGTGTTGCGGTTCCATTCGTCGTCGTTGATCAGCTTCGTGAGCGACTCGCCGTCGACGGTGGCGAAACGGAAATCCGGGTACATGGTCGGCGAGTGATTGCCCCACACGGCCAGCTTTTCGATCGATGCCACCGGCTTGCCCGACTTGGCCGCCAGTTGCGACAACGCACGGTTGTGGTCGAGACGCAGCATGGCCGTGAAGTTCTTCTTCGGCAGATCCGGCGCCGAGTTCATCGCGATGTACGCGTTGGTGTTGGCCGGGTTGCCGACCACGAGCACCTTCACATCGCGGCTTGCCACGTCGTTGAGCGCCTTGCCCTGCACCGTGAAGATTTCAGCGTTGGCGGAGAGCAGGTCCTTGCGCTCCATGCCTTTCGAACGCGGACGGGCGCCGACCAGCAACGCGACGTCGGCGTCCTTGAACGCGACCTTTGGGTCGTCGGTGACGACCACGCCGGCCAGCAACGGGAACGCGCAGTCTTCCAGTTCCATGACCACGCCCTTGACGGCGCCTTGCGCCTGCGGCAGGTCGAGCAACTGAAGGATGACTGGCTGGTCCTTGCCAAGCAGGTCGCCATTGGCGATGCGGAACAGCAGCGAGTAACCGATTTGACCTGCGGCGCCGGTGACGACAACGCGCTTTGCGGACTTAGCCATTGAGAACACTCCTGAACGGTGCGTGAAACGCTAGGGGAAAACGCCATTTTAGGCGCGTTACGCGAAGCGTTGATGAAGCAAGTGAATCGAACTGCGCGGGCAGCCCTGAAAAGCCGATGGCGCCGCGCCTGAAGCGAGAATGTCATCGACTGTCCGGTAGCATGCCGGCAATCGCAGCCCGACCCACGTGCTGGGAATTCGGCCCTGTGAGCGTGGGATCTTGCTGGTTAGCGCCGCGCAACGCCCCGCGCGTCGCGTTTTCGATGGCGCGCGGGCGTTGCAAGAGCGGGGCACTGGCAGCGGCAGCGAACACGAAAGCCGTTCGGCTTGAAGCGATGAGCGGCAGGGCGTTTCCAACGTACCGGGCACGCCGCACGACACGTGCAGCATCCCGCAAACCCTTGCTCGCCAAGGAGTGTAGGATTCGATGAAGTCAAAGTCAACCATATCATATGTCTTATATAAGACATATGAATGGCCGGGAAAACTCTGGACGCGGCTTGTCGCTTTATGATGAAATGCGCGCATGAATTCGAACCCAGCGAGCACTACGAACCTTCCCGGCGCGGCCGGCGTGACGGAAGTCGTGCCCGCGACTTCGCCGACGTTCAGCCCGCTGTACCAGCAGATCAAGGCCCTGATTACGCAAGGGCTTGAATCGGGCGACTGGAAGCCCGGTGAAATGATTCCCAGCGAAGTCGAACTGGCTGCCCGCTACAAGGTCAGCCAGGGCACGGTGCGCAAAGCCATCGACGAACTCGCCGCCGACAACCTGCTCGTGCGCCGCCAGGGCAAGGGTACATTTGTTGCAACGCACAATGAAGATCGCGTACAGTTCCGCTTTCTGCGATTGCTGCCCGAAGACGGCGACCTTCATCCCCACGTGAGCCGATTGCTGGAGTGCCGCCGTTTGCGCGCACCCGCCGAGATCGCTCGCCAGCTGGACCTGAAGCCGGCCGACCCGGTGGTGTGTATCAAGCGCTTGCTGCAGTTCGACGGCGAAACCACGGTCTTCGACGAAATCTGGCTGCCCGGCGCCGTTTTCCGCGGCCTTACAGCCGAGCGCCTTGCAGATTACAAAGGCCCGCTTTATGCGATGTTCGAAGCGGAGTTCGGCACGCGCATGATCCGGGCATCGGAAAAAATCAGGGCGGTGGGCGCGGACGAGACGGTCGCCGAACTGCTTGGCGTGGCCATCGGTTCGCCGTTGTTGTCTGTCGAGCGTGTGTCGTACACGTATGGCGACCGGCCAGTGGAAGTGCGGCGCGGATGGTATGTCACGAACGGCTATTACTATCAAAACGATTTGAGCTGAAACAGGACGTGGATGGCTTGCCGGCGAACCCAGGGGGTTGCCTTAAAAGCCTTTCTCACGCGATTTGCAATAGCCTCTTGCGCGGCATTTCGCTGCAGCGCGATATAAAAAGGCGCTAAAATCGCGGACTAGTGTGATAACAAAGTTGGGGTCTAGCATGGCTGAAGCCGTAAAAAAACCAAGACCTGAGTACCGGAATATCGGAATTGCTCAGCTAGCAACCTACCGCTTGCCACTAGCGGGGAAGGTTTCAATTCTTCATCGGATCAGTGGCTTGCTTCTATTCATAGCGCTGCCGTTTCTGCTTTATCTGCTGGACCAGAGCCTTACGTCGGAGATCAGTTTCGACGCATTCAAGGGCTTCCTCGCCAATCCCCTCGTTAAGATCGTCGTGCTCGTGCTTTCGTGGTCCTTCCTGTTCCACTTTTGCGCAGGCATCCGCTTCCTGCTGCTCGATACCCATCGCGCAGTGAGCAAGGAAGGCGGCAAGCAGACGTCCATCGTCGTGCTCACGGTGTCATCTCTGCTGACAATCGTCGTTGCGCTTAAACTCTTCGGAGCCTTCTAAGAATGGCAGCGAACAACAACAATCGAATCGGTCCCAAGCGCCTTGTTGTCGGCGCGCATTACGGTCTGCGCGACTGGCTTGCGCAACGCATTACCGCCGTGGTGATGGCCTTCTACACGCTGGTCCTGCTGTTCTGGTTTTTCGGCGCACGTGACTTTTCGTATGACGGCTGGGCATCCATTTTCGCCATGCAGTGGATGAAGCTTGCCACCTTCGTAGCCTTGCTCTCGCTCTTCTATCACGCGTGGGTTGGCATTCGCGACATCTGGATGGACTACGTCAAGCCCATGGGGCTGCGCCTGTTCTTGCAGGCACTAACAATCCTCTGGCTGGTCGGATGCGTCGGCTACGCGGCACAGATTCTCTGGAGAGTGTAAAGAATGGCTGCAATTAAAACGTCCCTGCCGCGTCGCCGTTTCGACGTAGTCATCGTGGGTGCGGGTGGATCCGGCATGCGCGCATCGCTGCAACTCGCTCGCGCGGGTCTGTCGGTCGCGGTGCTGTCGAAGGTCTTCCCGACGCGTTCGCACACGGTCGCGGCGCAAGGCGGTATTGGTGCATCGCTCGGCAACATGAGCGAAGACAACTGGCATTATCACTTCTACGACACCATCAAGGGCTCCGACTGGCTCGGCGACCAGGATGCGATCGAATTCATGTGCCGTGAAGCGCCCGGCGCAGTCTACGAACTCGAACACATGGGCATGCCGTTCGACCGTAACGCGGACGGCACGATCTATCAGCGCCCGTTCGGCGGCCACACGGCGAACTACGGCGAGAAGCCGGTGCAGCGCGCCTGCGCGGCAGCCGACCGTACCGGCCACGCCTTGCTGCACACGCTGTATCAGCAGAACGTCGCGGCCAAGACGCACTTCTTCGTTGAATGGATGGCGCTGGACCTGATCCGCGACGCCGACGGCGACGTGCTCGGCGTGACCGCGATGGAAATGGAAACTGGCGACGTCCACATTCTCGAAGGCAAGACCACGCTGTTTGCCACGGGCGGCGCGGGCCGGATCTTCGCGGCATCGACCAACGCGTTCATCAATACTGGCGACGGACTTGGCATGGCGGCCCGCTCGGGCATCGCCTTGCAGGACATGGAATTCTGGCAATTCCACCCGACCGGCGTGGCCGGCGCGGGCGTGCTGATTACCGAAGGCGTACGCGGCGAAGGCGGCATTCTGCGTAATTCGGACGGCGAACGCTTCATGGAGCGCTATGCGCCGACGCTGAAGGATCTGGCGCCGCGCGACTTCGTCTCGCGTTCGATGGACCAGGAAATCAAGGAAGGCCGCGGCGTAGGTCCGAACAAGGACCACGTCTTGCTGGACCTGTCGCACATCGGCGCTGAGACGATCATGAAGCGGCTGCCGTCGATCCGCGAGATCGCGATGAAGTTCGCGAACGTGGACTGTATCAAGGAACCGATTCCGGTCGTGCCGACCATCCACTACCAGATGGGCGGCATTCCTACGAACATTCACGGCCAGGTCGTGGGCACGCTGAAGGGCGGTTACGAAGAACCGGTCAACGGCTTCTACGCGGTCGGCGAATGTTCGTGCGTGTCGGTGCACGGCGCGAACCGCCTGGGCACGAACTCGCTGCTGGACCTGGTGGTGTTTGGCCGCGCGGCCGGCAACCACATCATCAAGCACGCGATGGAAATGAAGGAACACAAGCCGCTGCCGGCGGATGCCGCCGACGCCGCGCTTGAACGCCTCGCCGTGCTGGAGAAGTCGTCGTCGGGCGAATACACGCAATCGATCGCCAACGACATCCGTTCGACCATGCAGGCGCATGCCGGCGTGTTCCGCACGTCGAAGCTGCTGTCGGAAGGTGTGGACAAGGTCAAGGAATTGTCGGAGCGCGTGAAGCACGTGCACCTGAAGGACAAGTCGAAGGTGTTCAACACGGCGAAGGTCGAAGCACTAGAGCTGGCGAACCTGATCGAAGTGGCGCGTGCCACCATGATCTCGGCCGAAGCGCGCAAGGAAAGCCGCGGCGCGCATGCGCATAGCGACTTCGAGCATCGCGACGACGACAACTGGATGAAGCATACGCTGTGGTTCAGCGAAGGCGACAAGCTCGACTACAAGCCGGTGCACATGACGCCGCTGACGGTTGAATCGGTGCCGCCGAAAGCGCGTACCTTCTAAGGCAAGGAAATCGAAATGGCAAAGCGTACTTTTGAAATCTATCGCTACGATCCGGACAAGGACGCGGCACCCCGCATGCAGACGTACGAGATCGAGATCGACTCGCACGAGCGCATGTTGCTGGACGCGCTGCTGAAGCTGAAATCCGTCGACGAAACGCTGTCGTTCCGCCGTTCATGCCGCGAAGGCGTGTGCGGTTCGGACGCCATGAACATCAACGGCAAGAACGGTCTGGCCTGCTTGCAGAACATGAACGACCTGCCGCAGAAGATCGTGTTGCGTCCGCTGCCGGGCCTGCCCGTCGTGCGCGACCTGATTTGCGACTTCACGCAATTTTTCAACCAGTATCATTCGATCAAGCCGTACCTGATCAACGACACACCGCCGCCGGAAAAAGAGCGTCTGCAAACGCCTGAAGAACGCGATGAGCTCGATGGCCTGTATGAGTGCATCCTGTGTGCCAGCTGCTCGACTGCATGCCCGAGCTTTTGGTGGAACCCGGACAAGTTCGTGGGTCCGGCGGGCCTGTTGCAAGCCTATCGGTTCATTGCGGACAGCCGCGACGAAGCGACGGGTGAACGTCTCGACAACCTGGAAGATCCGTACCGTCTGTTCCGTTGCCACACGATCATGAATTGTGTCGATGTCTGCCCGAAGGGACTGAATCCCACGAAGGCTATCGGCAAGATCAAAGAATTGATGGTGCGCCGCGCTGTCTGAGAAGGACTTGTGTCATGAATGACTCCGGGCATCAGTCCGACCCTCTACGCCGCGCACGCCTTCGCTGGCGCGCGCGGCGCGGTCTGCTGGAAAACGATCTGATCTTCGAGCGTTTTTTCAGCCGATATGAGCATGACCTCAGTGACGCAGACGTTGGTGTCCTGACGCAACTGCTGGAACTGAGCGACAACGACCTGATGGACTTGCTGCTGGCACGCAAGGAACCGGAAGGCGAACTGGCCTCGCCGGATATGACCCGCGTGCTGGAGATGCTGCGCTCTGCCTGAGTTAGGCCACTGAGTCAGCCCACGCGGTCGTGCAAGTGTCGTGCGAATTATCGAAAACCTGTTTCCATACTTCGATTGAGGATGTGCTATGACCCCGTCAGATGTTAAAGCCACGCTATCGTTCAGCGACAACTCGCCGAGCGTTGAAATGCCGATCTACAAGGGCACCCTGGGCCCGGACGTAATCGACATCCGCAAGTTGTACGGCCAGACCGGCAAGTTCACGTACGATCCGGGCTTCATGTCGACGGCGGCGTGCAATTCCGCAATTACCTACATCGACGGCGATAAGGGTGAGTTGCTGTATCGCGGGTATCCGATCGAGGAACTCGCGGTCAAGGCCGACTTCATGGAGACCTGCTACGCGCTGCTGCACGGCGATCTGCCGACCGTCCAGCAGAAGGCTGACTTCGTTGAAACCGTCACGAAGCACACGATGGTTCATGAGCAGATGCATTTCTTCTACCGCGGTTTTCGTCGCGATGCACACCCGATGGCGGTGCTCGTGGCGGCCGTCGGTGCCCTGTCGGCGTTCTATCACGACTCGCTGAATATCAATGACCCGCGTCATCGCGAAGTGTCGGCCATTCGCATGATCGCGAAGCTGCCCACGCTGGTGGCGATGGCGTACAAGTTCACGATCGGCCAGCCGTTCGTGTATCCGAAGAACGATCTGTCGTACAGCGCGAACTTCATGCACATGATGTTCTCGAACCCGTGCGAAGAGTACAAGGTCAATGACGTGCTCGTGCGCGCGCTGGACCGGATCCTGATCCTGCATGCGGACCATGAGCAGAATGCGTCCACGTCGACTGTGCGTCTGGCTGGGTCGTCGGGTGCGAATCCGTTTGCTTGTATCGCTGCAGGGATCGCTTGTCTGTGGGGCCCGGCGCATGGCGGCGCGAATGAAGCCGCGCTGAACATGCTGGAAGAAATCGGTTCCGTCGACAACATTCCTGAGTTCATCAAGCAGGTGAAGGACAAGAATTCGGGCGTGAAGCTGATGGGCTTCGGGCATCGTGTTTATAAGAACTACGATCCGCGCGCGAAGCTGATGCGTGAAACGTGCCACGAAGTGCTCGAAGAACTGGGTCTGCATGATGACCCGTTGTTCAAGCTGGCAATGGCGCTGGAAAAGATCGCGCTGGAAGATGAGTACTTTGTGTCGCGTAAGCTGTATCCGAATGTCGACTTCTATTCGGGTATCGTGCAGCGCGCGCTGGGCATTCCGACGGCCATGTTTACGTGTGTGTTTGCAATGGCACGGACCGTGGGCTGGATTGCGCAGTGGAACGAAATGATCGCCGATCCGGAGCAAAAGATTGGCCGTCCGCGTCAATTGTTTATCGGCGAAACGCCGCGCGAGGCGAAGGCTATCGAGAAGCGGTAATTTGCATTGAGTAGTGATTTAAAGGGAGCCCCGGCGGGTGTTTGCCGGGGCTTTTTGCGTTTTATCGGCGTGATTGTTTCCTGGCGCTCGACTTACCTCTTTGAGCGCGGCCCACACCCAACCCGAGCAAGCCAAAACTCGCGCAAACACGAGCTTTATCAACATCGGACTTGTGTAGTAATGCCAAGATAACCAGGCTTACTGACCCCGCGGCTTTGCCCGCGAACCGCAAGAGGAGCTACCGATGTTTCCAGAATTTCGCGATCTGATTTCCACGCTTAAGACCGAAGATGCCCACTTCGCCCGGCTATTTCAGCGCCACAACGAGCTGGATCAGGAGATCAAGAACCGAGAGGCCGGGCCGCTACCCGCGGACGGCAGGACCATCGAGACGCTTAAGAAGGAAAAACTGCTCTTGAAGGACAAGCTCTATGTTGTCTTGAAGAAGGCCGCCACGCCAGCTTAAGCAGGCAGTGCCCCGAACGAACCGGACACGCGGGGCACTCAGTCATAAGGAACAAACTTTGACATCACAGCACGACAAATTTAACGCTCGCGATTCAGCCGTGCGCAGCCGTCGCTCACGGCGACGTACGACCAACCAGCACACCGCGGCGCCGCTCAACTCGATGAAACCGGCCACGCCGTCGATGCAGCCAACGAGCATATTTCGAGCACGGTGCAACACGTTCTATCGACAGGCGCAACGCAGGATGCCGCCACGCTGATGGACACCATCAAGACATTGATGAGCGGTCTCTCCCCCGATGAAACCACTGCTCTGCGCAGCGTGATGCTGGAAGGCGATCCAGCACTTTGGCACACACGCGCTTCACGGCATCCGGACGATGAACTGGCGCGTGACTGGCGTGAGGGTGGTTATCCGTATCGCAACCTGATGTCGCGGCGCGGCTATGAAAAGCAGAAGTATGCGTTGCAGGTCGAATTGCTGAAGCTGCAGGCGTGGGTACGGGAGACCGGCCAGCGTCTGGTGATCCTGTTCGAAGGGCGGGATGCAGCAGGTAAGGGCGGTGCGATCAAACGCTTTATGGAGCATATGAATCCGCGTGGCGCGCGAGTCGTTGCGCTCGAAAAGCCGACTGAGTCCGAGCGCGGCCAATGGTACTTCCAGCGCTCTACGTACAACACTTGCCGACATCGGGCGAAATCGTTTTGTTCGATCGCTCCTGGTACAACCGTGCAGGCGTGGAACGGGTGATGGGATTTTGCTCGGAACACGAATACAACGACTTCATGCAGCAGGTTCCCGAGTTCGAGCGGCAACTCGTTCGAAGCGGTATGCACGTCGTCAAGTTCTGGTTTTCCGTGAGCCAGGAAGAGCAGCGCCGGCGTTTCAAGGAACGCGAGATTCATCCGCTCAAGCAATGGAAACTCAGTCCTGTGGATCTCGCCTCGCTGGATAAGTGGAACGAATACACGGACGCCAAGGAAGCGATGTTCGCGCAAACCGATACTGCCGATTCTCCATGGGCGGTGGTCCGCTCGGACTGCAAGAAGCGGGCGCGGCTTAACGCGATGCGCCATATCCTGCACAAGCTGCCGTATGCGAACCGGGACGTTCGCGCGATTGGTACGGTCGATCCGCTGATTGTGGGGCGGGCTCTGTAGCAGGTGTTGAAGAGATTGTTGATACAGTCGACGGGTGCCAGTGCGAACAGCACTTGCACCCGTCTTTGCATCCAGAGGCTTGTCCCCTCGCGGCGCGGCTAAACGGATGATTCTGTTCTGCATTTTGGGTTAACCGCCCATCCCGGTACTCCCCATACAGGTAGCTCCACTACCACCCTAACTCACTGTTTTATATCAGTTTTTTATCCGGCACTAGCGCAATGCGCCGTCCTGCGTGGCATAATCATCAAACCAAAAAACACCCCGCAGTCACAAAACCTGAAAAGACCATGGCCCAGACTCTGTACGACAAGTTGTGGAACTCGCATGTGATCCACACCGAGGAAGACGGCACGTCCATCCTCTACATTGACCGTCATTTGCTGCATGAAGTGACCAGCCCGCAAGCGTTCGAGGGTCTGAAACTGGCCGAACGGCCGGTATGGCGGATCAGCGCGAATCTGGCGGTGTCCGATCACAACGTCCCCACAACCGATCGCTCGCACGGCATCGCGGACCCGATCTCGAAGCTGCAAGTCGACACGTTGGACGACAACTGCGACGCCTACGGCATCACGCAGTTCAAGATGAACGACTTGCGGCAAGGCATCGTGCACATCATCGGGCCGGAACAGGGCGCCACGCTGCCGGGAATGACAATAGTTTGCGGCGACTCACATACCTCCACGCACGGCGCGTTCGGCGCGCTGGCGCATGGCATCGGTACGTCGGAAGTCGAGCACGTTCTCGCCACGCAAACGCTGCTGCAAAAGAAGAGCAAGAACTTGCTCGTCAAGGTCGAAGGACCGCTGCCGCGCGGCTGCACCGCGAAGGACATCGTGCTGGCGATCATTGGCAAGATTGGTACGGCGGGCGGCAACGGTTACGCCATTGAATTTGGCGGCTCGACCATCCGTGCGTTATCGATGGAAGGCCGCATGACGGTCTGCAACATGGCTATCGAAGCGGGCGCCCGTGCAGGCATGGTTGCCGTCGATGAAACCACCATCAACTACCTGAAGGATCGTCCGTATTCGCCGCACGGTGCTGAGTTCGAGCAGGCAGCAACCTATTGGCGCACCTTCACCTCCGATCCGGGCGCGAAGTTCGATCGCGTGGTGGAGTTGAACGCTGCTGAAATCGTGCCCCAAGTAACGTGGGGCACGTCGCCGGAAATGGTGACGTCCATCGACGGCCGCGTGCCTGATCCCGAGCGCGAAAAGGACCCGGTCAAGCGCGACGCTATCGAACGCGCGTTGAAGTACATGGCGCTCGAGCCAAACACACCGATGCAATCGATCAAGCCGGACAAGATTTTCATCGGCTCGTGCACGAATGCGCGGATCGAGGACTTGCGTGCAGCGGCTTACGTGGTGAAGACACTTGGCCGCCGCGTGGCGCCGAATATCCGCTTGGCGATGGTCGTGCCGGGTTCCGGCCTCGTGAAGGCGCAAGCGGAACGCGAAGGGCTCGACAAGGTGTTCCTCGACGCCGGTTTCCAATGGCGCGAACCGGGCTGTTCGATGTGCCTCGCCATGAACGCTGACAGGCTGGAGCCGGGCGAGCGTTGCGCGTCCACATCGAATCGTAACTTTGAAGGGCGTCAGGGCGCGGGCGGCCGTACGCATCTGGTGAGTCCGGCGATGGCTGCTGCTGCGGCTATCGAAGGTCATTTTGTCGATATTCGCGAACTGGCATGAAGCGCATCTTTATTCTGCTGGCGTTGATCGCGGTCGTTGCCGGTGCTGCGGGCTGCAATACGGTCCACGGCTTTGGCGAGGACATGCGTCACCTCGGCAATTCGATCAGCAATGCGGCCGACAAGTAAGCGGCTATAAGAACGGTCAAGCAAACCAAACCGGTAACGCATCATGGAAAAATTCATCGTACATAGCGGGCTCGTGGCGCCGCTGGATCGCGACAACGTCGACACGGACGCGATCATCCCGAAGCAGTTCCTGAAGTCGATCAAGCGCACGGGTTTCGGCCCGAATGCCTTCGACGAATGGCGTTATCTCGATGTCGGCCAGCCCGGCCAGGACAACTCGAACCGGCCGCTGAATCCGGATTTCGTGCTGAACCAGCCGCGCTACAAGGGCGCGTCGATCCTGCTGACGCGCAAGAATTTCGGCTGCGGCAGTTCGCGTGAGCACGCGCCGTGGGCGCTGGATCAGTACGGCTTCCGCGCGATCATCGCGCCGAGCTTCGCCGATATCTTCTACAACAACTGCTTCAAGAACGGCCTGCTGCCGATCGTGTTGACGGAAAGCCAGGTCGACAAGCTGTTCAACGAGACCTATGCGTTTAACGGGTTCAAGCTGACGGTCGATCTGGAGCGTCAAGTCGTGCTGACTGGCGATGGTACGGAATATCCGTTCGAGGTGCCGGGCTTCCGCAAGTTCTGCCTGCTGAACGGTTTCGACGACATCGCGCTTACGCTGCGCCACGCCGACAAGATCCGCCAGTTCGAAAACGAGCGTCTGGCGAAGCAGCCGTGGCTGAATAACCGCCTCGTCGGATAAGTACGGTTAGCGACGGATTAATACGAATAGAAAAGGAAACACCATGAAGATTGCAGTGCTGCCCGGCGATGGCATCGGTCCGGAGATCATCAAGGAAGCGGTCAAGGTCCTCAACGCGCTCGACGAAAAGTTCGAGCTCGAAGAAGCGCCGGTAGGTGGCGCGGGTTACGAGGCGAGCGGCCATCCGCTGCCGGACGCGACGCTTGCGCTGGCAAAAGCATCGGATGCAATCCTGTTCGGCGCTGTAGGCGACTGGAAATACGATTCGCTCGAACGCGCGCTGCGTCCCGAGCAGGCCATCCTGGGCCTGCGCAAGCATCTGCAATTGTTCGCGAACTTCCGTCCGGCCATTTGTTATCCGCAATTGACGGCGGCTTCTTCGCTTAAAGCCGAGATTGTCGCGGGGCTGGATATCCTCATCATTCGCGAACTGAACGGCGATATCTATTTCGGCCAGCCGCGCGGCGTGCGGTCGTCGCCGGATGGCTTGTTCGAAGGCGCGAAGGAAGGCTTCGACACCATGCGTTATTCCGAACCGGAAGTGCGCCGCATCGCGCATGTTGCGTTTCAGGCCGCGCAAAAGCGCGCGAAGAAGCTGACGAGCGTCGACAAGGCGAACGTGCTGGAAACGTCGCAACTCTGGCGCGACGTGATGATCGATGTATCGAAGGAATATGCGGACGTCGAGCTGTCGCACATGTACGTGGACAACGCGGCCATGCAGCTGGTGAAGGCGCCGAAAGCGTTCGATGTGGTGGTGACCGGCAACATGTTCGGCGACATTCTCTCCGACGAAGCCGCCATGCTGACGGGTTCCATCGGTATGTTGCCGTCCGCCTCGCTCGATAAGAACAACAAGGGCTTGTACGAGCCGTCGCACGGTTCGGCGCCGGATATCGCGGGCAAGGGCGTGGCGAATCCGCTCGCAACCATCCTTTCGGCCGCCATGATGCTGCGTTACTCGCTCGACAAGACCGAGCAGGCTGACCGTATCGAAACGGCGGTGAAGAAGGTGCTGGAACAGGGTTTCCGCACCGGTGACATCGCGACGCAGGATGGCCGCACGGTCGGCACGAAGGAAATGGGCGACGCAGTTCTCGCAGCGCTCTAAAACTGGCGACGCGCTTTTCCATCGGTTGAGTTGACCAAATGCGTCAGCGAAAAATTCCGGTGGAAAAGCGTCTCGCGGCGGACGTTTTTTTAAGATACCGCCGATCGCGACATTTCATCTCGTTTCGTCGCTTTTAGCGCACGAACCACGTCAAAACAGCGTGGAACGCTCGCTTGGAAGGACGAATATACGGGTTATCGTGTAGACTCTTTTGTTATGGCGAAGATCTCTAAAATCTCTCTGGACTCGATTTCATGCGGCGGCATTGAAGGCGCCCGCACGATTCGTCTCGCCATTACGCGTCTGGGCACGCATCTGGGTACGGTTGCGCTGTCCAAACGCATTACGAAAACCATTTCCCTCAAAACGATCACGTTCCGCTGATCGCCTGTCGTGTCCGCCCATCTTCCCCGCGCGGTCACGCCGGCGGAGGGTTCGGCCAAGCGGGGAAGTGTCCACAAAAAAGGTTAGTCATGAACGTAGGTCTCGTTGGTTGGCGCGGCATGGTCGGCAGCGTCCTGATGCAGCGCATGCAGCAGGAAGGCGATTTCGACCTGATCGAACCGGTGTTTTTCAGCACCAGCAATGCGGGCGGCAATGCGCCGTCGTTCGCGAAAAACGAGACGAAACTCAAAGATGCGACAAGCATCGACGACCTGAAAAAGTGCGACGCAATCATTACGTGCCAGGGCGGCGACTACACCAATGAGGTGTACCCGAAACTGCGCGCGGCCGGCTGGAAGGGCTACTGGATCGACGCGGCTTCGTCGCTGCGCATGAAGGACGATGCGGTCATCATCCTCGACCCGGTCAACCTGAACGTCATCAAGGATTCGCTCGTGAAGGGCGGCCGGAATTTTATCGGCGGGAACTGCACGGTCAGCTTGATGCTGATGGCGCTGGGCGGTTTGTTTAACCAGAACCTGGTCGAATGGACGACCGCCATGACGTATCAGGCAGCTTCCGGTGCGGGCGCACAGAACATGCGCGAACTGCTGCAGCAAATGGGCGTGCTGTATGGTGCGGCCAAAGAAGATCTGGCGGATCCGTCGTCGGCTATTCTGGATATCGACAAGCGTGTGCAGGCAGCCATGTCGAGCGAGCGTATGCCCGTCGATAATTTCGGCGTGCCGCTGGCCGGCGCGCTGATCCCGTGGATCGACAAGGATCTCGGCAACGGCATGTCGAAGGAAGAGTGGAAGGGCGGCGCGGAAACCAACAAGATTCTCGGATTGCCCGCCATGGGCGAGCCGGGTTCGGTTCCTGTCGACGGCTTGTGCGTGCGGATCGGCGCAATGCGTTGCCATTCGCAGGCCCTGACCATCAAGCTCAAGAAGGACGTGCCGCTGGACGAATTGCACGGCATCCTGGCATCGGCGAACGATTGGGTGAAGGTTGTCCCGAACGAGCGCGAAGCGTCGATGCGCGATTTGTCGCCGGCAGTGGTCACGGGTTCGCTGACAGTGCCGGTCGGCCGCTTGCGTAAGCTGGCGATGGGCGGCGAATATCTGTCGGCGTTCACGGTCGGTGACCAGTTGCTGTGGGGCGCGGCAGAACCGCTGCGCCGGATGCTGCGCATCCTGCTGGACAAGTAAAGTAAACTACGCGCCAAGACGCGCGGCAGTTCGATAAAAGCGTCGCGCTTGTGCGGCGCTTTTTCGTTTTGTGGCTATGTCGTGGCCAAACCACGGCTGGTCCGTGGCCGATTTTGGATGTCGCCCCGTTTTTTTGGTTTCTTGTTCCCCGTCCACTCGCCTGGAGTATCAATGATCGTTCGTCCGAGTCGGCCACTTCATTCACAGCCTCGCAGCTTCAGCCGCTCGCGGCGCGCGGCGCTGGTCGCGGCAAGCGTCGCGAGTGTGCTGCTCGGGACGTTCGTTTCCTTCGATGCCAACGCTCAAGCCAGCAGCGCATCAACCGTATCGGCGGCATCGGCACCGGATGCTGCGTCGGCGGCGGGCGCAATCACGCAGTACAGCGTGAAACCTGGGCAGTCACTCAGCGATATCGCCTCCCAAATCACCGGCTCGAACGACCGCGCCACGCGCGAAAAGATGGCGCGCGCACTGTTTGACGCAAATCCCAACGCGTTCATGGGTCATGACCCGAGCCGGCTGAAATTGGGATCGGTTTTGAACGTGCCGCCGGTTGAGGACGTGGGAGTGGCTTTGGCAGCTTCGCCGGTTTCTGCTTCTGCGCCGGTGGCTACGTCGGCGCCGGCAGTCGAGGCTAGCGGTTCCGTAGCGGCTGTGGCACCGGCTGAAGGGGCATCGAATACCGTCGGCGTGACGATGGCGGCGAGTGGTGCGGTCAGTGGCGCGGTTACGCCGAACGCATCGAGCGAGGCGAACGCGGTCTTGCCGACATCGGAGGCTCAACCTGCGGCGAACGCGAGTGAGGCTGCGAGCGCCAGCGAAATGGTGCCGGCATCGGCGGTGGCGTCGAGCACGCCTGCGGAGACTGCCGCGCCGGCCAGCGCTCCGTCGACGAGGGGTTCCCTCGCCACGTCAGCCAACGGGCCGATCGGTTGGATCGCCGGGGCTGTCGTAGTGATAGTCGGCTTGCTTCTGCTCGTTATGCGGGCCGGCAAACGACGCCGTGCCGCAAGCGCTGCGTCTGCGGTGACTGAGGATGACCGTTCGCCGCAAGAACCGCCGGTACCATCGACGGCGCCTGAAACAACGGTTATTCCCCCTTACGACGGTTCGACGAGCCACGTGCAATCTCCGACAGGCGCCGCCGATCTTGACGGCGCATCGGTCCAGCGCGGTCAAAGCGAGCTGAACGTGGTGGCGGCTAGCATCGAAAACTACGATGCCGCCCAGTCCTTCGATACTCCGACTGAAGACACTCCGTTTCCGCCGGCGGGGAGCGAGTCCATCGACGAAGATGCGGCTGCCGACGCACGAGTGACGCTGAGCGGGACCGAGAGCCGTGGACAGGACGCGGCGAATACGACTCGCGAAGCGGACACCAAACGCGCTCCGTTCATGCCCGACGCGCCCGCGGCACTTCATCGCGATTTCACACCGCCGCGGCCGGGTGCGATCGAAGCGGCACTGGCCGCTGAGCGGGCCGCGACGGATCGCGCAGAGGCGTTGCGTGCGGAAATGGAGGCGCGGGAGGAGGAGTTGCGCGAGGCTGCGGCGTTAGAACAGGCGACGCGGGAGGCCGTGGCGCACGAGGCTGCGGCGCGTGAGTTGGAAGCGCAAGTGGCGGCAGCGCGTGAAGCTGAGGCACGTGACGCCGCAGCGCGTGAAGTGGCAGCACGCGAAGCTGAGGCGCGAGAGGCCGCGGCAAATGAAGCCGCTGCGCATGAAGCAGAAGTGCGCGAAGCAGAGGCTCGTGACGCCGCTGCTCGTGAAGCAGAAGCTCGTGAAGCCGCAGCCCGTGAAGCCGCATCACAGGAAGAAGCGGCGCGTGCGTCTGGCACGCACGAAAGCGCAGAACACGCGCCATCCGCGCCTGAGCACGTAACCGACCAGCCTCACAGCCAGCAAGACTCGTCGGACTACGACGACGAACCCTCACCGGCTTCCCGTTTCCCCCAGCCCAAATTCCCGCAAGAGGCTATCGAAGCCCTGAGTGCGCTCGATTTCGGTTTGCCGCCGCGTCAGGAAGCGCCTTCGCCTTCGAATGTCCAGCCGACGTTCCCCGCTGCCTCGGCAACCGAACACCCATCGCCGACAGAATCCACCGAGCAGAACGAAACCACGCCTGTCGCTAAAACCCCCATAGCCGCCGCGCCCGTCACGCCCCAGCCGATCGCCGACCCGGCCGTCTTCGATCGCCAGAACGCGCAGCATCGCCACCCTGAATCCACGTCGACATCGGCGAGCGAGCAAATTGAATCCGGAACGACTGGCGCGGCATCGGTGGCAGGCCTCGGCGCATCGCGTTTTGGTCCGTTGAGCCTCGACTTCGACTACAACTCGCCCACGAGCCAGACCGAGCCGCTGCCGGCCTTCACGCCCGAGCAGATCTCGTCGATCGCCCGCAACAAGCTCGAACTTGCCGTCGAATACATCGAACTCGGCGATTTGTCCGGGGCGCGCACGCTGCTGCAGGAAGTGATCGAATCGAACGATCCGGCCACGCGCCAACCCGCTGCCGCGCTGTTATCGACGTTGGCGCCGCTCTCCTGATATGCCCTTGAAACGCATTGCATTAGGTATCCAGTACGACGGTTCGGCGTTCAGCGGCTGGCAGACTCAATCGGATGTCAAGACGGTACAAGACGTCCTCGAACGCGCGCTCGGCAAATTCACGCAAACCCGCGTGCAAACGGTTGTCGCGGGACGCACGGATACGGGCGTGCACGCGCTCGGCCAGGTCGTCCATTTCGATACCGAACTCGAGCGCACCGACTTCGCCTGGGTGCGCGGCACGAACGCGTTTTTGCCGCAGAGCGTCGCGGTCCAGTGGGCACGGCCGATGCCCGACGATTTCCACGCGCGTTTCGGCGCCTTCGAGCGTACGTATTACTACGCGCTGTACGTCCACCCCGTGCGCTCGCCGATGATCACCGGCCACGCCGGCTGGTGCTACGCCCCACTCGATGCCAATGCGATGCGCGAAGCCGCCGCCTGCCTGATCGGCAAGCACGATTTCACGGCGTTCCGCTCGTCCGAGTGCCAGGCGAAGACGCCGGTGAAGTACCTGCATCAGATCGACATAGTGGAGCAGGGCGATTTCATTCACTTTCGCTTCCGGGCGAACGCGTTTTTGCACCACATGGTGCGCAATCTGATGGGATGTTTCGTCGCGATTGGCCGCGGCAAGCATCCCGCGTCGTGGATGGCCGAATTACTGGAAGCCCGCGACCGCAAACGCGCCGCGCCGACGTTCATGCCCGACGGCCTCTATCTGGCCGAGGTCGGCTATCCTGAGAACTTCGCAGTGCCCGCGCCGCGCCTGGGAAGCTACCCTTGGAGCGCGGTCTGGCAAGGAAAACAGCATGATAAATAACGATTTGCGTAGAACGAGAATCAAACTGTGCGGTTTGTCGAAGACGGAAGACGTCGATACCGCCGTCGCACTCGGCGCTGATGCAGTGGGTTTCGTGTTCTACCCGCCAAGCCCGCGTTCGGTCAGCGTGGGCCAAGCGGTCGAACTGGCGGAGCGCGTGCCGCCGCTGGTTTCGGCGGTCGGTTTGTTCGTCAACGCCACGCCGGAATGGATCCGCGAAGTGACGTCGAACGTGCGGCTATCGCTGCTGCAATTCCACGGCGATGAAACCCCGGCGCAATGCGCGGCGCTCGCGGAAGTGGCCGGTTTGCCGTGGTGGCGTGCCCTTCGGGTAGGGCCTGATGCCACTGCACGCGATTTGGTAGAATCATCTCTTAATTATTCAGCAGCCAGCGGTTTGCTCCTCGACACCCTCGTCGAGGGCTACGGTGGCGGTGGAAAGGTATTCGATTGGTCACTTATCCCAACAGATCTCGGGCATCGGGCCGTTTTGAGTGGTGGGTTGAACGCGCAAAACGTCCTTGACGCCATCCGGCGCGTGCGCCCCTACGCAGTCGATGTCTCCAGTGGCATCGAAGTAGCGGGGGCGAAGGGCGTGAAAGATCACGCCCGAATGGCGGCGTTCGTACGCGCGGTGCGCGAAGCGGATGCCGGATGATCAACGTGGTAAAGCGCAACGCTTCCACGTACCGAGAGAGTGACACATGTACAATTTACCAGACGATCGGGGCCATTTCGGTCCATATGGCGGCGTTTTTGTATCCGAAACGCTGATTCACGCACTCGATGAACTTCGCGATGCCTACGCTGAATGCAGCAAGGATCCGGCGTTTATCGCGGAATATGAGTACGAACTGAAGCATTACGTCGGCCGTCCGTCGCCGATTTATCACGCCAAGCGCTGGAGCGACATGCTCGGCGGCGCGCAAATCTTCCTCAAGCGCGAAGACCTGAATCACACCGGCGCTCACAAAGTTAACAACGTGATTGGCCAGGCGTTGCTCGCGCGCAAGATGGGCAAGCCGCGTGTGATCGCGGAAACCGGCGCGGGGCAGCATGGCGTTGCAACGGCGACTATCGCCGCGCGTTTCGGGATGGAATGCGTGGTCTACATGGGCTCGGAAGACGTGCGGCGGCAAGCGGCGAACGTGTACCGCATGAAGTTGCTTGGCGCGACGGTCGTGCCGGTCGAATCTGGCTCCAAAACGCTGAAAGACGCGCTGAACGAAGCCATGCGCGACTGGGTGACGAACGTCGAGAACACGTTCTATATCATCGGCACGGTGGCGGGGCCGCATCCGTATCCTATGATGGTTCGCGATTTTCAGCGGGTTATCGGCGATGAATGCAAGGTGCAGATGCCTGAGATGACCGGTCGCCAGCCGGACGCGGTGATCGCGTGCGTTGGCGGCGGATCGAATGCGATGGGTATCTTTTATCCGTATATCGAAGATAAAGATGTGAAGCTGATCGGCGTGGAAGCGGCCGGCGATGGCATTGAAACCGGGCGTCATGCGGCGTCGCTGATCGGCGGAAGTCCGGGCGTTCTGCACGGCAACCGCACGTATCTGCTGCAGGACGAAAACGGCCAGATCATCGAGACGCATTCGGTTTCGGCCGGGCTGGATTATCCCGGCGTTGGCCCCGAACACGCGTGGCTGAAAGATGCGGGGCGGGCGGAATACGTGGGCATTACCGACGAAGAAGCGCTGAAGGGTTTCCACGATTGCTGCCGTATCGAAGGGATCATCCCGGCGCTCGAATCGAGCCACGCACTCGCTTACGCCGCGAAGCTCGCGCCCACGCTGCCGAAAGACAAGCTGCTGCTGGTCAACCTTTCGGGTCGTGGCGACAAGGACATGCATACGGTCGCCGAGCGCACCGGCATCACGTTCTGAGCCCGCAACCGATGCGCGATGAAATCGATCATGCAAGTGCGCACGATGCCGCCGATGGTGACATCGACCGTGGCATCCACCTGCATCACCGCGATTTCCTCACCGATGCAGCGAACCTCCCGGACGGCTCGATCGATTTGATCGTGGCCGATCCGCCGTACGGACTGGGCAAGGATTACGGCAACGACTCGGATATGCGTTCCGGCGATGCTTTCCTCGACTGGACCTACGGCTGGCTTGAACTGGCTATCCCGAAGCTCAAGCCAAGCGGTTCGCTTTACATTTTTTGCACGTGGCAATATGCGCCGGAGATCTTCGTGTTCCTCAAGCGCCGCCTCACGATGGTCAACGAGATCGTGTGGGACCGGCGTGTGCCGAGCATGGGCGGAACGGTGCGCAGATATACGTCAGTGCACGACAACATCGGTTATTTCGCGGTATCGAAGGATTACTTCTTCGATCTCGATCCCATCCGTATCCCCTACGACGCAGTGACAAAGAAGGCGCGTTCGCGCAAATTGTTCGAAGGCAGCAAGTGGCTGGAGCTGGGTTACAACCCGAAAGACGTATGGTCGGTGTCGCGATTGCACAGGCAGCACGCAGAACGCGTCGACCACCCGACGCAGAAGCCGCTTGAGATTATCGAGCGTATGGTGCTCGCGAGTTGTCCGCGTGGTGGACGCGTCCTTGATCCGTTCATGGGCAGCGGTACGACCGCCGTCGCATGCGCGCGTCATGGGCGCGAGTTCATCGGCTACGAGATCAACGCCGACTATCACGCGATTGCCGAAAGGCGCGTCGCCGAGACGCGTTCCGTCGGGGTTCGATCTGAGCCGGTAGCAGCGGAAAGCGCTGACACCGCTTCCATTGATCAAGCCAACGCCGCCTAAGTTACTGCTAAAAAATGCTAAAAGGCGCAGATTACGCGCGAAAGAGATAACTCATGTCCCGTATCAAAAGCACATTTGCGGCGCTGGCCGAGCAAGGCAAAAAAGGCCTGATCCCGTTCATCACGGCCGGCGATCCGAACCCTGAGCAAACCGTCGAACTTATGCACGCGCTCGCCAAGGGCGGCGCGGACGTCATCGAACTGGGAGTGCCCTTCTCCGACCCGATGGCCGATGGTCCCGTGATCCAGCGCTCGTCGGAACGCGCATTGGCGCGCGGCGTGTCGCTGAAACATGTACTCGCCGACGTCAAACGCTTCCGCGAGACCAACACCACCACGCCGGTTGTCCTGATGGGTTACGCCAACCCGATCGAACGCATGGGCACCGAAACCTTCGCCAAAGCAGCAAAAGACGCGGGCGTGGATGGTGTTCTGGTCGTCGATTACCCGCCGGAGGAATCGGTGGAATTTAGCGGATCGATGCGCGCCGCCGGCATCGATCCGATCTTCCTGCTCGCGCCCACATCGACCGATGCACGCATTGCCGCAGTCGGAAAAGTGGCGAGCGGCTATGTCTATTACGTGTCGCTGAAAGGCGTGACTGGTTCAGCAAATCTGGACGTGGCGAGCATCGCGAGTAAAATCCCGGCCATCAAGGCGCATGTCGCGTTGCCGGTGGGTGTCGGTTTTGGCATCCGCGACGCCGCATCGGCGAGGCGGGTGGCCGACGTGTCGGATGCTGTCGTGATCGGCAGCCGTCTCGTGCAATTGCTCGAAGAAGCGCCGCCAGAGAAGGCAGCGGAGATGCTGACGAGTTTTATCGCCGATATTCGCTCTGCGCTCGATTCTGCAAAATAACCCGTTTTTGCGGCCCCGAATAATCTCAAACGGGCCGCGAAACACGCGAACAAGAAGGAAACACGATGAGCTGGCTCGACAAACTGTTACCGCCGAAGATCAAGCAAACCGATCCGAAAAGCCGCAAGGGCATTCCGGAAGGGCTATGGATCAAGTGCCCGTCGTGCGAAGCGGTGCTGTACCGCAACGACGTCGAGGCGAATCTGCATGTCTGCCCGAAATGCAGTCATCACATGCGGATTGGTGCGCGCGAACGGCTGGACGGTTTGCTCGATCCGGAAGGCCGCTATGAAATCGGCCAGGAAATCCTGCCGGTCGATGCGCTGAAGTTCAAGGACAGCCGGAAGTACCCGGACCGCTTGAAAGAGGCGATGGAAGACACTGACGAAACCGATGCCATGGTCGTCATGGGCGGCGCGATCCACACCATTCCGGTTACCACGGCCTGCTTCGAGTTCTCCTTCATGGGCGGCTCGATGGGCTCAGTGGTCGGTGAACGCTTCGCCCGCGGCGCGCGCAACGCGCTCGAGCAGCGCACGCCGTTCATCTGCTTCACGGCGTCCGGCGGGGCGCGGATGCAGGAAAGCTTGCTCTCGCTGATGCAGATGGCGAAAACCACGGCCATGCTGACGAAGCTCTCCGATGCCAAGCTGCCGTTCATCTCCGTTCTCACCGATCCGACCATGGGCGGCGTGTCCGCCAGCTTCGCGTTCCTTGGCGACGTGGTGATCGCGGAACCGAAGGCGCTGATCGGCTTCGCCGGACCGCGTGTGATCGAGCAAACGGTGCGCGAGAAGCTGCCGGAAGGCTTCCAGCGCTCGGAATTCCTGATGCAGAAGGGCGCGATCGACATGATCGTGGACCGTCGCAAGATGCGCGAAGAAATTGCGCGTCTGATGGCGTTGCTGACGCTGCAACCGGCCGATTCGGTCGCCTGAGGTTTGTGTGTTTAAAGCGTCGTCTGAGCGTCGATCGCGCAGAAGGCGTTAAATGATGACGGCCCAGGCGCCGCGCGCGAACCCGCCGAGGGTCGCGCGCGGCGTTTTTGTTTCGGCATCTCCCCTTATTTTGCTGGCGAGCATCACCATTTCATGACGACTTCATCGTTCACCTTTTCGACCCTCGATGCGTGGCTCACCCACCTTGAATCGGCTCATCCGGTCGGCATCGACATGGGTTTGACGCGCATCAGCAAGGTCCGCGATGCGCTCGGACTGAGTTTCAAGTGCCCCGTGATCACGGTCGGCGGGACGAACGGCAAGGGTTCCACTTGCGCGATCATCGAAACCATCTTGCTGCGCGCGGGGTATAGCGTGGGCTGCCACACGTCGCCGCACTTGCTCGACTTCAACGAGCGCGCGCGGCTGAATGGCGTCGATGCCACCGACGCCGAGCTTCTCGAGCATTTCGAAGCCGTCGAACAAGCGCGCACGAGCTTGGCGGAGCCGGTTTCGCTGACGTATTTCGAATTCACCACGCTGGCGATCATGCGGCTGTTTGCATCGCGGGAACTGGATGCCGTGATTCTCGAAGTGGGCCTGGGCGGGCGGCTGGACGCCGTGAATATCATCGATACCGATTGCGCGATCGTGACGAGCATCGACATCGACCATACGGAATATCTGGGCGACACTCGCGAAAAAATCGGCTTCGAAAAGGCCGGGATTTTCCGCGGCGATACGCCCGCTATTTGTGGTGATCCGACGCCGCCGCAGTCGCTGATCGACCATGCGGCGGCAATCGGCGTGGATTTGTGGCTGGTCGGCCGCGATTTTCGCTACGAAACGCAGGGCGGCAACGAGCGGCAGCAATGGAGCTATATAGGTCGGACGCAGCGGCGCTCGGCGCTCGCTTACCCGGCTTTGCGCGGTGCGAATCAGCTGATCAATACATCGGCGGCTTTGGCCGCGCTCGAAGCGTTGCGCGACCGCATTCCGGTGTCCGCGCAGGACATCCGGCTGGGCCTCGCGAACGTCGAATTGCCGGGGCGTTTCCAGGTCGTGCCGGGCAAACCGCAAGTGATCCTCGACGTTGCGCACAACCCGCACGCTGCCGCCGTACTCGCTCAAAACCTCGGCAATATGGGCTTTTTTCCCTACACCTACGCGGTCTTCGGCGCGATGGGCGACAAGGATATTGCCGGGATCGTGGAACATTTGAAGGGTGAAATCGATCACTGGAACGTGACCGGCCTGCCGACCCCGCGTGGAGCCTCTGCGGCGATGCTCGAAGGCGTTTTACGCGAGGCCGGCGTCAACGACAGTGCCGACAGCAGCGTTACTCAATTCAACAATCCGGCCGACGCTTTTCAAGATGCGTTAAAGCGAGCGTCCGAAAATGATAGAATTTTGGTTTTCGGCAGTTTCCATACGGTGGCAGGCGTGATGGCCTACCGTAAATCGCAGCATCATTGAACGGACGGCCGGCCAGCCTCTCGCAAAAGCCAACCATGTCCTTTTTCTCGTTCGGCAAGAAAGACGACGCGCCTTCGGGCCGCGACGCATATTCCGACTCCCCGCGCGGCTCGCGTCAGACCGTGCGTACCGAACGCCGGACGCGCCGCAGCGACCGTCCCGAGGCCGACGCAATGATGCTCGACCCCACCTTGCCCGAAAAGCAGCGTGCGCGGCGGCGTCTGGTCGGTGCACTCGCGCTGGTCGCGGCCGCGGTGATCATCCTGCCGATGGTGCTGGATTCGCATCCGAAGCCCGTCACCGACGACATCTCCATCGATATCCCCACGCGCCCCGCAGCGCAGTTGCCCAAGACCAGTCATAGCGACGCGACGGACGCCGGCGCGGTCGATTCGTCAGCCGATACGCAAGCCGGTGTGGCGCCGGACGGTCCTGTAGCGGCTTCGGATAACGCGGCGGCAGTGGCTTCAAAGCCTGACTCGAAGCCGGCTTCTAAATCCGTAGAAACGCAAGCGCAGGCCAAAGCCGCGGCGCCGAAGCCTGAAGCGAAGCCGGCCGCACCGACGCCGACAACGACCGCTCAAGCGTCCAAGCCACCGGCAGACGCCCCAGCACCTGCACCCGCTGCGGCTGCGACCCCGAAACCGAACACGTCGGCATCCCCGGCCGGAAGTCGTTTTGTGGTCCAGATCGGTACCTTCGACGAGGACAGTGCCGCCCAGAACTGGGTGACGAAGTTGAAGGCGGCGGGAGTGCCCGCATATATCGAACATCGGAAGCAGGCTGACGGCACGACGCGCACCCTGTTGCGTGCAGGACCCTTCACCGACCGGGCGGCTGCATCGGCGGCGCTCGTGAAGGTGCGCCAAGCCGGATTGGGCGGCGGCAGCAACAACGCGTCGGCGAACTAGCTGTAGATGTTCACGAGTTTCGACTACGCGGTGATGGCCGTGATCGGCCTCTCCGCGCTGCGCGGGATGTGGCGCGGTCTGCTGGCCGAAGTGTTCGGGCTGATCGGCTGGATCGCGGCGCTGTTGATCGCCGGGCGTTTTGTCGGTGCGGTTGTGCCGTACATTCCGGCGCACTGGCCGGGCGGGGCGCTCACGCAGTGGTTGATCGCGTTTTTGCTGATTGTCGCGGCGGTGCTGGTGATATCGAGCGTGGCTGGCGCGTTGTTGACGCGCGTGACCGAAGTGGTCGGGCTGCGCGGTATCGACCGGTCGCTGGGTTTGCTGTTCGGCCTCGTGAGAGGCGCTATTCTGGTAGTGATCCTGGTCGCCCTCGCGGGCTTGACCGAACTGCCACAACACGATTTCTGGCGTAACGCCTTGTTCCGGCCCGCGGCCGAACAAGGCGTGCGAGAACTGAAACCGCTGCTTCCCGATACGCTCGCCGCGTACGTGCGCACCACGCCGGACGGCCCGAAAGATCCGTCGGCGACCCCTGCGCAATAACGCCCTGGCCCGCTACCCGAGAATCTTGCGACGGCTCGGCGCAACACCCATGCAGTCTGATCACATGTCCTGCATGAGTTGCACCGATACGCCATTTCGACCCGTTTCGACTCTTTGAAGGACCATGCCATGTGCGGCATCGTAGGCGTAGTTTCCCAGACTCCCGTCAACCAGTTGATCTATGACAGCTTGCTGCTGCTGCAGCACCGCGGGCAGGACGCGGCTGGCATTGCGACGGCGAACGGCAATAACTTCCACATGCATAAGGCCAACGGCATGGTGCGCGACGTGTTCCGCACGCGCAACATGCGCAGCCTGCCGGGTAATGTCGGCATTGGTCAAGTGCGGTATCCGACGGCCGGATCGGCATCGAGTGAGGAAGAAGCCCAGCCGTTCTACGTGAACGCACCGTTCGGCATCATCCTTGCCCACAACGGCAACCTGACGAACTGGCCGCAGTTGAAGGAGGAGATGTTCCGGATCGATCGCCGGCACATCAACACTGCGTCCGATACCGAGGTCCTGCTCAACGTCTTCGCCCACGAGCTGCAGTTGTCCAGCTCCGGCTTGCAACTCGACCCGACCGCGCTGTTCAAGGCGGTGAGCGGAGTGCATCGGCGAGTGAAGGGTTCGTATGCCATCGTTTCGCTGATCGCGGGTTACGGCCTCGTTGCTTTCCGCGACCCGTTCGGCATCCGTCCGCTGGTCCTCGGCAAGCAGGAAACCGCGACCGGTGTGGAATGGATGGTGGCGTCGGAATCGGTGGCTGTTGAAGGTATCGGCTTCGAATTCGTGCGGGACGTGGAGCCGGGCGAAGCGATTTTCATCGATAACGACGGCAATCTGCACAGCCAGCAATGTGCCGAGAACCCGAGCCTGAACCCCTGCATCTTCGAGCTCGTGTATCTTGCGCGTCCCGATTCGTGCCTCGACGGCGTGCCGGTCTACAACGCGCGTCTGCGCATGGGCGATTACCTCGCCGAGAAGATCAAGCGCGTGCTGCCGGGCGTCGCTATCGACGTGGTGATGCCTATTCCGGATTCATCGCGTCCTGCCGCCATGCAAGTGGCCGCGAAGCTGGGCGTGGAGTATCGCGAAGGTTTCTTCAAGAATCGCTATGTTGGCCGCACCTTCATCATGCCGGGGCAGGCTGTGCGCAAGAAGTCGGTGCGCCAGAAGCTGAACGCCATGGCGATCGAGTTCAAGGGCAAGAACGTGCTGATCGTCGATGACTCCATCGTGCGCGGCACGACCTCGCATGAAATCGTGCAGATGGCGCGCGATGCCGGCGCCGCCAAGGTGATTTTCGCGTCCGCTGCGCCGCCGGTGAAGTTCCCGAACGTGTACGGCATCGACATGCCCACGCGCGGCGAACTGGTCGCTCATGGCCGCACGGATGACGAAGTGGCGCGCATGATTGGCGCGGATCATCTGGTGTATCAGGACGTGGCCGACCTGAAGCAGGCCATTCGCGACATCAATCCGGCGCTGCGTGAATTCGATGCTTCGTGCTTCGACGGCAACTACATCACCGGTGATATTGATTCGGCGTATCTGGATCGGCTGGAGACGGCGCGTCTTGCGCCGCAAGCGCAGTCGGATCGTGAAGCTGCGAGTGAAGCGATGGAAGGCGGCGTATCGCGTTCGCAGTTGCACTTGCAGTTGTCGGTGGAGTGAGCTCGCGCGATAAGCGCGTGGCGGTCGTGATAGGATTGGGTTTGCGTCGATTTGAGATCAGCTTGCGGACGCGGGTTTGGATGAACGGGCTAGATTGTTAGCCTGAGTCGGAACCCGAAACAGCTAAAGCGAACCGGTGGCGAATCTGGACCACGCACCGGCGACGCTACAGGCTTTTCCGCACCGAGCCCGCTCATGCTGACGCAGAAGCGGGCTTTTTTGCGTCCCGGTTTTCTGGCCGGGCTAAATGAATAGATGTGAATGGAAAACACGAACATGGACGAAAACTTCAACTTCGATACGCTCGCCGTCCGCGCGGGAACCTTGCGCAGTGATTTCAACGAGCACTCGGAAGCGATTTTCCTGACGTCGAGCTTTGTGTTCAAAAGCGCCGCGCACGCAGCGGAGAGCTTCAAGAACGCCGAAGAGGCTTACACGTACTCGCGCTTCACGAACCCGACCGTCGCGATGTTTCAAAACCGCTTGGCGGCGCTTGAAGGCGGCGAGGCGTGCATGGCGACGGCCTCAGGCATGGCCGCGATCATGTCGGTGGTGATGTGCTCGATGCAGCAGGGCGATCACCTGGTGAGTTCGAAGAGTTTGTTCGGATCGACGGTCGGGATGTTCTCGCAGATATTCACCAAGTTCGGCATTACGACCACGTTCGTCGATCCCACCAATCTCGATGAATGGCGTGCCGCCGTGCGTCCCGAGACGAAGATGTTTTTCCTCGAAACGCCGTCGAATCCGCTGACGGAGATTGCGGATATTGAGGCGATCGGGAAGATTTCGAAGGAAGTGGGTGCGCTGTTTGTCGTCGATAACTGCTTCTGTAGCCCGGCGTTGCAGCAGCCGCTGAAACTGGGCGCGGATGTCGTCATGCATTCGGCCACCAAGTTCCTCGATGGTCAGGGACGCGTGCTGGGAGGTGCGTTGGTGGGGTCGAAGCAGTTCATCATGGAGAAGGTGTTTCCGTTCGTGCGCAGTGCTGGGCCGACGTTGTCGGCGTTTAATGCGTGGGTGTTGTTGAAGGGGATGGAGACGCTGTCGCTGCGGGTGGAGAAGCAGTCGGCGAATGCGCTGGAGATTGCGCGCTGGCTGGAGACGCATCCGGCGATCGAGCGGGTGTTCTATCCGGGGCTCGAGTCGCATCCGCAATATGCCATTGCAAAAAAGCAGCAGAAGGCGGGTGGGGCGATTGTGTCGTTCGAGTTGAAGGGCGAGACGCGTGAGGAGCAGCGTGCGAATGCGTGGCGTGTGATCGATGCGACGAAAATCTGTTCGATCACCGGCAATCTTGGGGATACGCGTACGACTATCACGCATCCATCAACGACAACGCACGGGCGCTTGACGCCTGAGGTCCGCGAAGCAGCGGGGATTAGGGAAGGGTTGATCCGGCTCGCGGTCGGGCTGGAAAATGCCGGGGATATTCGCGCGGATCTGGAGCGTGGGTTGAACGGCTAGACCCAGTGTTTTTCGCTCGCGCCGCCGGCAGAACCCCGTCCGCCAGCGCGAGCAAACCTTAAACTTCCAGCAATTCCACTTCAAACACGAGCGTCGCATTCGGCGGAATCACGCCACCGGCGCCTCGCACGCCATAGCCCAGTTGCGGCGGAATGGTCAGCTTGCGCTTGCCGCCCACTTTCATTCCCTGCACACCTTCGTCCCACCCCTTGATGACCATCCCGCCGCCTAGCACAAAAGCGAACGGATCATTACGGTCATGGCTGGAGTCGAACTTCTGGCCGTCCGTGAGCCAGCCGGTGTAATGCACGCTCACCGACTTGCCGGCGACGGCTTCAGCGCCTTCACCCACTGCTAAATCTTCATACTTGAGGCCTGAGTCGGTCGTCACGATCGCCATATAAAACTCCTTGGAAAGCCGGCACCGCCAGCGGGTTTCGAAAGCGGTATTGTAGGGCCTTCGGCCAGCATCGTTACACTGGGCGAAGCGCGTACGACGTTTGCTGCACGCCCTGGCGAATATCTCGTTAATGGGGAGAAGGGGCGGCCGGCCCCGCGAGAGAGAGCCCGGAAACACTCCCCTATAATGACCAGTCATCTCGATAACGCCGGGCAAGATACTCGCATTCATCAACGCTCAAGGACTTCCAATCGTGACAACGTCTTTTTCCGGCACGGTCGAAACGGGGCGCGCTCCGCGTCCTGAAGCGCCGGTCGCGGGTACGGACGGCGTGCTCGTGCTGGATACCGCACAGCGCTGTCTGTCAGCCGATACCGTGCTCGCGCATCTGTTCGATCTCGACGCGGGCGCATTAGAAGGCCGCGCTCTCACCGATACCGCCTTACCCAAACCCCTGATTGCCGTACTCGCCGAAGTCGCCGACGCTGCGCTTGTCGCTGGCAGCGTACGGCGCGCGAAGGTATCGATTGACGAGAGCGAGGGGGCTCCGTCGAGATCGCGTGCGTTCGTCATCCTCGCGCTGCCCGGCAGCGCCGGCGGGGCCGACACCGTGACGCTGATCGTCTCGCCTTACTGCCCGGGTGCGTCGACATCGGGAGGGGCCGCGCCGGCGCAAACCGACGAGCGCAGCGCTCATCTGCGTGCCGAAGCGGCGTTGTTCATGCGCGATCATGTGCTCGGGGTCGTGTCGCACGATCTACGCGGTCCGTTGAATGCCATCCATAGCTGGGGCTACGTGCTGGAGCGCAAAGTCGATGTCGCCGATGCCGCCGCCCAGCGCGCGCTCGGCGGGATTCGCTCGGGCGTGGAACAGCAGGTGAAGTTGATCGAGCAGTTCATCGATACCACCCGCGCCGAGACCAAAACACTCGCGCTCAACCGCGCGCCACTTGCGCTGCGGCAACTGGTCGAACACGCTGCCACGCAGGCACGCTCCAGTCTGGCAAGTGCGCGGCACGTGACGTTGCTCATGGAATCGTCGTTGGCGGAGGAGCAAATCAGCGCCGACAGCGAACGTCTCACCCAGGCGCTCTGGCTGATGCTTGCGTTCGCCACCGAAGCGAGCGCGGCGGGATCGACGGTCGTGTTGGACGCCCGCGCGGAGGGCGGCTCGTTCAGCGCGGTCGTCACGTTCACCGCATCGCAGAAAGCGCTTCTCGATCCCAAACTCCCTCACGCGCTCGAAGGTTTTGCCCGCAAGCAGGCGACGTTACCCCGGGAAGCGGCGCGCATCGCGTGGGGGCTAGCGCTATGCAAACGCGTGGCCGAAGCGCACAGCGGCACCTTCGAACACGACGATTTCGCCGATGGGGCAACCGTCGCGCTCAGGTTTCGCGTGCCGTTGAGCGCTGCCTGATTTAACTTTCGATCAGCTTGCACCTCTATACTGGCGGTTTCATTTTGCGGAGCAGGTCGCTTTGAATCAGGTTGTCGCGCTAATTGGTGCCTTGTTGCTCGTCGCGTTGAACGGGTTTTTCGTCGCGGCCGAGTTCGGACTCGTCAAGCTGCGCGTCACGCGCGTCCAGGCGATCGCACGGTCGAACGGCATGCCGGGGCGCTTGCTGGCGAAGGTCCACGGCAAGCTCGACGTGTATTTGTCGGCGTGTCAGCTCGGCATCACGCTGGCGTCACTGGGGCTCGGCTGGCTGGGCGAACCGGCGTTCGCCGCATTGCTGCATCCGTTGTTCGCGCTTGCCGGTATCGAATCGACCAAGCTGATCGATGCCATCTCGCTGTTTTTCGCGTTCTCCTGTATTTCGTTCCTGCATATCGTGGTGGGTGAACTCGCGCCGAAATCGTGGGCGATCAGGCGTGCGGAACAAGTCGGCCTGTGGGTCGCGATGCCGCTCTACGGCTTCTACTGGGCGATGTATCCGTTTATCTGGGTGCTGAATTCGAGCGCGAATTTCGTGCTGCGGCTGTTCGGGCTCGGAGCGGAACATGGCAGCGACGCCCACTATTCCACCGATGAACTCAAGCTGATCCTGCGAGGCCGCCGCTTGAGCGGGGCATCGAAGGCTCCTTTGCCATCCGCAACCGGGTCGGCTGGGTCTGCTTATAACGCCGATGAGTGGAATACCATCGCTCATTCGCTCGATTTCAGCCGCATGACGGTCTCTGATCTAATGCGCCCGAATCACGAAATGGTCGGCCTGCGCAACGACGTGCCGATGCGCGAAAACATGCAGGTGATCGCACGCCACCGCTTTAGCCGCTATCCGCTTTTCGCCGATGCCTCCGGCGAACGCGTGCTCGGCATGATTCACCTGAAAGATCTGCTGCTCGCACGCGATGGCGCCGGGCGCGGCCTGATGCAAGGTTTGACGCGACAGGACACGAAGCAGGATGCGCTGGCGCGCCACGTGCGGCCGGTGCAGTACGTGGCGGGTAATCTATCGGCGCTCGAATTGTTCCGCCGTTTTCGCAAGGGCGCGCCGCATTTTGCGCTGGTCGGACGCAAGGGCCAGAAACCAATCGGATTCCTGACGCTCGATAACTTGCTGGGCGCGCTGGTCGGCCAGATTCACGACGAGTTTCGCCAAGGCGATGCCGACTGGTCGCGCATGGACGACGGCACGCTGATGGGCAAGGGCAGCTTGCCGGTGGTATCGCTGGAACGGGCGTTGGGGATTGATATTGACGAAGGGCAGGCGGAATCGGTCGGCGGGCTTGTCATCAACGCGCTGGGCGATCTGCCTAGCGAAGGCCAGCGAATCGGTTTCGATCGTTTCGATATTGTGGTGAAGAAGATGAACGGGCCGCGGATCGTGCTCGTGCGCGTGTATCCGCATGAAGAGGCGGCGCAGGAAGCGGAGTGATTTTCGCCCCGTTTTTTTGCGGGCCGGTGTCAATTTCAAACCCGTGGCACCCCTTCCTCCATCAGCAACGCGACGGGCATCGCCACCAGCGCGTCGCGCATGAACAAGCGCTGGCCATCGGACTTGGGCGCGTTCGGACTCAGCCAGTCGAACAACGCGCGCGAAGCCAGCGCTTCCGGCAAAACGACCGCTGTATCTCCCCAATGCGCGGCATCGACCAGCGGCAGGCCGGTATCGTTTTCAGCCAGCAGCGAATCGGCCAGCCGCGTCGCGATAACCACCGCGTACGCGCTCCCCACATGCCGCGCAAACGCGATCACGCTATCCGCATGCGCGCCTTCCACCTTCAGCGGCACGTAAGCGCCCTGTTCGAACAGCGAATGCGCGTGCGCCCTTAGGGCAAGTGAACGCCGCACGATACCGAGCTTCACCCGGCCATCGCGCCAGTTCTTCAATTGCTCCGATGGCGCTCCCTCAGCTTCGCCTTCACTCAGCCACGCGCGCCGCTGCTCGAAGTCGACCGGCCGCCGGTTGTCAGGATCGACGAGACTGAAATCCCATAGTTCGGTGCCCTGATAAAGATCCGGCACGCCCGGCGATGTCAGCCGCAACAGCGTCTGCTGGAAACTATTGATCGCGCCGGTCCGCGAGACGCGCTCGACAAACGCCGGCAATTCGCCGAGAAAACCGTCGCGACGCTGGGGCGCGAGGATATCGAAGAGAAAATCGCGGCAGGCGTTTTCGTACGCCTCGTCGGGAGCGAACCAGCCCGTGCGTAACTTGGCCTCACGCAGCGCTTTCAGCTGCCACGCGCTTACCCGTTCGGCGAGTTCTTTCACGCCGGCCTGATCGTCGGGGGAGAGCGTCGGCGGCCAGCAGCCCACCAGCGTCTGATACAGCATGGCTTCGGCCGCAGCGCCCGGCGCCCAGCCGTGTTCATCGCTCTTCAATACACGCCGGTGCGGCGTGTTCAACGTCGACCAGCTTCGCAGCGTCGCGGCCCATTCGCCGGGAATTTCGCTCAATCCCGCGATCCGCGCGCGGACGTCTTCGCCGCGTTTGTGATCGTGCGTCGCGGTGGCGAGCATCGCGTTCGGGAAGCGTTTGGCACGTTCGAGATTGCCTGCGTGGAACGCGTCGACCGACAGTGAAAACTCGCCTGGATCGGCACCTACTTCGTTGCGTGAGATGAGGCGGCCGTATCGATAACACGCGGTGTCTTCAATCGCCTTCGCCGCCACCGGCGACGTCAGTTGGGAGAACAAAGTTTGCGCGTTACGCCGATGTGAACCGCTCGAATTCGAGCCGGCGCTATTCGCCTGCAGATTCTGGTTCTGACCATTCGCCGCCTGACGATCACGCTCACGATCCTTTCCGCGGTCGAGCAAACGTTCCCGTTCACGTGGTTTCTCTTCGACGGCTTCGTCGCCGCCCAGACCGCCGAGCCACTGCGCGACTTGATCAAGGATAGCCAGATCGGCGGGTGCCAGCGCGGCCTTCGCGGCTTCATAAGCCTGTGAGAAAAAGCGTTCGTCGTCTTCGCTGCGCTGGCCGCCGACCGGATAGATCCGGTACACGGGAAAGTGCACCACAAGTTCAGCCACCACTCGCCGCAGCGATGAATACGTGAAGTCGCGGGTAACGGGCGTATCGCGGGCGATCCGCTGCAACGCGCGCGCGGCGCGGTCGAGTTCCGCCGACAAGTTCTCCGACAGGATCTTGCGCCGCGCAGCTTCGGCTTCGACGGCAAAGTCGGCCGAACGTCCAGACAACTCGGCCCAGCTTTCTGCCAACGGTTCGGCGCCGCGCGGATCGTGCAGCAACGCGCCGACGTCGTTCATGAAGTCGTAGCCGGTGGTGCCGTCGATGCGCCAGTCGTCACGCACGGGTTCACCGCGCGCCAGGATTTTCTCGATGACGAAATACGTGCGGCCGTTCTGCAAATTTTCAGGCCGATATTCCGCGAGTTCTTCAAGCCGGCTGCGCAATCGCTGGCAATATTCGCGCGGCTCGGCGAGGCCATCGACGTGATCGATCCGCACGCCGTCGATCAGCCCTTCCGTGAACAGCCGGAAAATCAGCGCATGCGATGCCTCGAACACTTCGGGGCGCTCTACGCGCATGCCGCCGAGCGTGCTGACGTCGAAGAAACGCCGCCAGTTCACTTCGTCGGCGGCTGTCCGCCACCAGGCGAGCCGGTAATGCTGCCGTTCCAGCAAACGATGCAAACGGTCGCGGCCGACGGGGTTGTCGCCGGAATGGGCTTGCACGGCGGTATCGATGGCTTGTTTACCTTCGATCGTTGCCGCGAATTCTTTCAAAGCCGCTCGCGCTTCGTCGGCGCGCGGTTGATCGCCGGGTTGCGTCGAGAGGCCCGTGAAGCGCCGCGCCATCTCCGGCGCGTGGTCCTGCAACACGGACGTGTAGTCGAGCGGGCTCACCGGAAACGTGTGCGCGTAATACTCGATCTTGAAGCGTCCTGCGTCGGCGTCGAACACGAGTTTGATCTTGCCGCCCTGCAATTCCTCGCCGTACGCGGCTCCCAGGAACGGCGCGAGCACCTTGCCACGCAACGCGGGGTCAGGCGAATGCCAGTCCACGTCGAAATAGCGCGCATGCGCGGCGTGACGTCCCCATTCCAGGATATCCATCCACCAGAGGTTTTCCGAACCTCCCACGCCCATGTGATTCGGCACCACGTCCACGATCACGCCCATCTCGTGCGCCCGCAGCTTTTCAACGAAGCGCCTCAAGCCTTCCTCACCGCCGAGCTCCGGATTGACCCGCGTGTAATCCACCGTGTCGTAACCGTGCGTCGAACCGCTGGTCGCGGTCGTGACCGGTGACAAATACGCGTGGCTGATCCCCAGCGCCGCCATGTAGTCGACCTGACGCGCGGCGTCGTCGAAGGTGAAATCCTTGTGTAGCTGCAGCCGGAGCGTGGAGCGCGGAACGGTCATGGTGTCAGTCGGTGGGTGAAGCGTTATGCGTGGCCGCCTTCGTCTGGGCGGATTTCTGTCGTGCCTGGTCGATAGCGAGCAGGCGGCCGACGAACGAATCGTCGTCGAAGAGTTCGGATACGGGTGCAGCGAGCCGCCGGCGCCAGTTCGGATGTTCGTCGATGGAACCAGGCAGGTTCGGCATCTCGGCGAGCGCGAGCAGATCTTCCAGCGGATAGATCGCGAGCGGCGCGGGCGTGGACGCCACGAACGCGAGCGCTTCGTCGACCGGTGCGGTCTGCGGGGAGATATCGGCGGGCACGGAGACGTCGGGCGCGGCGACACCGGCTTCCTGAAAGGCAGACCACAGCAATTTACGATCCTCGCCGCGTTCCACTTGCGCCAATTCCACCGGATCCTGCCCGTCGGCCCTCGCGGCAGTCTGACCAATCTTCGAGCGCCACACGATGTCTTCGCCGATCCACCAGCCGGTAACGGTCGGCAGGTCGTGCGTGGTGGTGGTCGCGGCCACGTCGTGATCCCAGTCGGCCGGCGCCTTGAAACCCGGCCCTTTTTCCGCGCGTTCGAACCAGAGTACGCGGATGCCGAGTAGACCATGTTCTTGCAAGCGTTCGCGAAAACCGGGTGGAACGGTGCCGAGATCCTCGCCGATTACGATGGCCTTATGCCGCCACGATTCGAGCGTAATCAGCCGCAGCAGGTCGTCGAGCGGATAACGCAGATACGCGCCGTTCTTCGCGCTTTCGCCATCGGGCACGAGCCAGAGGCGCCTCAAACCGAGAATGTGGTCGATGCGAATCCCGCCCGCGAGCGTGAACGCGGCACGGAGCATATCGATAAACGCCGAAAAGCCCTGCGTGCGCATCGCGCGCGGTGAAAACGTGGTGAGACCCCAAGACTGCCCGGCCTGGTTGAACAAATCGGGCGGCGCGCCGACGGACACGCCTTGCAGCATTTCATCGCGATACGACCACGCGTGGCTGCCCGCGCTGTCGCAACCCACGGCCAGATCCGCGATCAAACCGATCGCCATGCCCGAGTCGCGCGCGACGTGTTGCGCGTGCGACAAGCCTTTGGCGGCGAGCCATTGCGCGAACAGGAAAAAATCGACTTCGTGTTTGTGCGCGGCGGCGAATTCCGCAACGGCCGTGCTGCGCGGATCGCGCAATTCATCGGCCCAGTTGCGCCAGTAACCTTCGTTGGTTTCCTTCAATTGTGCTGCCTGCAGTGCTTCGAAGCGCGCATGGTCTTCCAGTGCGCGCCCGCCGCGCTTTACGAACCGCGCGAAGTCCATGTGCAACATGTCGTTGTCTTGCGCGTTGAACTGCGCGAACAACGCGCGCAGCACGGCCAGTTTCGCCGTCACCACGCGCGGCCAGTCGATCAGCTGCAGCGTTTCGAGTTTGGCGAATTCATCGGCGACACCGGCTGCCTCGTGCGCCGCTTGCGCCGCTTCCGGTCCCATCACTGCCGCCGGATCGATGTGTGCAATGTTCAGGAACAAACGCGACGACGGTGAATACGGGCTGAATTTATGCGGCTCGGCGCTGAACATCGCGTGCATGGGGCTGACCGCGATCGCGTGACCGCCGCGCTGCGCGCTTTCGGCGGCGAGTGTCGCCAGCGCGGAAAAATCGCCGACGCCGCCATCGCCCGTGCGCCGCAGACCGTAGACTTGCGCGGCGATGCCCCACATCGGCGGAGTTGTTTCAGTGGCAGGATCGAGCGCGCGCCAGGCGTCGTCGATGGTGTAGCAGCGGGCCGGCGCGACGGCGAGCGTCGTGCGCTGCTCGTTGATCACGAGCGTGTGATAACCCGGCTCGGAGATTGGCGAGAGCAGCGCGATTTCCCCTTTCGGCGAGGTAAACCGCCCATCGATCACCGCACCGCTTTCCAGTTCGATCCGATATCGCGCACCCGTTTTCACGGCTGCCATCGGCAGGGAAATGCCGCGATCGACTTCCGCTGTCATCAGCGGCGGCAACTTTCGCCCGGACAATTCGGCGTCGAGCGTGGCTGTACTCTGCTTGAGTTGCGTGGCGTTGCCGCAGGGCAGGCCGAGGCGTTCCAGCAGCACTTTCAGCGTGTTTTCCGGCACACGCTGGATCTGCTTGTGCGCGTCTTGCCACTCGACCTCGAAACCGGCCTTGGTGGCGAGCGCCTCGATGGCGCTGGGGGTTTTATCCGGCGTAGCCGGGGTGTCGATGGTCGTGCTCACGAGGTTTTCCCCGAAGCTTTGACGCGGCGGGCGTCATGATTAAACGCGGCATCGGCGAAATCGCCCGTCAGCCACGCGATAAAAGTTTCCGCGCCAAGCTCGCCACGATCCGCCGCATCGCGGGCACGAGCCGGCGTTTCGAATACGACCTTGCCCGGCGGATGGCCGGTGAGCGGGACGGCTTTCTTGTCCAGGTTCAGCGCGATGGAATAGGTGCTGCCGTCGCCAAGCCGCCAGTTCGCCAGCACCGCTTTCTCGCCAATAACCTTGGCGCCGAGCGCCTTCGCGCTCTTCAGATGCGGCATCAGCAGCTTCGTGCGCACGGCCAGCGCCGAGCGATAGAAGTGGAGCCAGTCCATGTGATCGGCGGCTTGCTTGCTTTCATCCGGCGACGACATCCTGAATGTTTCGATGCCGTTGGGATCGGGAATCCGGGCGCGGCGTTTTTCGTCGGAGAACGCGGAGAACTTGGCAAATTCCTTGCGACGGCCTTCGCGTACGGCATCGGCAAGTTCGTCGTGATAGTCGGTGAAGAACAGGAACGGCTGCGTGGAGCCGTGCTGCTCTTCCATGAACAGCATGGGGATTTGCGGGCTGAGCAACATCAAGCCCGTTGCGGCGTAGAGCGCGTCTTCGCTGCAAAGCGAACGCAGGCGCTCGCCCATCGCGCGATTGCCGACCTGATCGTGATTTTGCAGAAACATCACGAAAGCCGTGGGCGGCAAGTGAGCGCTTGGTTCGCCGCGCGGCTTGCCGTCGTGAATGGGCGAGGGCTCGCCTTGGTACACAAACCCTTCGCTCAGCACGCGCGCGAGTTTTTGTATCGGCTGGTCGCTGTACGCACCGTAATAACTCTCGTCTTCGCCGGTCAGCAGCACATGCAGCGTGTTGTGCGAGTCGTCGCTCCATTGCGCGTTGAAATGCGTCTCGAGCAGGTTCGACGTGTTGTGCTCGTTCTCCAGCACCAGATGCACATGCCGGCCCGCTTCCACCGACGAACGCACGCGATCCGCCAGTTCGCGCAGCCATTCGTCGTCGTTGATGGCGTGGACGGCGTCGAGGCGCAGGCCATCGAAGCGATATTCCTTCAGCCAGTACAGCGCGTTGTCGAAGAAGAAGTCGCGCACTTGCGGGCGTTCGAAATCGATCGCCGGACCCCACGGCGTATTTACGCCTTCGCGGAAAAACGACTTGGCGTAAGCGCTCAGATAGTTGCCGTCCGGGCCGAAGTGGTTATAGACCACGTCGAGGAAGACCATCAGGCCGACGCCATGCGCGGTATCGATGAGCGTCTTCAGTTCGTCCAGCGTGCCGTACGCCGAGTCGGGTGCGTAGGGCAGCACGCCGTCGTAACCCCAGTTGCGGCTGCCGCTGAAGTCGTTGAGCGGCATCAGTTCGATTGCTGTCACGCCAAGGTGCGCGAATTCCTTCAGGCGGCGCGTGACGCCGGCATAACCGCCCAGCGCGCCGACGTGCACTTCGTACAGCACGGTTTCTTCCCACGGCCGGCCATGCCAGTTCGTGTTTTCCCAGCGAAAGGCGCGTGGATCGATGACTTCGCTTGGACCGTGGACGTCGTCGGGCTGGAACCGGGAGGTCGGATCGGGCACCGCCAGATCCGCATTAATTCGATAACGGTAGCGCGTGCCCGCACCGCCCTCGGCGAGCGCTTCGAACCAGCCGCCGCCGGTAGGCGTCATGTCGATGAGCGTGGGTTTCTGGTCGTCGCCATAAAGCTCCAGTTGCACCGTCTTGAGCGTTGGCGCCCAGAAGCGATACCGCGAGTGACCCGCATCGGTGAGATGGGCACCGAAGGGCAGGCAATAGGCGTGGTGATGCTTGTGCGGATCGATCGGGGTTTCGGACATGATGTGTGTGCCTTCGGTGCGCTTTCGAATACTTGGCGTGAGTCTGCCCGGTGTCTTTGCATGACGTCCTTGAGCCGTTCAATTTTCCTCCTTTGCAGGCGGCGCAGGTTCGGGCACTTTCCAGGGTTCTGCTGTCCGTCTCGATCCGATCGTGCCGGGGTCCGGCGGCAACGCCGTCAAGAGCCGCGGCCCTTCGTGCGCGCCGGCCATCCATACAGCCTGCCAGTCAGCGTCCCCGGTCGGCTGCGCCAGCAGCACAGCCACGCTGTGCGCCTGAATCTCCAGTTCTCCACCGATCAGTGGGTGCTGCAAGCCGTCAGGCGCAGCGCTATCCATGAGCACATTCCATTCCAAGTGCGGCGCGGGCGGCGTGAAGGTCAGCGCTTGTGCTGAACCGTTCATCATGATCAGGATGACATCCACTTCCCCGTTGAGACCGGGCCCCGCTCGACGCAGCGTTAGCGCGCGTCCTTCGGGATCCTGCCACGCGTCGATGGTCAGCGCCGCGCCGCGCTCGTCGAACCAGCCGACGTCATAGAGCCCCGGCAACACTTCACGATCGCCGTGGAGAAAGCGCATTTCCCGCAATATCGGGTAGTTTTTGCGCAGTGCGATGACGCGTGCGACGAACTCCGTCATCGTGCGGCCAGCCGGGGACTCTGCCAGGCTCCAGTCCATCCACGAAATCTCGTTGTCCTGGCAGTACGCGTTATTGTTGCCGCGTTGCGTGCGGCCGAATTCGTCGCCGCCGAGCAGCATCGGCGTGCCGAGCGAGAGCAGGTTCGTCGCGATCAGCGCGCGGGCCACGCGGCCGCGCGTTTCGAGGATCTCGGGATCGTCGGTCGGGCCTTCCACACCCCAGTTTGTGCTGCAGTTTTCGTTGTGGCCGTCGTTGTTGCCCTCCTGATTTGCTTCGTTGTGTTTCTGCTCGTACGACGTCACGTCCACGAGCGTAAAACCGTCGTGCGACGCCACGAAATTCACCGATGCCCATGGCTTCCTGAATCGCCGGTGGAACAGTTCGGCCGAGCCGGTAAGACGCGCGGCGAGATCGGGCCGCACGCCTGCGTCGCCACGCCAGAAGCGGCGTACGCCGTCGCGGAATTTATCGTTCCATTCGGCGAAGCCGGGCGGGTGATTGCCGACCTGATAACCGTCCGGGCCGATGTCCCACGGTTCGGAAATCATCTTGCGCGTGTTGAGGACCGGGTCTTGGCGGATGGCGTCGAAGAAGCCGGAACCGGGGTCGAAACCGTGGCCTTCGCGGCCTAGCGTTACGCCGAGATCGAAGCGGAAGCCATCGATGTTGAAGGCCGTCGCCCAGTAGCGCAGCGAGTCCATGACCATTTGCAGGACGCGTGGATGCGACAGGTTCACTGTATTGCCGCAACCGGTGTCGTTGATGTAGCGCCGTTCGTCGCCGGGGATCAGGCGGTAGTAGCTGGCGTTGTCGAGGCCGCGCCATGACACGGTCGGCCCTTGCTCGTTGCCTTCGCAGGTGTGGTTGTAGACCACGTCGAGAATCACTTCGATGCCTGCCGCGTGGAGCCGGCGCACGGCGATGCGCATTTCGTTCAGCCGGTTGGTCGACAGATACGAGGGTTCTGGCGCGAAGAACGCTGCCGTGTTGTAGCCCCAGTAATTTTTGAGACCGCGTTCGACCAGGAAGCGGTCGTTGAGAAACGCGTGCACGGGCAGGAATTCGACGGCGGTCACGCCGAGCTTTTGCAAGTGTTCGATGAACCATGGCGAGGACAACGCCGCGAACGATCCGCGTTCGTGCTGGCGGATGTCGTTGCGCAGCATGGAGGTGCCGCGCACGTGGGTTTCGTAGATGACGGTTTCGCCCCAGGGGACGTTGGGACGGGTGTCGCGGGACCAGTCGAAGGCGTCGTCGGTGACAACGCATTTGGGGGTGGCGGGGGCTGAATCGCGTCGATCCATTGACAGGTCGAGCCGGTTCGAATGCACGCGATAACCGAACAGCGCGTCGGACCAGCGCCATTGGCCGACCAGTTTTTTGGCGTAGGGGTCGAGGAGTAGTTTGTGCGGGTTGAAGCGATGGCCGTGGTGCGGTTGGTAGGGGCCGTGTGCGCGGAAGCCGTAGACTGTGCCGGGGTGTGCGCCTGGGAGGTAGCCGTGCCAGATTTCATCGGTGCATTCCGGCAGTTCGAAGCGCGCGAGTTCCTTGCGCCCGGTGGTGTCGAAGAGACACACTTCGATTTTTTGTGCGTTCGCGGAGAACACTGCGAAGTTGACGCCTAAACCGTCCCAGTTGGCTCCGAGCGGGTAGGCCGCGCCCGGGAGTAACTTGTCGGGAAATGAATTAGCCATGGATTTTCCGTTCGCACTCGGTTTGGTTTTGGGGTTTTTGGGGCGGTCAGGGGTGGTCGGGCTTGTTGCTGGGCTGCCGGTTCAGGGTTAGCGGTCGGGGTTTATGCCGGGTTGGTGCTTTCGGCCTTAGCGGTCTGCATGAGTCGGATTTTCTCTTTATCACTATTAGCCACTGTGCGTGGCGGCACGTCATTTCTTTTTCCAAAGCGACAAAGAAACGAAGCAAAGAAAGCGCTTTCCAACCATCGGCAAGTTAGTGTCCCTAGCGTGCAGTTCCGATGTCTCTGGCACTTAAATAGCACGGTGCTCGCCAGACTCAAGAATGTTTGAAGCCCGACCTCTCCGAACACAGATACCCATACGCTTCGCCACCAGTGACTGAGCCTGCCTAAGGGACATCCCGCGCTATCCGCGAACAACCAGCTCAAGAAAGAAGCACGCAGTCCACGCGGCAAAACCAAAAACCTGTCAGCCGCCGCCCCTACTCACTCACCACCCAACCGGCAACAAACAAATCAACAAGCTGTGCAAGACACGAGTGAACGAACACGTGAGGCCGTAATGGTCCGTGGACCATCGTGCTTGCCCGAGAGCGTTGGGGGCGAAGCGTGTTCGTGTCAGGATTCGCGAGAAGGAGGGGTTCAAACATCCTTCAGTCTGGCGAGCACCGTGCTATCAGGTGCCAAAAACTTCTAGCCTGCACGCTAGGGACACCAACTAGCCGATTGTTGGGAGGCGTTTTCTTTGCTTCTGTTTCTTTTTCGCCGGTGGAAAAAGAAATGAAGTGCCGCCACGCACAGTGGCTAACAGTGATAAAGAAAACAGCAAACTTAAACCGACCACAGACCCAAGCAGCAGCAACCCGGCATTGACCCCGACCGCTAACCCCGAATCATCCCCTTCCGACCACCTCCACCCACTCCCCAAAAATCCCGGATCGAGTGCGAACAACGCTAATCAGCACGCAGCACAATCGTCGCCAACGGCGGCAAAGTCAGCGCAGCAGACCACTCCCACCCATGACTAAAAACATTCTCGGCGTGAATCACGCCCCCATTCCCCATGTTCGATCCACCATAAATCGAAGCATCCGAATTAACGATCTCACTCCAACGCCCGCCACGCGGCAACCCAATCCGATACCCCACCCGCGGCACCGGCGTCATATTCGAAATCACCACGCATTCACGACCCTCACCATCAGTCCGACGAAACGCAAAAACGCTATTGCCAGCGTCATCGCCGATCAGCCAGTCAAAACCCCGTGGATCGCTATCAAGTTTGTGCAGCGCTGGTTCCTCGCCATACACCCGGTTCAAATCGCGGACCAGCCTCTGCAACCCGCCATGGAACACATCGTCAAGCAAATGCCAGTGCGGCGATGTATCGTGATTAAACTCCCCGAATTGACCAAACTCACCACCCATGAACAACAGTTTCTTGCCCGGATGTGTCCACATGAAACCCAGGTACGCACGCAGATTCGCAAACTTCTGCCAGTGATCCCCCGGCATCTTGCCAATCAACGAACCCTTCCCATGAACCACTTCATCATGCGAAAGCGGCAGCACGAATCGCTCGGAATACGCGTAGACCATCCCGAACGTGAACATGTTGTGGTGATACTTTCGATTGATCGGATCCTCTTCCATGTAGTGCAACGTGTCGTGCATCCAGCCCATGTTCCACTTGAAATCGAACCCTAGTCCGCCGCTTTCCAGCGAAGCAGTGACGCCCGGCCACGCCGTCGATTCTTCAGCAACCGTAATCGCGCCGGGAATCTGACGGACTTCGTGGTTGAGACGCTTGAGGAATGCTATCGATTCGAGATTCTCGCGGCCGCCATACCTATTCGGCACCCATTCGCCCGCCTTGCGCGAATAGTCGCGATACAACATGGAAGCCACCGCGTCCACGCGCAAACCATCGACGTGATAACGCTTTAGCCAAGCCAGCCCCGATGCCACCAGGAACGCGCTAACCTCGTTACGGCCGAGGTTATAGATCATCGTGTTCCAGTCCTGGTGATATCCCTCGCGCGGATCCGCGTGCTCGTAAAGCGGCGTGCCGTCGAACTCGACAAGACCGTGGGCATCGTTCGGAAAATGCGCCGGCACCCAGTCGAGAATGATCCCCAGCTCCGCTTCATGCGCGCGGTTCACGAACTCGGCAAATTGCTCAGGCGTCCCGAACCGCGCCGAGGGCGCGAATTGCCCCAGCGGCTGATATCCCCACGAGCCGCCGAATGGATGCTCGGCAATCGGCATGAATTCCAGATGCGTGAACCCCATGCTCTTCGCATACGGAATCAGACGCTCGGCAAGCTCATGCCAGTTCATACCGCGGTTGCCTTCCTCCGGCACCCGCAGCCACGATTCCGCATGAACCTCATACACCGAGATAGGCGCGTTGACGGTCTGTCTCGGACCGCGTGTGTTCATCCACTCGCTGTCGGTCCAGGCGTATCCATCGATAGCATCAACATCCGCCACCACCGAAGCGGTCGCCGGTGGCCGCTCGCTTTGCATCGCGCACGGATCGGCTTTCAACGGCAACGTGTGGCCGTCGCGCGAGACGATCTCGTACTTGTAGCGCGTACCCGCGCCCAAACCCGGCACGAACAGTTCCCAGACGCCGACGTTGTGGCGCAGCCGCATCGGATGCCGGCGGCCGTCCCACGAGTTGAAGTCGCCGACCACAGAAACACGCCGCGCATTCGGCGCCCAGACCGCAAACCGCACACCGGCTACGCCGCCATGTACGACCGGTCGAGAGCCAAGGCATTCCATGACCGCATACGGGTCCCCACCGGAGACGCGGTTCAACGCTTCATCGCTTAGAACGGGGCCGAACGAATAGGTATCGGCGACTTCCTGCGGCGTGCCGTGCCAATCGATATTCAACCGATACGGCTGCATTTCATCGATAAACCCGACAAACAACCCCGCCGGGTGAATCTTCGTGAGCGTGCCGAGCGGCTTGCCGCTGTCGCGCTCAAGCACCTGCACCCCGGACGCACCCGGCAGCAGCACGCGAACCACGGGGCCGGCGTCGGTCTGATGAAGCCCAAGCTTCGAAAACGGATCGGGATGGCGAGCGTCGACGAGCGCGTCGATATCGAGCGGATGCAAACCTTCGGTCAGCATCCTGGCGTCAGTGCGCTTATTCATGTTCGTTTCCATCGGAGCTGTCCTTGAATGCGGGGTCCACGGGCCGCGAACCCGGCGCGGGCGGTGCGCCCGTATCGCCCAGCAGGCGGCTCGCAAGCGACGCGAGGCCACGCAACGGCAAGCCAATCCAGGTCGGACGGTTCGCCGCTTCATAGCGGATTTCGTAGGCTGCCTTCTCGATCAGGAAGAGGTCGAGCAGGGCGGCCTGCGTGGCTTCGTCGCCGGCAATCGGTTGCGGAGAAGCCGCCACCGCCGCGCGATATTCGATCAGGAACGCTTCTTCGCCATGACCGCGGAGGCGCTCGAACAACGCGCGCTTGCGATCGGCGGTTGCCTGCGGCGCATTTCCGGTCGTCGGTTGCGCCGCCGCGCTGGCATACGACAAGGAACGCAATAAGCCGGCCACGTCCCGCAACGGGCTCGACTTCTTGCGGCGTTCCTCCAGCGGCCGGGCCGGTTCACCTTCGAAGTCGATCAGGAAAGCATCGCCCTGCGCCATCAGCACCTGGCCCAGGTGGAAGTCGCCGTGAATACGGATGCGCAATGCATCGGCGTTTTCCGGCACCAGCTTTTGCACGGCTGCAAGCAGCAGATCGCGGCGATCGAGCAGGCTCTGCGCCATCGCGCGATCATGCTCGTTGAACTCCAGGAGCTTTGCCGCCAGGATGTCGAGCGCCGTGACGAGCAGCGTGTGCGTACTGTCGTTCCAGCTGCGTACGTCCTTCTTCGACGCCTTTTCGGGCGCAAAAGCGGGGTCGTCGGAGGGTCGGGCGAGCGCGACGTGCAGCTCGCCCAGCCGCTGCCCGATGATCCCCGTGACCTTCCTGTAGCCTTCGATGCCCAGCACTTCCTTCTCGCGATCCATCGAGTGGTCGTCGGTATCCACGGCCAGCGCGAGTTCATCCACGGTGCGGCGCAGGTAATCGAGCGCGTAATTCCAGGCATCGCCCTGGTTGTCGATGAAACCTTGCAAAATGCACAGCGTATGCGGCACGCCTTCCGGATCCACCCGCACGACTTCCCCGAACAGCGGTCCCGTGTTCTCGTAACCGAGCTTCGTCAGATGCCGGCTCATTTCGGCTTCCGGATGAATCCCGCCAACCAGCCGACGCACCAGTTTCAACACGACCTGATCGCCGATCACGAGCGAACTGTTGCTCTGTTCCGCAGCTAACCAGCGGATTTCCGGCAGCGGTTCGCCGGGCTTGATATCGAAGTTCAGCGCTTCAAGCCGTTCGGTCGGAATAAAGCAGATTTCGCTTTTCTGAACCGTGGGAATGACGGCCCGTTGCTTGAGTTTGCGCAGCACGCCGTAGGCGAAATTGGGGACCGCGAAGGCATCGGTGATATGGCCGATATTGCGGACCTGGCGCACACGCGCGAGCGCGAGCTGCATATAGAGCGGCGAGGTGGTTTCAGTGCCCCATGCAATCGTGAGCGGCAGCACGTAGCGTTCGACGTGGTCGCCGACATCGGCTTCGATCTCCGTGAACGCAAAACCCGCTTCGGGAATGGTCGTCAATGCCGCGAGCCGTACGCCGACCAGCGTCCGGTCCTTCGATGCAAACCAGCGCCGCTTGCTCAAATAAGACGGCAGCACTTCCGATTCGAGCAGCCGCACGTTTTCGGGTGTCGGGCCGGTCTGGCCGGCACGGATCACCATCGTCACGAATTCGGGCAGTTGTTCGGAGGGTGCCTGGCTCCATGCTGGACGCTGATTGCCCGGGCACAACTGGAACCACAGGAAACCGTAGGGCGGGAAGGTCAGCAAATAGGTGAGCTGGCCGATCGGCGGGAACGCAGAGTCCGCGGTCATTTCCAGCGGCACCGAACCGGCGTATTCGGACAGATCGAGTTCCACGGCCTGAGGTGCACGCGACAAGTTCGCCACACAGAGGATCGGCGGTTCGCCCTCGACCTCGCGCAGATACGCGAGGATCTTGCGGTTGTTCGGACGCAGGAAGCGGATCGCGCCTCGTCCGAACGCCTGTTTCCCGCGACGCACCGTGAGCATCTTGCGGGTCCAGTTGAGCAGCGAGTGCGGGTCGCGGCTCTGCGATTCCACGTTCACGGCGTCGTAGCCGTAGAGCGAACCCATGACCGGTGGCAGCACGAGCTGCTCGGGATCGGCGCGCGAAAACCCGCCGTTCCTATCGGATGACCACTGCATTGGCGTACGTACGCCGTCACGGTCGCCGAGGTGGATGTTGTCGCCCATGCCGAGTTCATCGCCGTAATAGATCACGGGCGTGCCCGGCATGGACAGCAGCAGCGAATTGATCAGTTCGATGCGTCGCCGGTCGCGTTCCATCAGCGGCGCGAGACGCCGGCGAATGCCGAGATTCAGCCGCGCGCGACGGTCACTCGCGTACGTGTTCCACAAATAATCGCGCTCGGAATCCGTCACCATTTCGAGCGTGAGTTCGTCGTGATTGCGCAGGAAAATCGCCCACTGGTTGGTCGGCGCGAGATCCGGTGTCTGCCGCATGATGTCGGTGATCGGGAAGCGGTCTTCGCTCGCAATCGACATATAAATGCGCGGCATCAGCGGGAAGTGGAAGGCCATGTGGCATTCGTCTTCGTCGCCGAAATATTCCTTCACGTCTTCCGGCCATTGATTCGCTTCGGCCAGCAACATGCGGTTCGGATATTCCGCGTCGATGGTCGCGCGAATCTTCTTCAGGATTGCGTGCGTTTCCGGCAGGTTCTCATTATTCGTGCCTTCGCGTTCGACAAGGTACGGCACCGCGTCCAGCCGCAATCCATCAATACCGATATCCAGCCAGAAGCGCATCACCTGCAGCACTTCCTTCAGCACGGCGGGGTTATCGAAGTTCAGGTCCGGCTGGTGGTTGAAGAAGCGGTGCCAGTAGTACTGCCCCGCGACCGGATCATGCGTCCAGTTGGACGGCTCCGAATCGATGAAAATAATCCGTGTGTCTTCGTACTTCTTGTCGGTATCGGACCAGACATAGTAGTTGCGATGATTCGAGCCCGGCTTCGCCAGACGCGCGCGCTGGAACCACGGGTGTTGATCGGACGTGTGGTTGATGACCAGTTCGGTGATCACGCGAATCCCGCGTGCGTGCGCTTCCTGGATGAAACGCTTCACGTCGCCGAGGGTGCCGTAATCGGGATGCACGTTGCGGTAATCGGCTATGTCGTATCCGTCGTCACGCCGTGGCGACGGATAGAACGGCAGCAGCCAGATCGTGTCGACGCCGAGTTCCGAGATGTAATCGAGCTTCGCGAGCAGGCCGGGGAAATCGCCGATGCCGTCGTTGTTCGCATCGAAGAAGGATTTGATGTGGATCTGATAGATGATCGCGTCTTTGTACCAGAGCGGATCGTCGCTGAGAGTCGAGTTCTTGTTACGCTTCACGTGTCGCTCCTTGAGTCGCGACGGTGTTCTGTCCCGGCTGCGTGAGTTGTTCTCTGCCACGTCGGCTGATGCCGTCGTGATGATGACCTTCAGATGACCGTCTGCGCCCTCGGCAATCCCCACGTCGGCGCGATTCTCCAGATCGCGAACGGCCGCGTGTTGGGATCGAGGCGGATGTGTTGCTGTCTGCCGCGCCATTCGAAACGCTCGCCGGTCATCTGGTCCTCCACGGCCAGCGCGTCCCACTCCTGCACGCCCCAATTATTCAACGTCTGCCACGGCAGTTCCACGTCCGCGCCTTGTTCGTTGAACGGATCGAGATTGATCGCGACCAGCACGACATTGTCGCGCGCCGCATTCGCTTTCTCGAAGAACAGGATGTTGTCGTTGTGAGCGGGAAGGAAGTTGACGCCGAGATGCGAATGGAGCGCCGGATTTGCTTTCCTGATCCGGTTCAGCGCCGTGATTTCCCCGACGATATTCCCCGGCCGGTTCCAGTCCCACGCGCGGATCTGATATTTCTCCGAGTCGAGATATTCCTCGCTGTTCGGCAGCGCGGCCGCTTCGCATAACTCGAAACCGCTGTACACGCCCCACAAACCGGAAAGCGTCGCGGCGAGCGCGGCGCGGATCACGAAGCCGGCGCGCCCCGAGCGTTGCAGGAAACGCGGGTTGATATCGGGCGTATTGACGAAGAAGTTCGGGCGGAAATAATCCCTCGCGTCGGTTTGCGTCAGGTCGTGCATGTACTCCAGGAAATCGCGCTTCGACTCGCGCCACGTGAAGTACGTGTACGACTGCGAGAAACCGAGCTTGGCGAGGCGGTTCATCACGCGCGGACGCGTGAATGCCTCGGCCAGGAAGATGGCGTCGGGATGACGCCCGCGCACGTCGGCGATCACCCATTCCCAGAACGGGAAAGGTTTGGTGTGCGGGTTGTCGACACGGAAAATCTTCACGCCCGCCGCGATCCAGAACAGGAACACGTCGCGTAGTGCCAGCCAGAGTTCCGGCTTCGCATCTTGCGCGTAAAAATCCGGGTTCACGATATCCTGATACTTCTTCGGCGGGTTCTCGGCGTATCGCAAGGTGCCGTCCGGCCGCCAGGCGAACCACGTGGGATGCTCCTTCAGCCACGGATGGTCCGGCGAACACTGCACGGCGAAATCGAGCGCAATTTCCAGGCCGTGAGCGCGAGCGGCGTCCAGCATCTGCTTGAAATCATCGAGATTGCCCAGTTCCGGATGCACGGCGTCATGGCCGCCTTCCTTGCCGCCGATGGCGTACGGGCTGCCTACATCGCCGGGTAACGCTGTCAGCGCGTTGTTCTTGCCCTTGCGGTTGGCAATGCCGATCGGGCTGATCGGCGGGAAGTAGAGCACGTCGAAACCCATCTCGCGGATACGCGGCATCTTGCCGATCACATCGACAAAGGTGCCGTGGCGATTTTCGTCATCGCTCATGGAGCGCGGGAAGATTTCGTACCAGCTTGCGAAACGCGCGGCGGCGCGTTCGGCGTCGATACGATACGTCACCGGATCGCGCGACAGGAACGGCCGGTGCCGCGCCGCTTCGATCGCCAGCGCCGTCTCCGGCGCGAGCGTCAAGGCAAGCCGCGTGCTTGCATCGGCTTTGGCGAACTGCTTGACGATGCCTTCCAGCGGCTCCGTCTCGGCGCCTTCCGTGGTTTTCACTTCGGCCAGGATCAACGCGAACAAATGCCGCGCTTCTTCGAGTTCCAGTTCGACCGTCTGGTCGGCCTTCAGCTTCTTCTGCATGTGATCGATCAGCGAAGCGAAGTCGTCGCGCCACGCGATCACCGTGAATTCATGACGGCCGAGGCGATCCAGCGGAATATGGGTCGTCCACAGGTCATTGCCGAGCGGTAGGACCGGCACCATTTGCGTTTCGTGCCAGTCGGTTTCATCGGCGGCGCGCCATTGCACGGCGGCCGCGATCTTGTCGTGGCCTTCCGAGAAAATCGCGGCCGTGATGTCAGCCGCTTCGCCGACGATCCGCTTTGCCGGAAAGCGCCCGTGATCGACCGAAGGCGCCACGCTTTCGATCGCCACCCGTGGCGCCAGCAATGCCTCGTTCACCATTTTCTTGTCGGCGGCCTTGGAGCCGCGCTTGACTTGCGGTTGCGCCAGCAGGACAGGTGGTTCGGCGACACCACGCAGCAGGTGCACTTCGCCGGGCTGCAGCAGGAAGGGTTCGAGCGGCAGCGGCGTTTCCGACGTGTCCTCGCCGATAGCCCGGAACCGCGTGAAGTTACCCGGCGCGCCGTCCAGCAAATGACGCGTATCGACGTAAACCGGCGTGGTGAGATCGGGGTTCAGCACGATCAGCGCCGCTTCGCCCGCGATCCGCAGATCCGGGCCGCTGCCGCGCAGGATGGCGGCGTAAGGCGTCCCCGCGCCGGTCAGCGCGCGCAGTTCGCCGGTGCTCGCGAGTGCGGCGGAGTTGCGTTGCAGGGCGTTCGCATGGGCCACTTCCGCCGATACGTTAAAACGCGCCCCGTCTTTGGCGCGCCGGAATTCTTCCGCGCTGCCGTGGTTGTAGGTGAGCGGTTGCGTGACGCCGTATTCGAAGCCCATGGGCACAAGCAGGCCGGTGCCTATGCCCGCCGCCGTGTAAAGCGCGCGCCGGTAGGCGCGTTCGACCAGCGAGGAGTCGCCGGTATCGGGGAGATCGTGCAGCAGGCGCGAGCCGTACGGTTCCTCGGGAAACGCAATGGGCGGCGCAATGCGAAACAGCGCAGCGTGTTCGTCGAAGAGCCAGTTGCTCTGGAAATCCCACCATCTCGACGATGAAAACACCGAGTCGAATCCGGCATCGGCAAGGCCGGCGAGATCCTGGCGGCTGATGCCCACCGTCCACGCGAGCCATTTCGTTTGCGGATGACGTTCGCGAACCGCCGCGCCAAGCCGCCGCCACACATGCGCCGGTACCTTGTGCGGCGCCTCGAAGCGAAAGCCGCCAATACCGGTGTCGGCGAGCAGCATCAACTCGCGTGCCCACCATTCGGTGAGCGCCTGGGCCGCTTCGCCATCGCCGAAATTGGCATGCGCCGCGCTTTCCTCGTGCGGCGCGTGACGCGGATCGAGCCGGGCTTCAGCCGCTTCGAACGGATGGAACCAGTGACGGTTGTCCCGGAACAACCCCCCCTCGGCGCTGACCTGATCGAGGGTGATATCCACCAGCAAGGTCAGGCCGTGCTTGCTCGCCTGACTGGCAAGCAGACGCAAACCGTCGCTCGCGGGCGCGTCGGATTCGAAGACAGCATGAAGTTTGTGATGATCGGCCACCGCCTGCCGATGGCCGTTGCTGCCCGGCTGGAACGGTGCGCCGATCAGGACGTGATCGAAGCCCAGCGCGGCGGCATGTTCGAATTGCGCGGACCACTCGGGCAATGGTCCGACGAGAAGCGGGTCGATGAAATAGATTCTGGGCGCATACGCTTGAAGCATTTGATGGTGTTCCATCGGTCGTCTTTTCCAGTTCGTCCTGCTATGGCGTGGATGCGGGAAAACGCGATCGCGCTCAACCAGGCAATAAACCAACCGCAAGAACGGCAACGGCAGACGAGCCTCAGACAGTCTTCAAAGCACCAATTCCGGGGTGACGAGTGCGGCGCGTATCGTCATCTGACAATACGCCGTTCGGTGCGGCGCCAGGGTCGCAGAGGGGACACAGCACGTAGCGTGCCGCGGCCTCGCCGTGTTTCCCGGCGTGTGTCGGAGCCTGAGCTTGCCCAAGTGTTCGCGACCGGCATGCGGTTCAGGTCAGACGACATTCGCTCGTGGTGCATTGCAATCCAAAACGCCACGAGCGGCCAACCGTGTAACCGTACCATCGAACGGCGTAGCGTGGAACGTCAGGCGCTGCGTGCGACGAATTGCGCCTGCTCCGCTTCGCGACGCTCGGCCTCGGCTACCGTGACGGCCGGCACCGCCCGAACCTTGACCGGCACACGGCGAGTGCGCAACGGCGCTTTCGCGGGACGTGCATCGGTGAGACCCGCGTATAGCTGGACATATTTCGCTACCGCATGGTTCCAGCCGTAATCGCGTGCCATCGCGTTGCGTTGGAGCGTGCGCCATTGCTGCGGACGCATGAAGACGTCGATGGCGCGCGTGGCGGCGGCGATCACGTCCTGCGGACGGTCGCCGTCGAAGAGAAAACCCGTGGCCGGGCGAAAGGACGTTGCGCCCTCGAAGCCGCCGAGCGGGGATGTTTGGAAACCTGCCCGATGCCCCGATGCCTCGGCCGCATCCACGATCGTATCCGCCAGCCCGCCCACGCGCGACGCCACGGGCAAGGTGCCATAGCGCATCGCGTAGATCTGCGTGAGGCCGCAGGGCTCGAACCGGCTGCCGTGCAGGAGAATGTCAGCACCGGCATGCAGCACATGCGCGCGGCGCTCGTCAAAACCTATATAGACACCGACACGATCGGGCCATGTCCGCGCGAGGCGCCGAAACGCGGTTTCGATATGCGCTTCGCCCTTGCCGAGCACGGCGATCTGCAAACGCGGATGCTGTTCCAGCAGCGCGGGAATGGCTTCCACGGCGACATCGGCCATTTTCTGCGATGTCATCCGGCTGCCGAGCGCGATCACCGGCGCGAAGGGATCGGTGGGAAGGCCGAACATCTGCTGCAGTTCGCGCTTGCAGGCGTGTTTGCCGCGCATATCGTCGAAACAATAATTGCGGGCAACCTGCGTATCGGATTTCGGGTCCCAGGTCTCCACATCGATGCCGTTGATGATGCCCGACAGCTTGCCGGCACAACTTTGCAGCACACCTTCCATCAAGTGGCCGAAGCGCGGGGTGAGGATTTCGCGGGCATACGTTTCACTGACGGTGGCGACGTGGTCGGCATGCACAATGCCGGCTTTCATCAGACTCAATGCACCATAAAATTCGATGCTCTGCGGTTCCGTCAGCGCGGGCGCGAGCCATTTTTCGGGCACGCCGAGCGCTGCACCAAGCGAGAGCGAATAGTTGCCCTGGAACGCCAGATTGTGGATCGTGAATACACTTTTTGCGTGCACGCCGGCTTCCTTCATGAGCAGCGGCGTGAGACCGGAATGCCAGTCGTGTGCGTGCACGATGTCCGGCTTCTTGACTCCTCGAATGCCTTCGGCGATCTTCACTGCCGCCGCCGATAACGATGCGAAACGAATGGCGTTGTCTTCGTAGTCGCGTCCTTTTGCATCCTGATAGAGGCCTTCGCGTGCGTATAAATGATCCATGCGCAGCAGGATCACGGGCACACCGGTATCCGGCATGCGGCCGCGATAAAACGCGCCATCACCGCCGGGAAGCCCCGTCACGGAAGCCACCTTTTGCAATTCATTGATCGTCTGCAACGCTTTCGGATAGGCCGGAATGAGGATCGCGGCGTCCACTCCGGCCTCACGCAACGCAGCGGCGTATGCGCTGACCATGTCACCCAGTCCGCCGGTTTTGGCAAGCGGCACGGCCTCTGAAGCGACAAGCAAGACGTTCAAGGACAAAGCGGACTCCTGGCGTTTGATGGATGAAAAGCGATGGGAATGCGCTCGGCCGGAAGGGTCGGCGGCCGCATGCGTCCGGTGCTTTTATCGGGGGGAAGAGGGGGTGCCGGATAGCCAGAGCAAGGCGTGTGCCAAGTTCTTATGATTCTGCTGAATCCGGAAGAAGCAATAGTCGTTTGAGACACGCTGAGCTGGACGCTCAGCGGGCAAATGGAGGCATGTAAAAAAGCACGCGTCGGACGCGGCGTTTTTACATGGCGTGGCCTGGAATCGTTATATGAAATTCCGGTCTGTCTGTGCGCTAGCAGACCAAGCGCCAGGAATTGTCAGCCATCCAGACTAATTTATTAGATATGGCAATTACGCCCGAATCGAATGACGGATGGCGGCAAAATTTGCTCTAAGCGCGATTCAAGGCCCAAGCAAACTCGCAGCCGTGTTGACACATAAACCGATTACCGCGGCATTAAAGAAGAACGACAAAATGGATTGCGCCAGCGCCGCTCGCCGGACTTCGTTGGAGCAGAGCACGACATCCGAAGTCTGCGATGCCACCGCGATCGTGAATGAGAAATACAGGAAGTCCCAGTAGTCCGGCTTGAGGTGGGCATCGGGAAACTTCAGTGAGGTCTCGTTTCCCTCAGACTGATAGTAGTGTCGTGCGTAGTGAAGCGTGAAGATGGTCGGGATGAGGAACCACGCACCCAGCATCGTGAATCCGGTCAGCAGATAGTGGAACAGCGCGCCGCGCAAGCCCAGGTTCTTTGCCGCGGCCAGCTCGAACACGATCGCGATAAGACTCGCTACGGCGGCCAGGCTGATGATGAGCAACACCATGCCCGCGTTCTCGTCTTCGCGCTCGGCGAGTTCCTGCACTTTGTCCTGCTGTGCATTCGCCATTCGGATCCAGATAAGCACAAGATACAGCCATACGGTACTGTCCCATCCGATGAGCCCGCGCACGATCGGCGTGAAACCATGTGGAACCAAAAGCGCCACGAACACACCAATCACGAGGGCAATCACTGCCCGCGGGCGATAACGAAGTACTTGGGGAACGAGATTCATTTTTTATAGCGCTCGGGTTATGACGGTAAGCTGGCACGGCGCGGTATCGTGCAGGCCAATCGCAGAATACCGGCGCCCACAAGTGCCGCGATTATTGCCCGTGCACCTTTCAATTTCCAGTGCGCTCGGGCTTGGGTCTTTATCGGGTTCATCGTGCAAAACTTCGGCCGCCGCTTGGCGCGCCTTGAAATTATTCGGGCGATATCGGAACGTGCAATCGATCATCGACTCTCTGAGAAACGCGAATTGGGACCTCACACCATGACACCATTTGAACACCCCATAGCGCGCGCACACTCGGCCACACGCCGGCGTTTTGTTCTCGGCGCTTGCGCATCCGCAGTCGCGCTTGCGTTTGCTTCGGCGGGGTTCGGTTTCCCTTCATTGTTCACCCAGGCTTTCGCCGATACCCCACCTGCCGGTCTCGACGGTTTCCTCCTGCTGTCACGCAAACTCACCGGCCGCACGAACTTCGACCCCGTGCTGGCGCAGCGTGTGTATGACGCGTTATCGAAGTCGGACAGCGAGTTTGTCGCCAACGTGAGCGCACTGAATACCTGGCTCGCGGCGCATGGCGGCGTGCCGTCGGACACGGTGACCGAGGCGCTCAAGGCCGACACGCCCAAGCTTGCCGGCACCGTCACCGCCGTCATGCGGGCGTGGTACCTCGGTCTTGTCGGCGATGCACCGCGCATAAGCGTGGTCGCCTACGAGCGGGCGCTGATGTTCGATCCCGTCAACGACGTGCTGACCATTCCATCGTATTGCCGCGACGTGCCGTTCTACTGGACGCAAAAGCCGCCCGGCGCGGCCTGAACGAACGTATCAAAGAACGCATCAAGAAAAGCACCAAGCCGGCGCGCCGCTCGACAGCGCGACCGAAGCAGATAAAAACCTACCCTCACAGGACAACAACAAATGGCAAATTCGAATTCGGCCGATGTGGTGGTCGTCGGATCGGGGGTTGCGGGCGGTCTCGTCGCGCATCAGCTCGCGAGCGCGGGCGCATCCGTGATCCTGCTCGAAGCCGGGCCGCGTATTCCGCGCTGGCAGATCGTCGAGAACTTTCGTAACTCGCCGGCGAAAGGCGATTTCGCTACACCGTATCCGTCCACGCCCTACGCGCCGCATCCACAGTATTCACCCGAGAACCACTATCTGATCCAGAAGGGCGAGTATCCGTACGCGTCGCAATACTTGCGGCTCGTGGGCGGAACGACGTGGCACTGGGCCGCCGCCGCATGGCGTTTGCTGCCCGCCGATTTCAAGCTGAGGACGCTCTACGGCGTGGGCCGCGACTGGCCGATCCCTTACGAGACCCTCGAGCCCTGGTACTTCGCTGCCGAAGTGCAGCTTGGTGTGTCGGGCCCGAGGAACAACGTGGATCTCGGTTCGCCGCGTTCCAAACCGTATCCCATGGACATGCTGCCGTTGTCCTACATGGACCAGCGTTTCTCCGATGTCCTCAACGCCCAGTCATTCCACGTCGTGCCGGAACCGGTCGCGCGTAACAGCCGCCCCTACGATGCCCGCCCGACTTGCTGCGGCAATAACAACTGCATGCCGATCTGTCCGATCGCCGCCATGTACAACGGCGTTACGCACGCAGAGAAAGCGGAGCGCGCGGGCGCGAAGCTGATCGCGCAAGCGGTCGTCTACAAGATCGAAAGCGACGACAAAGGCTTGATCACCGCTGTCCATTACAAAGACCCGAACGGCAACAGCACGCGTGTTACGGGCAAGCTCTTTGTGCTCGCGGCTAACGGTATCGAAACGCCGAAGCTGATGTTGCAGTCGGTGTCGGACAAGTTCAAGAACGGCATTGGCAATAGTTCGGATCAAGTCGGCCGCAACCTGATGGACCACCCCGGCACAGGCGTGACCTTCCTCGCTAACGAGCCCGTGTGGCCGGGCCGCGGGCCGATGGAAATGACCTCCATCGTCAATTTCCGCGATGGTGCCTTCCGCTCCGATTACGCGGCGAAGAAGCTGCATTTGTCGAACGGCGTGCCCACCATGTCGGTGACCGCGGACCTGATCGCGAAGGGTTTGACCGGGGCGGAGCTCGACCGGCAGATCCGCGACCGCGCCGCGCGCACCATGAACATCGACAGCTTCCACGAGCATCTGGCGGAGCCGCAGAACCGCGTGGTGCCCTCGTCGGATCATAAGGATTCGCTCGGCATTCCGCAGCCAGAGATCTATTACTCGATCAACGACTACGTGAAGAAAAGCGCGGTGGATACGCGTGCGCACTATGCGCGGATCGCGGAATTGTTCGGCGGCACGGAGATTACCTTCGACGATAAATTCGCCCCGAACAACCACATCATGGGTACGACCATCATGGGCGCCGACCCGAAGGATTCCGTCGTGGATTCCGAATGCCGCGCGCACGACCACTCGAATCTCTTCATTGCCGGAAGTGCGGTGATGCCGACGGCGGCATCGGTGAATTGCACGCTGACGCTGTCCGCGTTGTCGCTGCGTCTCGCCGACAAACTGAAGAAAGAACTTTGATTGTGCGCCGACGGAGATCCACGATGAAGAACCACCAACCTCGCGACGCGAAGACATTCAACAAGCGCCTCGGCGGCGCGCTCGCCGTGCTTGCGCTTGCCGTAGCCGGTGTGAGTTTCCACACGCTGATTCAATCGGCGCAGGCGCAGAACGGCGCAGCTGAACCCGCGGTCGTGCAACGCGATACGCAGGCCGGCGCGGCGCTGATCAAACGAGGTGAGTACCTCGCGCGGGCAGGCGATTGCGTGGCGTGCCATACCGCCGACAAGGGCCGTCCGTTCGCGGGCGGTCTGCCGATCAACACGCCATTCGGGACTATCTATACGCCCAATATCACGAGCGATCCGGATACCGGCATCGGCCGCTGGACCGACGCGGATTTCCTGCGCGCGATGCACGAAGGTATTGGCAAGAGCGGTGAGCGCTTGTATCCGGCGTTCCCGTATGCCGAATACACAAAGGTCACGGACTCGGACGTCCTCGCGATCCGCGCTTATCTGAATACGCTCGCGCCGATCCACTACGCACCGCCACGCAACGAGCTGTCGTTTCCGTTCAACCAGCGCTGGCTGATGGTGTTCTGGAACATGTTCAATTTCAAGGAAGGCCGTTTTGTCCCCGATCCGCAGCAGAGCGCGGAATGGAATCGCGGTGCTTATCTGGTTGGCGGTCTCGCGCATTGCGAGGAATGCCATACGCCGCGCAATTTCACGCAAGGTCTGAAAACGAGTGAACGTTTCAGCGGCGCCGAGTTGTCCGGCTGGCATGCGTTCAACATCACGCCGGACAAAAACGCGGGTGTCGGTGCATGGACCGACGACGAGCTGACGCAATATCTCGCCGCTGGCGTCGCGCATGGCCGGGCGAATGCGGCCGGTCCGATGGCGGATGTGGTCCAGAACAGCACGCAATATATGACGCCTGAGGATCTGCGTTCGATGGTGGTGTACTTGCGCTCGGTGCCGGCGCAAAGCGGCGGCGACACCCGTCCACGCGATTCCTTCGGCAAGCCGACCAACGCGGACGTCACTGCGATGCGCGGCACGTCGATCAGCGGCGTGAGCGGTGCGCAATTGTTCATTGCGAACTGTGCGACGTGTCATAGCTGGACCGGCGAAGGCCGGGGCGGCAACGCGGCGGGCGCGTATCCGTCGCTGATTCATAACAGCGTGGTGGGGGCATCGGCGGCGAATAATCTGACGATGGTCATGCTGCACGGCGTGAACCGCGAGACGAAAAACTCGACGGCTTTCATGCCGGCTTTCGGGAGCGAGCTCAGCGATGAGCAGATTGCCGCCATCAGCAATTACGTGACGAAGACATTTGGCAATCCGCAATCGACGACATCCGCCGATCAGGTCGCCAAACTGCGTTCGACGCCGCAATAGGTACGCTTTGATCGAGATTCCGCGGCAATTATTGCCGTGGAATTTCGATCGCATTGCGCATCGGCGATGGCCATTTCAGAATGTGGAGGGATAAACTCGTTGGTAAGCGAGTTGGCGCGCATAACTGCGCGTTTTGTAAGATTAAAATTACTGCCATGACTGCTTCTACCTATCCTGTCGTTTGCTGGCATCCGGCGAACAAAATTGGCCGCGACCTTGTGGTTGGCGATTTGCACGGCTGCGTCGACGCCCTGCGTTATCTGCTTAGCGAAATCGGTTTCGACGGCTCACGTGATCGGCTGTTTTCCGTGGGCGATCTCGTCGATCGCGGCAGCGATTCGCTCGCGGCCATTGATCTGCTGGATAAACCCTGGTTCTACCCCGTGCTTGGCAATCACGAAGATGCGCTGTGTGCGGTTGCGGCCGGCAGGATGCAGCGCCACATGTGGTATTCGATCGGCGGTGCGTGGGCGGCGAACCTCACGAACGAGCAACTCAAGGTGATTGCCGCGAAGCTGGCGAGTGTTCCGTTGGTGCGGATTGTTGGCGATGGCCCGACGCGTTTCAACGTGCTGCACGCGGAGTTTTTCGGCAGTGACGCCGATCTGGAGGTGGCGTATTTCCCCGACGATGTCCGGCAGCAGATGCTGTGGGGGCGTTCGCTTGCGCTGGGGACGGGTAAGCCTGCGTGGCAGCGGGGGTTATCGCCGACGTATTGCGGGCACACGCCCATGAAGGCGATCAAGCAGATCGGGTCGCAGATTTTTATTGATACCGGGGCGTATACCGACGATGGACGGTTGACTATCGTGGAGGCGGGTACTGAGCAGCGCTGGTCGGTGAAACAGGGCTGGGCGAGTGCTGAGGGGGCGCGGGAGTTGGCCCTACCATAGCGGTTTTTTCACCCCCCGAGTGGGAACGGAACGCTTCATCCGACTTTGCTCATCTCAAAGACGTTGATCACCGTCTCGCCGTTCCACTCGTATTCCAGATACGCGGCGTGATGACAATCGCGCAGCAGGGTGGTGCGGAAAGCGGCGAGGCATTCACCTCCGCGATCCCGCACCGACGGATACGCGATTCCCGGTGCGCCCGCTTCCCGCGCCTCACGTCCCAATGCCTGGCCCGCGACATAACTGGAGGGCGAAAGAATCGCCGGGTCGAGCGCAGCTTGTTCCAGCCGGCCATTGCATAGATCGACAACGTCGCCTTGCGCCGACACCGTATAAAGCCGCATCTGCTGGCGCAACGGCGCTTGCTTCGTGTCCGCGAGAAACAGCGCCGAGTGATAGCGCGTTTCCTCGATAGCCGTTCGCCTTTCTCGCGCGCAATAAAACACACCGTAGGTGCCATCGGAGAAACGGCTGCCGTTCGGATTCAAATGCGTGAAGGCCGCCATGATCGGGCCATAACCCGCGCCGAACTGGCGCTCGGCAACCGGCACCAGATCCAGTTCGCCCACTTCCGTGCGCAAGCGGTCGTTGGTCATGGCCTCGAGCGCGTAAAGGGCGTCGAAATCCTGCGGCGACGCAACCCGATCGAAGAGATTGACAGCGGGGAAACGCGTGGGAATCACACGATAAGCCGGCGCCCAGTTGAGCTCGGTGTGCGGCCAGACAGCGTGCCAGTCGTTTTCAGCTTGCGGCAGATTGGATAAGTCGCTCACGCCCAACCGCCTCGCATCGCATCGAGATATTGACGAACCGCCACCAGATCGCTCACGTTGCCCGCAAGCATGCGGTCGAGCGCGCGCCGCCCGCCGAATGGCGGCGCGGCATTCGCACGCTTGATCCAGCCGTCCGCGGCTTCAGCTTGCGGCAACAGGATCTGCAAGGCCTTATAGATGCCGAGAATCAGCGAAAGGCGCTCGAGCGTGTCGCGGCCGAGACGCGCCGTTTGCGGCGCAGCTTTCCATTTGAAGAAGGTGGAGCGGCCGGGAGAACCGAGCAGGACGATCTGCTCATCGGCTGAGAGAGCCCAGTCGCGCGCGATATTAAAAAACGCCCGCAAGCCGGCCGCGGACATGTCAGCGACCGAAGGCTGTGGCGAAGGAACGGAACGCGGGACGCGTTGGGCGCGTTGCATAAAAAAGTCTCGTTAGGAACTTGATTCGTATATTAGTCCATTTGTGGACTATATCAAGTTTTAACTGAGACTGGGAGTGCGTCCGTGGTTCAGTGGCGCTAAAAAGCGCCGGCTGCGGATATTACGACGGCGCTCGGCAGGCGCCGCGCTTCAGACGCTACCATCGATATCCGTGGGACCGTAGCGCCGGCCCGACACGTGAGCGCGCAACACTTCCGCGATTTCGGACGTGGTGAACTCTGCCGGCACGACGCTCAGTTGGCTGCACGGATCGCTTTTGCGCGCCCATTCAACCATTCGATACGGCTTGCCCCACGGCCGTTCGACTGTTTCGGAAAGCCGGCATTCATGCAGCGGCAGGGCGTGCTCGGTTTTCATCGTGGACTTGATGTTCTGAAATGATGCGCTGGCGGCCATGACGTGTCCTCGCGGTGAAAGCCTTGATTAAGAGCCGCCAACGGTGGCGGCGATAAAAGCTCGCGTTTGTAATGTGCCCTCTGACAATTAAGCCCAACTTAAAACCAGACGGGTTTACGTGCACACTTGGCATTGCCGCACGAATGCTTTTCCCTCGCGTGGCATTACTGTATATTCATACAGGTGAGTGCTTTTGCATGGACACGAAACATGAACAGTCATTCTTCTGCTGAAGCCGCCGCACTCGCGCGATACGTGCAGGCAACCCGCGCGGTATCGGCCGCATTTGAGGCCACGCGCAGCGAACCGGAACTTGACGCGGACGGCCGCGCCGTCGCGCTGGCACTACAACGGCTGGATAGCGCGTTGCTTGAACTCGACACATCGCAGCGCTCGCTGGACGCTATACTTTCGCGCGCTGGCGGACACTGAACAATCTGGAGCACTTGCTGTGAGACTTGTTTTATCCACACTTTCTTCGAACGTCGTGCTTGCGGTTTTGGCGGGATTCATGGGTTTTGGCTCGCTGGCCGCCGTGGCCGCCGAGCATTACGTCGAAGTCTGGAATCCGCCCGAATCGCAACTGCATAAAGCGAAGGTCAAACCGCGCGCCACGCTGTCGGCGCAGGCGAAGAAGAAGCGCAAGAGCGGTCCGGTCGTCAAGCAAGTCGCCGATAAAACCAACGTCGCGCCGCCGGCGTTATCTACAACACCGTCGAATCCCGGTCGCCCGAAAGCTGCGCCGAAAGCCACAGACCCAACGCCGCGCCTGCCGCCGCTGATCGGACCGGACGGACGTGTTTTGCGCGTGTGATTTTGCGTTGATAGTGCGCGGCGCCTGAGCCCAAAAAAGCCGCCCGCACAACCCCACCATCCACACGCAGCGCCGCGCCATTCGTTGCTGCCGCCGCTTCCGAACACACATACACCACCCTATTCGCCACTTCTTCCGTTGTGGCAAAACGCTTGAGCAGCGAACTCGGCCGCGCCATCGGTGGACTGGGTGATTGCGGGGCCGATACCCTCGCGATTGCCGCTTTCATTCAGCAAAATTCAGCAAACGGTGTGCCATCGGCGGGGAAGGGTATGGCGTCAGGAGGGTGGCTGGAGGGCAGACAAAAACAGGTCGGCTATCGGCACGTTCTGCAAGCGCGAGCGGTTTGAAAAAACCGCTCGCGCTTTAAGGGGTAACGGGCTTAAAAGCACGTTTAGAAGGGAAAGCCCGCTTAGAAAAGTCCGCGGAACACCCAGAACAAGCCCGCTGCGAGCGCGATCGAAACGGGCAAGGTCAGGATCCAGGCAAGCGCGAGGCTGCGCACGGTGCGCCATTGCAGCCCTGAACCGTTTGCGGCCATTGTCCCTGCCACACCCGAGGACAGCACGTGGGTCGTGCTGACCGGCAGGCCGTAGACGTCCGCTGCGCCAATGGTCAGCATCGCGACCAGTTCCGCCGATGCCCCTTGTCCATACGTCAAATGGGTCTTGCCGATACGTTCGCCGACCGTCACTACGATCCGCTTCCAGCCGACCATCGTGCCGAGGCCAAGCGCCACCGCCACGGCCACTTTCACCCACGTCGGAATGAACTTGGTCGAATGATCGAGCTGGCCTTTGAAGTTCTTGAGCACGGCGGCGTCGTCGGCGGCGAAGGTGGGCGCGCCCTGCTTGTCCATCAGGCGCAGCGCTTCGGAGGCCACATACATGTTGTTGCGCACGTTATTCACGATGCCTTGCGGTACGGTCGCCATCGACGACGACGGCCCGACTTGCGCATCGATGACTTCGGTGAGCTGCTTGAGCGCGACGATGGTGTCCGGCTCGACCGTCTTGGTCTGCACATAGTGCTGCACCGTAGCGCGCGGGTCGGCAACGGGCGCGGCGCCGTTGGTGTACTTGCCGAGCACTTCGGATGCGTGATGGCCGACCGACAGGAAGGTCTGTGTCTGGGCCGGCGTGACGGCCTTGTTCAGCGCGTAGGCGGTCGGCACGGTGCCGATCAGGATCAGCATGATAAGGCCCATGCCCTTTTGACCGTCGTTGGAACCGTGCGCGAACGACACGCCCGTGCAGGTCAGGATCAGCAGGCAGCGAATCCAGAACGGCGGCGGCGTGTTTTTCTTCGGCTCTTTATACAGTGCAGGAACTCGCACCACGAGCTTCATGACATACAGCAGCAAACCCGCCAGGATGAAGCCGACCAGCGGCGAGAACAGCAGCGATTTTCCTACTGCGAGCGCCTGGCCCCAGTCCACGCCCGATGTTCCCGACGGACCGTGCATCATCTGGTTCATCAGCCCGACGCCGATCACCGAGCCGATCAGCGTATGGGAGCTCGACGAAGGAATCCCAAGTGCCCAGGTGCCGAGGTTCCAGATGATCGCGGCGATCAGCAGCGCGAACACCATCGCGAAGCCCTGCGATGTACCGACGCCCAGAATCAGTTCCACCGGCAGCAGTTGCAGGATGCCGAACGCAACCGCGCCGCTTGACACCAGCACGCCGAGAAAATTCCATGCGCCCGACCAGACGACCGCGAGATTCGGCGCGAGCGAATGCGTGTAGATGACGGTGGCGACGGCATTGGCCGTATCGTGGAAGCCATTTACGAACTCGAATCCAAGCGCGATCATCAATGCAACACCGAGCAGGACGTACGGCAATATCGACGACTGTTGGACCGACTCGAGATCCTGCATCAGATGCGTCACGCAATAAATAATGCCAGCGGCGATGACGACGAGAAACAGCGGCATGCTTAGCCGGCGTCCGAGTGAGCGCGGGCCGTTGCTGTCGTTGCTGTCGGGGAGGGTCAAGTCAGGCATGGAACGTCCTTTGAGCTTGAGGCTGCGCGTGTACGGGGAGGTTTTGAGCGACAAGGCGTTGCTTCTGGCGGTGCGCTGGTCATGGTTGCACAGGCTTTATGGCGTTTTGATGACCATTCACCGCAATGAAATTTGTATGATATGAAAGAGCGGCTTGCGTCTTGCTGTCCGGCAAGGGACCTGCTCATGATGGAGAACTTATGTTGCAACTCGTCGAGTTGAGGATGGTTTCTCTTGATGTGCCGAACGGTCCGCCGGACGAAGCGCTAGCGCAATTGAGCCGGTTCGCCGGCGCGCGCCGCATGGATTTCATGCTGCGATCCCAAAAAGCCGGGGTGGGTTTACCAGAGTGGGAACTCGCAATCGAGACCCACGATGACCACCGCGTTTTCGTGGCTTTGCACCGGGACTGGCCTTTGGTCCGGCGGATTGAAACTGAGGCTGGGCCGTATGACACCCTGCATTCCTGGATCGCGTCGGAAGAAGCGCTTACTGAAGTAAAGAACCTGATCGCCGATGGCAACTTCACATTGAACGAGGCGGTCGAGGTGGCGATCGTCGAATGGGATACGCCCGGCGAGATGGATACCGGCGTTCATGTGCGTGCCACGCTGCGGCTGAACGCAGATCGCCCGGTGACGCTGACACTCACGGCCGCCCCTGACGCACGCGAAGCGTTGTTTGCCAGCGCGCATGAAATCGTGCAGACGCTGCCGTTCCTGATCGTACCGTTCGCCATCGATACCACCCTGCGTGAGCCTGTCAAAGCCGCCAAGCTGAAGTTGCCGGAAGACGCCACTCCGACCGATGCATTCGTCGAGATCGGCAAGTCGGTTGCGGCGCACTGGTTCGGCAACGACGCCGCGTCGCGCGGTGGACTCGAAGCGGAACACGTGCATCAATTGCGCGTGGCGCAGCGCCGCTTGAAGACAGCGCTCAAGCTCTTTCCTGAATGGATTGACGACACCTGGACTACGCGAGTCGCGCCCGACCTGAAATGGTTCGGCGACTTGCTGGCCGACGCGCGCGACTGGGACGTCTTCACTGACACCACGCTCGCCGCTTACGCGGCATCGGATGACGAGAAGCACAAGGGCGCGTGGCAACCGACGCAAAGCGCCGCCGAAGCAAACCGCATCGCAGCCCGGCAACGTCTGCAGGACGCAATGAACTCGCCGCGCCACGCGCAGCTCGCGCTGTTGTTTGTCGAATGGTTCAGCACGCTCGAAGCGCCGCCGGGCCACCCGGACCAGACGCTCGCGGACTACGCGCAGAAGCGCATCACCAAACATTATCGGAAGATCGAACGTGCGCCGGATCTCACCACGCTCGATGCCCAGACGCGACACAAGGTGCGGATCCACGCCAAGCGTTTGCGTTACGCACTCGAATTTTTCAGTACGCTGCTGACCCGGAAAACCCGCAAGCGCGTAGAAGAGGCGCTCGGGAATTTGCAAAGCGTCCTGGGTGAAGGCAACGACGCGGAAGTCGCTGCCCAGCGATTAGCCGATCTGGGTGAAGCCGGCGATTTTCAAAAGGGGTTGGCGAGAGGCTTCGCCGTGAACGCCCAGCGGATGAGCGCGATGGAAGGCGAGCGCATCTTGCGCAAGATAAAACGGCCGCGGGTCAAGTGAACGAATGCATCGACGAATGCATCGATATAATCGTCGCACTCGCTTATAGCTCGCCTTATAGCTTTCCTCCTACTCCGCGCTCACCCCATGACCGACGAATCCCGTAGTACACCGCACGATGCCATCGAGCTGGGCGGTTCCATCTGGCTTCGCAGCGGTGAGGTCACGCTTGGCGGGGCGGCGCGCATCGCGTTGCTCGCGGCCATCCATCAGACCGGCTCGATCACGGGCGCGGCGAAAGCCGTCGGCATGAGTTATAAGGCGGCGTGGGACGCTATCGATACGATGAACAATCTCGCCGGCACCACGCTCGTCGTGCGTGCCACGGGTGGCAAGGGCGGCGGCGGGACCACGCTGACGGCGAAGGCACTGAGACTGATAGATACCTATCGCGCCATCGAACGCGAGCATCAGCTTTTTCTCGACCGCGCGGGTGCGGCTATTGAAGGTTTCGCGCAGGACTGGCGGCTTATCGGACGGATTGGCATGAAAACAAGCGCACGCAATCAACTGTTTGGCACGGTCAGGAAAATCACGCGCGGTTCGGTCAACGATGAAATCGAACTCGCATTGCCGGGCGGTCAGTCGGTTGTCGCCGTCGTCACGCACGAAAGCACCGAGTCGCTTGGCCTGAAGGAGGGTGGCGAGGCGTTCGCGCTCGTGAAGGCGTCGTGGGTCATGCTGATGGTCGACGAGGTCAAGGGACCCCGTGCATCGGTGCGGATTTCGGCGCGCAACCAGCTACGCGGCAAGGTGTCGAGCGTGACACTGGGGGCGGTGAACGCGGAGGTATCGCTTGCCCTTGATGACGCCACGACAGTCACGGCCATCATTACCAACGAGAGCGTCGCGACGCTCGGCCTCGCGGAAGGTCAGACGGCTATTGCGGCGTTCAAGGCGTCGAGCGTGATTCTTGGCGTGACGGACTGAGCTTGTCCGGGGCATCGTGGGTTTGCACGAGACCTTCGTGCAGACTCACGACTTGATCGCCGAACATGGCGACGTCGTCGGGGTCGTGCGTGATGAGCACCATCGCAATATCCAGGCCGCTTTGAAGGTCGGCAAGTTCTTGCCGCATACGCTGGCGCAAGGCCATGTCGAGCGCTGAAAAGGGCTCATCGAGCAACAGCAATTGCGGATGCGGAACCAGCGCTCGCGCCAATGCGACGCGCTGCTTTTGCCCGCCCGACAATTGCGCCGGAAACTGCCGCGCGACTTGGGTCAGATCGAACGCGTTCAGCCAGTAGTCCACATCTGCGTGCGCGACGTGCTTCGACGGATTCCACCAGCCGCGCTTCAAACCGAAGGCAATGTTTTGCCGCACGTTCAGATGCGGGAACAGCGCGTAGTCCTGAAACAGATACGCGACGCGGCGCGCTTGCGGCGTCAGATCGATGCCGTTGGCCGTATCCAGCAGCGTGGTTCCATTCAGAACGATCTCGCCTTCGTCCGGCTCGATCAGCCCGGCGATGGTTTGCAGCGTCAAGCTTTTACCCGCGCCCGATGGCCCGAACAGCACGATGCGCTGACTGGTCGAACGGAACGCGATATCGAGCATGAAATCGCGCTCGGGCGTGATGAAATGCTTGCGCAGGCGCACGGATAGGGCGGTCATGGTCAACGTTCGCTCAGCGTACCGATGCCATCGAGCGCTGCGGCAGCAGCCGTCCGGCTGCGAGCAGAATCACCACGCACGTCACCGAGGTCACGATCACGAGAATGTTCGCGGTGCTGTCGTCGCCCGCCTGGACTGCGGCGTAGACGGCCACTGAGAGCGTCTGCGTCCTGCCTGGCAAGTTCCCCGCGATCATGAGCGTTGCGCCGAATTCGCCCAGCGCTCTTGCAAACGCGAGCAGCGCGCCGGCGAGGATGCCGCGTGCGGCGAGCGGCAGGGTGATGCGGAAGAACACGGCTGCTTCGCTGATGCCGAGCGTGCGCGCGGCACGTTCGAATTGCGGATCGACGGTTTCGAATGCGGTACGCGCCGACTTCAGCACGAGCGGGAACGCGACCACGGCGGATGCGATCACCGCTCCTTGCCACGTGAACACCAACTGGATGTCGAACTTGTCGAGCCATGCACCGATCGGGCCACGCCGGCCGAGCAGCACGAGCAGGTAATACCCGAGCACGGTGGGCGGCATGACCAGCGGCAACGTCAATAGCGAGTCGACGAGCTCACGCGCCGACGAGCGCCATCGCGACAAACCGAACGCCACCGCGACGCCGAGCACGACATCGATTGCCGTCGCCCATCCGGCTACTTTCAGCGACAGCAGCAGTGGAATCCACGCCTGGTCCATGGTCCGATGTTTTGTATGTTCTGTGCAGAAGCGTTATTTCACTGGCGGCTTGAAACCGAATTGCGCGAGCGTTTTCTGGCCATCCGGCGACAATACATACGCGATGAACTGCTGGGCATCGGCGGCGTGTTTGCTCTGCGCTACCTGGGCGATGGGGTAGGTGATCGGGCTTTGCGTCAGCACGTTCAGCGCTACTTTCACGCGATCCGGCATCACGGCGGCGTCGGTGCTGAATACGAAGCCCGCGTCCACTTCGCCGCGCGCCACGTAGTCGAGGCTCTGGCGTACGTTTGCTGCGAGCACGCCTTTTGCGCTGACGGCGTCCCACACGCCGGCTTGCTTGAGCGCGCCTTCGGTGTAGCGGCCGACGGGTACCGATGCCGGATCGCCGTAAGCCACGCGTTTCACGCTGGCCGCCGTCAGGTCTTTTACGCTGGTGGGGACGAACGTGCTGTCTTTCGGGACGATCAACACGAGCGAATTCGCGGCAAAATCGCGGCGCGAGTCTGTGGCGATGACCTTTTCGTCGACGGCTTTGTCCATTGCTTTTTGATCGGCTGAGGCGAAGACATCGGCGGGAGCGCCTTTCACGATCTGCTGCATCAACACGTCGGAGGCGCCGAAGTTCATCAGGACTTTGGTGCCGGGATGCTGTTTCTCGTACGCATCGCCGATGGCTTTGAACGCGTTGGTCAAGCTTGCGGCGGCGGAGACGACGATTTCATCGGCGTGTGCGGTGGTTTGCAGCGTGAGCGTGAGGACAGCGGCGATCAGCGAGTGTTTGAGATTGAACACAATGGACGAGGCGAGTGGAATAGAAAGCGCATCGTAATATATTTGGGGTTATAACGGTAGGGCTGTTTCGACCTGAAACCGTCCACCGGCGCGAGCAAACCTACGATTCCGAGGCCCCTGGAAACCGCACATCGATATGTTGCGACGGCGCCGCGATAGGCTTGTCATACCGTCCGGCTTTCCAGCGTGCACGAATATACGGCTGCTCACGGCCTGACAAATGCAGCGCGATATCCGTAATCCAGCGCTGCGTCGGCACGGAAATCCCGTGGAGCGTGATGGCCACCATCGCAAGGCTGACTGCAACCGGCGCCGGCGACAGCTTTCCAGATTCCGCGCGCCAAGCGAACACCACAAATACCAGCGCGGCGAGCGCGCCGAGCGCACATCCGGTCACCACCTCCGACACCGAATGCGCGTTTAACAAGATCCGCGACACGCCGACTACGATCCCGATCAGCACTCCTGTCGAGACGCCGAACGCACGCATCCATCGGCGCCCGGGCAAACACGCGACGAACAAGGCAACCGGCAACACCGCCGACGACACCATCGCGTGCCCGCTAATTCCCGTGAAATCCAGGTCGCGCACGCCCACGCCCCATCCCATGAACGCAATTTTCGTGAGCACCACCAGTAAGCTGGCGCCCCCGAGCACGGCCAGCCAGCACGCCGCATACCGCCACGGATAACCAAGCGCAAGCCACGCGGCGACCGCGAGCGCGAGCGGAATCATGACGCCGACGCTGCCGAGCGACGTAATCGAAAGCCAAAGCGAAAGCGGCAAGTCGGGCATGAAGATTGATTTTGCAGAGCAGTGGAAAGTGGACAGTATACCTGCCAGGCGTGTTCCAAAATTTTTAGAGGGAGTCTAAAAATATTCACGGATTAGCACGAAGTTCTTGCAACGTACCTGCATTGCGCACCCAGATGACTACAACGTGACGCGATGTGAAATTCTCTGGGTCGCGCACGGCCGCGCGATAAATGCTATTGTGCACTGCACAACATTCGCCATGCCCGAAAGGGTTGGCGATCCATTTTCCCCTGTGCGGACCCTAATTCGATGCCCAAAAGCCTAACCAAACTCTGGCTACGAGGCTTGAAACGCCTTGTAGCCACACAGATCGCACCGCCGAGAGCGCCAAAAGTGCGCGCTCCGGCGCGGCCTGTTCGCGCCAAAGTGGCCAAACCGGCAGTCGTGAAGCCAAAAGCCAGCGCGAAACCGCGCGTCCTTGGCGAGTCGCGGGTCCGGCCGCGCGCTTCGGCATGGGCCGAGGGGAAGTGGAGCCGTTCGTTTCACTCGGCACCTCCAACGGCGGGCCGGTTCGTCAATCATCTGGCATACGCGTTGTATCTGCCGACCGGCGCATCGCTCGCGGGTATGCCGCTGGTCGTGATGCTGCACGGCTGCCAACAATCGGCTGAAGAGTTCGCGCAGGGTACCCGCATCAATCTCCTGGCCGATCGCTTCGGATTCGCCGTGCTGTACCCCGAGCAATCGAAGACCGCGCACGTCCACCGCTGCTGGCATTGGTACGAAGATTCCGCCAATTCCGGCGGGGGCGAAGCAAGGGCGGTCGTCTCCCTGGTGCAGGAGGTTGTCGCACGGCATCGTTTCGACGCCGAACGTATTTATCTGGCAGGTATGTCGGCCGGCGCCGGACTGGCAGCAATGCTCGCCGTCAAATATCCGTCCCTGTTTGCGGCCGTCGGATTGCATTCAGGCGTGGTTTTTGGCGACGCGAATTCAGCAATCGGTGCAATGGACGCCATGCGCCGAGGCAGCCGCAGCGATCCGGTCGAGTTGATCGACGCAGCGGTCGACGTCGCGGATTATCCCGGCATGCCGGCCATGATCGTGCACGGAGAGCTGGATTCGGTCGTGTCGAAGATCAATGCCGAGCAACTGACGACGGAATTCCTGCGCCTGAATCGTTTCACCGATGCAAGCGGCGCTTGGCGTAACGGCGAACGCCGCGAGGAAACGCAAGCCGACGGCACCGTCACGGACTACGTGAAAGGCGGCCGGCGCGTGATCAGGACCTGCATCGTGCGCGGTCTGGGCCATGCCTGGAGCGGCGGCGACGACACCGTGCAGTTCCATTCGTCCAAAGGACCGGACGCATCGGCCATGCTGTGGGAGTTCTTCAAATACCAGCGCCGCGTGCAATCGGCAGTGCGCGACGAGACGCTGGTTTAGCCCTGAGTGTTGTAAAAAAGCCTTTTGTATCAACGTGATTCTTTTTGAGCGCTAGCATTTGCTTAGGGATTACCCTATACTTCGATCAAAGCACTAGGTACTTACCCTAATCATTAAGCGAGGTTCACCATGTATCTGCTCAGCCGCCTCTTCCTGTTTCTGACGAAATCCGCCGACCAGCGTGACAAGGAGCGTAACGACGCTTATCTGGCCGAAGCCACTGACATTTACGACCTCGAATACCGCATGCAGAAGCTGGATCGTCGCGCATCGTCGCGTCATCCCTCGTGGCTCGCGCAGTAATTCGTTAGTCAGTAGAAGGACAAGCAGGATTCGTCACGCCGAAATCGGCGCTGGCGAGGCAAAAAAATGCCGGCCACGAAGGCCGGCATTTTTGCGTCTGGCGGTTGGTGAGCCAAGAGGCTGGGGCGAGTTTCCCCCAGCGCTCTGGTTCAGACCAGCTTGACGCGTACGTCGACGTTGTTACGCGTCGCGTTCGAATACGGGCACACCTGATGGGCCGTATCAACCAGCTTTTGCGCTTCAGCCGCGTCCAGTCCCGGCAGCGAAACACGCAATTCGACGTCTAGCGCGAAGCCGCCCTTGTCGTTCGGGCCAACGCCTACGTCGGCGGTGACCGTGGTGTCGGCGGGAATGGCCTTCTTTTGCTGACCGGCGACAAATTTCATCGCACTCAGGAAACACGCCGAATAACCGGCGGCGAATAGTTGTTCCGGGTTCGTGCCGGCGGCTCCCGAGCCGCCCAATTCCTTCGGCGCGCTCAACTTCACATCCAGATTCTCATCCGACGATACTGCCCGGCCGTCGCGGCCACCCGTGCTCGTTGCGGTTGCTGTGTAAAGGATGCTCATGATGTTCTCCTGTTCGATGGTTGCCGCCCGGCGGCAGAAAGTGGACGTGAAGCGGTGTTCGGTAACGCTGTGCCAACGGGAATAAATATATCGCGCTAATCATTTGTGTACAAATTAAATCGACGAAAGGACGATTGTTTATTGCTATCGGGGGAATCAGGTTTGATTGTGTTCCATCAGCGACGCGCGCAATTGCACCAGATCGTCGCGCAGCTTGATCAGCCGGTCAGCGTCCGATCCGGCCGCGCAATAGATCTCGCCGGGGATATCGCGGATAGCGTGTTTCAGCGCACGGCCGGCGTCGGTGAGACGGATATGGACTTGCCGTTCGTCTTCAATACCCCGAACGCGCTTGACGTAACCTTGCGCTTCGAGACGTTTTAGCAGAGGCGTCATGGTCGCCGAATCGAGACTTAGCCGTTCAGCCATCTGCTTGACGGTCAGATCGTCGCTTTCCCACAGGACCAGCATCGTCAGATATTGCGGATAAGTCAGCCCGACTTTGTCCAGCAGCGGTTTGTACGTCTTAGTCATTGCGAGCGAGGTCGAGTACAGCGCGAAGCAAAGCTGGGCGTCGAGTTCGAGCGGGAATTGCGGTGAGGAGGTCATGGCGGTCGCGCCTTGCGTACGCTATAAAACGGGAGATAGCGATAGTGTACGCAAATATTTAGTGCACTAAGGAAGCGATGCGCGGTTCGTTTCACGGCGAGCCCCAAAAACAAAGCGCCGATGACTAAACAGTCATCGGCGCCTGATCATCGCAATCAAAAAGCGGGGAAACGACTCACGCCGGCGGTCCAGACAGGTCGGGAATATCGGGTGAATCCTCCGATTGCACACCGAAACAGCCGCGATATGTCGCGTAAAACGAGCAATACAACGCGGTCGTGACGAGGATGGACGCCGGCATCAACACCGCGAGCGCCATTTCCTGCGCGACGCCGAGCACCTGCATCAACGCGCTCAGTCCGAACGACACGGCGAGCGCGATCCCGATCCACAACACGCCGTAAATGACGAACGCGCCGCGATTGCGCCAGCAACTGACAAAGCTGAAAAACAGCGCTTTCACCGGCGGCACGTCGTGCCAGGCGACGAGAATCGGCGCGAACCAGAACAGCATAGCGACGGGAAGGTAGCAGATCATGGCTACCAGCACAGCGAGCGGATTGAAGCTCGCCGCCACGGTCTCCGGATCGCCGGACGGGCCGTTGCCGAGCATCATGTTGAGCAGCAGGCCATCATCGACCAGCGCGGACGCGGCGAAGATCAGACCCATCGCAACAACGTAGATCACGCCGAGCACGAGCAGGCGGCGCGCGACGATCTGCCCGTAAGCACGAAAGCCGTCGATGAGAACCGTCGGCCAGACCGGTTTCTTGGCGATGGTATTGCGGCAAGCCGCCATGAACCCCACTGCCACACCTGGAATCAGCAGCAGCGGCAGCACGGGGCCGATCAGCGGCAGCCGCGAAATCAGTGTCATGGCGAACAAATAGGCGAAGAACACCGTAAGAAACGCGAGCGGATTCCGGCGAAACAGCCAGATACCCTGGCGGAACCACACATAACCTGTTTTGGCGGGGACTTCGATCAATTGCATTGATTAATTACCGTGAGCGGGAGGAGGCGCAACTTTGATGCGCTCGCGCAGAATGCGTTCGAAATGGCCGGGATCGTGCGGTTTTAGCATCTCGGCTTCGCGTGGCCGGTAAAAATCATAGAGACGCGACACCCAGAAGCGCAACGCGCCCGCGCGCAACATGTCGTTCCAGTGATGCTCTTCGGCCGGCGTGAACGGCCGCACCGTCTGATAGGCGCGCAGCAACGCGTCGACCCGCGCCCTATCAAGCGCGCCGCTGGCCAGGTCGATGCACCAGTCGTTCACGCAGACGGCGACATCGAAGAGCCATTTATCGTTGCCGGCGAAGTAAAAGTCGAAGAAACCGCCAAGCCGCGTTTCATCCGCCGTTGGATGCGCGAACAGCACGTTGTCGCGGAACAGGTCGCAATGGCACGGGCCTTCGGGCAGCAAGCGGTACTCGTCCGATGCGAAAAACGCCGCCTGATGGGCGAGTTCATTCGTGATCAACCCGCGCTGGTCGTCGCTCAAATGCGACAGCACGGCCGGCACGCTCTCTTGCCACCACGCGAGGCTGCGCAAATTCGGCTGATACGCGGGAAAATTCCGGCCCGCCAGATGAAGCCGCGCCAGCATCTGTCCCACTTCAATGCAGTGCGCCGGTCCCGGCGCCAGTTCCGGCGCGCCGTCCAGCTTCGTCACGATGGCCGCGGGCTTGCCGTTCAGTTCGCCGAAAAGCGCGCCGTCGCGACGCGGCATGGGATCGGGAACAGGCACGGCGTGATGTGCCAGATGACGCATCAGATCGAGATAAAACGGCAGTTGCGGGGCCGTGAGGTTCTCGAAGATCGTCAGGACATACGCGCCGCGCGTGGTCGTCAGAAAGAAGTTGCTGTTCTCGATGCCGGACGCAATGCCACGAAAGTCGACAACTTCGCCGAGTTCGTAATGTTGCAGCCAGTCGGTGAGCTGGGAATCGGTGACAGCGGTGAAGACGGCCATGCGGGAGAGCGTCGATGAAGGTTGGAATGCGGGCGGACCGACGGGTGCGTCAGTCAGGCGCCGCGTTGCCGTGAGACGGCGACGCGGCGCTGGGATCGGTGTATGAAACTGGCAGCGGGTGGTAAGCGCTCAGTAGGTCAGATTCCACGACGGCAGGCGCGTGTTGGGCTTGCCGTTATCGCGGACGGTCGGTGACGTGTCCGCCGGCGCGCTCATTTGATAACGCGTGCCGAAGTTCGAACGCACGTCGATTTCAACCGGTTTGCCTTTGTCGCGGTATTCGGTGATTTCGGTGCCGTTCGTACTTTGTTCGTGGTAACTCGGCAGACGCGGGGGCGAAATCTCGACCTTCGAGCTGACTTGCGCAGCGGGCCGGTTGATGGCCTTCAGGTCCGGCAGCCCGGCTTTTTCTTCAGGCGACATGACGTGCGCCGGAGGTTCATCCGTCGCGGGGGCCGATTGCGCGAATGCGCCCATGCTGGCTGCGGCGAGAATGGCCGCGATGGCGACAGATTGAAGCGGCTTCATGATGTTTCTCCAGATGAGTGCCCGAATTTTAGCAAAACGCACTCGCTAAAGGGACGTTGAACCCGTCGCAAAAGTCTTATTTTGCGCTGGTTTCATCGAAAGGGTGCTGGAGCGGCGGGGCGTGTTGAAGAAACGCATCGGCGGGAGGGGTGTTCATGGGCTTGTGGTTCTTCCGTGTTAATGTCGATTTCACAAGAGGTAAACGCGTCTCTGTCACCGTTGTCTGTCAAGCCGCTGGCGCAGAAGTTTTTGGTTCGTGTACTAACGCGTGTACTTTCGCATTCCCGTGCCCTCAGACATCTTCCTTTGTCGGTTCTGGAATAAGGAAATCGCAGGGCACACTGCGTACTGTCGGAGGTGAACGCTGCGACGCGATCCCATAGTTGGCACGCTGAGTCCGCGCGTTGCCCGCGACTCCAACATCAGCCGTAGGATTGAGAGTTGACTCGCTCAGCGCCTCCCATCCACATCGGGCAAGCGCCTTTCTCATGTACTTGTTCCCCAGTTTCCCCTAGAAGATAGCCGTCGTCGTGTGCATTGACATTGGCACAAGTGTGTTCTCGGAGATTACCCCAAGGTTTGTAACGATCCCTTGAGGTACTTGCGCGAGGCAAGGTGCCGGATGCACTCTTTCGCATTCTCTTCGCCAGACTTTGACAACCCAGAAAGGATTTGCCGATGGTCAAGGTCTCTGCAGGGGTGGGTCCACAATTCCCGCAAGTCGTTGTTCTGTTCGGCGCCACCGGCGATCTGGCGCGACGCAAGCTCTTACCAGGCTTGTTTCATCTCTCGAGTGCAGGATTCATTCCGGGCTGCAGAATCATTGCCGTCGCACTCGACGACATTCACATTGACGAATTTCGCCGCACGGCGCGAGAAGCGCTCGACGAGTTTTCTTCTCGCAAGGTCGCCCAGCCGGAGTGGGACACTTTCGCCGCCAATCTCGACTATCTGCCACTGACAGCAGGCGCGGAGGCGCTCAAAGCGGCGGTGCTGAACGCCGAACTGAGCTTCGATGGCGAGTGCCGGCGGCTGCACTACCTGAGCGTTCCGCCTAACGCCGCGCTCTCAGCCGTCGGCATGCTCAAGGAAGCGGGTCTCGTGGAACGCTCACGGATCATCATGGAAAAGCCGTTCGGAACGGATCTGGCGAGTTCTGTTTCGTTGAATGCCCGGTTGCACGAAGTCTTCGAGGAAGAGCAGATTTTCCGGATCGATCATTTCCTGGGGAAGGAGCCCGCCCAGAACATTCTCGCTTTCCGCTTCGCGAACGGTCTGTTCGAGCCGATCTGGAACCGCAACTTCATCGACCACGTGCAGATCGACGTGCCTGAAACGCTGGGCCTCGGCAAGCGCGCGGGTTTCTATGAACAGACAGGTGCATTTCGCGACATGGTCGTCACGCACCTGTTTCAGATTCTCGCGTTCATGGCGATGGAGCCACCGACGTCGCTGGAACCGTCGCCCATTAGCGAGGAAAAGAATAAGGTCTTTCGCAGCATGCTGCCGATACAGCCAACGGACGTTGTCCGGGGGCAGTACACCGGTTATCGATCCGAGGACGGAGTCAGTCCGGAATCGGAAACGGAAACATTCATCGCGTTGAAATGTTCGATCGACAATTGGCGCTGGGCCGGCGTTCCATTTTATCTGCGCACAGGAAAGCGGCTTGCCGAGGGGCAACGGATCATTTCCATTGCATTTCGCGAGCCGCCGAAGAGCATGTTTCCGGCTGGATCAGGTGTCGGTTCACAAGGACCGGACCATTTGACGTTTGACTTGGCGGACGCCTCGAAAATGTCGCTTTCGTTTTATGGCAAACGCCCGGGTCCCGGGATGCGGCTGGACAAACTGAGCCTGCAGTTCGCCATGCGCGATACCGGCCTGATTGGTGAAGTACTGGAAGCCTACGAGCGATTGATCCTCGATGCCATGCGGGGCGATCGTACGCTTTTCACCACCGCTGAGGGTATCGAACGGCTGTGGGAAGTATCGACGGCCTTGCTCGAATCGCCTCCACCCGTTCGCTTCTACGCGCCGGGCTCGTGGGGGCCAAACGCCATCCATCAACTCGTTGCGCCCCGGGCGTGGCGGCTTCCATTTGAGAGGGCGTGGCGGGATCCGAACGCGTTGGGTAGTTGACTCGATCCGATGGAGATCCCTCGTACGGTTATAACTCTCCGGTGCGAGCCCTTCCGGCTGTACGCCTCGGTTGAGCGGACCGCTCCGCGAAATCCTTGTTTTGTGTGTGTGTCGGTACCTGCGTTACAAGCTCAGCCTTCCGGACCTCGTAGAAAGATGACTGAACGCGGCCTGTCGCCGTCGCACGGGTTCAGTTGTGATAAGGCCGTCTCGATGAGTTGATCTGAAATGATAAGGATTACTAAATATAATCATTGAAATGAAACTACTTGGCGACGGATGTCTTCTCACCGGTAGCACAGCGGGCCGCTTTATTGCGGCAAACCCACCGAACATCCGCGACTGCCCGCGGTCACGCCGGTATCACATCGAATCATGTGGCGGCCCTCAAACCGGCAACCGCCCCTTCTCCTTCCCCAGGTACTTCTTCCAGCAATAGCGACGTTAGCTCATCAGGACTATCGAGCATGACGTTATGGCCCGACGCCACTGTGCGCACCTTCCACCGGGGATCGTCTTTCAACCGCGCATGGGTAGAGACAAACCAATCCCCACCATTGGCTGTCGCAAAGACGTATGTACGGTTAGCGACGGGAACCGATTCCGCACCGACTCGCACGGCTTGTACAAAGGACGGTAGCGGTTGTGGCACGCACATCGCGTCAACCCTGGGAGCATCTGCGACATTCACGTTAAATACGGCAGCTGGAATCGGCGGGATCATCCCCTCGTTCCCGCTTGCCTGCTCCAGAACGGCAAGTGACATTCCCGCTCCGGTGATGCCCAGTAGGGATTGCCCCTTTGCAGGCGCGTAGGCATCGAGGTAGAAAAGCGTGCGAATACGGTTACCGATTTCTCCTGCCACCCCGGTGATCACCAATCCTCCATAGGAATGGCCGCAGAGGATCACATCGGTCAGGTCTTCGTATTTGAAAACGTTGACGATATCCTGGATGTGCGTATCCAGGTTGATCGCCTGATTCGCCAGGTGGGAACGCTCCCCTAGCCCGGTCAGTGTCGGAGTGTAAACCTCGTGACCAGCCTTTCGAAGCATGCGCGCAACCCGCGCATAGACCCAGCCGCCCTGGAAGGCTCCATGCACCAGAACAAATGTCGCCATCAGTGTTTCTCTTTTCGTTGAAGATTAAAAAAATTCGATACCCCGCTCAACCCGGTTGGGCTACCGGTCTACGTTGTGTAACAGCGACGCCGACGAGGGCGACCAGCCCCCCGACGACTAGCATCGGAGTCAGTCGATCACCGAGGAACAATACGCTCGACATTGTCGCGAACACCGGCATCAGCAGACCGAATGGCGCAACGCGGCCCATCGAGCAGCGGGCAATGAGCCAGAACCACAAACCAAACCCGCCGATCCCGCCGATCAGCACGGTATAGACGAGCGCCAGCCAACCATATGCATCTGCCGTTGCAAAGGATGCCAATTGCCCGCGTTCGAGTATGGACGAGGCGATCATTACCTGGGGCACCGTAAATAGTGACATCCATGCCACCAGCATCAATGGGTCGAACGGGCCGTAACGCTTGGTCAGGACATTGCCGAGCGCATAGGCGAACGCAGACGCAGCGACAAGCCCGGTAGCAATGGCGTTCACTGATATGCCGCCTGAAGCCGCGACAACGCCGATGAAAGCAAGCAATACGCCGGCTGCAGTGTGCAACGATGGTCGTTCTCCCAACATCGGCCATGACAGGAGAATGATGAAAGGAGTGGCAAGTTGATAAGCAACAGCCGTAACGGTTCCCGTCCCGAGCCCAAGGCCGATATAGAACAAACCGAAGTTTAGGGCACTGAGAAATACGGATATCGCCAGGATTGGGCCTAGTTGCTTACGCGTGGGTCTGGCGACGAATGGAATGAGCAGCAGTGCGATAGCCAGAAAACGTAGCCCAAGAAAGAAGAGCGGCGGAAACTCCGCAAGGCCGAGCTTGATGGCCACGAACTGATAGCCCCAGAGCAAGGGAACAAGCACTGCACAAACGATCTGGATCGGAGACATAGAGTACCTTCAAGACCATTTAGTCCATAAATGAGCGTGCTAAAACAGCTCGGTGTCGTTTAACGTCTTAGCCCGTGAGCCGGTCCAGGAGTGTTTCAACCATAGCCTGCGTCGTGGCGCGAGCCGGAGAGGTCTTGCCTACCACCCGTAGACCCTCGACAAGACAGACCAGCAAGCGCGCGGCACTCGCAGGTTCGACGCCTTCGGCCAACTCCCCAGTTTCCTGCGCGCGTGTCAACGCGGCAGTCAGTCGCGCCTCGAATGTCCGGAAGAATTTGGCGATTCGATAATTTACTTCGCTATCCTGAGCAGACAGTTCCATCGTCGTCGCCACGACCAAACAGCCGCGTTTGCCGTTGACGCCGCTCGTGCGATCGACATACCCGGCGAGACAGGCACGCAGGCCCGCCAGCGCACTCCTTGACGAATCGAGTTCGGCATCGAGTCGAGCCAGTGCGTCTTCGATATAACGGTCGAGGGCACGGAGAAAAAGCCCGTGCTTGTCTCCAAACGCGGCATAGAGGCTGCCGCGCGAAAGCCTTGTCGCCTCCAGAAGATCAGGAAGCGAGGTGCCGTGATAGCCGCTCGACCAGAAGACGTCCATCGCTCGCTTGATAGCGGCGTCAATATCGAAGCTTCGAGGGCGACCACGCGGCGAGGGGAGAGAAGTGTATTGTGCCATCCAGCAAATTATAGACCAATCGGTCTTTAAATTCAAGCCCGACTCGTGGGAAAGGACCTCACACGCGTAAGGAAAGTCTACAAAAGTCCTGGCGTTGACGTGTGCGTGGACTATCCTGGATAGCCGGATATTTTGAGGGGCGCCGTGATGACACAAATTGGTCTTGGTCTGGATTTGTCCACGAAACGCACACGCAAGCGGGAATTTCTCGAGGAGATGAGACGCGTGGTTCCGTGGTCGAAACTGATTGCGCTGATCAAGCCGCACTATCCGAAGGGTAAAACCGGACGGCCGCCATTTCCGATTGCCACGATGCTGCAGATCCATTTTATGCAACAGTGGTTTGGTCAGTCAGACCCTGCGATGGAAGAGGCGCCGTATGACGTGCCGCTATATCGCGACTTTGCTGGGCTGGACGGCGGGATGACGCGATTGCCCTACGAGAGCACGATCCTCCTATTTCGTCACCTGCTCGAAACGCACGGTCTGGCTGTGCAAATGCTCGCACTGGTCAATGAGATCCTGAGCGAGAAAGGTTTGATGCTCAAGGCAGGGTCGGTGGTCGACGCTACATTGATTTCGGCGCCCAGTTCGACGAAGAACGCCTCCAGAGCCCGGGATCCGGAAATGCACGAGACGAAGAAGGGCAATCAATGGTACTTCGGGATGGAAGCGCATATAGGCGTGGACGCGGAGTCTGGCCTGGTTCACACCGTCATTGGCACAGCGGCTAACGTTCACGACATCAACGTCGCCGAAGCGTTGCTGCACGGCGAAGAAGCGGATGTGTACGCTGATGCCGGGTATCAGGGTATTCAAACGCGTTGCGCGGCCGGTTCAGTGCACTGGCATGTCGCGATGAAGCCGTGCAGGCGTAGACAGCTGAACCTGAGCGATCGACTGGATGCGATATTCGATCAGATTGAACATCTGAAAGCCGGTATCCGTGCCAAGGTCGAGCATCCATTCCGCATCCTCAAGCAACAGTTTGGCTACACAAAGACACGATACCAGGGCTTGATAAAGAACACTGCCCAGATCACGACGCTGTTTGCGTTGGGTAACCTATGGAGGCGCGTAAGGCATTGCGCAATGTTTGAAACATGCCAGCGCAGACGCCACGAGTCCCGACAAACGCAAGTCGCCACGGCTGAAAAGCGCGGCGATCGAGGTACCAGCATGTTTCCAGCGCGGCTACAACGTGGGTCGCAAACCGTCAACGCGCAGAAAGCAGGTTGTGCAGACCTTCCCTCTTCTCGCTTTCGCAGAGGCGCAATTCGTGCAGCACAGAGAAGTTCGGAAGGCATTATGCCGATCGAACTTATCGATGCAAATCGCTTCCTTGATATGCTTGGTTCAGCCCAGTTGAAACATGCGCCAGTGCCGGAAGATTGCGGTATCACTCGAGCCGAGTCTTTGAAATTTCATTGCATCAACTACAGTCATTTAAACACGCTCTGACAACTGGCGACTACGGTAGCCCACTTAAAGACGATGGCGTTCTACGGCTAAAACATGGTCAGTCGTTGGGCTCGCAAGAGTTAACCTGTCTGTGACGGCGGTTCGTGGCAGCGAACGAGCAACGGACCGACAAGATTCATTCGTTTCTCTGGTGGGCGGCCCATTGTTTCGTGCTCTTCGCGCAGACAGTCTTGGCTGCGACAAACGAAGCGAAGACGGGCGTACCGGTGGCTTGGTAAAGGCGGTGGCTGTAGGCTCCACGTCGTTGGTCCCCGTTGACTGCACCTCGCTTGTACCTATCAAAGAGCTGATTGTGGTGGTCCGCGATTCATCTACGTAAGATGTCGAGCATTCAGGTCAATTTTGGCGAGGTAGCGGAGGAAATGTCACCTTCGTGATACATTGGGCGATATAAGGACTTACGAAGGTGGCAAAATGCCAACCCCTCACGCCCCTTCCGCAGGTGTTCGGCGGGCGCTGTGCAAGTTGGGCGCCGATATACACGATGCGCGTCGTCGTCGCCGGTTGACCATGACGGTGATTGCCGAGCGAGCCTTCACTTCGAGAGCGACTTTGCAGCGCGTCGAGGCAGGAGATCCAGGCGTGAGCATCGGCATCTACGCGGCCGTGCTACAGGCGCTTGGGCTTCTGGACCGACTGCTGCAGGTTGCCGACGCCGCCCAGGATACAGTAGGGCAGTCGCTGGCAACCGCCGCATTGCCTCTGCGCGTCCGGCTGCCCCGTGCCGGAGGGAAGGGTAACCATGACTGATGTCGAGGTATACATCGATCTCGACGGCGCGCCGCGACCGGTGGGGCTGCTCAGGCGCCATGCGTCGCGTCGGGAAGAAACGGTCACGTTCGAATATGACGAGACCTGGCTGGACAACGACGAGCGCTTTTCGATCGAGCCGGCGCTGGCGTTGACGCGAGGTGTCTTCCCACCGCTGCCCGACCAACCCATCTTTGGTTCGCTCGGCGATTCGGCACCGGATACTTGGGGGCGCCGCCTCATGCAGCGCGCGGAGCGTCGACAGGCCGAACGGGACGGACGGCGCGTCCGCACGCTCGATGAACTGGACTATCTGCTGGGCGTAGCTGATGAAACGCGTCTGGGCGCGCTGCGATTCCGCTGGAGTGGAGACGACGAATTTCAGGCGCCCGTGCCCGCCGGTGTCCCTGCGCTCATCGAATTGGGGCGGCTGCTCCAAATCACCGAGCGCATCCTGCGGGACGAGGAAACCGATGAGGATTTGCAACTGATCTTCGCGCCAGGGTCGTCACTCGGTGGCGCGCGTCCGAAGGCATCGGTCATCGATCAGTACGGCCATTTATCGATTGCCAAATTCCCGAAAGAGACCGACGAATACAGCATTGAGACCTGGGAGGAAATCGCCCTGCGATTGGCCGAACGTGCCGGCATTTCCACCCCGCGTCACACACTGCTCCAGGTAGCGGGCAAGCCTGTGGTGCTGTCACGTCGCTTTGATCGCGCTGGGAGCATTCGCATTCCCTTTCTCTCTGCGATGTCGATGACGGGGTCGCGGGACGGCCAACGCGGCAGTTATCCCGAACTGGTTGACGCACTGACAGAACACGGAGCGAAGGCGCGGGCCGATGCTGCGCAGTTGTATCGCCGGGTAACGTTCAATGTGCTGGTTTCCAATGTCGATGACCATCTGCGCAACCACGGCTTCCTGTGGGCGGGACGCGATGGGTGGGTGTTGTCACCGGCCTATGACCTCAATCCCACACCAACTGACGTCAAGGCGCGCATCCTGACGACAAACATCGATCTCGACGAGGGAACGTGTTCAGTCGGTCTTCTGGAAAATGCGGCGGAGTTTTTCGGCCTGTCGCTGAAACAGGCTCGGGCCACGATCCGGGAAGTGGCTGAGGTGACCCGGATGTGGCAAGCAGTTGCCCAGGAAGTCGGCGCCAGGCGCGCTGAGATCGCCCGCATGGCAAGCGCATTCGAGCACGATGATCTTGATGCAGCATTACGGTTGTGACGGTATCGAGGACCGCGTTCGGACGAGCCTGACGGTATCGACGACGGTATCGCGCTCACAAATCGTCCTGAGACGCCGGTGGCTGCGATTTTTTAAACAAAGCGGACGTGGATTCTCCGATGCGGTCCGACGAAAGCCATTAAGTGCTACGCAGGATTTTCGGTATCGCGGACGGTATCGACGCCGCATGACCTGGCGGAAACGCCTGCTTCCCCAAGGCTCTACTCTCGGGTTGACGATCGAGTGGGGATAGTTGAGCAACTAGCTCTCGTTCGGCTCACTCGCGTCCGACATTCAGAGTGAGCCGCAGACTTCCATCGACGGGCACTGGGTTTCGCGATCGGATAGCAACGAAACGGCATAGGGAGGTCCGAAAAGTACCTCCCGACGAACTCCACCCGCGAGGACGCTCGTCATGTCGTCGGGACGTCCGGTGCTGTTCATTCCATACACGGGCTCCTTTCCCGATGTGGGCGAGCGATCAATCGTCGCCTGGGACGAGAGCTGCGAAACCGCACGCCGTTTCCCTCCCAGTGCAATCTTCGGTTCGCACGCAAATCGGCACTCAGGTGAAGCGCATTTATGCGGACTTGCCTTCGGCCCCACGAAAATTGACCTTTGCGGGATTGGCAATCTGCGTATCCACGAAATCCGCCCATAATTGCATGATGCGTTTCCGTTCCTCGGCATAGCCAGCCCGGTTGTAGACCCCCCGCACGCCTTTGATCGAGTGCGCGAGGGCCGTTTCGATGGCATCCGACGAACACCCCATCTCATGCAGGTGAGTCGAGGCCGTGCGCCGGAAATCGTGCAACACGAAATCCGCTACATCTAGCTTCAGGACATCGACGGCAACGTTCAGCGCAGCGCGGGAGACTGGGCGCGGCTCCCGGCTTCTAGGCGAGGGGAACACGTAGCCTTCGCCTCCGGTTAGCTTCTCCAACTCCCGCAGGATCGAAACGGCTTGCGTCGGCAGATAGACCCAATGCTCTTTTGACTTTTTCATGCGGCCCGCTGGTATGCGCCAGATGGCTTCTTTCAAATCGAACTCCGTCCACAGCGCCGAGGTGAGTTCGGTTTTCCGCACCATCGTGAGCATGAGCAAGTGCAGCGCCAGTTTCAATTCATGGCGCATGTTTGAGCGATAGATCGCTCGCAGGATCGTGCCTATCTCGTCGGGAGACAGGACACGCGTGCGACTTGATTGCGTCGCCACGTACTTTGCCTCGACCGCCGCAGCCGGGTTGGTTGTCATCATTCGGCGAAACACGGCGTATGCGAACATTCTTTTAAGCAAATTGCGAACTGTTAAGGCCATCTGCGGAGCCCCCCGCGCTTTGATGCGGTCGGTGATGGCCAGCACGTCTAAGGCGGTGACTTCGGACAGCGGCTTGTCGCCGATGGCGGGGTAAATGTCCTTGTCCAGGGCTCGCGTGATGGTCCGCTGATACGCGGCTGACATATGCGCGACCCTCGCGGTGTAGTAAGCGGCTCCGAACAACCGAACGGTATCGAGGCGGACCACGGTTCCCCGGTCCTCACGGGCCGTCTCGACGGGAGACTTGCCGCTTTCCACAATCTTGGCGTACTTGCGCGCTCTTTCACGCGCTTCCGATAAACTGATGGCGGGGTAGTCGCCTATGGTTGTCATCGGCTGTTGCTTGCCGTGGAGGGAGTAGCGGTAGCGCCAGACTTTAGACCCCGAAGTTAGCACTTCGAGAACGAGACCCCCGCCGTCTGACACCAGATAGCGTGCCACCTTGGGCTTGAGGGCTTTGACGCGAGTGTCCGTAAGGGCCGTAGCGAGTTTGGGCATGGTTTTATGTACACAAGGACAACCTCGAGGGAGGTTTGTAGTCGAAACGGTGTACTAAAAAGGAGCGGAAGTCAATGGATGGTAACGGATGCGCCAAGACTTGAAAGCCTTACTTGCCTGGCCTCCAGCCGTTTCTGTGGATGCTATTGGATTCATCGTTAGTCGGGCCTACATTCCATCACAAGAGCGCAGAAGATCATGACAAACGACCGGACTCAAGCCAGCCATTCCACGCCTGCCAACAACTTCCCGACGGAGTCTTTTGACGACCCCGTGGCCGCGGTCGCGCGGGTATCGGCAATCTACGAAGCCAACACCTCTTTCCTGCGCGATGCCTTCGCGCGTTATAGGAAGCACGAACCTTTTTCACATCGCGTGCGGGCGTGTTATCCGTTCGTGCGCGTGCGTACCGAGTTGAATACGCAAATCGACTCACGTCGTTCCTATGGCTTTGTCGCGGGGCCGGGAATTTTCGAAACCACGCTGACGCGGCCGGATTTATTCGGTCATTATTATCGCGAGCAATTGCGGCTTCTTACCAAGAATCACCATGTGGGGATTGAAGTGGGTGTGTCGGCGCAGCCGGTGCCCATTCACTTTGCGTTCGCAGAAGGCATCCACCTGGAAGGTGACCTGGATCGCGACCGGCTGCTCGCCATGCGCAATATCTTCGATATGCCGGATCTCGCGCTGCTCGACGACCGTATTGTGAACGGCACCTACGAACCGGGTCCGGGCGAACCGCACCCGCTTGCATTGTTCACGGCGGCGCGCGTTGATTTTTCTTTGCATCGGCTGAAGCATTACACCGCGACTTCGCCTACGCATTTCCAGAACTACGTGCTTTATACGAACTACCAGTTTTATATCGATGAGTTCGTGAAGCTCGGGCGCCGGATCATGTCGCGCGCGGACGACGAAGAAACACGGGCATATAGAAGCGAATATATGTCGTTCGTGGAACCCGGCGACGTGATTACGGGCAACGAGAACCTTGGCGATTCGCAAGAGGAACAACAGGGCGTCGCTCCTGCGCGCCTGCCGCAAATGCCAGCCTATCATCTGAAACGCGCCGATGGCAGCGGCATCACGATGGTCAACATTGGCGTGGGCCCGTCGAACGCAAAGACCATCACGGACCATATTGCAGTACTTCGGCCGCATGCGTGGATCATGCTCGGGCATTGCGCGGGATTGAGGAATACACAACGTCTTGGCGACTATGTCCTGGCGCATGGTTATGTGCGCGAAGACCATGTGCTCGATGCCGATCTGCCGCTATGGATTCCGATCCCCGCATTGGCCGAAGTTCAGGTGGCGCTTGAAAAAGCCGTCGCGCAAGTGACGAAACTCGAAGGTGTGGATCTGAAGCACGTGATGCGCACGGGAACCGTGGCGAGCGTGGATAACCGTAACTGGGAGTTACGTGATCATCGCGAGCCGGTGCAGCGTTTGTCGCAAAGCCGGGCCATTGCGCTCGATATGGAAAGCGCCACTATTGCTGCCAATGGATTCCGCTTCCGTGTGCCTTACGGAACCCTGCTCTGCGTCTCCGATAAACCTCTGCACGGCGAATTGAAATTGCCCGGCATGGCGGACCAGTTTTATCGCGCGCAAGTGGATCAGCACTTGCAGATCGGCGTGAAGGCGATGGAGTTGCTGCGCATGAACGGGCTATCGAAACTGCATAGCCGGAAGTTGCGAGGTTTTGCGGAAGTGGCCTTCCAATAACGCAGAAAGCGGCTCCGAAAGGAGCCGCTCATCAAGCGATCACGCCATCAAACGATCAAAGATAAAACATCCGGTCTTCGTCCGACTTGCCTTCGGCCGGTTGTTCTTCGGCTGTCTCGCGGTCTTCGTAGAACTGCAGTACCGCTTCCAGCACCTGGTCCGGATCGTCGATGACCTGCATCAGGCCGAGATCCTTCTCGCTGATCACGCCGGTCGGAACCAGCGTGTTGCGGAACCACGAGAGCAGGCCTTCCCAGAATTCGGCGCCGACCAGCACAATAGGCACATGCCGCGACTTCTTGGTCTGAATCAGCGTCAGCACTTCGGCCATTTCATCCAGCGTACCAAAGCCGCCCGGCATCACGACCACGGCATCCGAGTTCTTCACGAACGTGACTTTGCGCGTGAAGAAGTGCCGGAAGCGCAGCGAGATGTCCTGCCACTGGTTGCCCGATTGCTCATGCGGCAATTCTATGTTCAGCCCTACCGACGGCGATTTGCCCGCATGCGCGCCCTTGTTGGCTGCTTCCATGATGCCGGGGCCGCCGCCGGAGATGACGGCGAAACCCGCGTCAGAGAATTTTTGCGCGATCTCTATGGTGAGCTGGTAGTACGGCGACTCCGGTTTCAGGCGCGCCGAACCATAGATGCTGATAGCAGGGCGGATCTCCGACAGGTACTCGGTCGCCTCGATAAACTCTGCCATAATCGTGAACATCTGCCACGATGCGCGGGCCTTCTTGGCCGTCGCGCGCTCTTGATCTGCGAGCGATCGCAGACTCGGAATCACTTTTCTTTTGTTCATAATGCCTGAAGAACTTAATCTTGAAGGTAAGACCCTGCTATTGGTCGACGGATCCAGCTATCTCTATCGGGCCTACCACGCCATGCCGGATTTGCGCGGCCCTGACGGCGGTCCAACGGGCGCGCTGTATGGAATGATCAACATGCTGCGGCGTCTGCGAAAGGACATCAGTGCAGAGTATAGCGCGTGCGTATTTGATGCCAAAGGCAAGACATTTCGTGACGACTGGTACGCGGATTACAAGGCCAACCGGCCATCCATGCCCGACGACCTCTCGAAACAGATAGAACCCATCCATGTGACCGTGCGCGCGCTCGGCTGGCCGCTCGTGATGATCGACGGCGTGGAGGCCGACGACGTGATCGGGACGCTTGCGGTTGCCGCCGAAAAGCGCGGCATGAAGGTGGTCGTGTCGACCGGGGACAAGGATCTGGCGCAGCTCGTGACGGATCATGTCACCCTCATCAATACGATGACCAACGAGACGCTCGATCGCGCCGGGGTGCTGAATAAGTTCGGCGTGCCGCCGGAGCGGATCGTCGACTATCTCTCGCTCATCGGCGATACGGTCGATAACGTACCGGGTGTCGAAAAGTGCGGGCCGAAGACGGCATTGAAGTGGCTCGCGCAATACGCAACCCTCGATGGCATCGTGGCACATGCGGACGAAATAAAAGGTGCGGTGGGAGACAATCTGCGCAAGGCTTTGCCCTTCCTCCCCATGGCGAAAAAGCTCGTTACCGTACATACGGAGTGCGACCTGACGGCGCAGATCGCGTCGATCGAGGAAACGCTGCCGGCGCGGCCTGAGGCGCGCGACGAACTGCGCGACCTGTTCACGCGCCACGGTTTCAAGACCTGGCTGCGGGAAGTGGAGATTGCGGACGCGGTGGAAGGTCCCGTGGACACGCCGCCTGCACCGGCCACCGAGATCGAACGGCACTACGACACCGTGCAGACGTGGGAGCAATTCGACGAATGGCTCGCGCGCATCAACGCCGCCGAGCTGACTTCCTTCGATACCGAAACCACCTCGCTCGACCCCATGGTCGCGCAACTGGTCGGGCTATCGGTGTCGGTCGAGCCGGGTCATGCCGCTTATATTCCGGTCGCGCATCGCGGACCGGACACGCCTGTGCAACTGCCGCGCGACGAAGTCCTGCAAAAGCTTAAATCGTGGCTGGAAGATCCGTCGAAGAAGAAGGTCGGCCAGCATCTGAAATACGACGAGCAAGTGCTGGCGAACTACGGCATCGAAATGAATGGTGTCCAGCACGACACGTTGTTGCAATCGTATGTGCTGGAATCGCACCGGCCGCATGACATGGACAACCTTGCGCTGCGACATTTGGGCGCGAAAACCATCAAATATGAAGAGGTGGCCGGCAAGGGCGCATCGCAGATCGGCTTCGACGAAGTCGCGCTGGATCAGGCCGCGCCCTACGCCGCGGAAGACGCCGACATTACTTTGCGGCTGCATCAGGCGCTGTATCCCCAACTCGCCGATGAAGCACAATTGCTGTATGTGTATCGCGATATCGAAATGCCGACCTCACGCGTGCTGCGCAAGATGGAGCGCAATGGCGTGCTGATCGACGGCGAGTTGCTGCGGGTGCAAAGCGGTCAGATTGCCACGCGGTTGATTCAGCTCGAAGCCGAGGCGTACATGCTCGCGGGCGGCGAATTCAACCTGGGTTCGCCGAAGCAGATTGGCCAGATTTTCTTCGAGAAGCTGCAATTGCCGGTGGTCAAGAAGACACCGAGCGGCGCGCCTTCCACCGACGAAGAAGTGCTGCAGAAGCTGGCTGAAGACTATCCGCTGCCGAAGATCCTGCTGGAACATCGCGGGTTGTCGAAGCTGAAGTCGACTTATACGGACAAGCTGCCGCGCATGGTCAATGCGAAAACCGGCCGCGTGCATACGAACTATGCGCAGGCCGTGGCGGTGACGGGGCGGTTGTCGTCGAATGAGCCGAACCTGCAGAACATCCCTGTGCGGACCGCCGAAGGCCGGCGGATTCGCGAGGCGTTTATCGCGCCGCCGGGTAGCAAGATTGTTTCGGCGGATTACTCGCAGATCGAGTTGCGGATCATGGCGCATATTTCTGGCGACCCATCGCTCATGCGCTCGTTCGCCGAGGGCGAAGATGTGCATCGGGCGACCGCCTCGGAGATTTTCGGCGTTACGCCGATCGAGGTATCGAGCGACCAGCGACGCATCGCGAAGGTCATCAACTTTGGGTTGATCTACGGCATGAGCGCGTTTGGGCTGGCATCGAATATCGGCATCTCGCGCGATGCGGCGAAGCTTTATATCGACCGGTATTTCCAGCGTTATCCGGGTGTCGCCAACTATATGGATGAAACCCGCTCGAAAGCAAAGCGCGATGGGTTTGTCGAGACGGTGTTCGGGCGGCGCTTGTGGTTGCCCGAGATCAACGGCGGCAGCGGACCGCGCCGGCAAGGCGCCGAACGCGCCGCGATCAACGCGCCGATGCAAGGCACCGCGGCCGACCTGATCAAGCTTTCAATGATCGCTGTGCAGGACTGGCTGGAGGCCTCGAAGATAGAGGCCAAGATGATCATGCAGGTCCACGACGAACTTGTGCTCGAAGTGCCCGAAGCCGAGTTGCCGGAAGTCCGCAAGCGCTTGCCCGAACTGATGTGCGGCGTCGCGAAGCTGAAGGTTCCGCTGGTGGCGGAAGTGGGCGTGGGTAATAACTGGGAAGAAGCACACTGAGGGCGCATTGAGCGTGATGAGCGGCCTGCCCAGCGAGTTTTAATGATGTCATAGGGGAGTTTTAATGCATCGCTTCATCATCGTCGGCGGCGGCGCGGGGGGGCTTGAACTGGCCACGCGGCTCGGCGACAAGTTCGGCAACGCCGGCGGCAAGCGCACGCCGCGTGCGCAGGTCACGCTCATCGACCGGAATTCCACGCATATCTGGAAGCCTCTGCTGCATGAAGTCGCAGCCGGCAGCCTGGACCCGTTCTCGCAGGAATTGCCGTACGCGGCGCAGGCGCGCTGGCATGGTTTCGAGTTCCAGCAGGGTGATTTGCTGGGCATCGACCGGACTGCAAAACGGGTGACGCTCGGTCCTCTTCTCGACGACGAAGCCGGCGAGTTGATGCCGCAACGCGATCTGGAATACGACACGCTGATCGTTGCAATCGGCAGCACGACGGCCTTTTTCGGTGTTCAAGGGGCGCAAGAAAATTCGCTCGCCCTCGATACCGTCGCTCAAGCCGAACTGTTCCGCAAACGGCTGATCGCAGCGTGTATTCGCGCTGAATACCGCACGCCGGAACCGGGCGCGCCGAGCACCGATGCTGATGCCGATGCCGTTAGTCAAAGGCAGCCGCGGATTCAGGTCGCCATCGTCGGCGGCGGGGCGACTGGCGTGGAGTTATCGGCGGAATTGCGCAACACGGCGCAAGTGCTGCACGCTTACGGATTGCACAAGCTGGATCCGAAACACGACATAGGCATTGTGCTGATCGAAGCAGGGCCGCGGATTCTGCCGGCGTTGCCCGAGCGCGTGTCTACCGCGACCGCCGAGTTGCTGGGCAAGCTCGGCGTCAAGCTAATGACCAGCGAGACGGTGGCTGAAGTGTCGCGCGGTTCGATCCGCACGGCGAGCGGCAAGACCGTTGCGGCGGATTTGACGGTGTGGGCGGCAGGCATTCGCGCGCCTGCCGTGCTGTCCAAACTCGATGGGCTCACCACCAACCGGCTCGGCCAACTGATCGTACGTCGCACGCTGCAAACCGAAATCGACGACAACATCTTCGCCCTCGGCGATTGCGCTGCATGCGCGTGGCCGGGCGGCGAGAAAGAAGGGCGCAACGTGCCGCCGCGCGCGCAAGCCGCGCACCAGCAGGCAAGTTTCCTGCTGAATTCGCTCGAACGGCGGCTTGAAGACAAACCGTTACCCGACTATACGTATCGCGATTTCGGATCGCTCGTGTCGCTCGGGCACTTCAGCGCGGTCGGGAGCCTGATGGGCGGGTTGATCGGCGGGAATATGCTGATCGAAGGGCTGTTCGCGCGCTTCATGTACCAGTCGCTGTACCGCATGCACATCGCGGCGCTGCACGGCTGGGCACGGATGGCGCTCGATACCGTCGCGCACTGGCTGCGGCGCTCCACCGCGCCACGCGTCAAGCTGCATTAAAGCTGTTTAGAATGGGCGGTCGGTTTTGGAGCGCAGTAAGCGCTTCAATGCCGTCATCGTGTAGCCGTTGCTGCGCTTTTTGGTTGGTCGGCCTTTGTCAGCCGGAAGGCGCGGCTTATCCGTATCGGATCGTCTGGTTCGCCAACACCGTGCGCCGGTGATCCTTCGCGGCCCATGCCGCTGGAGCTTTGCATGCTTACGCCTGAAATCGATAGCCTCGTTCCGCATGTCCCGTTCAACCGGCGCACGTTTATCAAAGCGGCGGTCGGCAGCGGTTTTGCCGCCTGCGTGATGCCGGTGTCCGCGCAAACCATCATCACCGATAGCGAAGGTCTCGAAGCCGGTCCGGTCGGTTTCAAGGCCGCCGACGGCACGCTCGTGCCCGCGTATCGCGCGCAGCCCAAGGGCAAGACGAACTTGCCGGTGATCATCGTGATTCACGAGATTTTCGGCGTGCACGAACATATTGCCGATGTCTGCCGGCGCTTCGCCAAACTCGGTTATCTGGCCGTTGCGCCGGATCTGTATGTGCGCGAAGGCGATGCCTCGAAATTCCCGTCGATGCAGCAATTGAACGACCAGATCGTTTCCAAAGTGCCCGACGACCAGGTTCTCTCGGATATTGATTCCACCGTCGCGTGGGCGGGCGAGCATGGCGGCGATTTGCTCCGGCTGGGGATTACGGGGTTTTGCTGGGGCGGCCGGATCACGTGGCTGTATGCCGAGCGCAATCCTCACCTCAGAGCCGCGGTAGTGTGGTACGGACGCGTGGTGGGGGCCAAGACGCCTAACAATCCCGCGAATCCACTCGACCTCGCGGCCAATCTGAAGGCACCGGTGCTTGGACTGTTCGGCAAGCTCGATCAAAGCATTCCGCAGGATTCGCTCGAGCAGATGAAGCAAGCAATTGCGACGGGTCCCGCGGTCGCGCGCGGCTCGCAAATCGTGGTCTACGACGACGCGCCGCATGCGTTTTTCGCGGATTATCGGCCGAGTTACCGGAAGGCCGATGCGGAAGATGGCTGGAAGCGCACGCTGGCGTGGTTCAGGGAGCACGGCGTGAAGTGAATGAGGCGTGGCGTAACGCACTCGCTATGGGCGGCTTTGGTAGTACCGCCCATTTGCATTACGTCGTTTAAGCGTATTTCCATGCTAAGCCAGGCAAACCCTCAAGCCGCCGCGCCCGTTGCCACCGGTCGCGATGCGTCCGAGCACCATTCGCTCCACGATCCTCCATAAAGCGCGGCTCCGTGCAGCCCGGCGATTTCCATCGCCAGTGCGTTATGGCAGGCCGTCACGCCCGAGCCGCATTGCAGCACCACCCGATCCGGCGACGTCGACCCAAGCAGCGCGCCGAACGTCTCGCGCAATTCATGCGCGGTCTTGAAGCGGCCGTCGGCGTTCAGGTTGTCCTTGAAAAAGCGGTTCAGCGCGCCCGGAATGTGGCCGCCGACCGGATCGAGCGTCTCGTTCTCTCCGCGATACCGGTCCGCTGCGCGGGCATCGATCAGCACGCGCTCGTGCGTCGTCAGATTGCGCATGACGGCATCGACATCAACCGTGACGGCCAGCGGCGCACCTGCTTTGAACGTGCCCTGGGACTCGGGCAGTGCCGCTGCATCGAGGGGCTGGCCGGCCGCTTGCCATGCCTGCAGGCCGCCGTCGAGCAGCGCGACGGAATCGTGTCCGAGCCATCGCAACAGCCACCACAGACGTGCGGCGTACATGCCGCCTTGGGCATCGTAAGCAACGACTTGCTGGCCTTCGTTCATGCCCAGGCGCTTGAGCGCGGCGACCAGCGTCGCGCGTTCCGGCAACGGATGGCGGCCGTTCTTGCCGGTCTTGGCACCCGATAAATCGCGGTCGAGATGCAGATAATGCGCGCCCGGAATATGTCCCGATGCGTAAGCGGCTTGCCCGGCTTCGGGCGCGGCGAGATCGAAACGGCAATCGACGATAAGCACGCTGCCGGGCGCGGCGGCGAGCCGTTCGACAAGATTGGTCGCGGAGATAAGCGTGGTGTAGTGCGTGTGCGGCATGACAGCTCCCGGAGCGAACGCGCGGCTTGGTTTGCCGATGGACGGCGCGTTGCAGTAGTTGAGATTCAAGTCTAAACAAAAAAGACGGAAGGATTGAGCGTATCGGAGATCTTTGTCGCTGCAGATCGAGCGGGAAGGCTCGCCCCTGATGCTATTTCCCGCCTGACATGCCTTGGGGTAGTTGGAAAAGTCGTCCCTGAAAAAATCGTCCCTGAATTAGGACATTTCGCGTATCTGCGACTGTTCCTCGTCGCCAGTATGAGTCGCCGCTCAACTTTTCCGGGGCGGGCAATCCATGCGCTTTATTCGCTTGCCTTCAGGCTTGGCACGAGTCCAGCGAGTCACCACGCATTGAGCAACTAGTCAAAAACCAAGGATTGCGAATGGCGACAAAATCACCCAATCCTCCCGGCGCGCCCGTTATAAACTCCGGCTCAATCAGCAACCATGAACAATTCCACGTCGTCTACGATGGCCCGGCGCTCGACGAGCACCGGATGAATATCCGCGACCTTGCGCCCGCGCTGGTCGCGATTGCCGATTTGTTCTCCGCGGCCAATACCGAACTGAACGGCAACTCGGCGGATGTACGCGTCGAGGTCAAGGGCAACTTCAAGTCGGGTTCATTCCAGATCGAATTGATCTTCACGCAGGCACTGCTCGTTCAGTTGCGTGACATGTTTGCCAGTTCGACCGCGACCGCAGTGTCCGATGCTTCGGCGATCCTGGCGGTAGTCGGTCTTGTCGGTGGCGGCGGGCTGATCGGTTTTCTCCGGCAATTGCGCGGACGTCGGCCCGAGCATGTTGAAGACAACGGCCCATCCTGCTGTGTCTGGATGACGGAAACCGAAGTGATCGAGGTAATCAAGCCTGTTTTTCGGCTTTATAAAACGAGGGCAGTGCGCGTTTTCTTGCAAAAGGCGCTGTCTCCGCTCGAACTCGAGGGCATTACAAGCTTCGGTGTGGTTCGGGGGAACGATATCGATCTGGATATCGACAAAATGGAGCTGGAGGCGTTCGCCTTTTTCGATGAGCAAGAGGACGTGGTCTCCGATTCCACCGCACGAAAAATGCTGCTGATCGAGTCAGTAACCTTTGAAGACCAGAACAAGTGGCGCGTGCATGATGGCCAGTCAGCCTTCTTTTGCTCCATGGATGACAGCGATTTCCTGAAGGAAGTCAACGCAGGCGAGCGCTTCGGAAAAGGCGACGTGCTAGTAGTGGACCTTCAGCAAATCCAGACCGTCTCCAACGGCACCTTACGAACAGAGTTCCGTATCCTCAAAGTCCACGAGCATCGTGCACCCTTGCAGGTCGCATTGATCTAAGCGCTGCTCAAAAAAAATGCCCATCGTTTCCAATGGGCATTTTTCATCTACTTCTGTTATCCGAGCTTATCACCCTCAAATCTCGCCCAATTGCCGCCGCAAGAACTCATGAAAATGCTGCATGCCTGACTCCATCGGGCTCTGATACGGCCCGACTTGCGACTCGCCGCGATTCATCAGCGCGCGCCTTCCGGCGTCCATGCGCTCGGCGATCTCGTCGTCCTCGCGCGCCGTTTCCATATACGCCGCCCGTTCCGCCTCGATGAATTCACGCTCGAACAGCGCGATTTCCTCCGGGTAATAGAACTCGACAATATTCGTGGTCTTCTGCGGACCCTGCGGAATCAGCCACGACACCACGAGCACATGCGGATACCACTCGATCATGATGCCCGGGTAATACACCATCCAGATCGCGCCGAACTCGGGCGGTTTGCCGTCGCGGAACCGCAGCACTTCGTCGTGCCACTTGCGGTACGTCGGGCTACCCGGTTTTTCCAGATTCTTGTGCACACCCACTGTCTGAACGCTATACCAGTCGCCGAATTCCCAGGTCAGGTCGTCGCAGGACACAAAACTGCCCAGACCCGGGTGGAACGGCGCGACGTGGTAATCCTCGAGATACACCTCGACGAAGCTCTTCCAGTTGTAATTGCACTCGTGTACTTCGACGTGATCGAACATGAAGCCCGAGAAGTCGAAATGTTTTGCCGGGCCAAGTCGGGCCAGATCCGCGGCAACGTCGCGGCCGCTCGCCTCGAACAGCAGCCCCTGCCAATTCTGTAGAGGCGACCTGCCGAGGTTGAGGCAGGGTTTGTCCGCGAAATGCGGCGCGCCGAGCAACTGGCCGTCGAGGTCATAGGTCCAGCGGTGCAGCGGACACACGATGTTTTCCGCCGTGCCGCGGCCGTTGAGCATGATGGCCTGGCGGTGACGGCACACGTTCGAGAGCAACTCGATTTCGTCCTGCCGGTTACGGACGAGCAGACGCCCTTCGCCTTCGCCGGGCAAAGCAAAATAACTTCCCGCCTCGGGCACCATGAGTTCGTGCCCGATATAGCCTGGACCGCGTTTGAACAGCGTGTCGATTTCGCGCTTGAGAAGCGCTTCGTCAAAGTAAGCCGTGACTGGCAACTGACTGTGAATGGCGTTCAGTTGCAATGCATTGCTCAGATTGGACATTCCCACTCCCGTGAAGACGTGAAAGCAGTGAACAACCCAACCATCGAAAATTCGATTTAGGGAGCCCGCGATTATACCGAAAACCCTCTCATCGGGGCACTTAAGGCCTTGATTTGGGTCAATTCCGGGTGAGGAGTTCCGCGTGGCGACGCCGTTTTGCGGACTTTTCAGAGATAGGCTGTAACGCTCTGAGACAGGCCACAGGCATGGGTGAGAGCACGGTTGAGGTCGGAAAAGCAGCTTTTGCCGTAGAATGTCCGACTTGTTTCCCAAAATCCGACATTACACCCACGATTCATGGCGAAGACCGCAACGCAGGAAGGCTCGGCAAGCGCGGAAAACGCACCGCTCCCGGAGAATTACGAGACGGCGCTGGCCGAACTGGAGGGGCTCGTGGCGCGCATGGAGGGCGGCGCGCTGAGCCTCGAAGAATCGCTCGCGGCGTACCGGCGCGGCGCGGCGCTCGTTGGCTTTTGCCAACAACAACTAGAGAAGGTCGAGCAGCAGGTTCGTGTGCTCGACGGCGACACACTAAAACCGCTGCCCGCCGAGGTCCAGCGTGCCACTCAAGGCACAGGAACCGCGGCAGATAACGGGGATGACTTATGACTTTCGATCAATGGATGCGCGCGAGTCTCGACCGCGTGGAAACGGCGCTGGAGCATTATTTGCCGGGTACGGACGTCGCGCCCGCCAAACTGCACGAAGCCATGCGCTACGCGGTGCTCGGCGGCGGCAAGCGGGTTCGCCCGCTGTTGTGTCACGCGGCCGGTGAGCTGACAGGCGCGGGCTCGCAACAGCTCGAGGCGGCGAGTGCGGCGCTCGAGATGATTCACGTGTATTCGCTGGTGCATGACGACATGCCGGCCATGGACGACGACGCCTTGCGTCGCGGAAAACCAACGGTACACGTGCAATATGACGAAGCGACGGCATTATTGGTCGGTGACGCATTGCAGTCCCAGGCTTTCGTTGCGCTGACGGCGGACAACGGTTTGAGCGTGGCGCAGCAGGCAGCGCTGACGCGCGAACTGGCGTTGGCAAGCGGTTCGGTCGGCATGGCGGGTGGCCAAGCGATCGATCTGGAGAGCGTGGGCCGTAAGCTCTCGCGCCCGGAACTGGAAACCATGCACCGCAAGAAAACCGGCGCCTTGCTGCGCGCGTCCGTGCGAATGGGTGCACTCTGTGGTGAAGCGCCGGACGCGGCCGCCATGAGCGCGCTGGACGCCTACGCGGCAGCGGTCGGCCTCGCGTTCCAGGTCGTGGACGACATTCTTGACGTCACAGCCGACTCGGCCACGCTGGGCAAAACGGCGGGCAAGGACGCGAAGGACGACAAGCCGACCTACGTGTCGATCATCGGACTCGATGCATCGCGCGAACTGGCAGCACAACTGGGCCGCGATGCGCACGCCGCGCTCGCGCCTTTTGGCCCGCGGGCCGGTCGGCTCGGGGAATTAGCCGACCTGGTTGTAAACCGGGTGCACTGAAACATACGATAAAACGCGGGACCGGCGGGCGTGCCTTATGTGCCTTATGCATGCTGCGTTAAGCAACACCGGGCAAAAAACCGAACGGCTTCCGCCAGTTTTCCTAAAATGGGACGACGATGTACGACTTGCTGAAAACCATCGACGATCCGGCCGCCTTGCGCGCCCTGGACCGCCACCAACTAAAACCGCTGGCCGAAGAGCTGCGTGCCTACGTGCTCGACAGCGTGTCGCAGACTGGCGGGCATTTGTCGTCGAATCTCGGGACGGTCGAGCTGACGATCGCGCTCCATTACGTCTTCGATACCCCTCACGACCGCATTGTCTGGGACGTCGGTCATCAGACTTATCCGCACAAGATCCTGACGGGTCGCCGCGATCAGATGAAGACGCTGCGCCAGGCCGGTGGCATTTCCGGCTTCCCCCGCCGCAGCGAATCGAAATACGACACCTTCGGCACCGCGCATTCCAGCACGTCCATTTCGGCGGCGCTCGGTATGGCGATTGCCAGCAAATTGCAGGGCGACAACCGCTATTCGATCGCCGTGATCGGCGACGGCGCGATGACCGCCGGCATGGCCTTCGAAGCCATGAACAACGCGGGCGTGGCCGACGACGTGCCTCTGCTCGTGATCCTGAACGACAACGACATGTCGATCTCGCCGCCGGTCGGCGCGCTGAATCGCCATCTCGCGCGGTTGATGTCGGGGCGTTTCTATGCAGCGGCGCGTGCCGGTGTCGAACGGGTGCTGCGCGTCGCTCCTCCCATGCTCGATCTCGCTCGCAAGCTCGAGGAGCATGCGAAGGGCATGATCGTGCCGGCCACGCTGTTCGAGGAGTTCGGTTTTAACTACATCGGACCCATCGATGGTCACGATCTCGAATCGCTGATCCCGACGCTGCAGAACATCAAGGAATTGCGTGGCCCGCAGTTCCTGCATGTGGTGACGAAGAAGGGGCAGGGTTACAAGCTCGCCGAAGCCGATCCGGTCCTCTATCACGGCCCTGGCAAGTTCAATCCGGCGGAAGGCATCAAGCCGTCGACGGCGCCATCGAAGAAAACCTACACGCAGGTATTCGGCGAATGGCTGTGCGACGCCGCCGAGCAGGATTCGCGAGTGGTCGGCATCACGCCGGCCATGCGCGAAGGCTCGGGCATGGTGGAGTTCGAAAAGCGTTTCCCGGACCGTTATTTCGACGTGGGCATCGCGGAACAACACGCTGTGACGTTCGCGGGCGGTCTCGCCGCCGACGGTATGCGTCCGGTTGTCGCAATCTATTCCACGTTCTTGCAGCGCGCCTACGACCAACTGATCCACGACGTCGCGTTGCAGAACCTGCCGGTGGTTTTCGCCATCGACCGCGCTGGTCTGGTTGGCGCGGATGGTGCGACGCACGCAGGTAATTACGATCTCGCGTTCCTGCGCTGCATCCCGAATATGACGGTGATGGCGGCTTCAGACGAAAACGAATGCCGTCAGATGCTTTACACCGCTTTGCAGCAGCCGAATCCGTCCGCCGTGCGTTATCCGCGCGGCGCGGGCACGGGCGTGAAGATCGTCAAGAAGATGACGGCGATTCCGCTCGGCAAGGGCGAGATCCGGCGCGAGTCGTCGCAGAAAGCGGGTTCGGGCAAGCGCATCGCGATCCTTGCGTTCGGCACCATGGTTGCCCCCGCGCTGGCGGCGGCCGAGGAAATCGACGCCACCGTCGCGAACATGCGCTTCGTGAAACCGGTCGATGCCGATCTGCTGCGTGAACTCGCCGCCACCCACGACGCGCTCGTAACCGTTGAAGAGGGCGCGATCATGGGCGGTGCGGGCTCGGCGTGCGTGGAAAGCCTGTTGGCGAGCGCGGTCATCAAGCCCGTGTTGCAACTCGGCTTGCCTGACCTGTTTATCGATCACGGGGACCCGGTCAAGCTGCTTGCGTCGTGCGGACTGGATGGCGAGGGCATCGCCAAGTCGATTCGCGAGCGCTTTCTCAATAATGCTGTCGAAAGCGATGCGGGCAAGCTGACAAAACGCGTCGCCTGATCGAAGGGCGTGTGGTGAAGGCGGGCGTCGAGGATGCCCGCCGGGTCTCATCCGTGCGCGGCAAAATTCGCGCGACGGACAAGGAAAAAGAATGAATCAGATGAATCCCGCCTTTGCGATGCCCGACGTTCAGAGTTCGCTCGACGTCCGGCAGATCCCAATCCAGCGCGTGGGCGTAAAAGCGGTCCGATATCCGTTGACCATCCGGACCTCCAGCGGCGAATTGCAGCCGGGCGTTGGTCTCTGGAATCTCGACGTTCATCTTCCCGCCGATCAAAAAGGCACGCACATGTCGAGGTTCGTCGCGTTACTCGACGAACACCGCGCGCCGCTCGATCAAGCTGCTTTTCGCACCATGCTCGTCGCGATGCTGGCGAAGCTCGAAGCGCATTCCGGGCGTATCGAGGTGTCGTTTCCGTACTTCGTCATGAAGACCGCGCCGGTGTCGGGCGTGCAAAGCCTGATGGATTACGAGGTCACGCTGACCGGCGAAATGCGTGGTGGCGAGACGCGGATCTCGCTGAGAGTGCTCGTGCCGGTGACGAGTTTGTGCCCGTGCTCGAAGCAGATCTCGCAGTACGGCGCGCACAACCAGCGCTCGCATGTGACGATCGCGGCCGAGTTCAAGGGCGATGTCGCGATTGAAGACTTGATCCGGATTGCAGAAGAAGAGGCGTCGTGCGAGTTGTGGGGCTTGCTGAAGCGGCCCGACGAGAAGTTCGTGACCGAGCGTGCTTACGAGAACCCGAAATTCGTTGAGGACCTGGTCCGCGATGTGGCCACGCGCCTGAATGCGGACGAACGGATTGTGTCGTATGTGCTGGAAGCCGAGAACTTCGAGTCGATCCACAATCACAGCGCCTACGCCGTCATCGAGCATGACAAGCGGGTTTCGTAAGTCCAGGTAGTCTGAAGAACGGGACGCTTTGGAAACTTACGCGGCCGCCAGGGATGTCAGATCCCAGCGTGGCTTCACCGTGAACGCGTAGTCCCGCAGTGCCTGATCGGGCCAGCGCGCCAGCCTCAAAGCACCCGCAAGCGCTATCATTGCGCCGTTATCGGTACATAGCGATAAATCGGGGTAATGCACTTCGAAGTGGCGCTTTTTCGCCGCTGCGGACAGCGCCTCACGCAATTGCCGGTTCGCTCCCACGCCACCCGCCACGACCAGCCGCTTCAGTCCCGTCTGCTTCAACGCTGCGATGGACTTTGTGGTCAGCACGTCGACGGCCGCATCCACAAAACCACGCGCCAGATCTGCTTTCGATTGCTCGCAGACGTTCGCGCCAAGCTTGCGGCTGTGAGTGAGTACTGCGGTTTTTAACCCGCTGAAGCTGAAATCCAGGTCGCCGGAATGCAGCATCGGGCGCGGCAGTTTAACTGCGCCGGGCGTACCGAATTCGGCGAGCCGTGAGACTTCCGGGCCGCCCGGATAACCGAGACCGAGGAGTTTTGCGGTTTTATCGAAGGCTTCGCCGGCGGCGTCGTCCAGCGTCTCGCCGAGCGTTTCGTACTCGCCCACGTCCGTGACACGCATCAATTGCGTATGGCCGCCCGACACCAGCAACGCGACGAACGGAAACGGCGGAGGCTCGCTCACCAGCAGGGGCGAGAGCAGATGCCCTTCCAGATGATGAATCCCGACGGTCGGCAGGTCCCACGCCATGGCGAGCGCATTCGCAATGCTTGCGCCCACCAGCAGCGCACCGGCGAGGCCGGGGCCTTGGGTGAAAGCGATAGCGTCGATGTCCGTTGGCGCTGTCCCGGCTTCCGCCATCACTTGCTCGAGGAGAGGCAATGCCCGGCGGATATGGTCGCGGGAGGCCAGTTCCGGCACTACGCCGCCGTATTCCCGATGCATCGCGATTTGCGAATGCAGTGCGTGCGAAAGCAGGCCGCGCTCGGTGTCGTAGAGTGCAAGGCCGGTTTCGTCGCAGGAGCTTTCGATGCCTAGAACGAGCATGGGGCGGAGGTGTTTAGAGTAACGGATAAGTATAGCAGTGGGCGGGTTCGGGTTCGTTCGTCCAGAGGCGTTGTTCTTGGGCGGTTTGGCAGCGGCCAATGTGGGTCAAGGACGGACCGCTGCGGCCGGAAGCAGCAACGCGAGACTCACGTTGGCTGCCAGTCGAACCCCGTCTAACCCCGGAACGCGAGCAAGCCACCCGTTACAATGCGCGCCATGGAAACCTACGATATTGCAGTCATCGGCGCGGGCGCGGCCGGCATGATGTGCGCCGCGGTGGCCGCGCAAAACGGCCGGCGCGTGGTGCTGATCGACCACGCGGAACGGCTCGCGGAAAAAATCCGCATCTCGGGCGGCGGCCGCTGCAACTTCACGAACATCAACGCTGGACCGGCGAACTTTTTATCGGCGAATCCGCATTTTTGCCGTTCCGCGCTCGCCCGCTATACGCCGCAGGATTTTCTCGCGCTGCTCAAGCGTCATCGCGTGGCGTGGCACGAGAAACACAAAGGCCAGCTTTTCTGCGATGACTCCAGCGAGTCGATCATCCAGCTCCTGAAAAGCGAATGCGACGCGGGCGGCGTGACCTGGCGCCGGCCAGTCACCGTCGACGCGGTCCGCCACGACGGGACCCGCTTTTTCCTCGACAGCACCGCCGGTACGATCTCGAGCGCCGCGCTCGTCGTAGCAACGGGCGGCTTGTCGATCCCTAAAATCGGCGCGACGGATTTTGCGTATCGGCTGGCCAAGCAATTCGGCCACAAGCTCATCGATACCCGTCCCGCCCTGGTACCGTTGACCTTCGCTCCGGTCGACTGGGAGCCGTTCGCGGCGTTGTCCGGGTTATCCGTGCCAGTGGAGCTCAGCGCGGGCGCGGGTCGCGGCCGGGGAGAATTCGCGGAGGATCTGTTGCTGACGCATCGCGGTTTATCGGGCCCAGGCGTGCTGCAGATTTCCAGCTACTGGAATCCATCCGAGCCAATTTGCATTGACTTGTTGCCAGGCGTCGATGCCACCAGCGAGCTGGTCGCGGCCAAGCGGGAAACCCGCAAACAAGTCGGCACGTTTCTCGCCGAACGCGTGCCCGCCCGCCTTGCGCAAACCTGGCTCGACGTGCAGCGCGTCCCCGCGGATGCAAGGCTAGCCGATCTCCCCGATAAAACCCTGCGCCAGATCGGCGAATCGCTGTCGCGCTGGACGCTCACGCCGAACGGCACGGAAGGGTACCGGAAGGCCGAGGTCACTCGCGGCGGCGTGGACACACGCGAGCTTTCATCCACGACCATGATGAGCTCGCGCGTCGCTGGTTTGTATTTCATCGGCGAAGCAGTCGATGTCACCGGCTGGCTCGGTGGATACAACTTCCAGTGGGCGTGGGCATCGGGCGTCGCGGCGGGCAAAGCAGCGGCTGAACTGGCCCGCACCTAGAACTGCAAAGGCATGACCAGTATGGCTTTCACCGATAACAGCCGGTATCCGCGGTGCGCGCTTTCCCCTGGGAAATCCTGTTTTCGACCTGCTATACTGTTTCGTTCGTAGCGGCAATCGGCGCGAGCGCAAATGAGTGACAACCGGGCGGTGATCCATGCAAAAAAGAGGTCGATCCCTGCCGCGAGCAAGCACTTGGCATCGTGCCTGCCGGCTTCAAAAGGTCCCGAATCACCCCTGTTCATGATCCCGCTTGAGGAAACGTCCCAAGCGGGTTTTTGCTTTAGCGCCTTGAACGGCCAGACGTTCGCATTCTCTCAACACAGCACCAGCAGAGTTCCCAAGCGATGAGCCTCAAAGACCAGATCACCGACGACATGAAAACCGCGATGCGCGCACGTGAAACCGAGCGCCTCGGCACCATCCGGCTGCTGCTCGCGGCGATCAAGCAGCGCGAAGTCGACGAGCGTGTGACGCTGGACGACGCAGCCATCACGGCGGTCATCGACAAAATGATCAAGCAGCGCAAGGATTCGATCAGCCAGTTCCAGACGGCGGGACGCGACGACCTCGTGGCGAAGGAACAGGCCGAACTGGGCGTTCTGGCGGCCTACATGCCCGAGCAATTGTCAGATGAAGCCATCAACGCCGAGATCCAGGCGGCGGTGGCGGCAACCGGCGCCGCCGGGCCGCAGGACATGGGCAAGGTGATGGGCGTGCTGAAACCGAAGCTGGCGGGCCGGGCGGATATGACGGCAGTGTCGGGCCTGGTAAAAGCTGCGCTCGCCAAATAAGCTCCCTAGTAAAAGCCAGACAAGAAAACTCAATTTAGTGATTCCGCATTCGTTTCTTCAGGACTTGCTGAACCGCGTCGATATCGTCGACGTGGTGGGCCGGTTCGTCCAGTTGAAGAAGGGCGGCGCGAACTTCATGGGCTTGTGCCCGTTCCATAACGAAAAGAGCCCGTCGTTCACGGTTAGCCCGACGAAGCAGTTCTATCACTGCTTCGGCTGCGGCGCGCACGGCACGGCGATCAGCTTCCTCATGGAGCACACCGGGCTCACGTTCCCCGAAGCAGTCAAGGAACTCGCCCAGTCGTGCGGCCTGACTGTGCCGCAGGAACCGTCCATGCGCGGCGGCGGATCGGGCGGCGAGGGTTACGCGCCCGCACCGAGCAAGGCCGTCAGCGTCGCGTTGACCGAAGTGATGCAGGCCGCCTGCGAGTTCTATCGAAAGCAATTGCGCGGGGCGCCTAACGCTATCGAATACCTGAAAAAGCGCGGGCTCACGGGTGAAATCGCGTTGCGCTTCGGGCTCGGCTATGCGCCGGACGGCTGGCAGAGTCTGGAAGCGGCGTTCCCCGAATACAAGAACGACAACCTGGTGGAAGCAGGGCTTGTGATCGTCAGCGAGAAAAGCGACAACCAGGGCCAATCCCGTCGATACGACCGCTTTCGCGAACGGGTCATGTTCCCCATCCGCAACGTGAAGGGCAACGTGATCGGCTTTGGCGGGCGCGTGCTCGACGGCGGCGAGCCGAAGTACCTGAATTCGCCGGAAACACCGTTGTTCAGCAAAGGCAGCGAGTTATACGGCCTCTTCGAAGCGCGGCTGGCCATTCGTGAACTCGGCTATGCGCTGGTCGTCGAAGGCTACATGGACGTTGTCGCGCTGGCGCAATTGGGTTTTGCGAACGCGGTCGCCACGCTCGGCACAGCGTGCACGCCGATCCACGTTCAAAAGCTGTTTCGTCAGACGGATACCGTCGTATTCAGTTTCGATGGCGATTCGGCCGGCCGCCGCGCGGCGCGCCGTGCGTTGGACGCGTGCCTGCCGCACGCCGCCGACAACCGCACGATTCGCTTCCTGTTCCTGCCAAAGGAGCACGATCCGGACAGCTACGTGCGTGAATTCGGCACGGATGGTTTCGGCGAGCAGGTCGATCACGCGATGCCGCTGTCGCAATTCCTGCTGAACGAAATCCTGAACGACAAGGAGCTGGACCAGCCGGAAGGCCGGGCCAAGGCGCTCTTCGACGCAAAGCCGTTGCTCCAGGCGTTGCCGGCCAACGCGCTGCGCGTGCAGATCCTGCACATGCTGGCCGATCGGCTGAATACACCGTTCGGTGAAATCGCGGCATTGTGTGACATCGATTCGCGTGCAGCGGCCGTCGCTCGCGCCGCGTTGCCGAAGAGCGAGCGTCGTCGCGTAAAGGGACATGAACAGCGCGCGCTGCGCAACCTCGTGATGTATCCGGCCATTTACGCAACGCTCGACCACGAAAGCGAGCAGACGCTCGTCACCATGACCGAGCATGGCGAGTTGTTCAGCGAGGTGATCGGGCACGCGCGGGAACTGGGCGAGACGGCGGAATTCCAGATGTTGTCGGATCTCTTGCGCAACGCCGCAAACGCGCCAACGTACGAGGATATCTTCCAGGAAATTCTCGCCTATGATGAAAATGTACGGGATCTGTTGATGCGCGATCCAGCGGACGAAAGCGCCAACGAACGCGTGCAGGAGCAGAAAAAGCTGCTCGCGGAAGAGCTGCATGCCACGGTTGTCAAGCTGCGTCACGACAGCTATAGGAATCGGCTGGATCAACTGGCGCAGCAATCGAGCTTGACTGCGGAAGAAATTGCCGAATTTTCGGATTTATCGGCTAAAGCTGCTCAAATTAAGGCCTTGCGTGGGGTGAGCCGGGACATTTAAGACGCGCATGCTACAATTAAAGGTTTTCAGCAAGTTGTTTTTTTGACATTTGTGCTCATTTGCGAGAGAGGTGAGGCACGCATGGTTAAGACTACTAGCGGGAAGAAAGCGACGGTACGCGGCTCGAACGAGTCGAAACGGGCGGTGGCCCACAGCCGGTCAGTTCCTTCCCCCGGAGTGTCCAAAACCAGGGCGATCGCCGTTCCCTCTCCGCCATCGGGTGCGAAGAAAAAAAACTCGGTTGCTTCGGCAGTGAGTGCGGGGTCGGCCAGGACGGCGAAAGTCGTCAGGCCGGCAGGCAAGAAGACGCCGGGTCAGTCGAAGGTTCAGGCCAGCCTGACGGCGGGCGAGACTGGCAGGATTGGCAAGGCCGGAATTTCGGCCGGCAAGCAAGCGAGTGCAACGGAAGCGGCTGCTAATGCGGGCCGGAAACGCAACACGAAGCAGGGGTCGAAGCTGGCTCGCGTACGCGTCGTGAAGCGGGGGCCGGCGCAGGACTCGGGGCGGCGCAGTGCCCCGGGTTCGCAGGACAAGGCAGCGCGCGCATATTCTGTATCCACGGTTCCATCGGCTGTCGTCCAGCAGCCGCGAGTCGAGACTAATGCCGGTACGGCGAACTCCATGACGAAAAAGCTGAACGAAGTACCCGTCGATGACGACGCAACGCAAAACGTGCAGGCCGACCCGGCCGCGGCCACCGCTGCTGATGCCGTAGCCGCTCCCCCGGCCAAGGTCGAGAAGGTCAAGGCACGCGACCGCCGCGCGAAGGAAAAAGCGCTGTTGAAGGACGCCTTCGCCTCGACCGCGCCCGGTACGGTTGAAGAGCTTGAAGAGCGGCGTGCGAAGCTGCGCGCGCTGATCAAGCTCGGCAAGGAACGCGGCTTCCTGACCTACGCTGAAATCAACGATCACCTGCCCGACAACTTCACGGAAACGGAAGCTATCGAAGGGATCATCAGCACGTTCAACGACATGGGCGTGGCGGTCTATGAGCAAGCGCCGGACGCTGAAACGCTGCTGCTCAACGACAACGCGCCGGCGGCTTCGTCGGACGATGAAGTCGAAGAGGAAGCCGAAGTTGCGCTCTCTACCGTTGATTCCGAATTCGGCCGCACGACCGATCCGGTCCGCATGTACATGCGTGAAATGGGCACGGTCGAACTGCTGACGCGCGAAGGCGAAATCGAGATCGCGAAGCGGATCGAAGACGGCCTCAAGCACATGGTCATGGCCATTTCCGCCTGCCCGACGACCATCGCGGACATTCTTGCGATGGCCGAGCGTGTGCAGAACGAAGAAACCCGCGTGGACGAACTGGTGGATGGCCTGATCGACCCGAACGCCGCCGACGCCGACGGTTTCTCCGAGCAGGAAGCGGAGGCTATCGAAAGCGAAGAGGAAGAAGAGGAAGAGGCGAGCGAGGATGAGGAAGAAGTCGACGAAACCACCGCTCAGGCCAATGCCAACGCCGCTCAGCTCGAAGCGCTCAAGCGTGCTTCGCTCGAGAAGTTCTCGCTGATCAGCGAGTGGTTCGACAAGATGCGCCGCGCGTATGAGAAGGAAGGCTACAAGTCGAAGGCCTATCTGAAGGCGCAGGAAGCCATTCAGAGCGAACTGATGACTATTCGCTTCACCGCGCGGACCGTCGAGCGTTTGTGCGACACGTTGCGCGCGCAGGTGGACGAAGTGCGTCAGGTTGAACGTCAGATCCTGCATACCGTTGTCGATAAATGCGGCATGCCGCGTGCCGAGTTCATCGCGCGTTTCCCGGGCAGCGAAACGGATCTGGAGTGGTCGGAGAAAGTTGTGGCCGAGAATCATGGCTACAGCGTGGTCCTGGCGCGGAACATTCCCGCGATTCGCGAACAGCAGCAACGTCTGCTCGACTTGCAGGCGCGGGTTGTGTTGCCGCTCAAGGACCTGAAGGAAACCAACCGTCAGATGGCGGCCGGCGAACTGAAGGCGCGCCAGGCGAAGCGCGAGATGACGGAAGCGAACTTGCGTCTCGTGATTTCGATCGCCAAGAAGTACACGAACCGCGGCTTGCAGTTCCTGGATCTGATCCAGGAAGGCAACATCGGTTTGATGAAGGCGGTGGACAAGTTCGAATATCGTCGCGGTTATAAGTTTTCGACGTACGCCACGTGGTGGATTCGCCAGGCCATCACGCGCTCGATTGCCGACCAGGCCCGCACCATCCGGATTCCGGTTCACATGATCGAAACGATCAACAAGATGAACCGTATTTCGCGGCAGATCCTGCAGGAAACCGGCCTCGAGCCGGATCCGGCAACGCTCGCTGAGAAGATGGAAATGCCGGAAGACAAGATCCGCAAGATCATGAAGATTGCGAAGGAACCGATCTCCATGGAAACGCCGATCGGTGACGACGACGATTCGCATCTTGGCGACTTCATCGAAGATACGAACACGGTGGCTCCGGCCGACGCCGCGCTGCACGCCAGCATGCGCGACGTGGTGAAGGACGTGCTCGACTCGCTGACGCCGCGTGAGGCGAAGGTGTTGCGGATGCGCTTCGGTATCGAGATGAGCACGGATCACACGCTCGAGGAAGTGGGTAAGCAGTTCGACGTGACGCGTGAGCGGATTCGTCAGATCGAGGCGAAGGCGCTGCGCAAGCTTCGCCATCCGAGCCGTTCAGACAAGCTGAAGTCGTTCCTGGAAGGGAATTGATGTTTGGTTCGTGACTGAAGGACTAAAGCGCGGCGGGCTGAGTTGGTCCGCCGCGCTTGTTTTATAGGCCGTTTCAAGGCAAACTCGCAGACCTTCGCGAGTGCAGTCGAATCGAATTCGATGCATGCCGGAAGCGTCGCCCGGCGCCTTTCCTTCACTCGCGGCAGGGCGTTTTCCTGCAAAAGGGCCGGAAGCTTAATTGGTATAAGCTGTCGACTCATAATCGACCGATAGTGGGTTCGAATCCCACCCGGCCCACCATTCGCTGTTCCAGCGAGATCCCAAGCATTCTGCAGAGGCTCTTAAAACCCTTGCAAGACGGGCTTCACAGGACTCTCCGACTTCCCAAATACTCCATATCGTCCCGTTGACATCTCTAGGATTCTGGGGGTAGTTTTGGGGGTATCCCGCGATCAACGTGATGCGATACCCCCAATGGCTCTTTCCGACGCTTCAATTCGCAACGCGAAGGCTGGTTCCAAGCCTGTGAAACTATCCGACGGTGGTGGCCTCTTTTTATTGCTGAATCCAAACGGCTCACGTCTTTGGCGACTGAAGTACCGCTTTGCGGGCAAAGAGAAACTGTTGGCATTCGGAGCTTATCCTGACGTGTCACTCAAGAATGCCCGTGAAAGCCGCGACAACGCCCGCAGACAGCTTGCGGCGGGAAACGATCCTGGACAGGCTAGGAAGGCCTCTAAGGCAGCTGCGATGACACGAGCAGGCAACAGCTTCGAAGTCATAGCACGCGAGTGGTTCGAGCTAACAAAAGCGAAGTGGGAAAGCGAATACGCGAACCTCGTTCTTCGTCGGCTTGAGAGCGACATTTTTCCGCAGCTAGGCGGTCGGCCCATCGCCGAGATCACGCCGCTGGAGGTACTGACGGTTCTGCGGCGGATCGAACAACGGGGAGCCAATGATCTGACGCGGCGAGTGCTGCAGAAATGTGGGCAGGTTTTCAGGTATGCGGTAGTTACTGGTCGAGCGCCAAGAGACCCGGCGACCGATCTGCGCGACGCGCTCAAACCTGTCCAGAAGCAGCACTACGCGTCGATCCAAGATCCCAAAGCGGTCGGAGAGCTGATGCGCGCAATGCGGGATTACTTAGGAGCATTTGAGACAAAATGTGCCTTGCTACTTGGCATTTTGACGTTCGTTCGACCAGGCGAATTGAGGAAGGCCGAATGGTCAGAATTTGACCGTGAACAAGCTGAATGGAGGATTCCAGCGTCTCGGATGAAGATGAAGGAACAACATATCGTGCCGCTTTCCACGCAGGCGCTTGCTGTTCTGAATGACCTTCACGTGGCGACAGGACGGGGGCGTTATCTATTCCCCAGCATCCGAACGAGCTCGCGGCCGATGAGCGAGAACACTGTAAACGCGGCTCTCCGACGACTTGGATACACACGTGAGGAGATGACCGGTCATGGATTTCGAAGTACGGCCTCAACTTTGTTGAATGAGCTGGGTTGGCCCGCCGACGCTATCGAGAGACAGCTTTCTCACGGTGAGCGCGACGAAGTGAGGGGCGCGTATAACTTTGCCGAATACCTTCCGGTGCGGAGAACGATGATGCAGGCTTGGGCCGATCATCTAGACACATTGGAGCGTGGCGCGAGAATCGTTCGAACACAATTTCCGAAAGCAAGTTAATCTCAATAAGACTTATAAGTAATGCTTATTTTTTGGTTCGCTTCGGATCTGATTAACCTACGCCGTGCCGTGCCGTGCGCTGACTCGACGACTACTAGAGTCGTCCGTTAAACGGCTGGGTCGATACCCAAAGTCCGCTACTGCAACGTGTCGAGTTCCACCGTCCTTCTACCGACGTGTCAGTAGGGGATGAGTCGCCTCACCTAGCATATTAGTCTCGACATAGCCGATGTGTTTAGATCAATCTCAGCAAATCACATAACAACTTCGCGCGACCACTATAACTACTTCGAGACATCAAACTGTCCCAGTTATGGACCCTGCCGGAACGCATGGGAAGTTCCCGGAAGCCGTGGCCGGAATCGAAAGTCGATAAGGGAACGGAACTTTCCGCAGCCGCGCATGCTCTCCGGGCGCCGGGTTGGCTGGCTTCTGCGAGAGGTGGAAGCGTGGGCAGAGGCGAGGCCTGTTTTGGACCTTCCGCCTCCGCCCGATAGCGGCAAGCGGAGACCTAAGGACATGTAAAGATGATCTCTGCGCCAGATCCCGCCCGTCAAACGGCGAGATGGTGCGCCTGTGATAGCCTGATTGCGCAGCGCGAACAGCCGGCGGCCGACGGGCGTGGAAGCATCCTCAGCGTTCGACGGCGCCGGTGCTGCACATGGCAGGCTAGATGGTGGGAGCTGCGAGACGGTCGGCCGGAAAGCCGCGCTGCATGGGGCTGAATAGCGGACAAGGGGTCCGCCTATGTCTTTAAGAAAGAGAGTATTCGTGAACGAAGGCCAACTAAAACATCCGTTGGGTTGGGGTGACGATGCGTTGTCTCACTTTTTCAAAGCGTCTACACAAAACGAATTCGCGACTTTTGTTCATACGCCAGGATGGCACAAGGCGTTTAGCGCGATTGCGGAAGACCTTGCTAGCTGTACGCAATACGCGATCAATTCGTTGTTGAGCGCGAAAGATCCTGCCGCCCGTTCGTTGTTTATGGTGGCGCATAATCAGTATTTGGCAGCGGCACGGCTAGCTTCCTCGGGACAGTGCTTGACGGTCTACCCACTCGGCCGAGCGGTTGTCGAGTCTGCCCTTTATGGTTGGTACCTCTCCGCGGATGAGACCGCCGCGGCCAGATGGCACGACAAACCCACGGACAAAAAGCGCCGGAGCGACTGGGGAAGAGAGTTCACGTTTTCTTTTCTCGCCACTAAGTTAGAACTTGCAAACGCCGACCGTGCTAAATGGGCGCGGTGGTTGCACCAAACCGCTATCGACTTTGGGGCGCATCCAAACAAGGAAGCGCTGTATGCCAACATGGACCACGTCCGAGATCCGGAGGGTAAGTCCATGCTCCAAGTTAAATTCTTGCAATCGTGGAACCAAGCCGCGCTGCTTGCGAACAAATTTGTAATCGAAACTGGGATCTTTGCGCTCGGCCAGTTCGCGCTCAGTTTCCCCGAGACTGAACCCGCGCTGAAAATCTCAGGCGCCGCAGCAAAGCATGCGATGACTCTTCATGCATTGATTCAGAAAGCCAGTTCGATCATGGGCAAGCGCGTAGACTGATCAGCGTTTCGGTGGCCAAGCCATGAGAGCGTCCGCATCTGTCCAGAAATTTGCTGGCCGAAACTTTTATCACGCACTGCGAGCGTCCACAAGCATATCGACCTCAACGGTTGCAACCTCTGGCCGCTATGTTTTCACATGTGCTACTCGAGTTGGGCGTTGCAATGGCAAGCAGCGATCTCGCAAATTTGGCGCGCTTGCTGCGGGCCATTCAGCGACAAGCTCAGCCGCTTAATCAGTTTCTTGGATAAATACGTTGTCACCCAGTTGATTAAGAAGTCTCACGAGAGTTTGCGCGTCGTCCATCGAGCTCTCCGGCTTCAAATGGAACACAACTTCGTCGCCCTTCAACCCCTGAATCTCTTCGTGCAACTCAATGTGGATCGCGTGGCCAACGCCATTCGGCGAGCGCATATCCGCTGGCTCTTTAACTGTCGCAACGAAATTTCGTTTATTCATGCCATCTCCATTTAAAGATAGTCATCCTAGCGCACGCCGACAGGCATCGGCCGTATCTGCGAGTACACTGCCCGATCATTACAACATCGTGGGGAAAACGATGATCGATGGTCAGCTGATCTCATTGATTTTAACTTTGACCGTCGCTGGCGGTGGCGCCTATCTTGGCTCGTACCTTCGAGAGAAAGGAAAGAGCCTCGCAACGAAGGAAGACATCGGCAAAATCACGGCGATTGTCGAAGAAGTCAAAACCGAAATAGGCCAGCGAGACTGGGCCCAGCGAGAGTGGACGCAACTGCGCCGGGCCAAGCTCGAAGAGCTGCTAAACCATGTGCACGGGGTTGGTCGATACATCTCATCGCAATCGCAAAAGGCGAAACACGGCGAACCGCCTAGCGATGATGATCCTTCAGCGGAGGTTCAGACACTGATGGCCCTCTATTTTCCAGAGCTACAGCCGGAAGTTTTTCAGTTTCTAGAACAGAGCTCAGGGGTCTTGTTAGCGATCGCTAACCTCGGGCAACAATTCGCATCTGCCGGTGGTGATCCGAAAGCGCGTGCGATATTTTTTGACTCTTACCTGGCAAACAAGGACCACGTCTCGTACATGCGGGCGACAGACGCGCTTCGTGCACGAGCCAGGTCCTTGCTAGTCGAAATCATGCCGCTTGCTGCGCAGCCCTCGGATTTCAAAGAATAACCGCGGCACCGTTGCTCGTTACCTCGCTACTGCGGTTTCCTCTTCGTCGTGAACGACCTTCGTTAGAAGGCTGCGCCGATAGGCACAAGGACCCGGCAGCGCGTCTCCCACTCACACACGAGACATTCTCGACCATGCGTGCAAGCGCCGGAGCGGCTGGCGTTACGTCGGTTGCGGTTTCTATGTGTGCTTTCTCCTGGGAGCCTGTTTTGAGTCGGAAGTGCAGGATTGGATTACGGAGCGAATCGAGCACAGTCGGCCAACCAAAGATACT
>NZ_AEJF01000094.1 GCF_001028175.1 Caballeronia mineralivorans PML1(12)
ACGCGCCGACGTGTGCTTCGACATCACGATACTTCGGCTTGCCAGCTCTACGCTTTCTGATTCTTTTGTTCACGCACTACTGACTAATCTTCCTGCTTTGCATGCTTGGGCGGGCTGTCACCTCCTGTTCTGAGAATCCATGGTCACCATAGCCAGTCAGCTCGCCGAGCCATTCAATGACGCAGTACGCGCGCTGCTACCCGAAGTCCAGGTGGTAGACATACCGCGCGGCGTGCCGGCCGGCCTGCCTGAGCAGACTTCGATCTTGATCGCGGCTCCGATCATCGTACGGGGTGCGCGTGCACCGGAACGTGCCCCGTCCGGGTGGCCATTCGGGTTGCGCTGGGTGCAACTCGGTTCTTCAGGAATCGACTTCTATCCGCGTTGGTTCCTTGACGGACTACCTGTTACGACTGCGCGCGGCACCTCCTCCACCGCGATTGCCGAATTCGCTATAGCCGCAATCTTTGCCCATGCGAAGCGCCTTCCTGACATCTGGATTCACGACGCGCAGCAATGGGCCCTGACACCGCTCGCAACGGTGCAAGGCAGCACGGTCGGCATATTCGGCTTCGGCTCGATTGGTCAGGCTCTTGGGCAGAAAGCGCTCGCACTCGGTGCCCGCGTCATTGCTGTGAGGCGGCAAGGTTCTACCGCGCCTGACCTGCCCGGCGTCACGCTCGTTGCCGGTATCGATGAACTGGTGCGGGAAGCGGACCATCTCGTACTTGCGGCGCCGGGCACCGCAGCGACCCGACATATTGTTAACCGCGAGTTGCTTGCCCAGGCAAAGCCAGGACTGCATGTGATCAATGTTGCACGCGGCTCATTAATCGATAACGAAGCGTTACTTGAGGCGCTTGCCGACGGTCGTGTTGGTTCAGCTTCGCTTGACGTTACCGAGCCAGAACCGCTACCCGCTGGGCATCCGTTCTATACACATCCGCACGTCCGCCTGTCGCCCCATACGTCGGCGATTGGTCCACACAATGCGACTGAATTGGCAGCCAAGTTCGTCCGCAATTTCAACGCCTTTACTCACGGCACAACGCTGGAAGATTTGGTCGATATCCACCGGGGCTACTAGACCTTGCGTCAAAACGTCTCTGAATTTTTCAACCGCCGCTTAACTAACAGATCGCGTAACGGACCACATCGTCCTTATTCGATCCAGGCATAACCTTCGACACAGTTGTGCTTTGCGAAACTAAACCCCCTTGTTACAGTCGCGCCAAAGCATTTCGCCTTCGCTTGGTCGAAGACGAAAAGACAATAGATAAACGTTTAAGGAGTCACCCCTATGAAGATTCTCAAAGCCATGCTGCTTGCCGGCATCGTACAGTTGACTGCCGTCTCAACAGCTTTCGCAGCCGATAATCTCGCAAGCATCAAGAGCGCCGGTGTCATCAAGATCGGAACCGAAGGGACTTACGCACCTTTCACTTACCACGATGAATCGGGCAAGCTCACAGGCTTCGACGTGGAAATCGGCCAGGCTATTGCAAAACGGATTGGTGTTAAACCAGAGTTTGTTGAAGGCAAGTGGGACGGGCTGATCGCCGGACTTGATGCTAACCGCTACGACGCGGTGATCAACGAGGTATCCATCACCGATGCCCGCCGAGCCAAGTACGATTTCTCGCAGCCGTATATTGCGTCCCATGCGGCACTCATCGTGCGCTCGGATAACACGACGATCAAGACCTTCGACGACCTGAAGGGCAAGAAGTCGGCGAATACCCTGACCAGCAACTTTGGCAAGATCGCCAAGGATCATGGCGCAGACGTAGTCGGTGTACAGGGCTTTAACGAATCAATCGATTTGCTGACGTCCGGACGTGTGGATGCAACCGTGAACGATAGCCTCTCCTATCTCGACTTCAAGAAGCACAAGCCGGACGCTAAGGTGAAGATCGCGGCAATCGACAATTCGGCTGACAGCGAGTACTCCGGAGTCATCATCCAGAAGGGCAATCCTGAGCTTCTGGCCGCCATCGATAAAGCGCTTTCCGAGATCAAGGCAGACGGCACCTATAACAAGATCTCCCAGAAATACTTCGGCAAGGATGTATCGAAGTAACAGCGCACTCAGCACCTCTGTCTAACTTCTAGAGAGCCGACACTATGCCAGCATGGCTCCACTTGATGGTCGAGTCACTCTGGCCGCTCCTGTACGCGGGACTCGTGTTCACGGTGCCGCTCACCATCGCGTCGTTTGCACTCGGCTTGACGCTGGCATTCGTCACCGCGCTCGTGCGGCTGTTCGGACCGCAATGGGCGGTCAAGATTGCGCAGTTCTATGTGTGGCTGATCCGGGGCTCGCCGTTGCTCGTGCAACTCTTCGTCATTTTCTACGGCTTGCCCAACGTCGGGATCGTGCTCGACCCGCTCACCGCGGCCATTATCGGCTTCTCGCTAAACGTGGGCGCTTACAACTCGGAAGTGATCCGAGGTGCGGTTGAATCGATTCCCAACGGGCAATGGGAAGCTGCGTATTCCATGGGCATGACGCGTTCGCAAGCACTGCGGCGAACAGTCCTGCCGCAGGCTGCACGCGTCGCGCTGCCCGCCCTCGCAAACTCGTTCATTGCATTGATCAAGGACACGTCGCTTGCGGCAGTGCTCACAGTGCCCGAGATATTTCAGGCGGCGCAGCGGATTGCTTCGGTAACCTATGAACCGCTTATCCTGTACACGGAAGCGGCACTGATCTATCTGGTGTTCAGCTCCGTGTTGTCGTCGGCTCAGGTTCAACTTGAAATAAGACTCGGCCAACATGCGCTCTTCAAGAGAGGGCACTGATGATAGCCCTCGATAAAATCCAGAAGTCCTTCGGGGCGCATCACGTGCTCAAGTCGGTCGATCTCAAGCTTGCGCAGGGGACGGTCACGGCACTGATCGGTCAGTCGGGCAGCGGCAAGAGCACGCTGCTGCGCTGCGTGAACCTGCTCGAGATTCCCGACACCGGATCGCTGACGCTGGGCGACGAACGGGTTGAATTCAGTCCCACGGAAAAACCGTCTCGCGATTCGGTGCTCAGGATACGTCGCAAGACGGGAATGGTTTTCCAGAGCTTCCAGTTGTTCCCGCACCGGACGGTGATACAGAACGTGATGGAAGGTCTGATCACCGTGCAGCGATGGGACAAGGAGCGCGCGCGGATGCGAGCAAGCGCGCTGCTGGAGAAGGTAGGGATCTCGCAGAAGGCCGATGCCTGGCCCAGCACGCTCTCCGGCGGGCAGCAGCAGCGGGTCGCCATTGCGAGGGCGCTGGCGCCCTCGCCAGATATTCTTCTCTGCGATGAACCGACCTCGGCGCTCGACCCTGGACTCGCGGCCGAAGTGATCGATGTCTTGAGCCAGCTCGCAAAAGAAGGCATGACCATGCTGTTTGCAACGCATGATTTACGTCTCGCTGCATCGATTGCTCGTGAGGTCGTGTTCCTCAGCGGCGGCAGCGTGATCGAATCCGGCTTGGCAGAAGACGTCTTCAACCGGCCGAAGCAGGCCGAAACGGCAAATTTTGTTTCCGTTCTCGCCCGGCAAACATGATTGAGGGAACGCGACTGTGAGCCGTATTCCGCGCGGTTTCCACGCAGGTACTTCTCGTTTCTATTCCGCGTTAGAAAATGGAAGCGTATCCAGAAGCGGCTTGGCGAGATGCAGGATCTCGTAACTCGTGGCCACTTCGCTTACCAACGGCTCATCCTCCAACAGCACGGTGCGCGTGAATGTCCAGTTCTGGGTGTCCACGCCCACTGCGGCCGCGACTGTTGTTGATCGCTCAGCGACTTCACGGTTCCGCTCGACCTCGCTTGCGAACACGGCTGATAAGTCTGCGTCCAGAGGAATGCCCAGGTCCTCCCTGACGACGAATCGGGCACGGTGTGCGTGGCCCATGCGCGCGTCGAGCGCAAACCGTGTTTGAATGCCCGCCCGGCCGAAAATATCTGTCACGACCTTGTAGCGGCCACTTACCAGGAAATCACGGAATGCATCATCCTGGCGCCACAGATACAGCGAGGAATAACTATTCGCGGTGGCCCCGTAGCGCCCGCTTTCGCGCAGTAGAAAAACCTTGAAGTAAAGCTCCGGAACGGTGTCCCAGAGCGGGCCCCGTTCCTTCGCCCGGGTGCGCATCAGTCCGGTATCGTAATTGGCCGGCAAGCGATGGGAGTAGTGGGCGATGATCATGGCTAACGCTCTTTGTGGTTTGTCGGACTTGAACGCTTGATCACGTGCCGCGCTGGCCCAGGCTCGCCGAGAATCGCACAAGATAACCGTCCGGGTCTTGCACCAGGAACTGCTGCACGCCCGATTCAATTCCACCCGTGCGGTACCATTTTTTCCTCGGGCGGGAGAAATAGAGGCCAGTCGTTACGCTCCAACGCTTCAAGAATCGGGGCAAGCGTCTTTACGCCAACCTGAAAGTTAATTCCTCGTCCGAGCGGTGCCTCCAGCACAGCCGTTGTCCAGTTACGCCCTCGCCCTCGCCCTCGCCCTCGCCCTCGCCCTCGCCCTCGCCCTCGCCCTCGCCCTCGCCCTCGCCCTCGCTCCTCCAGCATGATTTGCGCGCCATCGTGGTCCAGATAGGCAAAGCCCTCATCCAGGCGATCATAAACAACCTTGAAACCGCATAGATCACGCCAGAACCGCAAGCTGGTGTTTATATCCGTAAGCAGCAATTCGGGCACCAGTTTGGCCGGTCTGAACGATGATTGCAAAGTACTTGGGCTCATTGATGTAAGGCGTCCACGTGCGCGCTGCTGCGGAAAATACTCTACGACGACATCATGCCTTTTTGTAAAACTAAATTCTTCGTGTCAATAGCGCGAGATCCCGCACGCTTGCCAATGAGGCGCCATAGCCGCTGAGAACGCCCGTTACACGACGCGTAACCGGAAAAGTCGCGGTACTCCTGGAGGGTTCAGCGGGATTGCCGCCTTGTACCGGCAGTTCAGTTTTTACCCGGCGAAATGCTATTTTTCCATCCACCTTGTTGATCATTTTTACGAACCCCTCTTGTGCAAGTGCACAAAGAGTGTCCCGTAAGATCGCGGTAGTAACGTCGAAATGTTGCGCCAAATACGTTGGATTGTAATCGCGGCCAATCTGCATGCGGTTGAGAAGGGTAACCTGCGTGAGCTTCATTGAGGATCCTGTAACTAAGACGGGTTCCTAACGATAGTAGTGGCGGTCCAAACCCGCTCCAAGCGACTTATGAACCTATCTATTCCCGGATTCATTCAATGTAAGCCTTCGCATGCTGCACTCGGCAGAACCCTTCGCTCAACGCTTATGGTCGGTGCGACGTGCAAGCCATTCGCCGGCGAACTGCACAATAGAGACCAGAGCGATAAGGATCACGATCACCATGAACATGACTTGCGTCTCGTATCGTTCGTAGCCGTATCGAATTGCCATGTCGCCCAGGCCACCGCCGCCCACGGCTCCCGCCATGGCAGAGGTATCGATCATGGCAATGGCAGTCACCGTCATCCCGCCCAGAATGCTGGGAAGCGCTTCAGGCAGTAACACGTGCCGCACGATATGCCAACGCCGGCATCCCATTGCTCGCGCGGCTTCAATCAGGCCCGGCTCCACGCTGTTCAGGCTGACCTGTGCGATGCGTGCAAAAAACGGTATGAGATTCGCGCTAAGCGGCACGATGGCTGCCCATGTGCCAAGCGTCGTCCCTACAATGAAGCGGGTCACCGGCAACAGCGCGACCAGTAAAATAATAAAGGGGATGGCCCGAAACATATTGATGACGATCGACAACGTCTTGTTCAAACGCGGCTTTGGATAAAGCCCGTCGACAGCGGTTGCATTCAGTACAACAGCAATGATCAGACCTGCCACGATCGCGATCGCCATCGACACACTCACCATGAGCAGCGTCTGAAGGAGCGCGTGTATGTATCGGTCAAGTATTGGCGCGGACATAACCTAACACCTCTATGTGAGCAGCCGGCAGCGTCTTGCGCGCCTGTTCTTCATTCCACCCTTGCACGGGAACTGATATCAGCAGGTTTCCCTGCGCATGGCCACGAAGGCGATCCAATCCGCCATGCAACAAGTTCGCGCCTTGACCCAGCGCAGCCAAGGCTGCGAACGGAACGCCACCGGGAAGTCCATTCCCCGGAAATCTGACCTTGAGAATGGTTTCACCTGGCTGTCCGCGCAGTTCCGCCACCAGCCTGTCGGCCAGATCCAGCGGTAGATCGTGCAGCAGTGGTCGCAACAATGCCCGGGTTGCATCCGCTTGTGGATTGCCGAACACCTCCCAGACTTCTCCTCGCTCCACGACCTGCCCACCATCCAGGACCAGCACCTTATGGCAAATTTCCCGAATGACCGACATATCGTGCGTGATCAGCACAATGGTCAGACCGAGCTTGCGGTTGATGTCCCGTAGCAGATCGAGAATGGATTGCGTAGTCTCCGGGTCGAGTGCTGAAGTAGCCTCGTCGCAGAGCAGGATCTCGGGATTGTGAACAAGCGCCCGGGCAATGCCCACTCGCTGCTTCTGGCCGCCCGATAGTTTGGCCGGGTAAATGTCCGCCTTATCACGCAGCCCTACGAGTTCGAGCAGCGCGTCAACTCGCTCTTGCACGATTTTCGGTTTCACCCCGGCAACACGCAAAGGCAGGCCGACGTTCTCCCTGACGGTCTTGGCGGAGAGCAAATTGAAGTGCTGGAAGATCATGCCAATGCGCCGGCGCAGCGCAACGAGTGCATCCTCATCGAGCGTCCCCACGTCGATATTATCGACACGCACCCGCCCGGAACTGGGCGATTCGAGCATGTTTATCGCACGCAGCAGCGTCGACTTACCCGCCCCGCTACGGCCAATAATGCCGAAGATTTCGCCGCGTTCTACATTGAACGAGACGTCCCTGAGCGCCGTGACCGTCCCTTTGCGTCCTGAGTAATGTTTCTGCAAATTCTCAAACGCAATATGAACGTCCAGCGTCTTAGCGTCCGGCAGCGGGCCGCTAACCACGCGGCGAACAGAGTCATGAACATCGTTAATAGATGAACCTCGAACGGGAATTTGGCTTAAGCCGGAGACATACGCGCTATTCAAAGGCATGCCGTCAGAACGCGGGAATGACGGAGCCATTAAAATGCGTCTCGATGTAAGTCCGCACTTCGGGCGACTGATAGGCCTTGACCAGGTTCTTGACCCACGGCGCATTCCTGTCCTGTTCACGAACCGCGATGACGTTGACGTACGGATTGTGGTCCTTCCTCTCGACCGCAATCCCGTCGCGGGTGGCGAACAGGCCCGCTTCAGAAGCGAAGTTATTGACGATCGCCGCGGCATCGACGTCCGGGAGCGAACGTACTTGCACGATATCCGAGGCTTCTACGAATTTAAGGTTCTTGGGGTTCGACGTGACGTCTTGCAACGTGGCCGTTCCCGTGAACGGATCAAAGCCGTCGCGCAGCGTAATCAGCTTGTGATCGCGCAGAATCACCAGCGCGCGCGTCTGATTGCTAGGGTCGCTTGGAATGCTGACCGTCGCACCATCCGGCAAGGTCTCCAGTGACTTGTACTTCTTCGAGTAAAACGCAATTGGCGAGATGTACGTGTTGCCCACAGGCACGATCTTGTAGCCCCGTTGCTTTACCTGATCTCGCAAGAACGGGATGTGCTGGAACGAATTTGCATTGAGATCGCCGTTGTTGAGTGCTTCGTTAGGGCTAGCTGTTCCCGTAATAACGATGGACTCTACTGGCAAGTGGTTCTTCTTCGCTACCTGGGTCACGATCTCCCAGATCTGTTCGTCGACACCCCCGCGCACACCCACTTTCAAAGGCGCTGAGTCGGCTGCGAACGCTGCGCCATGGGAAACCATCAACGTAGCAACAACAGTAGCGATCAAGCGTAAGCCTCGGCGAACCATAGTGACTCTCTCTTTAACGTTGAAAATAGTGTGGGCGATTATAGGGACGGGGTTCACAAAGGTCTAAGAATCGTTCATTGAAAGCTAATCACCGTTCAGCGCTAGCTTTTTTAATCCCGATAAGCAGTTCGGCAGTTGACACATTGAATGTCTTCGCCAGTCTGGATCGAACACGTTCGCCCTAGCCCTGTTCAACATGAATAAATTTGTAAACCTAACTAGTAAGATCGATAAAATACGAATATTTTCGTTAAACTTTCAACCGCGCCCACCCTGCGTCGAAACCGCATGTTCAGCGCCGCTCATCGACGTCACGCCATCTTCATCGATGCACCTACGAAACAAGCAGAGGTGCAAAGACTATGCAGTCGCAACTGATAATTTCCCGATCATTCCTGTGTAAAGAAAATTCCAATAGCTTCGTTGCGACCTTACAAGCGCGATGCTTCAATCTGTCGCTCGAAGCGTCAAGGGTTCGCTGAAGCAAGCACACGCTGCTCTTACGTCGCTTAACCTGCTGGATTACGTCTCGGACTGCGTCGGAGTGACAGACCAAGAGCGGCTAAAGAGCGGGCTGGATCAGCCAGCAACGCGCGCGAGTGGCTGCACTCTGTCCATACCCGCTTCCCTGGTGTCTCCAGATATTCCCAACCCCAATGCAAGGAAAGCGAGACAATGTCCGTCCAGCTTCTGCAAGACTCGTCCGCCGGCAAATCAACACTCGACCGGGCTGAAATAGGGCCCAACCCAGAGCCCAATCTGCAGACCGGTCCGACTCGCCGCAGCCGTGAGGCGATCCTCGCCGACCTTCCTTCCATTGCAGAAGAGATCGCCAAAGGCGCGGTTGCTCGCGAGCTCGGCCGGGAGTTGCCGTTCGAAATTTTTCGCACTCTGCGCCAGACCGGGCTGACATGGCTGCGCGTGCCAAAGCACTTAGGCGGCCCCGGCGGCACCCTTGCTGATCAGGTAGAGGTCATCTGCAGCCTGGCCGCGGCGGATTCAAACGTGGCGCACGCGTTGCGCAGTCATTTCGGCTTCCTTGAGTCCATTGCCGTCGATCCCGACGCGCCGGTCAGCCGGAAGTACGTAAAGGAAGTGCTGGCCGGAAAGCTCTTCGGCGGCGCACATATGGAAATCAATACGCCGCGGCCGAACATGCTGCGCACCAAGCTTGTGAAGCAAGGTGACCGATACATCCTGACGGGCAAGAAATACTACGCAACGGGTGCGGCTTTCTGCGACTACACCAGTTTCACCGCGCTCGACGAAGAAGGCCGCGTAACCGGTGCGCTGGTTCCTGCCAACCGCAAGGGTGTGCAGATCCTCGACGACTGGGACGGCATGGGCCAGCGACTCACCGCAAGCGGCGGCGTGGATCTCGATGACGTGGAAGTGTTCCCCGACGAGATCACCTCTCGACTCGACGGTAACCCGTTCGTGCGGCGGCACAATGCCACGCGCGCGCAACTGCATCTGGTCGCGTGCATTGCCGGCATCGTGCGCAATGTCTTCACCGATGCAGTCGGGTACGCCCAGAAGCAGGCGCGCTCGGCCAAGCACAGCCACTCCGAAACGGCGCGAGGCGATCATTTTGTGCAGCAGGTGATTGGTGACATAGCCGCGGCCTCCCATGCGATCAACGTGATCATTGCCGACGTAGCGCGAACGCTCGACGCTGCAGCGACTGGCATTGTCACGGGCGCGCCGAATCTCGATGAGCTCGTCATGGCGAGTGCGCTCGCGAACTCGAAGGCGCAGATCGTGGTCGGCAAGCTAGCCATTCGCGCAGCCGAAAAGCTCTTCGATACGGGCGGTGGATCGGCCACTTCACGCAAGTATGACTTCGACCGCCACTGGCGAAATATCCGCACGATCCTCAATCACAATCCGTTGCTTCTGAAGGGCCGGGTGATAGGCGATTACTACCTGAACGGCGAGCGGGCCGATTTCGACGAAGGCCGTGTGTTTTGACACCGTGCGTAGCTGCTGCGTCATGCTGTGTAATGGAAATCGCCACTGATGCGGACAATCATGACGCACGCACTTGCTTATCCGCAAGGAATCGGAAACTGAAACAATACGACACAACGAAATAAGAAATAGTTCGTTAGGAATAGAAAGTAATTTTGATATCGTACGGATGCACTTCGGTAAATGACTTTCCCACTCGTTCAGTTTCCGCCTCTCAGCGCTAGAGGAACGGGCGATGTTGCGCGCCAATTTTCCGGCTTGATTGAGAACGCACTGTTAATTCCATTTAATCGCACGCCCCCGCTATTACTTGAGCGAAGCCCCAGGCGTGCATCAAGGATCACTATGTCTCGGCCCAATAGACGAAACGCTCGTATCTCGAAGCGCAATACGCCGCGGCTGGCCGCCATTTCGGTGGCCCTCGGAAGTTTGTATGGCGCCGGTGCATGGGCGCAATCAGCGGCAACCGGCAATGACGTGGCAAAGGTTCAGGACGTTGTGGTCACCACTGGCTCGCGTGGCGACACCAAGACGGTCGCCGACAGTCTAGCGCCCATCACGGTCGTGACCGACGCGGAGCTGGCCAAGACCGGCAAACAGAATCTGCGTGACGCACTCGCGTCGCTCGATCCTACTTACGCAAACGTGCCCGGTTTCAAGGGCCAGCAGGGCATTGGCGTGAACACCGCGAGTCTGCGCGGACTGAGCGGTAACGAAGTCCTGGTGCTTGTGAACGGCAAGCGGCGGCATTCGTCGGCGGTGACCATCGCGGGCATCGGCGGAACGGGAACCGATCTCGACCTGATACCGGTGAGTGCAATCGACCACATCGAAATCCTTAAAGATGGCGCTGCCGCGCAGTACGGGTCGGACGCCATTGCGGGCGTGATTAATATCATTCTCAAATCCGACTCGAGCGGCGGCAGCCTTAGCACCTCATATGGACAAAACGCCAATGCGAACGTAGGCGGTCTCGGGCAGAACGGGAAAACCGGGGACTTTTCGCTAAATCAGGGTATTGCGCTTCCGCACGGCGGCTCGTTGAATCTAAGCGCCGCGGTGATCACGCAGAAGGACACGAACGTGGCGGGGCCCGTCCCGAACAACACGAACATATACCCTCTGCTGCCTAACGGGTCTCCCGATCCGCGCGAAACGACCAATTCCCGTTATCGGCAGATAATGGGTCAACCGAATACGCAGACGCAAAATTTCTCTTATAACTTTAATCTGCCGATTAACGATGCCATTCAGGTTTATTCGAATGCAACATACAGCCACCGGTTCTCACAAGGTTTCGGAACGTACCGGTCGGCTAGCTCTTCGCAGAACAACCTCGCGTTTTATCCTGAAGGCTTCCTGCCGCAATTCGCGGTGCAGGACAACGACTATCAGGTGGTCGCGGGGGTCAAGGGAACCAACCTGCTAGGTTGGGACTGGGACCTGAGCACGTCGTATGGCCGCGACGATGCACGGGTCGAGGACAACAACGCGTTGAGCCCTTCGTTTGGAGCCGCGAGCGCCACCAACTTTTATTTGGGCAGCCTGATTGCGAGCGAGTGGACGACCAACCTCGACTTGACCCGCAAGATAAACACCGGTTTGTTCGACAAGCCGTTGCAAGTGTCCTTCGGCTTCGAGCATCGATACGATGAGTTCCAGCAGACCGTTGGCGACTACCAATCGTATGCACAAGGCGGGTACGTGCCTACAACCGGCCCGTTCGCAGGCCAGCCTATTTCACCGGGCTCCGCAGGCATGGGGGGCTTCTCGCCATCCGCAGCGGGGTCCTATGGACGCACCAATGACGCTGCTTATATCGACTTGGCGCAGGCATTGACTAGCAAGTGGACCGTCGACCTTGCAGGGCGCTTTGAGCATTACGACCAGGGTATTGGTAACGTGGCGAGCGGCAAGCTCTCGACCCGTTATGAATTCTCCCCGGCGATTGCCGTTCGGGGGACGGTCAGTAATGGTTTTTCCGCACCTTCGTTGCAAGACACTTACTTCACGAACATCAGCTCCAGCTATAACCGCAACGTTTTCACCGGCGCATGGATCCAGCAGATCAGCAAGCTCGTCCCCGCGTCGAACCCTGCCGCACAGGCACTGGGCGCCACGCAACTCAAGCCGGAGAAATCGACCAGCTTCAGCGTAGGTTTCGTGCTCAAGCCGATCGAGCGGCTGAATGTTTCGGTCGATGCATACCAGATCGTGATCGAGAACCGCATTGTCCAGTCGACGGCCTTGCAAGGCAGCGCCGTACAGGCGCTGCTCACGGCTGCGGGACAAAGTCCGAACCAGACGGTTTCGTATTTTGCCAATGCAGGCACAACCGTGACGCAAGGCGTTGACGTGATCGCCGATTACTTCACGCCGCTAGGCAAATACGGCGATGTGAAGTGGACCTTCATGAGCACCCAGCAGAATCAGCAAATCCGGAGTCTGAACAATCCATCCGTATTAAGCGCGAATGGTATTCAGCTAATTGGACGTGATGCTCAAGGGCGCCTGACAGTGGCGAATCCGAAGAACGTTACATCGCTGTCCGGTGACTGGACTTACGGCAAGTTCGGCGTCTTTGTGAAAGAGACCCGCTATTCCAGCGTGGTCGGGCTCAATGCGATTGCCGCTAATCGTGATGAATATGTGCCGGCGGCCTTCATCACGGACCTGAATCTAAGTTACTGGCTCACGAAGAAATCCAGGCTTTCGATTGGCGCGAACAACCTGTTCAACAAGAAGCCGCCGAACCTCCCCGCCGCGGCCATCCAGTATTTTGGTTTCCCGGTTTCCACGCCGAATCCAAGCTGGTTTTCGCCCTATGGCGTGAATGGGGGGTTCTATTACGCACGTCTTGATGTTGTCTGGTGATCCCGCCCAGACCGCGTGAAAACGGCTTCATGCTGCTCGGCGATTAAGGAGTTTTGATGACATACGAAACGGTTTCTCCGGCTGACATTCCCGGCAGTCCGCTTGCCAACGCGCTCAAGCAGCCCCTGATGCTGGGGGTCTTCCTGAATCTGCAGGACATCCGGTTGTCGACGTTCCCGACCACCTCGACCTGGACTTTCGATTACAACGCGGAGGTGGTGCGCAAGGCAGATGATCTTGGCTTCGAACTGGCGTTCAGCCGAACGCAATGGCTGCCAAAAGGCGGCTATGACGGCGAAGCCTCGCTTGATGCTTTCGTTGCGCTCGGCGCCATGGCCGCGATCACCAAGAACATCCTGCTGATCTCGACCATCCACGTGCTCTACGGTCCGATACATCCGCTGCATCTGGCCAAGTACGGCGCCACGCTCGATCATATTTCGAAGGGCCGGTGGGGCATCAACATCGTCACCGGGCATCGTGCCGTCGAGCACGAGATGTTCGGCTGGGATCGTATTGAACACGACACGCGCTATGAGCTCGCCAGCGAACTATTCGATGTCGTCCAGCGGCTGTGGACCGATACCGAAAACTTCTCATTCGAAGGCAAGTCGCCGTGGAAAGTACACAACGGCTACATCACACCGAAACCGCTGTTCGGACGTCCGGTGCTGGTGAACGCGACCGGCTCCGAAGCGGGTATCGCGTTTGCTGCGAAGTATTCGGACATCGTGTTCATTACGAGTCCCGGTGGCGCGCATATCGATAGTGCGCTGGAAACCCTCCCCACGCATATCGCCAACATCAAGGCGCAAGCAGCACGCGTGGGCCGCACCGTGCGCACCGTGATCAATCCCGTCATCGTGAGCCGCGACACCGAGCGCGAAACGATTGAGTATGCCAATGCGATATCCCGCAACGCCATCAAGGGAGCATTCGCCGGTTATGACAGCGACGCGCACGCATGGCGCGGCCGCGGGGATGCATCGCACAAACAGGGACTTGGACTTGGCGGCAACATCGAGATCATCGGGACGCCCGAGCAAGTGGTCGAGCAACTCGTCGCGCTGAAGAAGACGGGGATCGACGGCGTGCAGCTCGGTTTCTACGACTTCCTTCCTGAACTCGGCTATTTCGGCGATCGCATTCTGCCCTTGCTCAAGCAAGCCGGCCTCCGGCTCTGATCCCAATTTGATCAAAGTATCTCCACTCACTTACACCAAAGAGAGAACCCAATGACAACACATCGCAACTTTTATAGAAACCTCGGCCGTAGCGGCATCAAGGTGTCACCGCTGGTCCTCGGCACCATGATGTTCGGCGGCCAGACTGACGAGCCGACCGCGCGCCGCATCACGGAAAAAGCCTTCGAACAAGGCGTCAATTTCATCGATACCGCCGACGGCTACGCGGGCGGCGCCTCCGAGGAGGTCGTCGGCCGGCTGATCGCGGACCGCCGCTATAGCTGGGTGCTGGCCACGAAGATTGCCAGCCCGCGCGGTGATGGTCCGAACGATCGCGGCGCATCACGCAAGTACATCATCGAGGCCGTGGACCGTAGCCTGAAGCGTCTCGGCGGCGGTTATATCGACTTGCTGTACCTCCATCGCGAAGACCACGACACGCCTGTCGCGGAAACGGTTCGCGCACTTGATGATCTGATTCGCGCGGGCAAGATCCGTCACTACGGGTTGTCGAATCATCGCGCGTGGAAGCTGGCCGAGTTCAGCCGTACCGCCGATGCACTCGGCGTCGACCGGCCCATCGCTTCGCAGCCGCTCTACAACCTTGCAAACCGGCAAGTTGAAATCGAGCAGCTTGAAGCGGCTGATTATTATGGGCTTGGCGTTGTGCCTTACAGCCCTCTTGCGCGTGGCGTGCTCACAGCAAAGTACCAGCCAGACCAGACACCCGAAGCCGGCACGCGCGCAGGCCGGCAGGACAAGCGCCTGCAACAAACAGAATGGCGTCCCGAATCGCTGACGCTTGCGCAGCAGGTCAAGCGGCATGCCGAAGAGCGCGGCATCACACCGGGTCAATTCGCGCTCGCGTGGGTGCTGAACAACAAGCTGATCACGGCGGCCATTACCGGGCCGCGCACTGAAGCGCAATGGGACGACTATTTGCCCGCGCTCGAGTATCGCTTTACTGCGGAGGACGAAGCGTTCGTGGATTCTCTCGTGACGCCGGGCCATGCGTCCACACCGGGCTTCAACGATCCGGGCCACCCGTTCTTTGGCCGTCAGCCGAGGACGTCCCTTAACACGTGAAGCCGCACGAAAGGCCGTACATGAAGCCGTATTCCGATGACTTCGGATATCAGCATCCGCCTCATATATTTACGACGAATGCTTCGTATGCGCAGTCATCGCGACTCTCTAAGATCAAGAGCTGTACTGCTTCGCAAAGGTCACGGAGCGAAGCGTTGCCCACTTCGCTCGAACCCTACTTTTCCTGGACGCGCCATGACCCAATCGACCGAGAACACGCCCGTCAAACGTCTCTGGTACACGCGTTGCCCTGCACCCACGCCGTTCGGCATCGCCATCCAGCAAGGTTGGCTGCAGGATGAGTTTCGCAACGATGGTATCGACATCCAGGCGTTGCAGGATTCCAGCGACCCTGTGATCCGGCAATCGCACTTCACGCATGCGCAAGCGCATTCGTTTCGCCAGGGCGGCAACATTCCCGCGCTCTGGGCGCGGGCGCAAGGTGCGGACACGCGCGTGATTGGGCTCTCGTGGGTAGACGAATTTCAGGGACTGGTCGCACTGCCTTCTACCGGGATTGAAGGGCCGGCCGACCTGCGCGGACGACGCTTCGGCCTGCCGCGCAACACTCGCGCAAAGGTGGTCGACTTTCATCGCGCAACGGCGCTGCGCGGCTTCGTCACACTGCTCGGCGCGGTGGGCCTCACGCTTGACGACGTGAAACTGGTCGATCTTCCGACCGCGCCGCGTGGTCTCGCCGATGAACCCGCCGTACTCGATAGCGGCGCAGCGCGATTGCTCGCGACCGAACGTGGCCACGAATTCAGCTTCGAAGCGCTTGCGCTGGTACGCGATGAAGTCGACGTGGTCTTCGTGAAGGGCGCGAGCGGACTGGAAGCGGCGAATCTGATTGGCGCCCGCGCGATCGTCGATCTCAGCGACCAGCCGGACCGCCTCGCCCATGCCAACAACGGCACACCGCGGCCGTTGACGGTCGATGCCGGGTTGTTGCGCGAACGCCCCGACCTGGTTGCACGCGTGCTGTCGCGAGCCATTCAGGCGGGCGAATGGGCAAGCGCGCATCCACAGGATGCAACCGCTTATGTCGCGCGCGAAACCCGCTCGGCCGAGCATTGGGCGAAACATGCTTATGGTTCGCAACTGGCGACGCAACTACAGATTGGCCTCGATCGCAACGCGATAGCGGCGCTCGATCACTTCAAGCGGTTTCTGTTCAAGCACGAATTTATTGCACAAGACTTCGATATAGCAAGCTGGATCGATCCCGTGCCGCTCGCGGCGGCTCGCGCGCTGCTGGCGGAACGACATCTCGCGGTCCCGGCGTAATAACCAGCGTAATAACTCGGCCTGATAACCCCGGCCCCACTTCCACGCACCAGGATTTCATCGATGAGATTTGCGTTGCCGCCGCGGCGGTTCATTGTCGCCTGCATGGTTGCCAGCACCGCCTTGCTAATCGCGGGTTCGTCCCCAGGTGCAACCGCTGCCGACGTTTCGCAGCCGGTACGCGGCGGCACGCTCAATTTCGTGGTCGACCCCGAGCCGCCTACCCTCATCGACCTGACCAACACGGCCGTGCCGACCCTCAAGGTCAGCACGAAGGTCACCGAGGGGCTCCTGACCTATGACTTTGCCCTGCACCCCGGGCCTCAACTCGCGACGTCCTGGTCGATCAGTCCGGACGGCCTGCAGTACACGTTCCACCTGCGCCATGGAGTGAAGTGGCACGACGGACAGGACTTTACGTCAGCCGACGTTGCTTACTCCATCGAACTGCTCAAGCGTGTGCATCCGCGCGGCAAGAGCACCTTTGCGAACGTGACGGAAGTCAGGACACCCGATGCGTTCACCGCCGTGCTTGTGCTGTCGAAGCCTTCGCCTTTCCTCATCAAGGCGTTTTCAGCGAGCGAATCGCCGATCGAGCCCAAACATGTCTATGAGGGAACCGACCCGTTTTCGAACCAGAACAACAACGCGCCCATCGGCACGGGGCCGTTCAGGTTCGTGAAATGGGTGCGTGGCAGCTACATCGAATATGAGCGGAATCCGGACTACTGGGACAAACCGAAGCCTTATCTCGACAAGATAATCGTCAAGCTGATTCCAGACGCGCCGGCACGCTCGATCGCGTTCGAGACGGGTTCCGTCGACCTGGGCGGCAATACGCCGATACCGCTTTCCGACATCGCCCGGCTCAAGCAGAATCCGAAGCTCGGCATTGAAACGCGCGGCTATGAGTTCGAAGCCGGCGTGGTGCGGGTGGAGTTCAACCTAAGCAACCAGTACCTGAAAGTGCCCGCTGTACGCCAGGCGATCGCGCGGGCGATCGACCGCAATGTGATCGCGAAGACGATCTACTACGGCTATGCGAGTGTGCTAAGCAGTCCGATTATTCCTGAAGGCCCGTATCACGATCCGACACCCACCCCCTACCCCTTCGATGTAGCCAAGGCCAACGCGCTGCTCGATGCCGCAGGACTTCCCCGCAACAGCGACGGTGTGCGTTTCAGTGTCATTGTCGATCCGTTGCCAATCAGCGATATCCCGCAGCGCACGGCTGCCTACCTGCGTTCGGCGCTCGCGAAGATCGGCGTCTCGGTGACGATTCGCAACCAGGACCTGCCGTCCTACCTCAGGCGCGTCTATTCGGACCATGACTTCGATATCGCGGTCAACGGCATGAGTAATCTCTTCGATCCGACCGTCGGAGTACAACGTCTTTACTGGTCGCAAAGCATCCGCAAAGGGGTGCCGTTCACGAACGCGTCCGGCTACAGCAACCCGGAGGTTGACCGCTTGCTCGAGCAAGCGGCGGTCGAGCCCAACGAGGCTAAACGCAAACAACTGTTCGGGCAGTTCCAGCAAATCGTGGGCCGTGATCTCCCCGATGTGAACCTGGTCGAGCAACAGCAGGTGACCATCTACAACAAGCGCGTGCACCACCACACCACATCGCCTGACGGCCTTGATTCGAATTTCTCCGACGTGTACCTGAGTCCCTGAACCGGAACCGATCGCATGAATTCCTCTATCTTGAAACGCGTGGCGCTACGTTTGCGCCGCACTGGAGCGCAAGCCATACCGACGGTGATAGCAGTGGTGGTGCTCAATTTCGCGCTGCTGCAGCTCGTGCCTGGCGACGCCGCCGATGTGCTGGCAGGCGAATCGGGCTCGGCCACCGCCGAGACCATGGCGATGATGCGTCACCACTTCGGCCTCGACCTGACCCTGTGGCAACAGTTGCTTGCATACTTGAAGCATCTTTCGCACTTCAGCTTGGGATTTTCGCCGCGCTTCAATACGCCGGTCATGACGTTGATCATGGCCCGCCTGCCGAATACGCTGATCCTCATGGTGAGTGCGCTGGTGTTCGCCATCGTGGCCGGCATTATCATCGGCGTGGCGATGGCAACCTGGGCCGGCAAGTGGCCCGATCGCGTGCTGTCGTTTCTTGCACTGGTTCTTTACTCCATGCCAGGCTTCTGGCTCGCGCTCATGGCAATCGTTCTGTTCTCGGTCAAGCTCGGATGGCTGCCGAGTGGTGGGGACATGACGCTCGGCGTGAATCTCACCGGCTGGGACTGGTTCGTGGATCGCGTCAGTCACGCCGTGCTGCCCGCGCTCGCACTGGCAAGCTTCTTCGTCGCCATCTATGCCCGCCTCACCCGTGTCGCGATGCTTGAAGTCCAACGGCAGGACTATGTGCGCACCGCGCAGGCCAAGGGCCTGCATCCGCTTTTCGTGACCGCGCGCCACGTGCTGCGCAACGCGCTGTTGCCAATCACCACCGTGGCCGGCATGCACCTGGGCAATCTGCTCGGCGGGGCCGCCGTGATCGAGACCGTCTTTAGCTGGCCCGGACTCGGGCGCCTTGCGCTCGAAGCCGTACAGGGCCGCGACTACAACGTGCTGCTTGGCGTGTTGTTGCTGTCATCCATGCTCGTGATTGTGGCCAACGTACTCGTTGATCTGCTGCACGCCTGGCTCGACCCGCGCATCGCGCTTCGTTAAAAAGTCCCCCATGTCATCCAATCATTCGCCTCTCGATTCACCTCTCGAACACGCCGATGGTTCACCCGTTCAGCCCGGCGTCAATCGGCTCTTGCGCGACACCGCTGCAGAGCTGCTTGAGCGCAGCAGTTGGCGCCGCCAATTCGCCGCCCTTTGGCTCGGACGATTCGGACGCTTTGGCCGCGGACCGAGTGACGTTTCGCAGGAACACCTGGAAGCACGCCGCTGGCCTGCGCTCAGGGCACTCGCGCGCAATCCTTCCGTGGTCAGCGGCGCCGCGTTGCTGCTTGCGCTGCTCCTCATCGCACTTTTCGCCGGCAGGCTCTTCCCCGGTGACCCTCTCGATATAGTCGGCCAACCCTTGCTTGCTCCCGGACAGGACCCGCAATACTGGTTAGGCACGGACTCCCTCGGTCGCGACGTGCTCGCGGAACTCGCGCATGGCAGCCGTGCGTCGCTCGCCATCGGCGTGACGGCCGCGCTGATCGGCGTGGTGATCGGCACACTGGTCGGCGCGTTGGCCGGCTACTTCGGCGGCTGGGTCGACGACATCCTCATGCGCGTGACCGAACTGTTCCAGACCACGCCGTCGTTCCTGTTCGTGATCGTGATTGTCTCGATCGGACATCCCTCGATGACCGTCATTTCGCTGGCGATCGGCGTCACCTCCTGGCCCACCATCACGCGCCTCGTGCGCGCGGAGTTTCGCTCGCTCGTGCAGAGCGACTTCGTCATGGCCGCCCGCAGCCTGGGCTTCGGTCACGCCCGCATTATCTGGCGCGAAATACTGCCGAACGCGCTGCCCCCTATCATCGTGACGACCTCTGTCATGGTGGCCACCGCCATTCTCATGGAGTCTGCGCTGTCGTTCCTGGGCATGGGAGACCCGAACGTGGTGAGCTGGGGCAGCATGATTGGCGACGGCCGCGAAATGCTACGCACTGCGTGGTACCTGACCGCCTTGCCAGGAGGTGCGCTCGTGCTGACGGTGCTCGCGCTGAACCTGCTCGGCGACGGCCTCAACGACGCCCTCAACCCGCGCCTCGCCGAGCGTTCATGATGAAACCCATATTGGAAGTCGATCAGCTCGCTGTGCGTTTCGGCGCGCAGCATGCAGTGAACAACCTGAGCTTCACGGTGCACGAGAACGAAATGCTCGCGCTCGTCGGCGAGTCGGGTTGCGGCAAGTCCACTACCGCGCTCGCGATCATGCAGTTGTTGCCATCCAGCGCCACGCTCGAAGGCAGGATCGATTTCGAGGGCCGTGACCTGGTCGGACTGTCGAAGCCGACCATGCGTTCGATCCGCGGCAATGCGATCTCCATGATTTTTCAGGAGCCGATGACCTGCCTGAATCCGGTGATGACGGTAGGAAATCAGATTGTGGAAGTGCTGCGCCGGCACGAGCCGCTATCAGCCGATGCTGCCTGGAAACGCGCGACCGAATTGCTCGATCTGGTGAGGCTGCCGGAACCCGCCAAACGCGCGCACGACTATCCGCACAGTTTGTCGGGCGGCCAGCGCCAGCGCGTAATGATTGCGATGGCCGTGGCATGCCGGCCGCGCTTGCTGATTGCAGACGAACCCACGACCGCGCTCGACGTCACCATCCAGGCGCAGATCCTGCAACTGCTCGATTCGCTGCGCCGTGACTTGTCGATGGCCGTGCTGCTCATCACGCACGATCTCGGCGTGGTCGGCCAGTATGCGAACCGCGTCGCGGTAATGTATAGCGGCGAAGCCGTGGAGGACGGCGCGACCCAGCGCATCTTCACGCAGCCGCGTCACCCGTACACCAAGGGATTGCTGGGGGCGTCGCTCACGCTCGACCAGGATCTGCACTATCGCACGCGCCGTCTCACCGAGATTCGCACGCACATCGACACGGACACCGGCCTGCGCGACTTCTCGCTCAGCGATGAACGCATTGCAAGCGCGCCGAATATTGTCTTCACGCGCAGCCCGTATGTTCGCGCGGCGGCAGCGGACAATCGGGCACCGCTGCTCGCCGTGCGCGATCTTGTCACGCGCTACGACAAGGGCAACGTGGTGGATGGCGTGTCCTTCGATGTGGGTCACGATGAAACGGTGGGCCTGGTCGGCGAGTCGGGATGTGGGAAGTCCACGCTGTCCCGGACCATCCTGCGGCTGATCCAGTCGACGAGCGGCACCATCAGCCTCGACGGCGAGGACATTACGCATCTGGGTGGCAGCAAGCTGCGCGCAATCCGCCCAAAGATCCAGATGATCTTCCAGGACCCGTACGCGTCATTGAATCCGCGCCAGCGCGTGCTGGATATTCTCGATGCAGCGCTGATCGTCCATGGTGTTGCTGACAAACATGAAAGGCGCCGGCGCATAGCGGACATCACGGATCGCGTGGGGCTCGCGTCAAAATCGCTGCAGCGTTTTGCGCACGAGTTTTCGGGCGGCCAGCGGCAGAGGATCGGGATTGCGCGCGCCCTGGTGCTGCAGCCGAAGCTCGTGATCTGCGATGAACCCGTTTCCGCGCTCGACGTGTCCATCCGCGCACAAGTGCTGAACTTGCTTGTTGAGTTGAAGCAATCGCTCGGGCTCTCCTACCTGTTCATCTCGCACGATCTTTCCGTGGTTCGCTATATAGCCGATCGCGTGCTGGTGATGAACACCGGCAATATTGTGGAATCCGGCGACCACGAAAGCATCTGGTCCCGCCCCGCGCATGCTTATACGCGCAGCCTGATCGACGCTGTTCCCAAACCGGCGTTCAGCAGACACAGGCAGGACAACACCGCGCCACGACAAGACGACGTGGACCTGCCGTTTTCGTTTTACCGCTTCGCCGTGTGACCCGCATGATTGTCGATCACTCTGCTCATGCGGCACCCCATTCACATATCTGCACGATGAGAAACTTCATCAAGAATTGATGTTTCGTGATCCTATATTTTATTGCTAAGGTTGAAGTCGCGAATAGAAATACCGTCCACCACTGATCCATCCGATCCAACTCACGGACGTGCCTGCAACGCACGTCATAGCCCGATGAACGCCATAGTCCTTTCCCATCCAAGCGATCTGCTCGTCGCGTCGTCACAAATGAGTGATCGATGGTGGGCGCGTCCCGGCGTGGTCGTCTCGATCGCGCTGCATATAGCCGCCGCGGTCGCGCTGATCGCATTGTCGGGGCATAAAGACGAGCCCAAGCCCGTTGACCATGCGATCCAGTTGGTGCTGGCGCCGCCTGAACCACCCAAGGTGATCGTTCCACCGCCGCCTCCTCCGCCCAAGGCGCCGCCGGTGAAGCTGCAACCGCCGGCGCCCG
>NZ_AEJF01000095.1 GCF_001028175.1 Caballeronia mineralivorans PML1(12)
AGCGCCGCCAACTCCGCCCGTCGATACCACGGCCAAGCCGACCACGGAACCTGTAGCGCCGCCGGCGCCGCCCGCGCCACCAGCACGTCCGGTCCCGCACAACATCGGCATGGAGGGCATTCCGACCGATTACGTGAACCAGGTCTATGCACGGATCAACGGCAGCGCAGCCGGCCACTATCCGCGCGCCGCAAAGATGCGCCATCTGGAAGGCCGGATTGGCTACAAGCTCACGCTCAGTCCCGAGGGCAAGCTGCTCAAGCTCGACCTGCAGTCATCGGGGGAAAGCGTGCTCGACGACGCAGCCGAGGAAGCCATCCGGGCCGCGGCGCCCTTCCCGCACCTGCCCGACCTGGGCGGCTCGTCGTACCAGCTTACCGGCGCAATCGTCTACAAGTTCGGCGACTGACTTTATCGGCGACTAACCCATCGACTACTGACTTCGGCGTTGCCGTACCACTCTTTCTTAATTTACGGAGTTGCAAACATGAACGCAGCAAATCTCTCGGCACACTTGTCGCCGTGGCATCTCTTCATCAACGCGGACGTGGTGGTCAAGGCCATCATGGTGTTTCTCGCGCTGGCATCGGTCAGTAGCTGGGCGGTCATCGCTGAAAAAATCTCGCGGTTCCGCAGCCTGCGCCGACGCGCCGGTGTCTGGCTCGATCTGCTCGGCAGCGGCCGTTCGCTCGTCAAGCTCTCGGCGTCGGTGCAGAAGCACCCTGCAGACCCGTTTTCGCGCATCTACGCCGCTGTGCTCGGCGAGTGGAGGCAAACCCACGACCAGAACCTGCAAGCCACTCACCGAGGCGCTGATGGCCTCAAGGAGCGGATCAACCGGGTAGCGGAGATTGCCACGAACATCGAAATCGGCAAGCTGCAGCGCGGATTGTCCATTCTCGCCACGGTCGGTTCGGTATCGCCGTTCGTGGGCCTCTTCGGCACGGTGTGGGGCATCATGAATTCGTTCCAGGGGATTGCCGCGTCGAACAATACGAGTCTGTCCGTCGTGGCGCCGGGTATTGCCGAAGCGTTGTTCGCCACGGCACTCGGGCTCGTCGCGGCCATTCCCGCCGTGATCGCCTACAACCGGGCGTCGGGAGACCTGAACGACTACGCCAGCACGCTGAGCACGCTGACCGGAATTGTGGAAGTGCAATTGTCGCGTCAGGTCGACGCGGGCGACGCCATCGTCGATGCCGCCGATGGCGACAACCGGTCCAGGCAGCAAGACAAGCAGCAGGACAAGGGCGTGCAAGCAAGCGGCGCAGATGTTCGATCGATCGCGACTCAAGGAGCCTGATCATGGCCGTCAAGCTGTCGAACAATCGGGGTGCGGTAGGCGGCGTGCCACCGGTCAGCGAGATCAACGTGACTCCACTCGTCGACGTGATGCTGGTGTTGCTGATCGTCTTCATGGTCGCCGCGCCTCTCATGGCATCCGGCGTGAAGGTCGACCTGCCCACCAGCAACGCGAAGCCCTTGAGCGAGGAGAAACCGCCCATCGCGGTCAGCCTGAACGCGGCGGGCAAACTGTATGTCGACAAGACCGAAGTCACGAACGCCACGCTGGTCGGCGCGCTCACCAGCGCCACAGAAGGCGACAAGACGCGCCGCATCAATATCCGTGGTGACAAGGGGCTGGCATATGGCAAGGTGATCGAGGCAATGGGCGAGATCAACGACGCTGGATTCTCCAAGATTGCTTTGGTATCCGAACCGCCTCAAACCCCTTAAGCGATGCCGTCGACACGTCGCGACTTCATCCGCCGAGCGCTGCTTTCAGGCGCCGCTCTTTCCTCTGAATTGACTAGCCGGCTCACCACAGCGGCCACCTTGCCCGCGGCATCGAAACGTGGCGGTACGCTGCTGGTAGCCCAGTATCCGGAGCCGCCCACCCTCACCAGCGCATGGACAACGGCGGGTCCCGCACAGTCCGTTTCCGGCAAGATCTTCGACGGCCTGCTGACCTATGGTCCCGGCATGACACCGCGGCCACAATTGGCCACCCGCTGGGAAGTGAGCAGCGATGGACTGACGGTGACCTTCCACTTGCGCTCCGGCGTGTCATGGCACGACGGGAAGCCTTTCACGTCCGCCGATGTCGCTTTCTCGCTGATGCAAATCTGGAAGAAGTATCACGGCCGCGGACGCTCCACCTTCGCGAATGTCATTGTCGCCGATTCACCCGATCCCGTCACCTCCATCTGGCGCATGTCAAAGCCCGCGCCTTACATCTTGAGCGCGTTGTCCTCGGTTGAATCCCAGGTCGTGCCGCAGCATCTCTATGCCAACCGCGATGTTCTCTCGAATCCCTATAACAACGCGCCGGTGGGAACCGGCCCGTTTCGCTTCGTGCGCTGGACCCAAGGCAGCGAGATCGTGCTCGATCGTAATCCTGACTACTGGGACGCGGGAAAGCCTTTTCTCGACGGTGTCGTGTTCCAGATTCTCCCGGAAGCCAACGCGGTGGCCGCCGCACTCGAGACGGGAGCCGTGCATATGGCACCGAGCGGCACGGTGCCACAAAGCGCCATAGGACGCCTTGGCCGCGAGCCGTCGCTCAAGGTGACCGAACATGCCGCGGATTACTCGGTTGGCTTGACGGTGCTCGAATTCAATCTCGACCGCCCGCTGTTTCGCGATCCGCGCGTGCGCCAGGCCTTGGCTCACTGCATCGATCGCGAGTTCATTCTCAAGAATATCTTTTATGGCTACGGCGAAGTGTCGAACTCGCCGATACCTCCCGGCATGCCCGCGTTCCATGCGGCCGATGTACCGCTGTATCAGTACGACCTGAAGCGCGCTGAGGCTTTGCTCGACGCGGTGGGTTTCAAGCGTGGAACGGATGGCATACGCATGGCGTTCCAGAACGATCCCTTGCCAATCGGCACCTCAATACTCTCGGCGCAATTCATTCGTGCGACACTTGCAAAGATAGGCGTACGCATGTCGATTCGCTCAAGCGACTATGGCGAGTTCGTCAATCGCGTCTACAAGCGGCGCGATTTCGATACCACGCTTAATGGTGCAACGGCCGGTCCGGATCCTGCAATCGGAACACAGCGCTTCTACTGGTCTGCCGATTTTCAACCGGGTGTGGCATTTTCCAACGGTGCGCATTATCACAACCCGGAAGTCGACCGTTTGCTGGAAGCGGCGCAAGTGGAAGTCGACCCGGGCAAGCGCCGGGCGCTCTACGCTTCGTTCCAGTCGCTCGTGCAAACCGACCTGCCGCGTATCCCGCTCATCTCTCCGGATACCGTGCTGTTGACAAACAAGCGCGTCAACGACGTACTCGTTTCTGCTGAGGGAATCTACGGTAACTTCGCTTCCACGACGCTCGCCCCGGCCTGATTCGCCGGGGCAATACCGCTTAGACGATTCTTCTCCTCCGATCAGGCAGCTCTCGAAAATTCAATCTCTTCCGCGAGTTTCCGGGCCAGCTCGAGCGGCTTGCGCAAGATCCACTCGTCGTAAGCGAAATCGGCCTGAACGAAACCTTCGCGCAGAAGGAACGCCTTCTGTTGACGCAATCCCTCTACGTAGAGGTTCGAGAGCAAGGGCGTGAACTGCCGATGCAAGTTCGGACCAAAACCTCGCCGCACAGCCTGCGTAGTACTGCCGGTTTCTGCAGCAATAGCCGTGACCACCTCCTCTGGATGATCCTCCGCCCACTGCGCGGTGCGCAACAACACAGCGAGATAACGCGCGACCACATCCGGATGTTCAAGCGCAAGCGTTCTGTCGACAGTGATGGGGCGCGGCGTGCCCGCGTTGACACGCACTAGCGGGTCCGGGTGGGAGTTGATGTCGAAGATCGGCCGCAATCCATGCTCCGCGATCAGCGTCGCGCTGACCGCTCCTTTCGCGTGGATCGCATCCACGGTACCGTCGAGAAGTGCAGCAGCAACCACGTGAGGCCGGCGCGGCGCGTTCGCGTCCTGCTCACGCAAGTCGAAGCCGCCCGCCGCCACATCCACCAATTCCACTTGCTCGCGCGTGAGCTCACCGAGTTCGAGCGCAGTGAGAAGTCCACGTAAGTCCTGCGCTCGGCCAACATCCACAATAGGCGTCGCATGCAGCGGCAAGCCAAGGCGTCGTCCCTTCAGTCCTGCCAGATCGCGGATATCGCTGTCTTCGCGCACGAGGATCAGTTGTTCCTCATCCACCCACGTAATGCCGACCACCGCCGTGTCACGGCCGTTGGCCCTCGCCCATATTGGCGGGACGTTGCCGCCCTCTCGAAACATGCCGGCATGTGTGTGATCGAAATGCGAATTGCGCACGGCCTGGTCGTCGGCCGCCCGGATCGATTTGAGCGCAATGCCCACTCTTTCGAATTCGCGATGCAGCCAGCGAAAATGCTGGGCAATACCCGATGTGGTTGGCACCGGGCAGCGCGTGTACCACAGCTCTGAGACTGAATCCTGACTCATGGTCTAGTCCTTTGATTGATGGCGTTGCAGGAGCAACGCACGGTGTCCCGCGGATACTTCAGGTGGATTTTTTATCGAGCGCGACGTTCGCGAAATTCGCATACAGCGCCTGGTTGCCGCTGAAGTTAAGCACCTCGCGCCGGGCGAGCGTGACAACGTGGGGCGAGATCAACGGGATTCGCGCGACATCGGTTTGCACCTGTTGCTGGAAGCGGTTGTAAATCGCCCGGCGTTTAGCAGGATCGATCTCTGACTGGCCGCTCTCGAGCAATTGGTCGACTTCAGCGTTCTGATAGTCGGCGGCGTTCGAAAACGCCACGCCCGGCTTGAAGTTCTTCGACCAGTAGAAACGCTGCGTGCCAATAGCCGGGTCCGGACCCGCGTTGGCGGAATAGATGATCGTGTCGAAATCGCGCCGGGTGTAGACGCGATTCACAAACTCACCGAAATCCGATGAGCGAATATTCAGCCGCACACCTATCTTCTGCAGATTGCTGCGAAGATGCTGTGCGATGGGCGCAAGCGGACCCGTCGGTGCAGGGTCGTTGGTGAGCGTGAGCCGGATACCCTGTGCGTCGCGCTTGAGTCCGGCCGCTTCGAGCAGCGCCTCGGCCTTCGCGAGATCGAGCGGATAGGTCGGCACGTCGGCGGTGAAAAAAGCGGGAAAGGCCTTCGGGATCGGTGCCTCGACCTTGTCCGCATAACCCAGCCAGATGTTCTTTACAATGAAGTCGCGGTCGAACGCATGCGCAAAAGCCTGGCGCACCCGAGGGTCGCGAAACTGCGGACGATCAAGATTGAATTCGAACGCGGAGGTACCGGTGATATAGGTGGACGGATAGTCCTTGACCACAATTTGCGGATTGCGCGACAAACGCACGATGTCGGTCAGCGCGACGCCGTAATTGTCGCTGAGATGCACCTCTCCCGTTTCGAGTGCACTCGCCCCGCCGCTGCGATCCGCGATAAATCTAAACAGCACTTTATCGACGTAAGGCCGCGGCGAATCCCAGTAGTCTGGATTGCGTTCGAGCAGGACGTAGTTGCCATGCTCCCACTTCACGAACTTGAACGGCCCATTGCCAATTGGCGCGTTGTTCAGCGGATTCGAAAGCACGTCGCGCCCGGCATAAAGATGCTGCGGCAGGATCTGCGCTTCCACTGACGACATCAGCGCGCTCAGAAGGTAAGGCGCCGGCTTGCTGAGCCGAAGGGTTGCTGTCAGCACGTCGGGCGTATCCACGGCGACGACATTGGCAAACGTCGTACGGCCGCGGCTATGATATTTCTTCCATATCTCCAGCACGGAATAAGCAACGTCCTTCGACGTAAACGGCTGGCCGTCGTGCCACCGTACGCCGCGCCGCAGATGGAACGTCAGCGACAGCCCATCGCTGGCGGCTTCCCAATGAGTGGCGAGCTGGGGCTGGGGATTGAAGTGCTCGTCGAAGGTGAGCAAGCCGTCGAATATTTTGCCCGAGACAAGCTGCGCTGTGCCCGCGGAAGTAATCGCGCTCGTCAGGCCGCTGGTGGCCTCAGGTCCAGAACCAACGACTAATGTTCCGCCACGTGGCAGTGTCTGCGCTGCCCGGGCGCTTAAGGGCAATGCAAGGTCGGTTGCCATGCCGGCGAGCGCGGCAACTCTAAGAAAACTTCTGCGGCTGACAGCCATGATAGGGAGTTCCGGGAAAAGTCCTGTTCCCGTCGATGGTACTGAGACCCCGTGCCGCGATGAACCAATTAATTAGGTTATCTATATGATTTTCGCATCCGTCTTGTGCCCCAATGCGATAACGCTGCGCTAGCAGACACCGGCGCAGTTCACGCTGCGGGAAAGACAAGAAGGCGAAGGTACTGCGCATGCACGAGCAGGCCGAGCAACTGGCGAAGATCCGCACTGCGGTGCGAGGGAAACGCGCGCTCAACATCCTCCAGGTTGAACCCCGACTCGCTCGCAGCGAGCCATTCGATAACCGGCTCGAGCAACGCCGGCGCATCCGTTTCGAGCGTGGTCCGCGTCACCCAGTCGCGATCCCAGGCGCTCACGGTCAGTGTCATTGCGACGCGGTTCAGCGGCCTGGTCTCAGCGCGCGAAGTCAGGATGCGCCGGAAACGTGATGTCTGATTGATCGTTGCCACCCGTTCATCGATAGAACGCGGCATGAGATCGGTAGCGCGGAGACGGTTCAAGTTGTCCGGCAACGCGGCAAGTAATCCGGCAGCAGTTTCCAGGGTTGCGGCCGCACCCGCATGACCATCGCGCGAACCGTACAGCGGTGAACGCCATGCCGGTTGCTGCAGCAACAGTCCTTGTAACTGCTGCTGCAGCGTTTCCAGCAAGGAAGGCGGCCGGAGGACGATGCTGATCGAATACGAGTCTTCCGTCGCTTCGGTGCGGTGCCACGTGCCGCGCGGCAGAAACAGCACGGACCCGGGGGTCATCGTGATCGCCTCGAACGTTGCCCGCGATGCATCCGGAAACGCATCGCGGGTTTGTGCGTACATGTCTTCGGAGGCGGCCATACCCGGACCGAATTGCGAGCCGTACGGTTGGGGGATCTCGTCCATCGGTGCGACGTAGAACGTCTTGCTGCCTTCCATTTGCACCGAGATCACTTCTTCCGCGTCGTAGTGACAGGCGACGCCGTCATCGTGCGGGGATGAGAAAGCCGTCAAGCGAGCGCTTCCTTGCGCGATACCCAATTCCGTTTCCAGCTCGCGCAGGAAAGCATGGCCGACTGTTGCACAGGGCGCGATGTCGCGTAGATAAACCGTCAACCCTAGCTGGCGCAGATTGGCGGCGTTCGCGTTTGCATCGAAGACTTGAGGGAAGCGCAGGCCACGCCCGAATGCAACCGGCCCGCGATATACGCTCGACAGCGCAGCGAAGCTGGCGAGTGGCGGCTGCTTCAGTACGTCCGGCAGGCGATCGAGCGTGCCGTGCGTGGCGGCCGCCCGGTCGGGCACGATGCCCCTTCGAAAGTCCTCCACCAGCCGCGATGACAGGAGGCGCTCAAGATGCCGCGTGACGCCCGCATCAGGCATCGCGTTCACCGGCCAAAGGTGTGACGGCATCCATGCGCGCGCGCCGAACCAGGCTCAGTTCTATCACTGTATCGCGCAGCAGCAATTTGCTCCTTGCCGGCTCGATCAGGATGCCGTCGCGCATCGGCGTTGTGCACGCTGTGGTCACCACGCCGTCGATTCGCATCGCACACACGTTGCACAAGCCGCGCCGGCACGACAACGAAAACGCTAGCGCTGGATCAACGGCGCGCTGCAAATACTGCAGGGCGCTTGATACGCTCACGCCCGACCAGTCGCTCGCGCCGATGCCGGCCTCCTCGGGACTCGGGAGGTTGTAGGTGCTAGGGGTATCGTCGCCGGGCGTTCGGTGGAGATGGATGACCATTGTCATCGATGCAAGGTTCGCTTTCATGCCGGCGCGAGAAATGGAAATTCGACCGGCTCCACGCGATGAAGCAACGCGTGCGAACCCGCTTGCCGCGAGATCAGGCCATGCTCCAGCGTAGTCGTAGCCGTTTGCTCTTTCTGATCGTGCCGGCGATGTGCGCCGAGCGATTCTGGGCGTGCAAGCGCGGAAAGCAGCGCGCTTTCAATCACAGGCAGCGCGGACATGCATTCGAGCGCATCGCTCCAGTCGCGGTTCCAGCCGGCATCGCGATTGCGGCATGCGAGCCGTGAAATATCGTCGTGCGAGATGGTGCGTACCTCATCCAGTGCCTTCGCAAGTCCCGCTCCATCACGCACCGCTCCGAGCGCGCCGTCGACCAGTTGACCGAGACGCCGCTTCATATCGAAGGGTGCGATACCGTCCTGGCGCTCGAACGGCGCTTTGATCCGCGCCTGCACGGCGCGCCATTGTTCATGCGCGACGAGGTTCACCGGCTCTTGAGACCCGCCAAGCGCAAGCGCGGCGGCTGAGCGTCCCGCGGCCTTGCCCTGCACCAGCACTTGCGCACCCGCGTTGCCGGACAATCGATTGCCGCCGTGCACACCACCGGTGGCCTCGCCGCACGCGTACAGGTTTGGAACGCCAGTAGAGCCGTCCACATCGACACGAATTCCGCCCAGCGAAAAATGCGCGGCGGGCGCAACTTCAATTGCATGACCGGCGCGAATGCGTTCGACAAGCGGTGTCATGTCGAAGCCCTCCCAGCGCCAGTCGGCGGCGAACGAGCGCGACCACGTCGGGAAGTTATCGACTATGTCGCGCGGCAGATGTGCCCATGACAGATACACGCCGCCGTTCGGACTGCCACGTCCCTCGAACACCTCGGCGGCGCTTGCAGCAGCAACAACGTCTCTTGTGGCGAGCTCCATGCGCTCGGGGTCCCAGCGCGCCATGAAACGCTCGCCATAGCGGTTGAGCAGCCACGCGCGCACGCCGCTCTGCGGCCCGAGGATCCAGGGGAATTGCAAGCCACGCCACATGTCCGGGGCAACGAGGCAGCATGGGAGAAACTGCAGCATCTCCATCTCGATCAGATCGGCGCCCGCTGCAAGCGCCATGGCGTGACCGTCGCCCGACAGCTCCTCGGGCGCCGTGCGCAAGCTCCAGTTGGACGTCGCGCCACCCGTCGCAATTACGATCGCGCGTCCGTGCAACGCCTCGACCACGCCGGTTCGCCGATCAAGACCCGCCACGCCAATCACGGCGCCGTCGCGCGTCAGGAGATCGGTCGACTGAAAGTCCTCTCGAAAGCGTACGCCCGCGTGCAATGCGGCCGTGGTAACCACGCGCTGCATCGATGGTCCGGGAATCCGCACACCGCGCCCGCTGCTGTGTCCCGGTGCATGCTTCGTAGAACTGACCTTTGCACCATCTGTGATCAGGCGGCGCAGTTCGTCTCCCACGCCCGCAACCATCGCCGCTACGAGCCTCTGGTCGCTCAGGAAAGAGCCGGAGCGGATGGTGTCGGCGAAAAATATTTCGTCAGTATCGTCGGGATTGGCGTCGAAACCAAGCTCGATGGCCGTGCGCCCGGACACGGATACGCCGCCGCCCGATGTGATGGTCGCGCCGCTGCGCCCTACCAGGCTCTTGTTCACGACAAGCACGTTGGCGCCTGCCGCGCGCGCATGCCACGCGGCGACCAGTCCCGCCGCGCCGCTGCCTATCACGATGACGTCCCAAGGATCCATACCGGGGTTTCCGCTGTGCTGAGTGAGATATTCGATGAGGTGCTGAATGATGCAAGCCCAAACGCCGGCCGCGGTTAGTAGAGCATTTTGCGAAGTTCAAGCAAAGCAAGCAATCCAGATATCTAAATCACGGGCAAAGCAGAATGAGTTCATAACCAATCCGCTTAATCTTCGTTGGCCGTGTCCATCGCGGGCGTCACACTATCCGGCATCTCCCGTTGGCGGCCTTGCCGCGTCCACCATGATCTACGAAACGACCTCTCCTGCAGAAATTCGAGGCAGCCCACTCGCGAAGGCCTTCGAGCAACCGCTGATGCTCGGCGTCTTTCTCGACTTGCAGGATATCAAGCGCTCGACCCTGCCGCGCACCTCGACCTGGACCTTCGACTACAACGCGGAGGTGGTGCGCAAAGCCGACGATCTTGGCTTCGAACTCGCGTTCAGCCGCACGCAATGGCTGCCAAAAGGCGGCTATGACGGCGAAGCCTCGCTTGATGCTTTCGTCGCGCTCGGCGCGATGGCCGCGATCACCAAGAACATCCTGCTGATCTCGACCATTCACGTGCTCTATGGTCCGATACATCCGCTGCATCTAGCCAAGTACGGCGCCACGCTCGATCATATTTCCAAGGGCCGCTGGGGTATCAACATCGTCACCGGGCATCGCGCGGTGGAGCATGAGATGTTCGGCTGGGATCGTATTGAACACGACACGCGCTATGAGCTCGCCAGCGAACTGTTCGATGTCGTCCAGCGGCTGTGGACCGATATCGAAAATTTCTCGTTCGAGGGCAAGTCGCCGTGGAAAGTACACAACGGCTACATCACACCGAAACCGCTGTTCGGGCGTCCGGTCTTGGTGAACGCAACCGGCTCCGAAGCGGGTATCGCGTTTGCTGCGAAGTATTCGGACATCGTGTTCATTACGAGTCCCGGTGGCGCGCATATCGATAGTGCGCTGGAAACCCTCCCCGCGCATATCGCCAACATCAAGGCGCAAGCAGCACGCGTGGGCCGTACCGTACGCACCGTGATCAATCCCGTCATCGTGAGCCGGGACACCGAACGCGAAGCGATCGAATATGCCGACGCTATCGTGGCCAATACGGTATCAAGCGGCGATAGAAACTATGACAGCGATGCGCATGCATGGCGCGGCCGCAAGGATGCATCGCACAAACAGGGGCGTGGCATTGGTGGCAACATCGAGATCGTGGGGACTCCCGAGCAGGTGGTCGAACAGCTCGTTGCGCTGAAAAAAGCAGGCATAGACGGTGTACAACTCGGCTTCTTCGATTTTCTCCCCGACCTCACGTACTTTGGCGAACGCATTCTGCCTTTATTGAAGCAGGCGGGACTGCGTCTGTAGCATTCGCTTCGATCAGGCCGGCGCCATGGGCGCTTATATGCAACGTGAAAGCCTCTCACCCGGTTGCAGGTTCAATGCTAACGATCCCGCAATCGCTTCGTTGAATCTGTCGCCCTTTCGCTCGTACGCTATGTCGGTTCCCTGGCATCGCCCTACCGGGACTTTCGCTGCATGCTCGTGCAACGGGCATCGTATCCGGCGCGACAGCACCCGCCGATCGCGTCTCAACATCAGTCAAGACTACTTAGCAGGAGCATCGACATGAGCATTCGCAACATTCATCGCGCGACACTACAGAAATGGCTGACAGAAAGCGGCCTCGGCAACGGCGAAGAACTCGCGCTGCTGGATCTGAGGTCGGTGGAAGCGTTCGCAAAAGGACACCCGCTCTTTGCGACCAATCTGCCGGTGGAAAACCTGCAACGCGATGCGCTGCGCTTCGTACCACGCAAGTCGGTGCGGCTCGTGCTCGTCGACAACGGTGACAACACGGCCGCGCAAGGCGCAGCGACACTCGAACGGCTTGGCTACACCGACATCAACGTACTCACCGGCGGCATTCCGGCGTGGACGGCGGACGGTCTCAACGGACTGCCCACCTTCGATATCCCTGGCATCATTTTTTCCGAAAGCGTGCGCGACCTGCGCGGTACACCGTCCATTGAAGCCGCGCAACTCAAGACACTGTATGACGCGAAAGAAGACGTCATTGTGATCGACACCCGAACCCGGGACGAGTTCGCGCGTGGGCACGTCCCGGGCGCGGTCAATGCGCCGGGCGAAGAGATCCTCTATCGCTTCCTCGATCAGGTTCCCAACCCGGACACATTCGTTGTGGTGTCATGCGCGGGTCTTCCACGCGCGATCATCGGCGCCCAGACTCTCATCGATGCGCAGGTGCCGAACCGCGTAGCGTTCCTCGAAGACGGTACCGCGGGGTGGACTCGTGCGGCGCTTGAACTGGCTACCGGCGGCGAGCAGCGCACGCCCGCCAGTACCGCAGCAGCCGGCTTTGGCGTGAAACACGCGCTCGCACTGGCGGCACGTGCGGACGTCAGCACAGTGAGCCAACAGGGCGTCGAGGAATGGCTTGCGGACACTGAGAAACGCACGACCTACCTGCTCGACATCCGCTCGGCCGAGGAATACGCAGCTGGTCATGTGCCAGGCTCCATCTCGGCGCCCGGAGGCCAGTTGCTCGCGGTATCCCACCGCACGGTGGCGACGCGCGGTGCGCGCCTTGTGCTCATCGATGACGACGGCACGCGCGCCGTCACGACCGCCTACTGGCTGCGCCAGCGCGGTTGGGAAGTCCTTTTGCTGGAAAACGCATTGGGCGAGGCATTGGGCGAAGCGAGCACGGCGTCAGCCACACAGACGCCGGAACTGCTGAACTCCTGAGCGACGATCAGCCCGGCTAGCCGCGATCATCGGGCAAACCGGGATCGCGGCTTGAGTTTAAAGCCGCGCGATAGACACCTCAGTCGCTTTAACGAGCGCGACCACTTCACTGCCGACCTGAAGATCGAGTTCATCGACGGAACGGGTGGTGATCACGGACGTCACAATGCCGAACGGCGTTTGCACGTCGATCTCCGATACGACCGAGCCACGGATGATCTCCTTGACGTGCCCCCTGAACTGGTTGCGAATATTGATTGCGGTGATGCCCATCGACATGCTCCTTCGTTAAATGAGTGACGCCGCGCCCGTTAGGCACGAAAAAGATTGAGCCGGCCCGTGAACCCACGCACGCGACGGCAGGAATATCAAAAACAGTCTAGCGATCACGTCAGACCAGCAATCCTAGCAACCAAGGGGCTGAGAACGAAACGATCAATGCTGATATCCAATACACGAACAGCGCTGAAAACCACCGCCGCGACGTATATGCATAGTGCGATTGCTTGGTTGTGGCTGGGAACCCGCAGTCGTATGGTGGCTCGCTGTGCGAGAAAACACGCGCGGTATTGGCTTATGCCGCTAACGGTGGTCATATTCCAATCGGGAATTTTTTATCCATCAGGAATCCGAATGTTTTAGGACCGAACGTTCCGCCCAACGACTACGCCCGATGACAATGACATTCTCTTTACCTACAATATCTGACGATGCCTTATCGGGAAATTGATGCCACGGCTTTGGGTGTGTTGCTGCGCAGCTCACGTGAACTCGCGGTCCTGGATTTGCGACCGGCGCAGGAATTCGGCAACGGCGCGCCGCTCCACGGAGCCAATGTGCCTGCCGCCGAGCTGTCGAGCCGTGTGCGCGAGCTTGTCCCGAATCGGCATACTCCAATCGCACTTCTCGATGCCGACGGCGGGCTGATCGCGCAATCGGCATCCGAGCTTCTCGAACTGGGCTATACCAACGTGCAGGGACTCGCCGGCGGATTGAACGGCAACGAGCGCCTGCCCGTAGTGCCCATTCGCATTGCAGGGCCCCGAGTGATATCGGGCGAGGTCGAAAGAAGTTTTCGTACGCCGGTGACAACCGCCGGTGAACTCGCCGCGCTCAGGCGTAACGGTGCCTCCGTGATCGTGCTTGATACCCGCTCGGTAGCGGAATATGAGCGCGAGCACATTCCAGGCTCGTTCCCGACTCCGGGCGGCGAAATACTGCCGCGCTTCAATGCATTGGTTGACTCTCCAGAGACGCATGTAATCGTCACTTGTGCCGGACGTTCCCGCGCAGTGCTGGGCGCTCAAAGCCTGATTCTTGCTGGCGTGGTGAACCCCGTGTCGACACTCGACTTCGGGACGCTCGGCTGGGTTGACGCGGGCTACCCGCTCAATCACGGGCCAGAACAACCTCTGCAAGCCATCCGGTCCGTCGATCTGGACTTCGCAAGACAGGCACTTGCCTCGTTTGCGGAAAGCGTCCCTGCTATCGACGCAGATGAATTACAGACCTGGCTTGCAGATGCATCACGAACAACTTACGCCCTGGACGTGCGCTTGCCCGAAGATTACGAGCGGGCACATCTGCCGGGATCAGTAAGTGCTCCTGCCGGTCAGCTGGGTATCAGCCTGGGCAAGTGGGTCGCCGTTCAGGGAGGACGCCTTGTTCTCATCGACGCCGACCCGGGCGTGCGGGCGCTGACCGTCGGCCGCTGGTTCGCGCGAATCGGCTGGGAGGTCAGCATTCTCAAGCATGATTTCGTGAACTGATTTCGCGGACAGCTCAAGGGAACCTGCGAGGGCCTGCGGGGTTCCGTCAAGGCCCTTCCCGGCCGACCAGAACGAACGCTCTGGTGGCCAGTGCAGCGGCGCAGTGACGACCGCCGCGCATCGCTGTCAGACTGCCTTGGCGGCTCGCGACGTGTGCGTAGCCGTTTCCTTCGCGGCCTTCGAGGCGGCAGCCGTCGCTGCATCAAAACTGCTTTCAGCAAGTTCGACGGCCTGCTTCGTTGCCTTGTGGACCGTGTCGTAGGTGGTGTTGGCAGCGGTAATTGTCGACTTCAGCAGGGCCACCGCAGTCTCCGAACCAGCCGGCGCGTTCTTTGTCAGATTGTCGATGAAGGTCTGCGCGCTATGGCTGTATTCGGCAAACTGCGCTTCCGCGACTTTCAGGAATTCCGATTGGGTGCCAGTCAGGATTTCAACCACATGACGGCTATATGCCTGGGCCTTTTCAGCGGCCGGTTGCGTCAGGCTGCTGCGAAGCTTCAGCAGTTCCTTAGGGTCGTTCTCGGACAGTGTCATCTGCGCGCTTTCCTGCGTTTCGGCGAAGATCGACTTTGCGGCCTGCAAGTTCAGGATAGTCAGCTTTTCAACGCCTTCGAACAGCTTGTTCGTCAGGCTGAAGAATGTGTCGACATGGCTTTTCTGTCCTGCGGCGAACTGTTCCGAATAAAACTGGGCCATTTCCATGCTGCTAAGTAAGCGGACACTTGCGGGCTCTGATGGTTAAGTCGGTTAGATCAAACCATGATGCGAATGTGATGCGTCGCAACACGAAGCCCATTCATGGTGCCACGAGCAATGATGTCAAATGAGATATTCGTGTCAGCAAATATGGCGCTCGATCCTGACTCAAGCAGCCTTGCGCGTATGACCGGCCATGAACCTGCGCCTCCCATTTGTATCACCGCCAGCCGAAAGCGGCTTTATCTGCAATGCGAGTCAGACCAGGTAATACAGGCGGTCGTCCTCGCGCACGGGCGCCGGATCGACGTCGTGCTGCGTGCAATGGGCACATGTATTCGCATCGGCAATCAGGCTATATGCATAACGCACCGCACGCAGCGTGGCTGAATAGCGCTCGTCCTCTTCCGGGAAGAACCGCTCGGCCGGATACCAGTCGGAAAACTTAAGATTGTCGAGCGCTGCCTGCAGTTCAGGACGCAGTCCGGCAAGCAAAACGACCCGGCCATGGCTTTGACTTTCGCGCAGAAAATGTTCGAGCTTTTCTATGCACACCACGTCTGGATTACGCACTCGCTTGAGCCGCAGGACAACGTGGCGAATCCCGCGAGCCTTGACTTGCGCATTGATTGTTTCGAAGTGACGATCCAGCTCCAGTGCAGCACCAAAGAACAATTCGCCCTCCAGGTCGTACACCGCTACCGACGTACATTCCGGGTCGCTCGGCAAGCGTTCGCGCACCACCCGTTCCGGGCTGACGAACAACTCGGTCGCTTTCAGTTTTGCTGCGCGCGGTACAAACAGCACAATCGATACGGCTACTCCGACGAGAATGGCGAACTCGACACCAATCACCAGCGCCGACAATGCCGTGATCAACACGAGACCCGCGTCGTAACGAGACGCTCGCAGCGCATAGCGGATCCGTTCGAAGTCGATCAGGCGGAAGGCTGTAACAAGCAGGAGACCCGCCAGCGACGCCTTGGGAATATAGCGAGTCAACGGTGCCAGAAGCAGCACTGCCGCAGCGACGATCACCGCCGTGATCACACCCGAGAAGCGTGTGACGGCACCCGCCTGGTAATTAATGGCTGAACGTGAAAGAGAACCCGAGCCCGGCAAACACCGGAAAAAGCCGCCCACCAGATTGGCGAGTCCTTCAGCCATGCACTGACGGTTATAGTCCAACGGCTGACCACTCCTGTGTGCGATCGATTTAGCAATCGAGAGCGCTTCAAGCAAACCAAGGAACGAGATAGCGACCGCCGATGACGAGAGCTGCCCAAGCCAGGACCACTTGATCTCCGGGATATGCGGCTCTGGCAAGCTGGCCTTCAACGCCCCAATCACCGAAATCGCGGTCTTGCCTCCTGCCCCTGGCGTCGACCATCCAAGCGCGTAAGCTGAAACGCTCATCACAAGCAGCACGAGGAACATGTCGAACTGCGGCAGTTTGTAGCGACGCACGGCTTTGCGCAGCGAGAGTGCGAGCACGACCGTGACAGCGCTAACCGCCAGGGCTTTAAGGTTCACTGGATCGCCATGGACAACGGTCAGCCACAAGCGGTAAAGCACATGCTGGTGACCAGTGCCTTTCTCACGCACGCCAAGCGCATTGCCAATCTGTCCGACGGCCAGAAGCACGGCCGCGCCCGCCATGAAGCCAAGGATCACGGATTCGGAAATGTACTTGGTGAGATCGCCCAGACGGAAAACGGCTATGGCTATTTGAATGATGCCGACCATCACGCCGAGCAGGAACATCGCCTCGTAAATATCCGCGCTGGCATTCGGATCCAGAAACGCGAGCGCGCTGAATACCACCAGGGAAATGGCGCTGGTCGGTCCATTGATCAAATGCGAGGACGATCCAAAAATAGACGCGACCAGCGTGACGATCACTGCGGAGTACAAGCCAAAACGAGGATCGACGCCGGCAATCAGCGCGTACGCCATGCCTTGAGGCAAGGATATGGCGGCAACCGTGAGGCCCGCCACGAGGTCACGTCGCCCCTTTTTTTTCGTGTAACCAAGTTGACTGATGCGTTGGCTGATGGATTTCATATTGGATTTCATGCCCCGCTTTTTTGGATTGCGACGGCAGCGTTGTCTGCAGCGCTCGCAGGACCGAGAACTGTATCGATGATCCCGTTCTCGTCGAAGAACTTGTGATTAGCGTCGTCCCAGCTTTTCGCTATGTCGGTCACGTTGAAAAGCTTGATAGGTTTCAAGCGGTCAGCGTACTTGCTGGCAATCGCAGGATTGATGGGCCGATACCCCGCTTGCGCCACGATCTCTTGCGCAGGATCAGTGAAGAGGTACTCAAGATAAGCGCGCGCGTAGCGCTCGGTGTGATGCCGGGCGACATTGCGGTCAACCCATGCAACGTAAGGCTCAGCGAGAATGCTGACCGGCGGATACACAATCTCGAGTTCGCCGGGTGTGTCGGCAAGCTCGCGGATTGCTTCGTTTTCCCAGGTCAGTTGAACGTCCCCCAGCTTCTCGACAACGAAGGTCGTCGCGGCACCACGAGCACCGCTATCGAGACGCATCGTGTGGCGGTAGAGCGCTTCGAGATAAGCGTGGGCGGCGGCGGCGGTGCCGCCACGCGTCGTTACGGCGCCCCACGCAGCCAGCGCGCTGAGTTTCCCGTTACCTGAGGTTCGCGGGTCCGGTGTGATGATCTCGACACCAGGTTTTACCAGATCCGGCCAATCATGAATGCCTCTGGGATTACCTCGACGAACCACGAACACAATGGTTGAATAGTAGGGCTGCGAATGATGTGGCAAGCGGTCTTGCCAACCATCGGCAATCAGGCCGCGCTTGCGGAGCGCATCGATATCCGTGAACAGCCCCAGTGTCATCACGTCCGCATCTTGCTGACCATCAATCACTGCGCGCGCTTGCCGTGAAGAACCTCCATGCGATTGTTTCACTTGGAGGCGAACGCTATTCTCACGCTGATAGTTGGCGATGAACTGCTGGTCGAGCCGAGGGTATAGCTCGCGAGTCGGATCGTACGAAACATTCAGGATCTGGCGATTGACGTCGCCCTGGACATTCTTGACACCGATCAGCGTGACCGCAACCACAACAGCCGCTACCGCGCCAACGCTCAACCAGGGGGTGGGCTTCATGGTGGTTCTCAAAGCGGTGAGAAAAAGTCGCCACGCAAACAGAGAATCGTGGCCGCCTGGGGCACATTGGGTTAAGGCGAGGAACGTTCCACTAACGCGCCCGTTCGGGTTCGTTACGCTTCAAGAGGTTCAGCGAGGTCCATCCCGCCCCGCGAGAAGGACAAAATACCGGGACGAGCGCGGTTCCGGTGTTGCCTTCCCGACTGACGCTTTTCGCATCGTCCACGAAGACACAATCGTCCCCCGCCTTCAGGCTGAAGGAAACGGTGCGGTCATCGACGGCGCGATAAACCACATAGTCGGGTGCGCGCGCGTCGTTCGGAATAACGACGTGGTGCGCAGCAGCGGCACCGGTGTCTCTTGTCGATGCGGGCTTCCAGCTCGTCTCGATGCACACCAGGAGAATGGCGACGCCAAGCACCCGAAGTGTTTTCTGCGACAAGTTCTCAGGGGACGGTGATGCGTGGGACATCGGACGGCGCTCCAGACCAGATTCACTTCTTGTCAACGTCCGCGCAATAGCACATTCATTCTCATGATGATTGCAGCGGAACACGCTGCCTGTTAAAGACTATGAGAGCAAGGCGCAAAAAGCAGAAATAATTTAATTTCATTTGAAATTCACAAAGTGACGCGGATCGATAACCAGTCTCGCTGCTGCCGAGGATGGTCAAGGACCCGATGCGAACAAAAGGGCCATATGCATATTTCAATTGCATCGTTGTGGTTGCCGGCGCCGCGTTTTATCGTTGCGCGAAATCTGACTTCGCTCATCCCGGCGAGCCCGGCTGTGCGTGGATGAGAAGCGTGCATAGTGCCGATCGCTTAGCGCCTTGGTCACTCTCCGTCTCGATGAGCGATTACCACTGGAAATCAAACAATGAATGACTTGAAGCAACGGGGACGCAGGACCTTTATTGCCGGACTGGGCGCGACCCTGGCTGGCGTCGCCCTGCCCTCGTGGGCCAAATATCAATCGGACCAGTTCAGGATCGGTTATCAAAAAGCGGCTAGTACGCTAGTGCTCCTGAAAGCACACGGCGCGCTGGAGAAGCGGCTCGCGCCGCTTGGTGTCAAGGTGACCTGGAACGAGTTTCCCGCGGGTCCGCAATTGCTTGAAGGGTTGAATGTAGGCGCAATTGACTTCGGCTATGTTGGAGAGGCACCGCCAGTGTTTGCCCAAGCCGCCGGCGCGGATTTTGTCTATACCGCTTACGAGATTCCGACGCCGCACGCCGAAGGGGTTGTCGTCCTGCAAGACTCGCCGATCAAGACCGTGGCCGATCTCAAGGGCAAGAAGATTGCGTTCAACAAGGGCTCGGACGTCCACTGGTTTATCGTCGCGCTGTTGCGCAAGAACGGTCTGGACTTTGCGGATATCCAGCCGGTTTATCTGGCGCCGGCAGATGCTCGCGCTGCGCTGGAACAACACGCCGTTGACGCATGGGCCATCTGGGATCCGTTTCTTGCCGCCGTGGAAGGACAAAGCAACGCCCGTCTTATTGCAGACGCGCAAGGCGTGGCCAGCCATCACCAGTTCTTTTTAAGTCAGCGCGAGTTTGCGCAAAAGCGCAAGGACGTGATTGCAATCGCACTGGAAGAACTGGGTAAGGAGGGACAATGGGTGAAGCAGAATGTGTCGGCCGCTGCGGCTCAGCTCGCGCCCATTCAGGGCCTCGATGCCGCGATCATCGAGTCAGGCTTACGCCACTATGCTCACGTGTACAAACCAATCGATGACAACGTGCTTGCCGAACAGCAAAAGATAGCGGATACCTTCTACGAACTGAAGCTGATTCCCCGCAAGATTGTCACGAAGGACGCGGTCCTGTCCTGAGTGAGCGACCGTGTGCAAAGCGGCAAAACGTGAAACGGCTGGCGTGCAACTCACAGATTGCACGCCAGCACCTTCAACGCAATTCGAAACCCAGTGAGGCCAAAGCATCGCGCAAGCGATCACGGCCATGCAGCGACTCACGGGTACGCCAACGTTCGACCGCCTGGGTCCAGGCTGCTTCGGACTGGCCTTGCTGAACCTGGAACGTGGAAAGAATCTTGTCGTAGAGAGCAATGCCGGGGGCTTGCACGTGCGCATCGTATTGCTCGCGATGCAACACGACGGACTGCGGCAAGCGCGGCTTGACCTGCGCCGGACGACTCGAGTCCGCATAGCCAACGCACAAACCAAACACCGGCAACACATGGGGCGGCAAGCGTAATTCCGCGGCGACCTGCTCGGGCGCGTTACGAATTGCACCGATGTAGACTGAACCAAGACCAAGCGATTCGAGCGCGACCACCGCGTTTTGCGCGGCGAGCGCCGCATCTATTACGCCAACCAGCAGCGTCTCCAGATAATGCAGTCCTTCGGGCTTGACGCTCGCGCGCACGGCTACCGCTTCAAGCCTCGCCAGGTCGGCGAGCCACACCAGCAATAACGGTGCGTCCCGGATATGCGCCTGATTCCCCGCCAGAACCGAGAGCCGCGCCTTCCGTTCAGTATCCTCGACTGCGACGACGCTCCAGGTCTGCAGATTTGAGGAGCTTGACGCGGACTGTGCGGCCGCTATCAGCGTGTCGAGCGTACCGTCGGGTAATGGCTGATCACGGTAGGCACGCACGGAGCGATGCGATAGCAGCGTTTCCAGCGTGTCGTTCCATTCTGGCAGCGACGCATCCAACTGCGTTCCGTAGCGCGCATGCCATGCTGCATCGAAGGACCCGGAACCCGGTGCATCATGCAAGCGTTCAAGTGTGGAGTCAGTGGACATTCGATTTTTCCTGGCGAAGAGTGTTGTTCAAAGTTTCCCGGCCAATGCACGTTCGACCGCTGTTCCCTTGAAGAAGCCGGGGTTCGCCTGCGTGTAGAGTCTGTAAGGATTGTCGAACACGTAGGCCTTGAAATCGGTTTCGCTGATCACGCCCTGCTCCACGAGTTGCCAGCTCTCCGCCAGCGCTTCGGTCAGATCGGGGACATCCCAGTGACCCACGTCCGATGAATAAATCGCGTTGATTTTTGCGCCGAGCGGATTGGCACGGTCATTGAACGCAGCGGCGATCGTGCGATCGTCCGACTCGGAACCGAAATAGAAATTGTCCACCCAACGTGAGCGGATGTCTTCAAGCGTCTCAATCCCGGCTGCAGCGAAATCCTCAAGTTCGTGCGCTGCTGGCTGCCGCGCGTCACTTGTGTACGACGAACCAAGCGTGGCACGGATCAACGCCTCTCCTTCGAGTTCACGTCCCTTGGTCAGGCTGCCGCCATATTTTTTGAAAAGTTCGAGGAGCAGCTTGCGATCCGTCTCGCGAGGATCATAATGTCGCAACCCTTCGCGGCTGCGCTTCGCGAAACGGTCCGCAAGATGAATATAGACATTCGCGCCCCATGCAGCACCGCCCTCGAGTAATGCAACACGCAGCGCCGGGAAGCGGCGCGTCACCCCGCCGAAAAAGAGCGCCTTCGCAAACGCTTCCGACGCGTCCGCGAAATGGCCGATGTGGTTGTACATGTAGTTGCTGATCGACGAGCGGCCGGTCCAGCCCTGACTGCCGTAATGCGTGGTGACCGGCACGCCGAGTTCAACCACCTTGGCCCAGAAAGGGTCGTAGTCGTACTCGCTGTCAATGCCGTAGAAGTCGATGTAAGACGCATGCTTCGCAATGTCCGGGTATTGCCCGGGAGGATATTTCTCAGCGAGTGCACGAATGGGACGCCGGACGCCGCCACTAATATTGATGACTTTGAGTCCGAGTGTCTTGACCGCGAATTCGAGCTCTTCTATGCCCTCTTGCGGCGTGTGCAGCGGGATGCCGGCGACCGGCGTCAAATGATCCGCGAATGGCCTGTACAAGTCCGCGTGATAGTGATTGATGGCTCGCTGGAGCGCTTGCCGGTCGTCGCCGGCAGCCAGCGCCGCGAGCGCGTTATTGGGAAACAGCACCGAATAGTCCGAGCCCTGTTCGGCCTGGCGCTCATAGAGCAACGCGGGAAGATGGTAGGTCGCCACGTCAAGCGTATTGCGCGTGACCCGCGCCCACCACGGCAACCTGATTGTGCGATTCTGCTGCCGTTCTTCCGGAGTCTGCTCGTACCAGTCCCGGCCATCGCGCAGGGTCGCGTTGCGGCGCGCGCCCGATGCGCGGCGCAACGCATCGACCAAACCGACGCCACCGTAATTCGCTACGTAATCCTCAAGCGCGGGCGTGTAGTCGTTCGTGTGAACGTCGGTGTCGATTACCGGATAACCAAGCTGATGGCGAATCGCCGCGGACGGGGAAGCCTGCAGGGCTGCAGTACGGTCGTTCATGTGCGCACTCCGAATTTATCGATGGGTTTATTTCGATTCACATGCGCGGCGGTTCTGGATCGCGTCATAAGCCCTGCGCATCTCGCACAAGCTAAGGCCTAAGCCTCGCCGAATCAAGCCGAATCAAGCCAAGTACTGCGCGTACATTACCCAAGAATTGCTTATACAGAAACGCGCCTGGATCTAACAATTCACGCTACCAATATGAATCCGCTACGGGTACGCATATGCGTTTTCCAGCAATAAGTCAGACCAGCTTCATCATGGTCAAGCGTGCAACTGCGCCCACCGCTCTGCCGTAGCACGTCTCTTTTGCATCTATCCAACGACGTCCCCAGTCGGATTTGCTTTTTCCAAATGCTTATTTCTCCCGCTTCACCAAGCACGCTAACCTCGATTCGTCGCTTTCAATTGCGTCAGGTACCAGAGGCCAACGAGCATGCATTACAAGGGTTATGACGTCGCACCCGCGGCGCAAGCGTTACCCGGTGGACTATTCGCAGCCAATCTCGTCATACAGGATGAGGTGTCGCTACTGAAGCCGGCCTTCATATTTGACGAGCTCGACTACTTCTTCGAATCAGATCTTGCCGTGGCGTATGCGGCTCGCTGGGCGCGCATGTGGATCGATGACCGCCCCCTGCGGTGCGCCTGACATACCAGGGCATACGCGCACTTACTTCAACGCCAGGGCGACACGCCTTGGGCGGATAAAAAATGACTTTGAATCGAAGAGCGTTCCTGCATACGTCGCTCGCATTGATGTCGGCCGGGGCTGCGGGGATCGTGCCAGCCACGGCCAGCGCCGCCGCATCCGGCACGCCGGTCGAAGGCGGCACGCTGACTTACGCCATACCGCAAGAGCCGCCATCGCTTGTGTCGCTGCTGGACACCAATACCGCTATTCGCAACATCAGTGCAAAGATTACCGAGGGATTGCTGCGCTACGACGCGCAGTTCAAGCCCCGGCCTTTATTAGCGACTTCCTGGGTCATCAGCGCCGACGGACTTGAATACACGTTCAAGCTGCGGCCTGCCGTGACATGGCATGACGGCCGTGAGTTTACGTCTGCTGACGTACGCTATTCGGTGCTTACGCAACAAAAACTCGGACCACGCGGACGCATCACGCTGGCGAACGTAGCGCGCGTTGATACGCCGGACCCGCTCACGGTCGTGCTAGTCCTTTCCAAGCCCACGCCCTACTTGATCAAGGCGTTGTCATCGGCAGAACTGCCAATCGTGCCGCAGCATCGCTATGGAGAGGGAGATCCGCTCACGAGCCCGAACCTGAATGCACCTATTGGCACCGGTCCTTTCATCTTCGATAAATGGGTGCGCGGCAGCTACATCAGCCTGCGCAAAAATCCGAATTACTGGCGCAAGGGCACACCGCATCTGGATCACGTCATCTACCGGATCGTTCCCGACCAGTCCGCCATTTCCGCAGCGCTCGAGACGGGCGAAGCAGACGCTGCCGGCAATGTGGCGCTCTCGGATCTGGGGCGTCTTGCCGCGCTTGCCCAACTTCGTATAGACGACACCTACGACGCTTACTTGAACAATGCGTCGTTTCTGGAATTCAATGTAGAGAGCCCGGTGCTGGCCAAACCCGACGTGCGCAAGGCGATTGCCCGGGCGCTGGATCGCAACTTCATCAGGGACAACATCTATTACAAGCGCTCGACCGTGGTCAATTCGCCGGTCCCGGCGGTATTGTCGAACTATTACGACGACAGCACGTTTCATTACCCCTACGACCTGGTCGCAGCGAACCGGTTACTCGACGACGCGGGATATAAAAGGCAGTCCGACGGCCAGCGCTTCGCGCTCAGGCTGACCACTATTCCCGGGCCTGACTTCAAGCGTACGGCGGATTATCTTCGCGCGGCGCTGTCTCGTGTCGGCATCAAGCTCTCTATTCTCGACGGTGACCAGCCGACCTTCCTGCGCCGCGCTTACATCGCCCGCGAATTCGACCTGAATATCAATGGGCTGGGACGCCTCTACGATCCGACCGTCGGTGTGCAGCGCATCTACTGGTCCGATGGCGTCAAACATCCGCTGATCTGGATCAATGCTTCGCACTACCAAAACCCGCAAGTGGACGAGCTGTTCCGGCAGGCAGCGGTCGAAACCGATGAGCCGAAACGGGGTGCCGCATTCAGGGAGATCCAGCGTATCGTGGGTCGTGACCTGCCGGTGCTACCGCTCGTGACGGTGCCTTCCTTGCAGGTCTATAACGCACGCGTCCACAATTTAAGTAACAGCATCGACCTGGCAGCGGGCGATTTCTCGGACACCTGGATCGAGGCCAGGACCTGACACTGGCACCTTGAGAACATTGAATCATGACCGAACACTTACCGGATGGTTTTCCTACGCGATGAGTACGTCCCCCGCACCCGACAACCATGTACCATCCCACAGGGAATTGATCAGTAAAGCTACTGAGTTGGGCGCTCAGTTTGCGCTCAGCGCGGCCAATCACGACCGCACCGGCGAGCCACCGAGCGCGCAATTCGACGCGCTGAACGCAGCCGGATTGTTGAGACTCACAATCGCGCAATCCTCTGGTGGCTATGGTGCGGGCCTTGCCGTAGCGCGCGCCGTGGTGAGCGCGATAGCCCAAGGCGATCCATCGGTCGCGCTGATCCTTGCCATGCACTATGCGCAGCACGCTGCGATTGCCCGATCCGCAACAAGCGGCGATTCTGACTGGCCCGCTCACCTTATACGTCGGCTCACGGATGAATCCGTCATGGGGCGCTCGCTGATCAATGCCGCCCAAGTCGAACCGGCGCTCGGCTCGCCCTCGCACGGCGGCATGCCCGATACCGTCGCTCGTCGCGAGGGCAACCAGTGGCGTTTGTCCGGACACAAGATCTACGTAACCGGCGTGCCGCTGCTGTCCTGGATCAATGTGCTGGCGCGGACCGACGAGGACGAACCGCGACTCGGCCATTTCCTGGTGCCTCGCGATGCGGTGGGCCTGCACATAGAGGAGACCTGGGATCCGATCGGCATGCGCGCTTCGGCGAGCCACGATGTCATTTTTTCGGATGTCGCCATCCCACTCGCAGACGTGGTCGCGCTGAAGCCTGCTCGTCTTGGACTGCAGCGCGACGCGCAAGGCATTGCCTGGTATTTCAGCTTGCTAGGCGCGGTCTACGATGGCGCCGCGCGGGCCGCACGCGATTGGCTCCTCGACTTCCTGAACCAGCGGCGTCCCAGTGCGCTCGGCGGTGCCGCACTCGCCAGTCTGCCAACCGTACAGGAGATCGTGGGGCAAATCGAAATCCTGCTTGCGGCCAACGACTGGTTGATGCGCAGTCATGCCGAGGCTTTTGATGCGGGCACTGCGCCCGATTCGCTGGCAGGCACGCTCAAGCATGTGGTTATCGACAACGCTGCACAGTCAGTACAACTCGCCATTGAACTGGCGGGCAACCACGGACTGGCGCGTCGCAACCCGCTGGAACGGCACCATCGCAATGTGCTGTGCGGCCGGATTCATGCGCCATCGAACGCACTGTTGCGGGGCACGGCCGCGCGCGCCGCGCTAAGCGCGGCGCAACAGGATTTCGGAAACGAGTAGCCGCCGCTCTGCCGGCGTAACCGCTGCGCCGTTCTGAACGAGCCCTGATTGCTGCAGGTTTCGGCCCGTCGAGATCCCGGGCAATAAAAACACGGACCACTTCGCGTGGACTGCGCGGCGCTCACATCGTTTTCATGGAAAGCAAATGTCAATTCGATGGTTAGCCAAAAAGCGCAACCATGCCATCCTTGCGATCCTGCTTCGTCGCTCGCGTGCTGCTCGCGTGATAGTCGCGTACTACCCAACGCAAGGCGATCACTCCTCTTCATTTCTTTAGCCGGTCGCGTGGCCCACCATGAGCCAAAACATCCCTCTGTGCGCTTTCAAGGTGCGTTCCGGCAGCCGTCATGCCTTCGACATCAGCCTACACCCAACTTGCGAAGCACCTTATCTGCTTAAACGACGGTTTTCGACTATCGAGCATCTCGTCGATGAAAACAGCAGCGGAAACAGTGTGATCGGCTCCCGCGTCAGAGAGCGGCGACTGTAGACATGAACCCGACAACTCCCCTGCTCGAACTGAACAAGCTGGCCGTGTCGTTTGGCGGACGTCCGGCCGTTCACCCCATCGATCTCTCCATTAAACACGGTGAAATGCTGGCGCTGGTCGGTGAATCGGGCAGTGGCAAATCAACGATTGCACTGGCTGCAATGGGACTTCTGCCGGCGCAAGCGCATGTAGAAGGATCAATACGTTTCGAAGGCCAGGCACTGCTCACACTGCGAGAGCGCGAATGGAGCGCCCTAAGGGGAAACCGCATCGGCATGATTTTCCAGGAGCCAATGACGTCGCTCAACCCGCTTCAGCCAATCGGGCGACAAGTCGCCGAGGCGCTGACGCTGCATCGGCCGATGTCGTTTTCAGCTGCGCGCAAACAGGCGCTCGAGCTTCTGGATCTTGTGCGCCTTCCCGATCCGGCACTGCGCTTCGATCGCTATCCGCACCAGCTTTCCGGCGGCCAGCGACAACGCGTGATGATCGCAATCGCGGTAGCGTGCCGTCCAGGTCAGCTGATTGCCGACGAACCCACGACCGCGCTCGACGTCACCATCCAGGCGCAAATCCTCGAACTCATCGACCAGTTGCGACGCGAGTTATCGATGGCCGTCTTGCTGATCACGCACGACCTTGGTGTCGTCGCGCGCTGGGCTGACCGAGTGATCGTGATGAAGGACGGCACGAAGGTGGAGGAAGCGGACACCGCAACATTGTTCGCGCACTCATCGCAGCCATACACTCGTGCGCTGCTTGGCGCGTCGCTGCACTTCGGCGCGGGACTGCATTATCGTGACGGCCGCCTGACAGAAACAATCAGCGAGCGGCGCCCCGTGACCGACGCGACCGCGAAACGAGACGACTCGCGCATCCTCCTCGAAGTGACCGGTTTGCAGGTCGACTATCCCGGCACCGGCTCGGGTCGCAGCGTGCGCGCAGTCGACGGTGTTTCGTTCAACATCTGGGAAGGCGAGACCGTGGGACTCGTCGGGGAATCGGGCTGCGGAAAGTCATCGCTTTCCCGCGCGTTGACGCGACTCCTGGAACCGGCGGGCGGCAGCATCGTATTCGATGGCGACGACATCACGCATCGCCGGCGACGTGCATTACGTCCGTATCGCAAACGCGTGCAGATGATCTTTCAGGACCCGTACGGCTCGCTCAATCCGCGCCACACTGTTGAGCGAACACTAGGCCTTGCTTTGGCGATTCATGGCGTGTCGCAACGGCGTGAACGCGAATCAAAAATTCGCCGCATGGTCGATGCGGTCGGCCTGCCTTCTTCGGCATTGCACCGCTACCCGCACGAGTTTTCCGGCGGCCAGCGACAACGCATAGGCATTGCGCGGGCGCTCGTGCTCGAACCTGAACTGGTGATCTGCGACGAGCCGGTGTCGGCGCTCGATGTATCGATACAAGCCCAGATTCTCGATCTCCTCGCCGACCTCAAGGCCGAACTCGGGCTCGCCCTGCTCTTCATCTCGCATGACCTTTCTGTCGTCCGCTATATCGCTGATCGCGTGCTCGTGATGCAAGCAGGACGTCTGGTCGAAACCGGGGACCACCTCTCCATCTGGACTTCACCACAGCATCCCTACACACGCGCCCTGATCGACGCCGTACCGGCGTCGCATGTGCCGCCACCGCTCACCACAAGGAAAATTCATCGTGACATCCAAGCGCCCCAAGCCACTCCCGCCTTCGACCTCGACGCTCCTGTTTCGCGATGACCCGCTAGGCGCGGCCGTCGCCGATCTCAAGCGGCGGCGCTTGCTCAAAGGCGCCGGCGCATTGCTCGCGGGCGCGGCCACGCCGTTCATGTTCACGGGTCAGGCATGGGCATTGACCGAACCGCTGCCGATTACGCTGGACGGCGCCAAGCGCGGCGGCACGTTGACCGCAGTCATTCATCCGGAACCGCCGACTCTGGCATTCTTTGTGAATTCTGCGACCATGATTGGCGCGGTCGCGAGCAAGATTTTCGATGGCCTGGTTGAATACGGTCCCGACCTGAAGCCGCGTCCCCAACTGGCGGAAAGCTGGACGGTTTCGCCCGACAGCCTCACCTGGACCTTCAAGCTGCGTCAGCACGCGACCTGGCATGACGGCCAGCCGTTTACCGCTGCCGACGTGAAATTTTCCGCCGAAGAAGTCTGGCTCAAGATCAGCCCGGCATCGCGCCGCGTGCTGCAATACCTGACGAAAATCGACACACCCGATGCGCACACGGTCGTCCTGCATCTGTCGAAATCGACGCCTGCCACCTTCGGTATTCTCGATTCGCTCGGCACGCCGATCCTGCCGAAGCATCTCTACGAAAACACGGATATTCGCAACAATCCGTACAACAACAAACCGGTGGGAACCGGACCATTCGTGTTCAAGGAATGGCTGCGCGGCGACCGCATCGTGCTGGATCGCAACGAAAAATACTGGGCGCCCGGCCAGCCGTATCTCGACCGCCTGACGTGGAAGATCACACCCGACGTGTCCGGTCGCGCGACCGCGCTCGAAACCGGCGCCGCGCAATATGGCGAGCGCAACCCGGTGACGTTCGCGGATGCGGACCGGCTTGCCACGCTGCCGAACCTCGTGGTGTCGCGGGAAGGGTATAAAGGCTACGCGGCGTGGTTCTGGCTCGAACCGAACCTGCGCGACCCCATTCTCGCCAAGCTCGAAGTTCGTCAGGCGATCGCGCACGCGATCAACCGCGACGTACTGGTCAAGACTGTGTGGGGCGGCTACGCCGTGCCCGCCACGGGGCCGGAATCATCGTTGGTGAAAGCGTTCTATACGCCCGACACGCAGCAGTATCCGTACGATCCCAAGCTTGCCGAAACCCTGCTCGACAAAGCGGGCTTCCCCAAGCAAGCGGACGGGTGGCGCTTCAAGCTCAACCACGACTTCATTCCGTATGGCGACGACTATCGCCGCACCGGTGAGTTCGTGCGTCAGGCGCTGCGCCGGGTCGGTATCGACGTGACGTTGCGCGGACAGGATCTGCCGACCTGGATCAAGAACGTATTCACCGACTACAACTTCCAGCTCATCAGCAGTTGGGGCACCGACGGCCTGGATCCGCAGATCGGCATCGAGCAGCATTACTGGTCGAAAGCGGAAGCCAAAGGCACGCCCTGGTTCAACGCGTCCGGCTATGCAAGCCCCGAGATGGACCATGTGATCGAAGCAGCGCAAACGGAAACCGATCCGGCCAAACGACGCGACCTGTACTTCCAGTTGCAAAAAATCGCTCAACGCGACCTGTCGCTCATCAACCTGTTTGAGTTCCGCTGGTTCGGCGTGTGGGCTAAAAACCTGCGCAACGTCACCGACACCGCCAGCCATTCGCGTGCCAATTTTGCGCGAGTCTGGTTCGACAAGGCTTAGCAACCATGCTGCAACTGACATCCGGGATTGCCGGACGCATCGCCGGGCGCAGGGTCCGGCGCCGCCTGATTCAACTGGTGCTGGTTTTGCTCGGCACCACGGTGCTCAACTTCGTGCTGCTCAAGCTGATGCCGGGCGATCTCGTCGATGTCATCGCGAGCGAAAGCGGTAATGTTTCGCCGCAGTATGTGGCCCAGCTTCGTGAAGCTTACGGGCTTAACCACAGTGTCGCGTGGCAGTTGCTCCATTACGTCGGGCATGCACTACGGCTCGATCTCGGCTTTTCGTTTCGCTTTGGCGAGCCGGTCGCAACGCTGATATTCGAGCGCTTGCCGGCCACGCTGGTGTTGATCGGCACAGCACTGGTTATCTCAGTGTTGCTCGGCGTGCTGCTGGGCGTGCTCGCCGCACGCCGGCCGCATGGTTTCGTCGACACGCTTTTATCCACGCTCGCAACCCTCGGCTATTCCGCGCCCATGTTCTGGACGGCGCTAATGCTCATCGTGGTGTTCGGCGTTCACCTGGAATGGCTGCCGATCGGCGGTATTGTCGATACGAATATTGCTCATCATGGCTTTGGGCTACTGCTCGACCGGCTGCGTCATCTTGTGCTGCCTGCCGCCACACTCGTGCTTTATTACGTCGCTGTCTTCGCACGATTGTCGCGTGCATCGATGATCGAGACGCTCCAGGAAGAATTCATTCGCACCGCTCGCGCCAAGGGAGGACGACCGTGGTACGTGGTGACGCACCACGCATTGCGTCACGCCGTGCTGCCGGTTCTCACCATGCTGGGCCTGCAAAGCAGCGCATTGCTCGGTGGCTCGATCATCGTGGAAACGGTGTTCGGCTGGCCGGGACTCGGGCAGCTTTCGTTCGAAGCGATCAAGAGCCGGGACGTGAATCTGCTGGTCGGCGTGTTGCTGCTGTCTGCTGTTCTGGTAGTCGTGCTAAATCTGATCGTAGACCTGCTTTATGGCTTGATTGATCCGCGTACGAGGCATCGGCAATGAAAAAAATCCTGCATTTTTTTAGTCAGCCGTCGGCGTTCTTCGGTGCCCTTCTGCTCGTGCTGGCCGTGGGCGCTGCGTTATCGGCAAACTGGCTTTTCCCCGGTGATCCGCTCGATATGGTGGCCGCGCCTTATCAATGGCCGGGCGCTAGCAGCGGTTTCCCGCTCGGCACGGACCTGATGGGGCGCGACTTGCTCGCGGGGCTCTTTCACGGGGCGCGCGTCTCGTTGTACGTGGGCGGATCTGTCGCCGTTATCGCACTCGTTCTAGGCATTCTGATTGGTGGCATCGCAGGTTATTTCGGAGGTCTGATCGATCAGCTTCTCATGGCGATTACCGAATTTTTTCAGACCGTACCGCCCTTCCTGCTCGCCATTATTCTTGTCGCCATTCTGACACCATCGCTCACTACCATCGTTTTTGCGCTCGGCGTGACGGCATGGCCCAGCATCGCGCGCCTGACGCGGGGCGAATTCATTGTGTTGCGAGAGCGCGAATTCGTGAGCGCGAGCACAGCGATAGGCGCCAGCGACGCGCATTTGATCTTCATCGAAATCCTGCCGAACGCGATGACGCCCATTCTCGTCTCCACGGCCCTGCTGGTCGCCAATGCGATCCTGTCGGAAGCCGCGTTGTCGTTCCT
>NZ_AEJF01000096.1 GCF_001028175.1 Caballeronia mineralivorans PML1(12)
AGGGCTCGGTGACCCGAATGTAGTGAGCTGGGGTTCGATGGTCGGCACGGGGCGCGAAGCGTTGCGCACTGCCTGGTACATGATCGCCGTGCCGGGCTCGGCGATTGCATTGACCGTGCTCGGACTCAACCTCCTGAGCGACGCGCTGCACACCGCGTTCAATCCGCGGCTGCGAAGAAAACGCGGCGCCGGTGTGGCGCCCGACGTGCAGGCAGTGCGGCTGTAACGGCAGGCGCCACCCAAGCTTCAAAGCGCTCCATGCCGAGGCGGAAGCTTGTCGTTGAGATAGAAGTTCCCGATGGCGTGATACTTCCAGCGCACCGGGTCATGCAGTGTGTGGGTGCGCGCATTGCGCCAGAAGCGGTCGAGACCAAGACCATCGAGCGTCGCCGCGGTACCGGCGAGTTCGAACAGGCGCGAGCCGGCATCGAGTGAAGCAGTGGTGGTCAGCGCACGCGCCTCGGCCACCGCGATGGAAGCTTCCGCCACCGAACGCTCGGTGGGCTCGGCTTGCGCCGCGTCGACTGCGCGCCCGGCTCTTCGCACCAAAGCCTCCGCCGCCCGAAGGCGCACCGCGAGATCTCCCACCTGGGCGATCGTCAGCGGGTCGTCACTGGCACGCGCGACTTTCGCGTCGATCCACGGTCGCGAACGCTCGCGGATGAACGGCAAGCTCGCCTCGAACGCGCCACGCGCCTGACCCAGGTCGATAGCCGCGTGGATGATCTGCGCCAGCGGTCCAATGGTAGTGGGCCGATCGAACGAGGTTTGAAACGGTATGACCCATTCCGGTTGCACCGCCACGTGGTCGAAGCGAACTGAGCCGCTGCCAGTCACCCGCTGGCCGAAGCCATCCCAGTCGTCGGTCACGCTCACGCCCTGCGCTGCACGCGGTACGAATACCAGGTACGTCACGTCACGGCCATCGTCATCCGCCACGACCAGTGTCGGAATCCAGTGCGCATAGAGCGCGCCGGTGCAATAAAATTTCTGGCCGTCGATATGCCAGTCGCCCGGCGCGCGCGTGAGACGCGTGCGACGCTTGAAGTCCTTGTTGCCGATCTCGGCGAGCGCATTGCCAAAGCGTTCACCCGCCAGGACACGCTCGTAAAAGAAGCGCTTTTGTGCGTGGCTGCCGCCCACTCGCAAGACCTCGAGCGCGTAGTAATGGTTTTGCGGAATCTGGCCGAGAGACCCATCGGCTGCGGAGATAATCGCTGTCACTTCTGCCAACACGCCATTGCTTACGTCTGCGCCACCGTATGTACGCGGCACCGTGATGCCCCACAGGCCGCTCAGCACAAAGGCATCGAGCTCGGCCCATGGCAAGCGGCGCTCACGGTCACGCAGCGCCGCATCGGGCGCGAATTGAGCGGCGAGCCGTTTCGCAACATCCAGCGCCTGCGCGTCGTCTTTGACCAGATCGGGTGCGCGAACGGGACGTGGGCTGGGGGTCGGTCCTGCGAGCGCAGCAGCCGTTCTCCCCTCGGATTCGAAAAAAGTCATGGCTTAGTTCCAGGAGTGCCGCGTGGGCAGTACATCGTTGAGATGGTAGTTACCGATCAGATGCGACTTCCAGCGCACCGGATCATGAAGTGTGTGAGTACGGGCATTGCGCCAGTGACGATCGAGGTTATGGGCCGCGCGCGTGGCGGAGGAGCCGGCCAGCTCGAACAGTTTTTCACTCGCCTCGAGCGCAATGCGCGTGGTCAATACCTTGGCTTCAGCCACGGCCACCGAAGCGCGTGCGCTCGACTCTGCGTCAAGTGGGCTTGAAGCGATCGCATCCAGGGTATGGCCGGTCTCGAGCAGGACTTCGCGGGCAGCATGCAAGTCAATTTGCAGGCGGCCGACATCCGCGATGATGTACGGATCATCCACCGCGTGCTCCAGGCCTGAATCAATCCACGGCCGGGCGCGTTCGCGCACGAAAGCGATGGCATCGGCCACCGCCGCTTCCGCGATGCCCTGGTCGATCGCGGCCTGGATCAGTTGTGATATCGGACCGTATAGGCCGGGGCGATCCGCTAGTTGCCAGATTGGGAGCACGTCTTGCGGGTCAATGGCCACGTTATCGAACACCACGCTGCCGCTGGCGGTGGTCCGTTGACCGAACGAACTCCAGTCATCGATCAGACTCAGGCCCGGTGCGTCACGCGGCACCCAGACCTGAACAGCCCGGCCCTCGTCGTCGGTCGCGCGAGTCGGCACGCGATGCGCGAACAGTGCGCCCGTGGAGTAAAACCGCCGGCCGTCCAGGCGCAAACCATCAGGGGTCGTCCGCAGGCGCGTGGTGCCCTGAAGAATGGTCGAAGACTCCGCGGAGCGGCGCTCCGGTCCGGCATTGCCCAGCCGTCGTCCAACCATTACCTCGTTGTACAGGCGCAGCTTCTGAGCGGGTGTGCCGATCTCGCGCAATACACCCAGCACACCGAAATGATTCTGCGGAATCTGCCCCAAGGCAGGATCGGCCGCGCAGAGTATGACGAATACTTCGGCAAGCGTAGCAAGCGACACGTCAGCGCCGCCGTATTCGCGCGGTACCGTGACGGTGCCGAGGCCGCTCTCGGACCAGAGATCGAGCTCAGCCCAAGGGAGCAAGCGTTCTCGATCCCGGCTCGCGGCGCCAGGTGCGAATTGATCGGCGACGCGGCGAGCTGCGTCCAGCGCTTGTGCGTCGCTGGAAATACGCTGCACGCGCTCTGGATCGGGAAGGTTGGGCAAGCGCAATTCAGCGCCTGCGACGGTACGGGTCGACATGAGTGTTCCAGATTGAAAGATTGCTTGCAGGCCTTCGATTTTGGCTATGGCCAATGTCTTCTGCCAATCACCGAAGCGGTGCAATTACCGCAAAGAGGAAGTCCCAAAATGGGTCCTTGTTCTCAATTGGAACAGCGCCGGCGACACGGGCCTACTATCAAAATGGAAATTACTTATCTGCAATCGAGATTAGTTTGGGAGGGGCGGCAACCCGATCAGCCGGCTGACGTTGAGAATGAAAACGCAGGGGATGTCTTTCCCGTCTTGCGCTCTCGCAAACCAGCGCGCCACGAACCTCATATCTTTCGCACGAATCCTTCGTTGCTAACGCTTCACGCGCGCCGTAGCGTTCAGGTTTGCCATCTGTTGTGCCGGTCAACCAGTTGTGCCGTTCAAGCAGCACCGCTGCGTTGACGAAAACGCATTTACAGCGGACGCCAGCACCGCATGTCGGCGCTCTATCCAGAAACTCGAAGGAATCAGCAAGATGTCAGATAGTGGCCCAGAGGATTCGCAGCCGAAGAAAGAATCACGGAATTCAAACGGACGCCGGAATTTCATTGTTGGCGGCGCCCTGGTCGGTGCAGGCGTGATTGGTTATGGTTTGATTCGCACGGCCGGTACGGAAGGTAAAGGTAAAGGGAGCCCGGTTGCGCTCGCATCCTCTTCTTCCGGCGGTACGCCTCGGGTTGGTGGAACCCTGGTCGTCGGCGAGTATCAGGAGCCGACCGTCTATGATCCCAACCATCAATACTCGTGGGAAACCTATCGCGTTGACCGGCATATTTACGAGTCGCTGGTGGGCGAGGATCTCAGTAAGCCATCGTCCGAGGGACCGCCGCCCTTGATTCCGGCGCTGGCTGAAAGCTGGCAGGTGAGCGACGATGCAACCACGTTCACGTTCAAGCTCCGCCACGGCGTGAAGTTTCACGACGGCACGCCGTTCGACGCGCAAGCCGTGGCGTTCAACGTGCGCCGCTTCCACGACAAGAGTTTCGAGTACTACGATGTCAAGGCCAACGCCTTCATGAAAGCCGTGTACGGTGACTTGAAGTCGTTCGACGTAGTGGACGACTACACCGTACGTTACGTCTTCAACCGGCCGTTCCGCGACTTCCCACGGATGTTGCCGCAAGGCAATTACGTGTCGGGAATTTTCAGTCCCGAGGCGCTCAAGACCTGGGGCCAGGACGGTCTTGCCGAACATGCCGCGGGTACAGGACCGTTCAGGCTGGTCACGCGAGTCCATGGGGAAAAAACCGAACTCGCACGCAACGAACAGTACTGGGGGCCGAGTCCCTATGTGGACAAAATTGTTTTCCGGCCCATCACGGACGACTCCACGCGCCTTGCCGCACTCCAGGCAGGCGAGATCGATATCCTTACCCGCACGCCTGCCGACGCGGTTCAACCGCTGTCATCGGGCGGCTATGCGGTGCCGGAGAGCACTGGCGCGGATTTGCTCTATCTTGGCTGGAACTTCAAGAACAAGTTCGTGCAGGACGTGCGTGTCAGGCAGGCAATCATCCAGTCGATCGACCGCGAGGGCCTGGCCAAGACGCTGTTCAAGGGTCACGCCATGGCGGCCTACAGCATTCTCAATCCCGGCAACACGGCTTACGATCCCGCGCAGAAAGACTTCGCCTTCGATCCCGATGCAGCACGCCTCCTCCTGAGCGCCGCAGGCTTCAAGGACGGCGACATCAGCTTCACGATTGCCACTGACGAGGCGAACCAGCCATTCATCGAATGGATCCAGCGCGATCTCGCCAAGGTTGGCATCACCGTGAAGATCCTCTCGCAGGAGTGGCTGACCTATACGTCCAATCTCCCCCACCTCTCCGACGACATCGCGCTTGCCAGCATGGAATGGGGCTTCGTCACGCCGCTATGGCTGCGTATTGTGTACCAGGGGTACGTCGTGGCGCGTGGCGGCAAGGACCTGCTTGGGCCGGAACTGGCGGCAGCGATCGACGTGGCATCGGTCGAAGCCGACGAGGCGAAGGCCATCCCGCTATGGAAAAGCGCGAATGGCTTGTTGCAGAAGCAGGCTGGCGTCGTGCCTCTTCTGACGTTCACCCGTTACTTCGCAACAAGCGCCAAGGTCAGGGGCTTCAACGCGCCGGCACAGAACTGGTACGACCTGAGCCGGGTGTGGCTTACAACATGACACGCACCATCATCAGTCGCCTGGCGCAGGCCGTTCCAGTTTTCCTGACCATCTCGGTGCTGGTGTTTCTCTCGGCACATCTGGCGCCGGGCGACCCGATCTCGAACGCGCTCACGGGGCAAATGCCGCAATCGTCCATCGACGCCCTGCGGCACGAATATGGCTTCGACCGGCCGCTCGTGGCGCAGTATTTCATCTGGCTGTCGCATCTGCTTAGCGGTCACTGGGGTAACTCCATCGTCCTCAAGGTACCGGTCATGGCCATACTGTGGCCAGCCTTCGTCAACACCGCGATCCTCACTGCCGCGGCAACGCTGATCTGCGTGGTGTTCGGTGTTGCGGTGGGCGTCGTGTCCGGTTTGAACTGGGGGTCGAAAGGGGATTCCTGGTCCATGTTCGCGATTCAGATCGGCCATAACATGCCAGTGTTCTGGCTCGGCCTTGTGCTGATGTGGCTGTTCGCGCTCAAGCTTCACTGGCTGCCATCATCCGGCATTGCGGACCTGCGCGGCGACGGCGGCCTGCCCGACCTGCTGCGCCATCTTGTGCTGCCGGCATTTTCGGCAGCACTCATTTCGATGCTGATTCTTGCCCGGCTTGTGAGGGCAAGCGTGATCGATATCGCAGGAGCGGATTACATCCGTACCTATCGCGCTCTGGGATTTTCACGCGCCCGGATTTTGCGGCGTCACATGGGACGCAACCTGCTTAGTCCGGTCATCAACGTGACGGGCTTGCAGATAGGTTATTTGCTAAGCGGCGTGATCCTGGTGGAGAACGTATTCGCGTGGCCCGGCCTGGGTTCGCAACTGTATGTGGCCGCAGCGGGCCGCGACTATCCGATGACACAAGCCGGCGTCATGCTGGTCGCCGCGTGTTTTGTGGGCGTGAATCTTCTGACCGACATCGCCCTCGACCTGCTCAATCCACGTCTTGGCGCTTAATGTCTTCTTGCAATTTTGTATAGGAACCCCTCGATGCCACCGTCAGAACTGGTTCGGGAAAAAGTCTACGCCGAAGCCTGCAGCGCGTGCGAGCGGCTCGCACCTTCACGCCTGAGCGCGGCAGCCACGCGGCTGGCATCGAATGGACTTGCATTGGGCGGCCTGCTCTTCATCCTGCTCGTCTTCGCCGTTTCAGCGGCCGCGCCCTGGCTCGCACCCTATGACCCGAACGCAGCCGATCCTGTTCTGCGCCTCGGCGGCATCGGCACGCCGGGCCATCTGCTTGGCCTGGACGCTCAAGGGCGCGACATGCTAAGCCGTCTGATCTGGGGCGGCAGGACATCGCTTGTCGTAGTGATCCCCGCCGTGTTCGGTGCATGCGTGCTCAGCCTTTTGCTCGGCTTGTACGCAGGCTATTCACGAAGCCGTGTGAGCGCGGTGGTGATGCGTTTTATCGACATCCTGTTCGCCTTTCCGATGATCCTGTTTGCGATCAACCTGGCTACGACTTTCGGTCCGGGCATCATCACGGTGACCGTGACGGTGCTGTTTTGCGCACTGCCCTATGTCACGCGAGTGGTCTATGCCGAGGTGCGGGCCGAGCGCGATAAGGAATACGTAGAGGCGGCACGCGCGCTGGGCGCGTCGTCGTTCGAAATCGTCGCGCGGGAGATCCTGCCCAACGTGATGACGTCGGTGGTGGTGTATGGCACGACCTTGATCGGAGGAATGATCGTGTTCCTCGCGGGCCTGAGTTTTCTCGGGCTTGGCGTACAGCCGCCCACGGCTGACTGGGGTCGCATGGTCGGCGAAGGCGCCCGGGTAATGCTGCTCGGCGGCGGTCATGTCGCCACCCTGCCTGCGTTGGTGATCGTCGCATTCGCACTCGCGTTCAACTGGTTCGGGGACGGATTGCGCGACGTGCTCGATCCTCGCGATTAACCCGGTCTTGCTCCATGCACCTACCCTCAACGCCCCGGCGGAGATCCCTGTGTCATTGCTGAAGATTGAACAACTCAAGGTGGATTTCACTGGACGACACGGGCTTGAAAGCGCCGTGCGCGGTATCGACCTCCACATTGAAGCGGGCGAAATCGTTGCGCTGGTCGGCGAATCCGGGTCAGGCAAGAGCGTCACGGCTGCGGCCATTGCCGGCTTGCTGCCGCGCGAGGCAAGCGTGCACGGGACCATATCGTTTGAAGGCAGCGCACTACTGGGCAAACCTGAGTCCGCACTCGAGCAGATCCGCGGCAACGGCATTGCGATGGTATTTCAGGACCCGCTCAGCTCACTCGATCCGTCGTTCAGGGTAGGCGCGCAGCTTCAGGAGGTGGCGCGGCATCGACGGAATATCGGCCAGGCTGAATCGCTCGAACACGCGGCAACATGGCTTCAGCGCGTGGGTATCGTCGATACAAAACGGGTCTTGCGCGCGTGGCCGCATGAACTGAGCGGTGGCATGCGGCAACGCGTGATGATCGCCATGGCGGCGATGGGCCGGCCACGTTTGCTGATCGCCGACGAACCGACTACCGCACTCGACGCCACGCTTCAGAAGGACATCCTTGCGCTGCTGAAGAGCCTGAACCGTGAGTTCGGGATGGCCGTTCTGATGATCACACACGACTTCGGCGTGGTGTCGTTCCTGAGCGAGCGCGTCGCTGTGATGAAGGCCGGGCGAATCGTGGAACATGGGCCAACGGAGCAGGTTCTGACAGCGCCGCGCCATGCCTACACGGCGAAACTGATTGCGGCAGTGCCCGAACTGGGCTTGCGGCGCCTGGACCCATCGCCTGCGCGACGGCTGGGTGAGAGCGGTGGCAGGAAAGCGGCGGTATCGGTTATTTCAAACCAACCTGTGTCTGACCCGTTGCTCAAAGTCCAGGGCTTGACCAAGACTTTCGTCATTGAAAAGTCGTGGCTGCGTTCACACGTGCGCACACTCGATGCAGTCAGCGACGTCCATTTCGAGGTCCGCCGCGGCGAGATCTTCGGCCTCATCGGGACCTCCGGTTCCGGCAAATCAACACTGGCACGTCTGGTCGCGCAGTTGCTTGCCTCGACCAGCGGCAGCGTTCAATTTGCGGGTGCGGACCTGGCACAGTTCGATGCCGCCGAGTTGCGGCGTTTCCGCCAGCGGTTTCAGTTCGTGTTCCAGGACAGCACGTCGTCGCTCAATCCGCGCCGTACGATTGGCGAGCAACTTTGCGATCCAGCGCTGCGGCTCGGCGTGGCGCGCAATCAACCTCACGCTTATCAACTCGCCATTGAGGCCATCGAACGAGTAGGGCTGACAGCCCGGCATCTTGAGCGCTTCCCCCACACATTTTCCGGCGGCCAACGGCAGCGGATCGGCATTGCCCGGGCACTGGTCGTGCAGCCCGAGTTCATTGTGCTGGACGAACCGACTTCCGCGCTCGATGTATCGATTCAGGCGGACATTCTCAACCTGTTGCTTGAACTCCGGCAGACACTTGACCTGACCTATCTGTTCATCGCCCACAGCTTGCCGGTGATCGAATTCATGTGCGACCGCGGGGCGGTCATGGAGAGCGGCCGGATCATCGAGACCTTCGATGCCGCCGACCTTCACGCCAACGCACTCCAGCCTTCTACGCGTGCCTTGCTCGATGCCGTGCTGTCCTTACCCTCGCGATCGGGTGAGGCATCAAACACCGGCTCGATCCAGGACGCTTCTACCGCCGAGCTCACGCCATGAAGCGACGCCTGATCTATAACGCGTTCACGCACGTCACGCCCAATCACCACAGTCATGGTTACTGGCGTCACCCCGAGGGCCGTATCCAGCTCGACTACAAGCGGCTTGCGCCCTGGCTCGATCTGGCGCGCACGGTGGAACGCGGCAAGTTCGATACGGTCTTCCTCGCGGACGTAGTGGGTGTCTACGATAAATTCCGCGGCAACGGCGACACATCGATTCGTACAGCGATGCAATTTCCGAGCCTCGACCCCGCCAGTCTTGTGTCGGCGTTGGGCGCGGTGACTGAGCACCTGGGCTTCGCGGTCACCAGTTCCGTCATCCAGGATCATCCCTTCGACTTCGCCCGCAAGATGTCCACGCTCGACCACATGACGGACGGGCGGGTGGCCTGGAACATCGTCACCTCATACCTCGATAACGCTGCCCGCAACCACGGGCAAAGTGCGTTGACGGAACACGACGAACGCTACCGGTGGGCGGAGGAATATGCAGATGTCGCCTACAAGCTGTGGGAGGCAAGCTGGGAAGACGACGCGCTTGTGGCCGACCCTGAGCGAGGCGTGTTCGCCGATCCCGCCAAGGTGCACAAGATTCATCATCGGGGGCAGCGGTACTCGGTCGAAGGCCCGCATCTTTCAGAGCCCTCCCCGCAGCGCACGCCGCTGCTCTTCCAGGCCGGGGGATCGGAAGCCGGGCGTTCGTTTGCTGCCCGCCATGCTGAGGCCACGTTCATCGCCTCTCGCACGCCTGAAAGCGCTGCGCTGACAGCAGCCGATCTGCGCGCACGCGCGCGTGCATTCGGTCGCGACGGCGACGAGCTCAAGATCATTGTTTCTCTCGCACCGGTGATTGGATCAACTGAAGCCGAAGCGCTCGCCCGCCGTCGCGAACTGAAAGAGTGGCTCAGCGTGGAAGCATTGCAGTCATTCTGGAGCGGTGGTCTAGGCGTGGACCTTTCGAACATTGATCCGGCCCGGCCCATTTCGGAACTGCTGCTGACGAACCATGTACGCGGCAACGTCAGGGCTTTTATCGAGGCCGCGCCGGACCATGTCGTCACATTCGGTGATCTGTTGCGACAGACGGTATCCGGCCGTTTTGCAGGCACGCCAGAACAGATTGCCGATGAAGTCCAGCGTTACGCCGACGCCGGTGTGGACGGATTCAACGTGGTGCCGGTGACGACCCTCGGCTGGTGGAGCGAGTTCGTCGATCAAGTGGTGCCCGTGCTGCAAAGCCGCGGCTTGATGCAGACGGATTACGCGCCCGGGACCTTGCGCGAAAAGATTCAGGGACACGGGCCTTACTTGCCCGACCATCATCCGGCGCGGCTAACGCGCGCGGCGGTACGGCCGGTTTCATCGAATCACGCGGCGGCGGTGACCTGAAGCTGCCGTCAACCGCTGCAGGGATCAGACAGCACGCGCCGGATCACGCCAGCGTGTCACGAGATCGACTACGAGCGTGCAGCCCACGAATACACTGGCAGCAAAGACCGTTGTGCCGATCACGACGGGAAAATCGCCATCCAGCGCTGCAGTGATCGCGAGCCGCCCTACTCCGTCAAGCCCGAACATCTGCTCGGTGACAATCGCGCCCCCCATGATCACGGCGAGCTCCAGACCGCCCAGTGTGATGACTGGATTGAGGGCCGCCGGCAACGCATGCCGAAGTAATACCCGCCACTCGGGGACGCCTTTCGCGCGAGCGGTACGCACATAATCCGCGCCGAGAACATTCAGCATGCTCGCGCGAACCACGCGCTGAAACATCCCGACCTCCGCCACTGACAGTGTCAGCCACGGCAGCAGCAAATGACGCGCCCATTGCAGTGGATCGTCGGTGAGCGCCACGTAGCCGCTGCCCGGAAACACATTGATGCTATGCATCGAAAGCTGGAAGTAAAGAAAATACGATAGCAGCATGCCGCTCAGGAATGTTGGTACGGACAGCGCACCGTAGGCAAATCCGGACAGCGTGTGATCGATCCATGAATCGGCTCGACGCGCCGCGAGTACACCGAGCAGGATCGAGACTATCGCCGAAATCACTAGCGCTCCGAGCGAGACGGATAAGGTTACCGGCACCTTAGACAAGATCAGATCAGTGACGCCGGCCTGATGGCGGAATGAATAGCCGAGGGCCGGTGGCCAGTGGGCAAGACCCATCGGTGCTCCCTGGATGTCGGGTCCGCGATACACGTAATACCAAAGCTGCTGATACCAGGGTGTATCGAGCCTGAGAGCGTGGGCGACGGCGTCAATGGTTTGCTGGTCCGCATTGCGCGGCGCCAGCATGACGGCAGGGTTCCGGTAGGCCAGCCGCGTGATAAAAAATGCACTCACCAGCACGATGACAAGCGTGGATAAAGTGCGCGCAAAGAGGCGGGGAAGCGTGCGTATCATGAGCATGGTTCAAAAGTCACAGGTCACGGGTCACAGCCGCTGCGGATCGAGGACGTTTCGAAGACCCGAACTGATCGTATTGAAACCGACTACGGTGATGAACAGCGCAATGCTCGGCCCCAGGAGGAACCACGGCTGGACCTGATACATCGACGAGCGCTGCGCGTCCGCAATCATGTTGCCCCAGCTTGCCGCCGGCGCCTGCACGCCAACGCCGAGAAATGACAAAGTGGCCTCTGCAATGATGTTGTTGGGCAGTTGCACCGCCCAGTACACCAGCACCGAAGGCGCGACATTCGGAAGGATCTCCCTGAAGACGATTCGCCTCCTGCTCGCGCCGGCCACCGCCGCCGCCTCAATGAACGGAAGATGGCGCATGCTCAACACCAGGCCACGCGTCAGCCGTGCGAAATAAGTCCATGAAAAAAACGAAATGACAATGATGACCACGAGCATCGGATTGATGAGGCTCTGACCGTCGGCCCCACGATTGAAAGCAAGCAGACTCAAGGCCGTCACCACAAATGGAAAGGACAGCGCGACATCGATTCCCTGCGAGACCACTCTGTCCGTGATCCCGCCAAAGAAACCCGCAATCAGACCGATCGAGGTGCCTATCACCATGGCCAGCGTAGTCGATGGAATGGCGATGAGCAGGGAAATACGCGCACCATACAACGTTCGCACAAGTACATCCCGGCCATTGTCGTCGGCACCCAGCGGAAAAGCGGCGCTCGGTCCAACAGGCAAACCGGTCTCGGAGAGGGCCACATCGCGGAACTGCTGGGTCGGTCCGTGTCCCAGCCACGCGCTCACCCACGGCGCACCGAGCGCAGCAAGAAGCACCAGAAATACCAGCACCGAACCGATGCGCACTGACGGCTCTCGCCACAGGATTCGTGCGAGCCCCGTACGAATGACGGGCGCCTGCAGGGGCGGCGCTGCAAATAATGCGGGATCAGACATCGGACTCCTCCGGCGCGAACTCGGTCAGGTTGATCGGGGAGCGCATGCGGCCCGGAATGGATGCAACCAGCTTTTTTGTATAGGAATGCTGTGGATTTTTTAGAACTGCTGCAGCCGGCCCCGCTTCCACCACGCGCCCGCCTTCGAGCACAATTAGGCGGTCGCACAGCTCGGCGACCACGCCCAGATCATGGGAAATGAATAGAAACGACACTCGCTCGGTCGCGCGAATCGAACGCAGCAATTCGATGATCTTTCGTTGGGTCGAGCTATCGAGTGCGGAGACAGGTTCGTCCGCGACCACCACGCGTGGCTGCAAGGCAATCGCGCGGCCAATGGCAACGCGCTGGCGCTGACCACCCGAAAGATGGGCAGGAAACCGGTCAAGCAGTTCCACGGGCAGCGCCACTCGCTCCATGAGGCGAGTCACGCGCTCTGCAATCTCGCCTGGGCCCAGCCGGGTGTTATTAACGAACGGTTCACTCAAGATCGAGCGTACTCGTTGTCGCGGATTGAGCGTGCCATAGGGGTCCTGGAAGATCACCTGGACCGCCGCGCGCAAGCTTCGCGACACCTTCAGCGGCCCGGTTCCCGGGACGGCATAGCGCTGCGCCTCGAGTGTCACCGAGCCGGAATCCGGCCGGTCGAGCGCCGCCACTATGCGGCCGATCGTGGACTTGCCTGATCCCGACTCACCGACCAGACCGAGTATTTCGCTCTCATGCAGCGCGAAGGAGACATCGTGGAGTACCGGGACCGGCCGCTTCGCAAACCATCCCGGTTGCGGGAACGAACGCGTGATGCCGTCCACGACCAGCAGCGGCGCGACCGCGGGCACAGGTTGCCGCGTGGGCGAAGCCGGCACCGGTGCATGCCGCGATGCATCCAGTAACTCGCGTGTATAGACGTGAGCGGGTGTCTCCTGCACTTGTGCGGCCGGACCGCTTTCAACCACCACGCCATGCCGCATCACGGCGATGTCATCGGCAATCTCGGATACAACCGCCAGGTCATGACTGACGAACACCAGCGCCGTGCCGTGACGCTGCTGCAAGCGCTTGAGCAAGCGCAGGATGGACGCTTGTACGGTGACGTCGAGCGCAGTGGTGGGTTCGTCGGCAATGATCACCGCCGGGTTCATCGCAATAGCGATGGCGATCATCACGCGCTGGCGCATCCCGCCCGAGAACTGATGCGGATAGTCATGCAGGCGCCGGGCAGGCTCCTTGATACCGACCTCGTCGAGCAGCTCGATCGCGCGTGCCCGCAGCGCAGCGCGGCTCATGCGCCGGTGCACGCTGATGGCTTCGGCAATCTGGCGCCCCACCGTCTTCAACGGATGCAGGTTGCTTGACGGGTCTTGAAACACATAGCCGATCCCCGCGCCACGCAGCGCGCGCAACCGGCTTTCGGACAGACCCAGGATCTCGCGCTGCTGAAACAACACGCTGCCCTGCACCGACGCTCCGGGCGGCAACAAGCCTGTTGCCGCAAGCAGTGCGACGCTCTTGCCCGAGCCGGACTCGCCGACAATCGCCAGTGTCCGGCCCGCGCCCACCGCGAACGAGACGCCATGCACGACCTCGCTCCGGCGCGCACCGGCGCCAAAGCTGACGACTAGATCCCTGACTCCGAATGCCGCCATGATGATCGCCGGGTTTTACTGACGCACTGCGATATTCGTGATGTCCGCCTGCACGGCAAGCGACGACCACACCCAGTTCGTCAGCCGGTCCGACGTGATCGCGACCCTGCGCTTCTCGAACAACGGAATCCACGGCAAGTCAGCCGATACGACGCGGTCTGCTTCGGCCCAGATGGGTTCGGGATTGTCCGAGGGGAACGCTTTCGCCGCGAGGCCGTTCAGCACCAGATTGCTGTAGCAGATCGCATAGTTGTTTCCCTTGCCGCAGGGGGACGCGTCAGAGTCGAGCCAGCCGCCCAGCAGCATGCGTGTGCTGGGTCCTTGCCAGTCAGGTGCAAACTGCGCCAGCGCGAGGTCATAGCGGCTCTTGGCGTCCTGCAGGTAAGCGAGGAATTGCGTAGGCGGGACCGGTATCAGGTTCAACTTGATACCTGACGCCGCGAGGTCCTCTTTCAACGTTACCGCGATAGTCGAAAACTGGGCGTTGGACCGGTAAGCTAGGTCGAAAGCGATACCGTCCGGGTAACCCGCCTGTGCAAGAAGCTGTTTCGCCTTCGCTGGATCGCCGCGGCTGCCCGCAGTCGAATAAGGGTCGAGCGGGCGATGACCAAGCGTTGTCGACGTGATGATCTGGCCCAACGGCACCGCCGCAATCGGACCGCCTTGCGCTTGCACGATGTGCGCCTTATTGACCGCATAAGCCAGCGCCTGACGGGTTGCCAGTTTGCGCAATGCGGCGGCCCCGGGACTCACGGCTTCCGGCCGTGCGTTGATCACGATGAAGTTGGCCGCCCCACTATTCGACGCATGCAGATAAGGGCTTTTCTGCGCCTCGAAGCGGCGGATGGTAGCGAGCGGCGGCACGTCCAGGTAGAGCGAAAGATCCGCATCGCCAGCCTGGATTTTCTGCACGACGGCGTCTTCACTATTGGTCGTGAAGTCGAGCACGATCTGATCGACGTAGGCTTTGCGAGCCGGATCAAGCGCATGGTTGTAGTTCGGGACTTTCTTCAGGACGAGCTTCTGTCCGCTTACGTAGGAATCCACGACGTAGGGTCCGCTCGATGGAAAATTCTTGCGGAAGTCCTGCGAGTCGGGGAAATAGCGCGACGCCACCTCTTCCGGCAGCGGGGTCACGAAGTTCATCGACAGGATGTTGAGAAAATCGTAGTTGCGCGTGTCCGAGCGCAGGACAAGCGTGTGGTCATCGGGGGCGGAAACGCCCGCGATCTCATGCGTGTCGATGAATTTTTTGCTTGCCGCAAGATCGCCCGAAGGCACTTTTGCAAAGTCCTTGCAGTAGCCTGCGAACCCGGCGAATGCGAGGTTGAAGTAGTTGACCGCCGCAACCTGCTTGTTCGGATCGCAGAAGCGCTTGATTGCGTAGACGAAGTCCCCGGCGACGATCGGCCGGTTCGTCGGACCCGAATATGTCACGCCCTGGTGCAGGTGAAACGTATAGGTCTTTCCGTCCGGGCTGACATCCCATGACTGCGCGAGGTCGGGGACCAGCTTGGTGTCGTCCTTCAGGTTGGTCGCCGAACCCGGGTAAGTGACGAGTTGCCGTGTTACCGCACGCAGGACTTCCCACGAATCGGTGCTGTAACCGGTCAGTGGATCGAATGCGTCAATGTCCGGTTGCAGCGATGCGAGGCGTAAAGTCCCGCCCGGCTTCGGCGTGTCGGTATTGGTATTGTTAGCGTCAGCGGCAAGGGCGACGGCCGGGCTTGTCAACGCAGCAATGAGCAACGGCAGAAGAACCCGGCTGGCACCGGGGAGAGATAACGTCATAAACAAACCTTTCAGAAAGTGTGTGGTTTTATAGGGTTGCGCTCGCCATGGAGCACGAGAGTCTGTCTGAATAGGGTCAAAAGTGCGTACCGCAAAACGGCGCGGCATCGGTGGCAAAGAGCTGATCCAGAGCAGCCACTGCGCTGACTGATCGCGCTTGCGCACGACCTGACTGCACCAGTTGCCACCAGCGAGCCCCGCCCAGATAAACTGCTGCCAGTGCGGCGATATCGGCTGTCACATCCGGTTTCCGATCGCTTGGCGCTGCACCGTTCGCGGTGATCTGAAAGCGCCCGGTGTTCTCTGGCAGCAGAGGGTCGATCACTTCGATGACCAAGCTTGCGTCACCTGAATAGCGCCGCGCATCCAGGGCGATGCGGGTATCGACAATACGAAGCCAGGTTTCATCGCGCAGATCCGTTGCCTTCGAATGCCGGTAGTCTTCGAGCAGCCATGGCAGCAGATCGTCCGTTGGACGAGCCGTCAGTACGACCTTATGCACCAGGTCGAGCGACAGCACATACCCAATCAAAGCGGCATACGTTTCGGATGACGAAGCAATTAGATCGTCAACCACGATTGTTCGTTGCCGTTCGGCAAACCAGTTGGCGCTCGGGACCGCGTGATAACGCACGTATCCTTCTTCCCCGCGAACGGCAACGTGCGAAAGCGTAGGTGCGCCCTGCTGCCGCATTTCCTGTAGACGCCACCAATAAGCGCCACGGTCGATCGCCCCTGCGCGTTCCGGCAAAAGCGAGCGGTACAGCACGGCCATGCGATGCCACGCGTTATCCGGGTCGATGAGTTGCACCGAACCGCGCTCCACGCCGACGTGCAAACGCGCATTGACCGCGTCCACTTCGATGGTCGCCGCCGAGCTCGCGACTGCGTAGCCAAACCTTCCATAGATACTCGCCGATGCCGCGCGCAGCGAGACGAGCGCCTCGCCACGCTGGCGGGCATCTTTGAGTTGCCGGACCAGCAGCGCCTTGGCCACGCCCTGGCGTGTGTGCCCGGGCAACACGCCGACATGCGTGACTGCCGCGTGCGGCACGCGATTGCCTCCGGGCACGGTAATCGTCCCTGCATACGAATCCGTGGTCCCGATCAGGCGATCGGCTTCGAATGCGCCGTACGTGCGCCCCGCGTTGTTCAACCGGTTCAGTTCCACTGCTCGATCGCGTGGCAGCACCGGCAATCCGATCATCGCCGTGCGGAATACCTTCGTTGCCGCGAGCAGCTCCTCATCTCCGTTCAGGGCGCGCACGTGCGGCCCGTTTATCAGGCCATTCATGAGCGCACGCCGTCGATGCGCTGACGGCTTGCAGGATGATCGGCCGGCACACGCGCGGAGCCGCTCTCGAACAATCTTTCGCGCAAGGTCCCGTCGCGGCGTTCACGCAGCCGCCCGCGCCTATCCAGCTCCGGCACTGCGTACCGTACGAAATCAGCGAAACTGCCCGGGCTGAGGATATGGATCAGGTTGATACCATCGGTATCGGTTGCTTCGAGCCAGCGCTCGATCCCGTCCGCGACCGTCACGGGTCCACCGACGATTGTCTTGCTGCGCCCGAAACCGTTGGCCGGCGCAAGCGCTTCGCGCAACGTCCATTCGCGGCCACCCTCCGGATCGTCGAACATGCGCAGCAACGACCGGTTCGAATCCGTGTCCTGATACTTCAGCGGGGAATCGAGTGGCTGGCTCGAAAAGTCGATGCCGGTACTTGCCGAATAATGCGCAATGGCGCCTTCGACATTGAAAAACGACCGGTATTCGTGCAGCTTGTCCTGCGCGGCACGATCGTTCTCGTCAACAACCACGGCAACACCGCTGATGAACTTGATGGCGTCGGGACTACGACCATGGCTGAGCGCCGCTGCCTTGATCTGAGCGACGTTGCGACGGATGCCCGCCGCATCCGCGCCGGCGACGAATACCACTTCCGCATGTTTGCCGGCGAAGTCCTGACCGCGCGGCGAACCGCCGGCCTGAAACAGGACTGGCACACGCTGCGGGCTGGGCGCCGACAAATGCGCGCCCGGTACGTCGAAGTATTTGCCGTGGTGACGAATGGCGCGGACCTTGGCCGGGTCGGTGTAAAGCCCCTCGGGAAACGCTGCATGGCTACTGTCCCGGACCACGGCACCGTCCTGCCACGAGTGTTCCCAGAGCTTATAGACGACATCGAGAAACTCGTCGGCAATTTCATAGCGCTCATCGTGCGGAACCTGGCGTTCGAGGCCAAGATTACGCGCTGCGCTATCCAGTTGCGAGGTCACGACGTTCCAGGCAATCCGGCCCTTCGTGAGATGGTCGAGCGTGGTGAATTTGCGCGCCAGAAGATACGGTTGTTCATAGGTTGTCGACACGGTGACGCCAAAACCAAGATGCCGGGTAGTGGCGGCCATTGCGGACACCAGGAGCAAGGGGTCATTGACAGGCGACTGGGTGCCCGTGCGCAGCGATGCATCCGCGCTCCCGGCATGTACGTCCAGGAGGCCTAACGCATCGGCAATGAACAGGTTGTCGAAGCGCCCCTCCTCCAGCAGCTTTGCCAGCTCGATCCAGTAGTCAATATCGGTGTAGCGATACGCTTGATCGTCGGGATGGCGCCAAAGTCCGTAGTTGAGATGCGAGACGGTGTTCATGGTGAACCCGCTCAATATGATTGGTTTGCTGGACACGTTCGCGATGAGGAATAAGACCGGTAAGGCTGAGCCACTCGATATCGTTCAGCGAGTTGTTCAGTGAGTTAAACGTTTTTTATCCTAGCATCGGGATCGTCTGAATATTCATGCGTGGGTATAGCGATTTGTACAATTCAATCCCTCATGCAAGGTCTATCCAAATCGCAGCCTTGGAACTATTTTTATAACGAATTTCGCTAGCGCAATAACAACCTGTCGCACTTTATGCAGCTGACATCCTGATTTGCAAATCATCAATCGATGGTGGCGCACTCAAGCGGCGCGTCGCCATAATCGCTGAACGCAATGGTTCATCAAAGGAGCCGGTGGATGTCAAATTTTCCAAGCGAAGTCGACGTTTTGCCCGTGTCACAGCCTGTGCAAGTGAAGGCGCCGGCAACATCGCGTGCCCCCTTGCTAAGCGACGCATTACTCTCGCGCATCGGCGAACGCGCCGCCGCTTATGACCTCGAGAATCGCTTCTTCACGGAAGACCTGGACGACCTGCAACGCGCCGGTTTTCTCCACGCTGCCGTCCCCGTTGCACTGGGCGGACTCGGCCTCACGCTGCCGGAGTTGCTGCACGAGCAAGTCCGGCTTGCGTATCGCGCGCCGGCGACTGCGCTGGCGTTGAACATGCATCAATACTGGATTGGGGCGGCGCTTCATCTGTTGAGGAAGGGCGATACTTCCGCGCAATGGATTCTCGAAGAAGCCAGCGCCGGCAAAGTGTTCGCCGCCGGACACGGCGAACCCGGCAACGACCTGGGTCTGGCGCATTCATTCGTTACGGCGACGCCACTACCCGACGGCAGTTATCGTTTCGATGGCCGCAAGGTCCTGACCTCGCTTGCACCTGCATGGGACTGGCTCGGCGTGCATGGGTTGGATAACTCCGATCCGGCGCATCCGAAGATCGTGCACGCGTTTATCCGGCGCGAGTCGCCTGGGCATCGGACGGTCCAAACCTGGGACGCGCTTGGGTTGCGCGCCACACGCAGCGACGATACCTATCTTGAAGGCGCTATCGCGGCGCGGGAACACGTGACGCGCGTGCTACCCGCCGGGATTCCCAACGACCCGTTCGTGGACGGCATCCTGGGCGCCGTGCTGCCAGGGCTTGGCGCGGTGTACTTCGGCATCGCAAAACGTGCGTTCGACCTGGCGGTCAGCGCAGCACGCAGCCGCACGTCGGCTGCGTTGCAGGGACAGACCTACGCGCATAAGCCATTCACGCAAGCTGCCGTCGCGGAGGCCGCGATCGAACTCGACAGTATTGAAGCATTGATCGAGCGCGTAGCCGCGCAGTGGTGGGAAGGTTATGCAGACGACGAACCGTGGATCGCGAAATTGCTGGCCGCAAAACAGCATGCCGTGGACGGTGCGCTGCGCGTGGTGAACTTGTCGCTGAAAATAGCCGGCGCAGCGTCGTTGTCGCGCCGGAATGAACTCGAACGCTTGTATCGCGATGTACGGGCTGGCGCGTTCCATCCGCCAAATGCCGACGCCTCACATGAGCTCATCGGTCAAGCGTATCTTGGCGTGCTCGGCGAGGTGTGACTGAGTAAATAAATGCGGCGCTACGCATGCCGGGAGTCTTCTGTACCGCCTGGGGGGACCAATAACAGGCGTGTCGCGGGTGAGACGATTTGATCGTGGGACGCATGCCGCGGCTCCCCAACTGACAACAGCAGCTTGGCTTATCGCTGCACCGCGATTGATTGCCACCCGATGGCTAGTCCGCTTGGTCGCCACTCAAGACCGAAAACGCATCCAATTCTTAGCAAAGCAGAATTGCTTTCTTTGCGCCGGAATTTGATTCGCTTATCTTCGCGTCGGCTTCCTGAAAGAGTAAGCGTCAAGAGCCTTCGAAAGCTCACGGCGTTGCTGCGAATAAGGCAATGATGTGGAGATTAAAATGAATCTGATGCGTGGCATTCGTGCTTTCCTGCTCATGTCGACTATGTCGGCTATGTCAGCCGCGGTGACGTTGGCACATGCCGCAGATCCCGCGAAACAAGAGATCCGCTTCGGCGCAACCGCGGGTCCATATGCCGACCAGATCCGCTATGGCATAAAACCCGTGCTGGAGAAGGAAGGCTATAAGGTTAGCATTGTCGAATTCACCGACTATGTGCAACCCAATCTTGCCCTGGCGGACGGCGCACTCGACGCCAATGCGTTTCAGCACGAGATCTACCTGAAGAAATTCTCCGACGAACATAATCTCAAGCTTTCCGAACTGATCAAGGTCCCGACCGCACCGATCGGCGTCTACAGTCACAGATTCAAAAGTCTTGCGGACGTGAAGGACGGCGCGACTGTGTCGCTGCCCAATGACGTCACTAACCAGGCGCGTGCAATTGTGCTGCTGGAACAGATCGGCTGGGTTACGCTCAAACCGGGGACGAATCCGGTCACTTCATCCGAGCGGGACATAGCCACCAATCCGCATAAGCTCAAGCTGTTGCCGCTGGATGCCGCGCAACTGCCCCGCTCCCTGGACGACGTAGATTACGCGTTCATCAACGGCAATTTTGCGTTGGCCGCCGGGTTGAAGCTTACCGACTCGTTGTTGCTCGAAAAGATTCCGCCGCACTACCTCAACCTCGTCGCGGTTCGTGGTGTCGACATCGATAAACCATATGTTCAGGACATCGCCAACGCCTATAAGTCTCCCGAGTTCAGGCGCGTGGTAGACGAGCGATTCAAGGGATTCACGCGGCCCGACTACCTGCGCTGAACGACCGGTCTGTTCCAATCCCTGCCACATGGGTCAGAGTGGCAATTCCCGAACCGGCGTGCCGTCGAGCCACGCATGGATCGCTTCCACAATCTGCGAAAAGGCGGCGCGATAGGTGTTTTCGGTGACGTAGCCAATATGGGGACTGGCGAGCACATTGGGCAGGAACCGGTACGGATGGTGAGGCGCAAGCGGTTCTTCATCGAACACGTCGAGTGCCGCGCCGGCAATGCGCCGTGCCTGCAGTGCTTCAATTAGCGCTGCTTCGGAAACGATCGGCCCACGCGAGGTGTTAACCAAATAAGCGCTCGGCTTCATTAGCGCCAATTCCCGCTCGCCGACAATCCCCAAGCTGCGATCGCCGAGTTTCAGGTGAATGGACAGCACATCCGCGTCCCGAAACAACTGGTCTTTGTCGACACGTTCAACGCCGTGTTCCGCCGCCCGCTCGGTCGTCAGGTTTTCGCTCCAGGCGATCGTGCGCATCCCGAATGCCTGACCCAGGCGCGCGACCGCCTGCCCGATACGGCCTAGTCCCAGCAAACCGAGGGTCTTGCCGTTCACGTCCACGCCGAGGCCGACCTGCCAGCCACCCGCGCGCACTGAGGTAGCTTCTGCATGCAGGTTGCGCGTGATGGCGAGGATCAACGTCCAGGTGAGCGCCGGCGTAGCCGCAGAGTCACCGCCCGTAGTCCCCGATACGACGATTTGCTGCGCGCGGGCGGCATGCAGGTCGATCGCTGCGTTCCACATGCCGACAGTGACAATCAGCTTGAGAAGGGGCAAGCGCGCGAGCAGCGCGGCGTCCAACCGGGTGCGCTCTCGCATCAGCACGACTACGTCGAATGGTGCGAGGCGCGCGGCAAGTGCATCGGAGTCGGCGACATGGTCGTGAAAGAAAACCGGCTGCGCTCGCGGCGCGAGGCTCGCCCAATCAGCGAGCCCACTGGCGACCTGCTGATAGTCATCGAGCACTGCAATGCGCGCGACGGTGGAATCTGCCATGGGTTGGGTCCTGTTGTTAGGGAGGGTAGTGAGCGCTGACATAGTGGACGCCGTTTGAAGATGGCACGCCAGGAGAATAGCTCGTCGGCGCAAAACCCGCTGCTTGCCAATGACCGGGTCCGGATCAACATTGCCCAGTATCAGGCCACCGGATACGCCGGCGGCAATCTGCATCATCTCGTGTTGCTTCTGCTAAGCCGCAGCCCACGACGCTAACGGCGACGATGTATTCCGGTGTTACGTTTGTTCATGTCACACCGATCTCGAACAGATGATGCGTCAGATCATTTTCTGTTCCGCCAGCGCGCGCTTTTTTCCAGCCGAGGGAGCGCGCGTAGCTGCCCATCAATCCCTGTTCGATGAGCGTTTCTTCTGACACCGTGACGTGCCCATCTGCGCACGGGTCGACATACATGGCATCCACGGGACAATAAAGTTCGCACATGAAGCACGTTTGACATTGGTCCGGCCGGGCAATGACGGGTATGGCGCCATCGACCGCATCGAAAACACCTGTCGGGCATACCTCCACGCAGCGATTGCAGGACGTGCAACGGGACTCGCTGATAAGTTCGATCAAGACCGTTTTCCTTGGCTAGTTCGCAACGGCCTCTGTTACGAACGTAAATGTATCGATGCCGGCGACCACTTGCCGGTAATGCTGGGCGTCTGAGCGCGCGGGAAAATCGGTGCGCTGATGCAGGGCACGCGACTCGGTGCGGCGCAGCGCGCTTCGATACCCTAGGCGGGCCACGTAGAGCATCGCGCGCGCGGACCGCGCGTGCGCGGCCGCTGCAGCATGGTCCGCGGGCTCATGCCACGCGCGCTCAAGCGCGTCGAGCGCAACGCCAAGACCCGCTGCGTTGCGAAAGAGATTGGTTTGCAAAGGCCAGACGTACTGTTCAATCACCTGTCGCGAGAGCTGCGGATCGGAGAGCGCAGGCATGTCTGTTGCGGGCCGCAACGGCACGGGTGCGTGAGAGCGTTGTCCAACCGCGAAAGCGCCGGCGGCAGCGCCTGCCCACGCTCCTGTCACGATCGCCCATGCCGAGTTAGGCGAGCCTCCGCCCGTGCGACCGCCGACCACAACCTCACGGGAGGTCACATCGCCTGCCGCATAGAGGCCGGGCACGTCGGTCGCGCAATCCCGCCCGCTCAGCCGGATGCCGCCGGTCCCGCGCACCGTGCCCTCAAGCAGCAAGCTGATCGGAAATCGCTGCGTGAAAGGATCGATACCCTTGCGATCGAAAGGCAGGAATGCATTGGCCTGGCCGCTGCGCAGCCAATGCTGAATGTCCTTGCTGGCCCGGTCGAAAACGGCGAACACCGGTTCCTCGGTCAATACTCTCGCGACCGAGACGAACGGCTCGTCGTCGATGATTGGAATCTCGCTGCCGTCCTCGCGCGAGTAGGTGCTCCATACGAAAGGGAGCCCTTTGGTGACGGACGAGTGACTCGAGGCCAGCCCATACTGGTTGGAAAACTCCATACCCGAAAACCGCGCGCCCGCCTCTCCCGCTGCAAGATGACCGTCGCCGGTGCACACATTCGTGCCCAGCGCACCGCTCATGAACGCGCAGCCGCCCGTCGCCATCACGGTGGCGTTGGCCTGGACCTGCCATCGCCCCCCGCCCCTCGACACGCCATGAGCCCCCACCACGCGACCCTCATGGCCGAGCAGGCCGAGCATCGGACTGTGATCAAGAATTTGCACGCCGGCTCGCTTGATCTGCAAGCGCATGAAGCGCATGTAGTCAGGTCCTCGCAAGGTCGCGTAGTTGATGGTGCCCGCTTCTGTCTTCGGGAACGGATAGCCAAGTTCGGCCAACAAATGCAATTGCTGCACCGCGCCCTGCAGGAGCGCGCCGGTCCAACTGCGTTCGCTAAGACCTCCGCCGCAAAGGTAGCGCTCGGCGAATTCGGCTTCATGGCGCGCCGGGTCGCTGACGTACCAGACATTGTTGTTCGACGCGGCAGCAGCGCCGGACGTGCCGCAATAAGCCTTGTCCGCAAGCACGACGCGTGCGCCCTGGCGTGCCGCGCTCAACGCGGCCCATGTACCCGCCGGACCGCCGCCGAGTACGAGTACGTCCGCCTGGAGAACGATGCTCGCAGCCACCGAATGCGTATCGCTCATGCGTGTCCTTCCCAAGGCACCAGCACGCGCTGGAGATATCGCAATCCCCATTCGAACAGGCCCGCAATCAACGCAATAACGATGATGCCCATGATCACCACGTCGGTGACGAGGAACTGCGCCGCCGACTGGATCATGAAGCCAAGGCCGCGCGTGGCGGCGATCAGCTCCGCCGCAACCAACACCGACCAGCCCACTCCGAGGCTCACGCGAATTCCCGTCAGCACATCTGCAGCGGCCGAGGGTACGACGATGTAGCGAATGAGTTGCCAGCGCGTCGCGCCCAACGCCTGAGCGCCACGCAACCGGCTTTGCTTTACCCGTCGCACGCCTTGCTGAGTGGAGATGGTCAGGGGTGCGAAGATAGCCAGCCAGATCAGCAGGATCTTGGAGGGCTCGCCAATTCCACACCAGATCACGATCAGCGGCAGGTACGCAAGCGGCGGCACGGGCCGATAAAATTCGATCAGCGGATCCGCAATTGCGCGCGCGGTCGGATTGAGCCCGATCAGCACGCCAAGCGGCACGGCGGTAACGACTGCCAGCGCCAGCGCGGCAAACACCCGCGACAGGCTTGCGACCGTGTGTTGCCAGAGCGTGGCATCGCTGAAACCGTTCACGGAGACATCGAAGAACTTGCGGGCTATCGCTACTGGCGAAGGCAGGAACACGGGACTCACGAGCTGAAGCCGGGTAGCGATACTCCAGAACGCGATCACGGCCACGACGGTCGCAACACTGATCAGCCGGTGCCGGTTAAGCGGCAAACGACGACGCGCCGGTGCCGAGGGCTCCAGGCGGGACGCCGGATAGCCGGCCACCTGCTCGATATCGCTCATGGTTATTCCTCTTCGTCGGCGAAAATCTGGCTCTCGATGTCGTCGCGCAGGCGCAAGAACGCCGGATCGGCCTTGATGGCGCGAGACGTTTCTCTCGCGACGAAACGCTCGCCGAAATCGAGCCGCTGGACCGAAGCAATCCGCCCGGGATTCGCGCGCATGAGGACCAGATCGGTCGCCATGAACAGCGCTTCGGAAATGTCATGCGTGATCATCACCATGCCCTTGCCGCATCGTTTCCAGAGCGTGAGCAAATACTCCTGCATCTTCAGCCGGGTGGACGAATCAAGTGCGCCGAGCGGCTCGTCGAGCAGCAGGAAACGGGGATCGACAGCGAGTGCGCGCGCGAGGCCCACGCGCTGACGCATACCGCCCGAGATCTTCCAGAGCGGATACCGGGCGTAGGCTGTCAAGCCGGTGAGATCGAGCAGCGCAGACACGGTCGCGCGCCGCTGCGCCTGTGGCGCGCCAGCGAGGACCAGCCCGAAACCAATGTTCTGCTCGACGTTCTGCCAGGGTAGCAACGCATCGTCCTGAAACACCATGCCGCGCTCGGAACCCGGTCCCGTGACCGTCTTTGCGTCAAGACTCACGGTTCCCGCCGACGGTGCGATGAACCCCGCGACCACATTGAGCAACGTGGTCTTGCCGCAGCCGGACGGACCGAGCACGACAGTGAAGCTCCCGTCACGCAGGACGAGATCGAGTTCCGAGAGAACCGTGTGCGGTCCGCGCGGAGTATCGAACGCAACGCTGAGTGAGTCGATCCGGATCATCGAATTACTTTCCCTCTGCCTGTGTCACGTTGGAAGCCGTGACGGTCGGCGCATAGTCAGGCAGAACGGCATCCACGCGCTTTTGTTCCTTGAGGAACGCAGAAGTATTGGCGAGCGCCTTGGCCGTGCCGCCTCCGAGCAAGGCTGGCGTCGTCTGCTCGCCGAGCAGCGGGAAGGTCGTCCCTTGCAATAATGCAGGCAGGTCCGCCGGGTCTGAACCGCTGATGCGGGCAATCTCCTTCACCTGCAACGTATCGGCGTTCCACGTCGCACCGTCCTTGCGATACGCGGCATTCTGCACGCCCGTGACCTTCGCAAAGCTCACGAGGAAGTCCGGATGGGCCTGCGCGAAATCCTTGCGGGCAACCCAGGCGAGGAACGTAGGCGAGCCCCATTTGCGTACGTCCGCGGATGTGATCAGGACCTTGCCCGTCTTCGCGATCTTCCCGAGCGCCGGATCCCATATATAAGCGGCATCGATGTCGCCGCGTTGCCATGCGGCGGCAATTTCCGGCGGCGCCAGGTTCAGGATGGTGACCTTGTTCGCCGGAATGCCCCAGTGCTTGAGTGCTGCGAGCAAGCTGTAATGCGTGGTCGAGACGAACGGAACCGCGACCTTCTTGCCGATCAGGTCCGCCGGCTTCGTAATGTTGCTGCCGTTGCGTACGACCAGCGCTTCGGCGGTGCCGATCTCGGCCGCAATGAAGAAGGTTTCGAGCGGCAGGCCTCGCGTGACGCCCGCGGCAAGCGGACTGCTGCCCGTGAAGCCGACCTGTACGTCGCCCGACGCCATGGCTGCAATTACGTCGGCACCATTAGTGAATTTTCGCCAGTCGATCTTGTAGCCGCTGGCCTTCTCATAGAGCCCTTCCGCTTGTGCAATCTTGGACGGCTCGATGTCCGTCTGATAGCCGATGACGACTGTCTTTTCGGCCGCGAGGGCCGCCGATGTGAAGCTGCTCGCCAACGCCAGCAGCGCGGCTGCGCGGATCAGATGCTTGAACATGCTTTACAGCTCCGTTAATGACATGCAGAAAGGCGGATGAATAAGCGCCCGTGAATCATGTTGTAATAACAACGGTCCAGGTATTGCAGTATAGGAACGACCGAACCCCGATTCAAAGCAACGAATCCTCACTTACTTAGCGGTTTTATAGCTTTAGACAGCCTGTCTCGAGACACTGAGATTGATGTATTCGCGATCCCTCAGCAGGTATAAAAGCCGTTAAACTTGTGTTGCTTTCTTTTTTGTTGTCATAACATCTAAAGCGATAACTTACCGTCAATGCTCATTCAGGATTCCACTTCCCCTTTGTACAAACGTGTGAAAGAACATCTTCGCGCGCGCATGCTCGACGGCACTTATGGCCCCGAGACACAACTTCCGACCGAGCAGGCGTTGTGCGACATGTTTGAGGTAAGCCGCATCACTGTGCGGCAGGCGCTTGAAGCGCTGCGTCAGGAGGGACTCGTCAAGAAAGTGCATGGACGCGGCACGTTTGTCTCGCCGCCGCGTGCCTATCAGAACGTCGACGCCTTGCAGGGATTTTCCGAGGCAATGGCGCCGCTAGGTCACAAGGTCAGCAACCAGCTCGAAGGCTTGCGTTACCTCGAAGCACGCGAAGAGATTCGCTCACGGCTCGATATGGAGGAAGGCGCCCGCGTTGCCGAGATCAAGCGCGTACGGTTCCTGGACGGAGAAGCCATCTCGTTCGAGACCACCTATATTGGCGAACCACTCGCGAGACAGTTAACCAGCGCCGACCTCGCGACCCAGGATATCTTTCGTCTTCTTGAAGAACGCAGCCAGGTTCGCGTCAATCATGCGAACGTTGCAATGGATGCCATTCCCGCGGACGAAGAAACCGCCGCTGCCTTGGGGCTTGCGCCGCTTACTCCAATACTGAGAATCGAGCGGCATGTGTTCGACGCACACGGCCATCCAATCCTGTTCGAGTACCTGCACTTTCGCGGCGACGCGTTTCAGTACCGGATGCGTATCGACCGTGATCCTGCGTCAAAACGAGCCGCACAACAATGACCTTCCCATGAATAAGTCTGCCAGCGTTAGTTATCCTGTGGATCCTGAGCGTCGACGCATCGCCAACCAGAAAGTGGTGGAACGCGTCGCCGCGACGCAGCCCGTGCTGGCTGGCTGTGAGCGCGCGGCCAACGCACTGAACCTCGCTGACGGCGAACTCGGCCACGCCGGTCCGCCATTCGACGAACTCGCCGAGATCCCTGCCCCGGTACTGAACGCCTTGGCCGGCGCAGCGGTGTACGAAGGCTGGGCCGGCACCCTGGATGCAGCACGATCAAGCATTCTGCGTGGCGAAATCCGCCTGCGTGCCAATCATGACCTGGGCACTGTCTCGCCAATGAGCGGTGTCGTGCGGCCGAGCCAGATTGTCATGCGCATCGAGAACCGCACAGGTCCAGGAGTCACATATGCAACCCTTGGTGAGGCGGGCCGCTGCGTGCTGCGCTTTGGCTGTTACGACGCGCATGTAGCAGCAGGGTTGCGCTACCTGGACGATATAGTCGGACCCGCGATTGCTCGCGCACTTCCGCCAGGCGGAGTGCCCGTTTTGCCACTCATTGCAGAAGGGTTGGCGTTGGGTGACGACGTGCATCAACGTAACATCGGTGGCATGTTTGCGTTCGCGCGTCAGCTTGCAAGCCTCGAGAATTCGGTTTGCTCCTGGCTGCTCTGGAATCCTCAGCATTTCCTCAACTACGCGATGGCCGCCGCAAAACTTGCCCTTGATCAGGCGGAAGGGATCGCTGATAGCACCATCGTTACGGCAATATCGCGCAACGGGTCCTCGTGCGGCGTGCGCGTGGCGGGCATGGGCAAGCGCTGGTTCTGTGCGCCGGCAACAATCTCTGATGGACATTTTTTCGCGCCGCATTCGCGTGACGACGCTCAGCGCGATCTTGGCGACAGTGCGATCATGGAAACCTTCGGCCTTGGCGGCGCGGTATCGCACTGCTCGCCGGAGCTTGCTCGCATCATGTTGCGAGACTGGCCGCAATCAGAAGCCGCAGGGCGTTCGATGCGGGCGCTGTTCTGGTCCGCCCATCCCTTATTCGCGCCTGCCTTGGCTGGATCGGAAAAAGCAGGACTCGGCCTTGATGCACAGCGAGTGGTTGAGGAACAAAGTCCCGTGCGGATTCACACCGGCATCGCCCATCGCGACGGCGCAACAGGATGGATTGGAATCGGCGTGGCGAGCGCCCCGCTCAGTTGCTTCGAGCAGGCGCTCAGTGCAGTGGGGCAGGCATAAGCAGGCAGCCTTGCGGCCGCATCTCGTGAACAAATGTAGCCGCTGTGACCCTACCCCAGCAACCCTCATTTCTACGCACCCGTTCTATGTCCGCAGATAAAATCCACCACTTCGTAGCCGATGCAAGCCCGCCGCCGCCGTCCTCGCTGTATTCGCATGCTGTGCAAGCAGCAGGCTGGCTATACGTCACCGGACAGCTTCCAACGGACCCGGACGCGCCCACCGCAGCGCCTGCTGAAGGCGTCGGAGAGCAAGCAGTCGTCTGCTTCGAGAACCTCACCCGTATCTTGAGACATGCCGGATATGGTTACGAGGATGCCGTATTCGTGCGCATCTACCTCAGCGAGTTCGACCGTGATTTCGCCGCGTTCAACGCGATCTACACGCGCTATTTTCCGCAAGACAGTGTCAGCCTGCCCTCTCGCACCACCGTCGGCGTGGCACGCCTTGGCAGGGCGGCGCTCGTCGAAATTGATCTGGTCTGCTATCGACAGCCCTGAGCTCGTGCACCTGCGCCTTACCCGGAAAGATCTCAAGCCGCATGCAAGGCCGGGGCCTCAGGAATCGCGAGAATCAACTCGCGCGTGTAATCGCTGGCCGGGTGCTGAAACAGCTCTGTCGTGGCGCCGTACTCCACCTGCTGCCCCGCGTGCAGAACCGACACCGAATGTGCAAGTTTGCGAACCGTGTCCAGGTCGTGCGTGATAAACAGGTAGGTCAATCCCAGCTCTTGCTGCAATTGAAACAGGAGACTCAGGATCTGCGCCTGCACGGTGACGTCGAGGGCGGAGGTGGCCTCATCCAGGACCAGAACGGATGGATTCAGTATCAGCGCACGGGCGATGGCGAGCCGTTGCCTCTGCCCCCCGGACAAGGCCCGAGGTTTGCGTTGCAGCACTGAGAGCGGCAGGGCCACGCGCTCGGTCACGGCTTCCACCTGACATTGCCGTTCCGCCTTCGGCGGTCGATCGAAGTTCAGCAAAGGTTCTTCGATCAGTTGGAACACCGTCTGGGTCGGATCAAGCGACGTGAACGGGTTCTGATACACCAATTGAATCTTCCGGCGAAACAGACGCAACGACTCACCCCGCAACGCGCTGACATCCACACCCTTCACCAGGATCGCGAGTTCTATGCCGATCTGAAAACCGCGGCGACATCTCAAGGATGCGCCGCCGACCATGTGGTCATACTGCCGGGGATAAGCGCAGCGATCGGTTCAACCGATGCCGAAGGACGTGCGCTGCTCGAAGAGCTGAACAGCCTGACCGACGTCAGTGTTGGATTGAGCCGTCTGTCAAACCGCTTTGGCGGATTCGACTTTTCGCACCTCGACCTCGATCAGCCCCTCTCCGTGGACGATTTTCCGGACCCCGCCACCGTGCAGGCGGCGCAGAGCCGCGCAGCGGTGATTACCGGTCTCGTGGCGCGCGAGCATCCCACGCTGCGCGCGCTGCTGCATCAGTTGGCGGGCGCAGCGGGCATTTCACGATTGCAGGCTCACCTGAGCGTGTGGCCGACGTTATCGAAGACTGGGTGGGAAGCCGCGCCGCAGACGGCTTCAACGTCATGCCTCCCGTGTTGCCGACACAACTCGATACGTTCATCGATCACGTCGTCCCAATCCAGCAGCGGCGCGGTTTGTTCCGCCGCAATCACGAGGCCACTACCTTGCGCGGCTATTACGGGCTCGCAAGTCCGGCGAACCAATATTTCCCGTCCTGACTGCCGTCTGATCCAGACTGTCTACATGCATCCAGCACTGAGCGCAGCGCGACGCCCGCCGGCATATGACCTGGCTACGCGCCGGATCGTTATTCAAAAATCGCGCTAAACAAACGACTATTTAGTCGTTCCATGAACATCCCCGACGATCTAAAGTATTTGATCCGCCGCAGCACGGGTGAGTCACGGCGATTGGTCATGCTGATGTCGCCCGGCACGCCGCTTTGGCAGAGCATTGAATTCCGCACCATCATCTTCTTCGGCCAGCGACCAGACGCACTGTGCCGTTTGCGGCAGATCACTAAAAGGCAGCAAGCTCATGATTGAAGTCCATTACTGGCCAACTCCGAATGGCAAGAAGGTCACCATTCTCCTTGAGGAGCTGGGTGTTCCCTACACGATTGTTCCGGTGAACATCGGCCGAGGCGATCAATTCAAGGATGAGTTTCTCGCGATCAGCCCCAACAACCGAATGCCGGCCATTATCGACACTGAACCGAAGCGCGATGGCTCGCCGGTCAGCGTATTCGAGTCCGGGGCGATCCTCTTTTACCTGGCCGAAAAGGAAGGCCGCTTCTGGCCTCAACACGATGTTCAAGCCAAGTATGAAGTAACCCAGTGGGTGGTCTGGCAGATGGCCAACCAGGGGCCGAAGTTCGGCGAGCGCGGGCACTTCTCGCGGGTCCCGGAAAGCGCTGGCGACCAAACGTACGCCCGGCGTCGATTCAACGACGAGGTCCACCGCCTCTATGGAGTGCTGAACAATCGCCTGTATGATCGCCGCTACCTGGCCGGCGACGAATACACGATTGCGGATATAGCGTCGTACCCCTGGACGGTCTCCTGGCAGCAACAAGGCATCGACCTGGCCGAATTCCCCCACTTCAAACGCTGGTTCGAGGAACTGTCCGAGCGGCCGGCGGTGCAACGAGGTTTGGCGGTGACGGCCGGAGAGCCGGAAGATCCCGCCAGCGTCACGCCCGAGGAACAGGAACGCCGCCGCAAGATTCTTTACAACCAGCGCGCCCGTCCTGCGCCCTCGATTTAAAGCGGCAAAGCCCGCTGAGACATGCACGTCACGCCGGTCTCGAACAGACGATGCGTCAGATCATCCTGTAAGCAATGGGGCATCGAGTAATGATGGATGAGAAACGGCTCACCGAGCGCGTCAAGCTACGTGCCGAGTTTCACCTGCTGAAGACGGTGCCTGGAATTGGTGAAAGGCTTGCGACGGTGATCATGCTGGAGACTGGAACGGTGGCACGTTTTGCCGAAGTAGGCCAGTTCAGTTCGTACTGTCGCTGCGTCGATAGCGTGCGGCAAAGTAACGGGAGGAAGAAAGGTGAAGGCAACACCCGCAACGGCAATGCGTATCTGGCATGGGCGTTTATTGAGGCGGCGAACTTTGCATTAATGCAATGCCCGCCGGCGCGTCGTTGCTATGAGCGCGAGCAGCGCGCAACCAACCGGGTCGTCGCGCTCAAGGCGGTGGAGCACAAACTTGCGCGTGCCTGTTACTACATGCTGCGCGAGCAGCAATCGTTTGATGTGACGCGATGTTTTACTTAATGGTTCGACGCAAGCGGGCGAGCCAGTAACCTGACTAGCCTGCAGCCAAGGCATTGATTGGACACCTGTCTTGCGCCACCCCCTGTTTGCGGATGACTGGGTCGTCCAGACCGTGAGCCACTTCAGGACTGGCGCTCACGTGACGTGAGATAGCCAAGGCTTTTGTCAAATTACCTTTGGACACGGTCTGGTACCGATGATTTTCTGGGGCGGCCTATGCCGCCAGGGCAGCTACCAGTTGCATTGCACCTGCTTGATCCCGATGGGTGTCTGGCACGACTCAGTTCGCAGCCAACTGAACGAAAACCCGGGCACGATTTGAATCCGTAACGAGCGCGGCAGCAGGATTGCAGGCCCATCACGAGGTGTCATTGGTGATATCACAGAGCATCACCAACGACACCTCGTGATGGAGAATTCTGTCCTTGATTTCGGCTGGCTAATGGGTGTCAGGTTGTTGAGCCAGTCACGTAAGATGACGCGATGAAGAAATCAAAATCGCTTTTTCACAGTCTCCGTTTTCCGGCTCGTGTCATTAGCTGCGTTGTTCGATGGTCTTAAAGATTTACAGTGGAACACGAGGTCCGCGATCAGTAGCCGCCGCTTACCGGATCTGAAGAGTTCCGCGAGTTAATAAAAGCCCCAATGATGGCAGCGAAATCCTGGTCAGGAGCCAAGCCCAATCGTTCCCCGCGGGATGTCTCCCAGGACCCGGGCCAACTGCCCACGATTTGCTCAATTCTCGAATCGATCTGCCAGTCAATTCGGTCGGCAACATCGTTTCCCGCTATTCTTCTCAACTCTTCTACCATTTCAGCGACGCTGACCGACAAGCCTGGCAGGTTAACGACTGGCCACGTCCCGAGCAATTCACGATCAAGTTCGCACCCCGCGATGAGAGATTCGATCGCTCGCTCGGGTGAGAGCAGCCAGAGGGGGGTTCTCGCATCAACTGGACAGACGGAACGCTGTCCGCTAAGCGGCTCTCGGACGATCCCACTCACAAATGACGACGCGGCCGCGTTCGGCCTCCCAGGCCGTACGGTGATGGTTGGAAGCCGAAGCACTCGCCCATCGACAAAACCCCGCCGCGTGTAGTCACACAGCAGCAGTTCAGCCATTGCCTTCTGCGTTCCATAAGACGACTGTGGATGAAGCGCCGTGTCATCCCGCACGACCGGTGGCAGCGTGCCGCCATACACTGCGACCGAACTCGTGAAGAGTACCCGGGGTTTGTGATCCCGTTCGCGGCAAACGTCGAGCAACAAGCGCGAGGCGTCAAGGTTGATGCGCATGCCAAGATCGAAATCCGCCTCCGCCTGCCCGCTGACGATCGCAGCAAGGTGAAAAATTGCCGCCGTTTCAACGGTAATGACGCGCTCCAGCAAACATCGGTCAGCAATGTCTCCCGTTTCCACACGCACGCGCGAGTCGCCTGAGTGGGAAGAATGTGCGACATCAAGTAGGACGAGTTCGGTAATAGGTTGGCGATTACCGTTCGCGTCCATAAGTTCGCCGCGCTCTAGCAGTCGGAGCGCAAGCCTTTGTCCCAGGAATCCGGCTGCGCCGGTGATCAGAATTTTCATATCAGGATGTAGCGAAGAGTCATTGCAATGATGAAATATCGAGCCCGGACCAACGCTCGGATGCCAAGCGCCTTTGCCCGACGAATCGAGAATTCAACGAAAAAATCAATCCCATGCTTCCTCTGCCAGCAAGCGATGAAATTGCCTGTTTCCCCACTTCATTGGATATTCTAGAAGTGGTGAATGATGCCGAAGACGACTGCAACCATGCTTCGCGAAGATGACGGGGTCGATTGGAAGGCGTCGCCCATCGCTGCAGTGGCGTTGATTTGTGGCGTTGCGGTCGCCGTCCCGAAGGACGGAGTACCCAGCGTGTTGCCGTTCGCGCGCTGATAAGCCTGCAATGCGTAAAGCCCAGTGCGCTTTGATAACGTGTAGTACTGGGACAGCGTGACCTGTTGGTACTGGGCCGCGCTAGTTATCCCGTTCGCCTTCGACGCCCGCGTATAGCTGTAGCCGCCTGCAAGGTCCAGGTCCCGTAGCGCTTTGTAATGCAGCACAGCGCCCTCCGTGTTGAACACCGCTGTGTCGGAAAACTTCGAGTTAATACCTGGAATGTACTGGACGTTCGAGTACGATACCGAGACGTCCCATGAACTGTTGAACGTCCACAGGCCGGCGACCGCGAAACGCTGCTGCGCTTGCGCTCCCTGATAGCCGTTGGTGACAGCAGACACTCCCGACTGACCACCGGTGGTCGTTGTGGAATCCGTGCCAAATACGCCACCACCGCTCGTTGAATTGTTGATGCGCTCGAATGCCGCGCCGATGCCCAGTGGTCCGGATGCATACTGCAAAGCTCCGCTCCACGTCGAACCGCTGTAAATGCTGCCGGGCACACCCGCCAGAGAATACGAAGCGCCCACTGTCACACCGTAAAACTTCGGCGATACATAGACTAGCGAACTGTTTGCCCGGTAGTCGAGGTCCATTTGATCGAGATCTCCCGGATGTGCTCCAATCCCGCCCGTTAGCCATAGAGTTGGCCCATAAGGCGCGGTGACCAGAGTGTAGTAAGGCGTATACTGGCGGCCAATCGTGAGAGATCCATACTCCGGGTTGGACCCTCCGATCCATGCCTGGCGCCCGAACATCGCGTTCGTAAATTGCTGACCGCCGGTAGCAATGTTGAAACCCGATTCCAACTGAAAATTCACCTTTGTGCCACCGCCGAGGTCCTCCGCACCTTTGATACCCCAACGGTCGCCCCACCAGATCCCCGAAACCATCTTGATGTTGGAACGACCGCCGCTCGTTGAGCCTAACGTGCTCTGGCTGCTCTGATAGATTATCGAATCGTCGACGACTCCGTACAACGTGACGCTGCTTTGTGCAAGCGCGGGAGCGGCGGCAAGACCGAGACCCGCAAAAACCAGAATTCGGGGAATCAGCGATTGCCTTTCGATATAGCTCTTCATTCTTTATCTCCTTTTGTTTTCTTGTTGGTTATCGGCTTAATGACCGCCCCCATCGATTTCACTTAACTGCATCCCCTTGGTTTCGCGAACCGAGCGCAGAATCACGATGGCTGCCAGCGCGGCAACGATCGTGAAAACAGCGATGCCCAGAGCGATGGTCATACTGGCCGCCTTGACCGTCGAGAGGACGATATAAGGCGCGATGCCGCCGCCCACCACGCCGATGTTGTAGAGAAAGCCGACGCCCGACGCTCGTACTTCCCGCGGTAAATTCTCTGTAAGAATTGTTCCCCAGATTCCCGATGATCCGACCAGGAAAAAACCGCTCAGGAAAGCGAAGCATTCGGCAAGCAAGAGATAGTTGACGCTATAGACTAGTGCGACGACAGACAACGCCCCGGCACCGAGCATGGCGCTAATGCCTGCGCGTCGACCGAGGCGCTCCGCGATGAATCCAGAGGCAAAGAATCCGAACACCTGGCCGACTGCGGAGGTCATCGTGAGCCATGTGATGGTTAGCGGCTCAAACGATAGCGACTTCAGGTAGGTCGGAAACAACCCCTGAAAGGGCCATGACCCAAAACACAGCACGAGCATCAGCAGTGCGAGATAGCCGACCCGTTTGGGGTAACGACGAAACAAGATCACTGCCGGGTTGTCACGCAACGGTACCCGCACGTGCTTTGCTCCCTTGCGGAAGGCCTGCGACTCGGGGACGAATAGAAGAATGAACACGACCAGCAAAAGCGCTGGAATCACGCCCACAAAAAACATCCCACGCCAGCCAAAGTGCGGATATACCAGGTCATAGGCTATCGCTGCCCCGATTGCACCAAGTCCCCACCCTGTATCGAGAATACCGATCCCAATCGCTCGGTGCCGCTCTGGCCATGACTCCGCCACCATTGTTGCGCCAAGAGAGAAACCCGGAGCCATACCAAAACCGAGCAGCAAGCGGAATACGGCCAGGGAGACAAAACTCCAGGACATCCCCGTCAGGACGGCACCTCCGGTAAACCAGACAAGCGTGATAACAAGAGGAATTTTGCGGCCAATCCGGTCACTGAGGCTACCGAACATGAGTCCGCCGATCCAGCGCACCCCATAGGTTGCAAACAGCAATAGAGACGCTGTGCTAAGGGGGACATTAAACTCCGATGCGATGTCGCGCAGCACGAAGGTGATCGCCAGAAAGTCGACGGCATCCATCACCCAGACGCCCCAGGCAGCGGCTAACACACGCCACTGCGCCGCCGTGATATCTCGATACCATGGCATCGAACCGGCAACCACCGGCGTTGCTTCGCTCGATTTCATAATGATCTCCTTGCACTATCGCAAAGAGCGACGCTTGACGTCCAGCTTACCAACAGTACGGTTTTCATACCTGTCTCCATTTTCCGAATCCTTAACATAGGTATCCGAATTAATATGAACGATCGTATATTTTTTATTCTTATGATTTTCTTATTTGCTTACAGCCAGCAGCGATTCCTCAAATGCAATGACAGTCTGCTTTTGCACACCAAGGCCGCTCACCGAAAGTTCCATGACATCGCCAGGCTTGAGGTAACGTTCGGGTTTCATACCTAGACCCACTCCCGGTGGCGTTCCAGTCGTGATCACATCGCCGGGTTGCAGCAGGACGTGGCGACTCACATACGAGACGATCAGCGCGAGATTGAAAATCATGTCCGATGTCGAGGAATTTTGGATCCGCTCTCCGTTGAGTTCGAGCCAAAGTCCCAGGTTCTGGACGTCGCCGAGTTCGTCTGGTGTGACGAGCCACGGGCCGAGCGGACCGAATGTCGGAAACATCTTGCCTTTGACCCATTGGCCACCGTGCTCGAGCTGCATCTCCCGCTCGGAGACGTCGTTACAGACGCAATATCCTGCGACGTAGTCGAGCGCTTCTGATTCCGGTACACAAAGAGCCTGTTTGCCAATAACCACGGCGATTTCGACTTCCCAATCGCACTTCGTGGATCCGGGCGGCAAGACCACGGGATCGTTCGGCCCAGAAATGCACGATGGTGCCTTGTTGAAGATGATGGGTTCGTCTGGAATCGGAGCGTTCGTTTCGATCGCATGCTGCACGTAATTCAAGCCGATGGCAATGAAGTTACCAGGCTGCGCTATGCACGATCCGATACGCTGATCGTCTTTCACGATCGGCATGCTTTCGATATCGCCGCCACGCAGATGCGAGACGCCGCCATTCGCAAAAAATGCGGGCGAAAAGTCCTCGCATAGAGAAGACACGTCGCGAATACGGCCCTTTGAATCAAGGACACCCGGTTTTTCCAGCCCTTTCTGGCCAAATCTCAACAGTTTCATTTACACTCCTTTGGGGTTGTCTTTATGCCGGCAGCCGGCTGATTTCAAGGGAAAACACACCGGACTGCCCGCCTTCCGCCGCGGCCGATTCCACCGCCGAACCGCTTCTCAAGTCGTCGAACACCCGCCACGCAGCGGCTATCGTCGAGGTCTCCACGAACAACACGTTTTTCGGCACGACGAACTCACGTTCTCGTGCCTCTTTGGTGTCGATGTTGCTCGCTGTCTCGTCGGCTACGAATACGTGCGCGGCAAGCACACTGGTTTTTTCCAGCAGGCAGGCAAGCGCCTGCGTTTCGAAATCCTCCGCTATCGGCAGCGTTAGCACATGACCGCCCGTGCTTTGGCCTGACGTTCGCAACACCCGACAGATCGAGCGTGCAGTGTTGCGAAACGCCTTGACCGTACGGCGCGTCAAAGGCGTTGGATCGTTCAGGCGCGCTAGGTAGGCGGGACTGGTCAACGTATCGAGATGGTCCGCTTCATACATGGTCAGCCATTCGGTCGCACCGTGGCTGCGATCTCCCCGATATCGCCGTCCGCGCATGAAGCCCGGAACTGACAGGCGTTCGGGGATGTGCTCCTTGTCATGCCATTCGTAGAAAGCTTCCCGCTCGTTTTCGATCACGTCATTCCAGATCAGAACTGCCGCCTTGCCTAGCAAAGACATGAAGAGTTTCCTATGTATTTTGAGAAGCAGGCCTTCAACCTGCTCGGAAAAAGAAACGCATGATCGCGTCGGTCTGTCCGGCGTGCATCTGCTGTCCGGTCACAACGCGCGCGCCGGCACTAAGCGCCCGCAGGACAAACTCGGTCGGCCTTTCGGGCGGACGAAGCACGACATCCCCGACGATGCTCTGAGCATCAAGAGGACCGGGATCTCCCGGAACATCGTCGGTGTCTTTCATGCCTACGACCGATGCGTTGACCACGATGTCGTAACGCGCATCATCGCGCCGAAGGGAGATCGAGCACGCTGGAAAATGCCGGGTAAGCGACCGGCTCAGATCCTCGGCACGGGATGCATCGGGATCGATGAGAGCGATCGAGCTTGCGCCCTCGGCCGCAAGCTCCGCTGCAATCGCTGCCCCGGCTCCGCCGCAGCCAAACAGCAACACCCGCGCACCGTCGACCGGCGTTAGAGCTTGAGCCGCCGCCACGAAACCCACGCCGTCGAACATGTCGCCGGTCCAGGAACCGTCGCTTTCCCGACGTAGTGCGTTGACGGCTGCAACGCTCTGTGCGCGTGCCGAGACCTGCCCGGCGAGCGAGAGCGCCGCATTCTTGTGAGGCGACGTGATTAACAGACCATCGAGATTGCCGAGTGCCATCAAGCCTCGCATCGTCGGCTCAAAGAACTCGGTTCCGACGTGTGCCGGGATCATGACCGCGTTGATGCCGGCGCCGGCGAAGAGTTCCGTGTAGACCGATGGCGAACGAACTTGCGCGACCGGGTCGCCGATGATCGCGTAAAGCCTCGTGGCGCCGTCGATGGTCATGAGCGATGCTCCGCATGCCACGCGGCGACCCGGGCCGAACGAAAGCGCCGCTCGCGCGCGACAATCTCGTCATGGATACCGAGGGGTCCGGGATGAAACAGGCGCGAGTCCATCTCTTTCAGATTCGGTGACACCTGCGGCCGAAAATCCATCTGTGCAAATATGTCGCGCTCAAGGTCGATACCTGGTGCAACCTCGATCAATTCAAGACCGCTCGCCCCGATGCTGAAAACAGCGCGCTCCGTCACATACAGCGCGCTTTGACCGCGTGCACGGGCGAACGAGGCACTGTAGCAAACCTGTTCGAGCGATTTCACGAATTTGCGATGTCGTCCTTCACGGCGTATCGCAGTCTTGCCCGCCTCCCATTCGATATCCAGGCCTCCTGCGGTCAAGGTGCCACTGAAGATCACGCATTTTGCGTTCTGACTAATGTTGATGAAGCCGCCTACCCCAACGATCTGATCGCCGAAACGGCTGATATTAACGTTGCCCTGCGGATCGACTTCGGCGAACGAAAGGAAGGCAAGATCAAGACCGCCGCCATCATAAAAGTCAAACTGTGAGGGCTGTTCAATCATCGCCGCGAAATTCTGAGCTCCGCCCGAATCACGGCCGGTAATCGGCGCACCGCCAATCAAACCTTGTTCGTTGGTGAGGACCACCTCTTCAAGCAGCCTTTCTTCGGCAGCTACGGTGGACAGCCCGGTCGACACCCCCGCGCCGAGATTGCAGACAGCGCCCGGATAAAGTTCAAGCGCCGCGCGCCGCACGATGACTTTCCGCGGACCGAACGGAAGCGGCTTGATTGCCGACAATGGCACGCGCAATTCACCGGCATAGCTCGGGTCGTAATCTGTCGCATAGGTCTGGCGCTGGTCCGCCACGACCACCACGAAATCCACCAATATGCCGGGAATCCTCACTTGCTTGGGCGGCAGCGTACCGCGCTGAGCCATGCGTTTCACCTGGACCACGACGATGCCTCCTGCCTGGCGCGTCGCCTGAGCCATCGCCAACATTTCTCCCAGGACGGCCTCCTGCTCCATCGTGACGTTGCCGTCCTCGTCGGCGGTTGTGCCGCGCAAAAACGCCACATCAAGTGGAAGCGGTTTAAAACGCAGCCACTCCTGCCCGTCAAGTTCGATCAACTCGACGAAGTCTGGCGGCGTACGAGGACTCTGTCGTGCGCCGTGTTGGCGCGGATCGACGAACGTATGGAGTCCCGTCTTCGTGATTAGGCCCGGCCGTCCACCGGCCATGTCGCGCATGAGTTGCGACAGAACGCCTTGTGGAAAGGTGTACGCCTCTATCTTGTCTTCTGCTGCAAGCGTTACAAGACCGGGAGAATCAACGAGAGCACTTGTAATGGCTCTGCGTAGCAGGCCCTCCTGTGCTAGGTGCCCTGCACCGAGGGCATCCCTGTCACCGACGCCGACCACGCTGATCGACGTGATCCCAAGCGGCTTTTGCTCCCGCTTGAAGCGTTCGCCAAGCGCGGCAAGCAATGCCTCGGGTACGGAATGCCCCCCGCCTGAACCGCTGATTAGAACGGCGTCGCCATCCTTCACGAGGGCGGCCGCTTCTGAGATCGAAATAGTTTGCATGTCACTTTGTCCACTGAAACGTTTGTACGCTTTGATGCTATCGACGCCGATCGTGCCGTGCATCTAACACGTCAATGTAACCGGTCTCATAAGAGTTTGAAACCCGTATTTTGAGGACTTAGGGAATACCATTATTTCCCGAAATTTTCGGGATAGATCGCCAGTTCAGCAGTTTACTTCCACAATGAAACCGGTATCATTTTAGAAATAAAAACGAGTGCTTCCGAGCCTTCGGCACACAATCTTTGAAACTAGGCGACGTCAGTCGTCTCCACCTAACTGCATCTGGAGAAAAGAGAAATGCCAATCAAGGGCGTTGAAATCGGGCAGGAATTCAGGTTCGCAAAGACGGTCGGTGAAGCCGATGTCACACTGTTTGCCGGACTAACAGGTGACTTCAGCGATACCCACATCAACGAACAATATATGCAGGAAAAATCGTCGATCGGCACCCGCATTGCTCACGGCGCCCTGCTCGTCGGTTATATGTCGACTGCGTCCACCATCAGCATCGCGCATGTCATTCACCGTACCGACCTCGATGAGTTCCCGGTCTCGGCGGGCTACGACAGGATCCGGTTCATTCGACCGGTTCTTCTCGGAGATACCGTCACCGTCATTTACAAAGTTACGGAAATCGACGAAGAAAAGCGTCGCAGCATCGCTGACATGGACGTAATCAACCAGCGGGGCGAAGTCGTCGCGGCAGGTCGACACATCATGAAATGGGCGAAGAAGCTGTCCGTGAAATAGGCAGTTGCCCCCCGTGGTCCCGATCATCCCCTTTGAGGTCCGATGAAAAGTGCGAGCGGTATAATAGGCGCTATCAATAATTCGGCACTCGATATGGCAAAGGCCACGCCCAATAGCAACGCCGCCGGGTCGGGGACGGCTGGCGCGCCCCGACCCGCCACCGCCACCCTTAGAGAGGTAGCGGAACTCGCTGGCGTGTCAAAGGCGACAGTTTCGCGCTTCATCAATACGCCTGAAATCGTTTCACCTACGGTGGGCGAGCGTATCCGTATTGCAATCAACCATCTAGGCTGGGTCCCGCACGCAGCGGCGCGCGCCCTTGCAACTCATCGTACCGGCACCATAGGCGCTGTCGTGCCAACACTCGCAAACGAACACTTTGCGACCGCTATCCAGACGCTTCAGGACGAACTCGAGGGCAAGGGCTACACATTGCTGCTGGCATGTTCCGAATACGATCTGCAGCGGGAGTATCGCCAAGTGCGCAAGATGCTCGAACGCGGCGTTGATGCCATCGCAGTGGTGGGCGAGGCTCATCATCCCGAGCTTTATCCGTTGCTCGAACAGCGAGGCGTGCCATGCGTCAGCACGTTTACTTATCGTCCTCAGCATCGGTCCGTGTGTGTAGGCGTAGACAACTATCGGGCTTTCTACAACTTTACAAATTATCTGCTCGATCTAGGCCACCGACGTATAGGGATGATTGCGCAAAACGCTGACACGAACGATCGGGCAGCCGCCCGTCGCGATGGAGTTCGCGACGCTTTGGCCGAGTGCGGTATTGCAATGCATCCTGCGCATGTCGTCGAGGGATATTGGGGTGTGAAAGACGGACGACGACTGCTACGGCAAATAATGGCCGCACCAATCAAGGTGCCGACGGCCATCATTTGCGGCAACGGATCATTCGCCATGGGAGCGATGCTTGAAGCGATGTCCGAAGGTTATGTCGTTCCAAGAGACCTAAGCCTGATCGGCTTCGACGATTTTGAGTTGATGGCTGAATTACCTGTTCCTATCACCACGGTTCGGGTGCCAAGCGCGGAAATTGGCAAGCACGCTGCCGCGCTCTTGATCGCGCAACTCGACGGCAATACTGCGGTTCAAAGCATCGAGTGCGAGTCAACGTTAATGATCCGCGCCTCATGCGCGATTCCAGCCGTAATTGATTCTGATGTTAGAGAATCGAGCTAGCCGGGCCCGGCACGCAAGCCGTTTTGCAGCGCGCGCCGGGGGCTGAGCGAGCAGCGAGCGGATCGCGGTCGATGTATTACGCCTAATCGACACTGGATTCTTCTTGTCAGTGCTTCCTAATACACCGACGCCTCCTTAATTTCATTAGTAATACGTATTAGTACTCTTTGGCATCGCCTCAGGAATCAGCTGGATCTCGCGTTTGAAGAAGGCGTGGCGGCAATGTCAGATGCAGTTACTACCAGTCATATCGTTCCCCGCGCAGCATACTTTTGAAAGAGATGCGATCAATCGCCCGATGCTTTTAATCTTTTGCTTCGCCAAGCAATGAAGCGCAACGCAGAGCGCCGCGGCCGGCGTGCCGCCTGCACTGTCTTCCGATACTGCGCGGCGCTCTGGGTCAAATGGCAGCGACGTCGTATCGAGGGCGTCCCATACGGCCATTCCGTCGTCGAGTTGCGCTGGATAGCTCGCCTCAGGCGCTAGGCGATAGTCGACCATCACGATCGCCAGATCGGCCCGCGCCAGTAGCGCATCGGCAAACCAGTGCGCGTCGCATGACTGCCGGTGGTCCAGCCGCCGCCATGAAAAAACATAAGTACAGGCCAACCGTGCGCTGGTACGATGCGCGCCGGCAAAAAACAACGCGTCACCACATCGCCGACCGGCTGGTCCACGACAACCAGCGGCCGGGGCGCGGGAGACGTGACATGCGCGCACTGTCGTGCGAAAGCAGCACGGCGCGATGGCCGGTCGGCGGTGAGGCTCTTAAGACTCGCGGCGGTGTCAACGAAAGCTCGCATACCTTCGCTCAAGCCAGGCGTGGCGTGGCGTGGCGTGGCGTGGCGTGGCGTGGCGTGGCGTGGCGTGGCGTTATTCATGGTGAAGTGCAAAAAATAAGAGGCGTGTGCTCTCGAAGGGCAAACGCTCGTGCGCTAATACAAGGACTCTGCGTCAGGCCGGTGCCGGTGCGGCAACCTGCTCCTTGCTGTTGACGAAGCACGCAAGAATCAATGAGCCGATCAGGCCGACCGCTCCCGCAAGAATGAAAGCGCTGACGAAGCTGCCCGTGCTTTGTATCAGAAAGCCCGTAACCACAGGACCGACGATGCCCGAACAGTTTGCAAGACCATGCATGAACCCGCTTGCCGTGCCAACCTGGTGACGCGGCACGCTGTCCTGGATGATTGCCCAGTACGCGGGACCAGCTAGCATCAGGAAGCCGATTGCGACCGTCATTACGGTCACTGCAGTCCAGACTTGGTCGACGATTCCTGTCAGCGCAATACAGCCGGCAGAAATCAGAAACGACGTGACGAGCACGATCTTGCGTGACATCATTCGCCGCCCAGTACGCCGATAGATCGCATCAACGATGAAGCCACCCGACATGTACCCGATTGCTCCGGTGATCCATGGTAGCGAGCTGACAAGGCTCATATCCTTGAGGCTAATATGACGAGCGTCGACGAGATAACTCGGAAACCAGGTAATGAAGAAGAAGAGGATGTAGTTGTAGCAGAACAGCGAAATGCCGGTCGTCAGCACCGAGCGGGTCGTCACCACCTCACGTATAGACACTTTCTCGTTCTTTCCTGGCCGCAGGGGCTCTTGACCCGCGTCAATCTGAGCCAATTCGGCCTGGCCGACACGTGGGTGTTGAGCGGGCGTTTCCGTCGACAGGCGACGCCACGCCACGACCCACCCTACCCCGAGCAGACCCATAACGATGAAAGCGGCGCGCCAGCCGAAGGCGAGCGCGAGAAAGCCGACAATAGGGCCCGCCAGCGCGCCACCGATTGGACCACCAGACTGACCGATTCCAGCAGCTGAGGCGCGCTCGTTAATCGGAAACCACGTATTTACCACTTTGTTGGCCGTTGCCGCGTTCGGTCCCTCTCCCATGCCGAACATGATGCGAAGCAGCAGCATCGACCAGAAACCCGACACGGCAGCCGTCAGGCCGCACGCGATGGACCAGCCCGTCATCGACCAGCTCAGCACACGTCGTCCGCCGAACCGGTCCGAGAAATAGCCGCCAAGGAAATTGAATGCGGCGTAGCCAATCGAGAATGCGCCGAAAATGACGCCTTTCTCACCTGCCGTGAGGTGATAGTCGTGTGTGATAAAGGGCATCGCGATCGACAGCGCAGAGCGGTCGATATAGTTGATGACCGTGGCGAGAAGGAGCATCGCCAGAATGGTCGAGCGGTACTGTCCGCGGAGTTTCATTGTCACGTCTCCAGATTTGTTTTCTGCCGACCGCTTATTACGCGCGGAGGCTGCGATTCGTAGCATCGTAAAGGTCGACCACGCGACGGGGAATGCGCGTCGTTTCCAAATAAGAGAGTAAATCCCGCGCATTGGAATTCAGCGCACTGCCCGGACTCAGAACTTGTGGCGTAGGCCGACCACGCTGCCAATCTGGCGACTCGTCGACGCCGGCGAAAGCCCCCACAGTTGGGCAGTTGCCGTCTTTCCCGTCGAATCCTGCCCGCAAGCCTGCTGCGCCATGACCATCGCGTAAACGTCCGTGCGCTTCGAGAAAAAGTAGTCGATCGAGACATCCGCCTCGTGATAAGTGACCTTGCCAGCGTCGCCGTTCTGCACCGGCGCGCCGTGAATGTACTGATACGAGGCGCCGAGTTTGAGCGATGGCGTCAGCGCATAGCCCAGCGCGAGTTCCGCCGTGTTGAATGCCGCCGTGCCCTGATATTCCAGCGGATTGAGGGACGCAATTGCGCCGAGTCCCTTGAATCGCACGTTGGTGTAGGTCGCAGCCACATTCAGGCTGCCAAGGGTATAACCGGTCGTCGCGGCGAACGTATTCAGCGAGCCGGCCGACGCATACCCGGAGAAGATCCGATACACAGACATATTGCTGCCCGTCGTGCTCGACGATGGATTGTTGCCGTAGTACGAGAAGTTTGGGTCGCGCGCGTCGAGATAGGCTAACCCAACGAACAGCGGCCCCTGGTTATACGAAGCGCCAACTGAATACGCGCGGTTCTGTTGGAAACTTCCCGCCACGCCGCCGAGGCTGAACACCCCCCCAAACTTGAAACCGTGCAGGTCCGCGCTTGCGAACTTAACGGCATTGTTCAGCCGATAGTCGTTGCCGAGATTATCGAATTCGGCCGGATGGTTGATGAGTAACCCTGTATTTGCACGCGCAGGTTCGACGTAATCGACGATTGAATCGTATTGCCTGCCGACCGTCACGGTACCATTCGGACTTGCGATACCTACGTACGCTTGACGGCCGAACATCGCGCCGCCCTGCCCCAGTGCGCCCGTCAACACAGTGAAGCCGCTTTCAAGTCTGAAAACTGCCTGATACCCGCCGCCAAGATCCTCCACGCCTGACAAACCCCAACGGTTTCCTTGAAACCAGCCCGCCTGTGCCGCGTACTCATGCGCGCCGTTGATATTGTTGACGTAGATCAGGCCGGCGTCGATCACACCATATAGCGTAACGCTGCTTTGGGCGTGACCGAACATAGGCATCAGCAGGGCAAGCGAGGTCGCTACACATTCCTTTGCGTATTTCACGGTGCGTCTCCTTTTCTATTTTTTTTCGTTTGGATATCTAATTTCTTCGACGAACTCGCCGCAAAGCACGTGGATGGCACGGTCTCTCGCGATCGATCGTTCAGTGTCGGGGCGCTTAGCAAGAATCGCATGCTATAGACGCGCCTGAAGTCTGTGAATCCGGTGACGTCACGAACGGCTCAAGGAGTTCCACAGGCTGGGATTCGAAGGGCAATGCTGTGGATTACCCGCATGCGCAGCGCCCAAGCAAAGTCGTTCAAACCAACTGCGGAGCTTCGATGCCCCCAATCCCGCGATAATTTGATCACTGCAATGCCCGCTTTTGCTGGATGCAGCGGCGTTGCTCTGAGGTGCAATCGAACTGGCTGCGCGCGGCTGGATCAGCGACTAGTTCGGTCAGCGTTCACGCGATAGCATGTTGGTCAGGAAAATGATCTTGCTCGCTGCACGCGTTAGTGCCGCCTTCTTGCTGGTTGCAATGAGGCTCCATAGCGCCATTCGTCGTACTGTCGATTTCTATTGCGAGCATCTCCTCTTTCATGGTTCCGCAGAACTGCTGGGGCCGGTGCGCCAAGAGGTGCCTCCTAAACGTTGGTCTGACCGGTGGATTTCTCGGCAGCGCGTTCCGATGCACCGACCTGATGGTCAACAACACCGACGTCTATCCTGGCACACGCGACAGCACGAAGCTGACGCCCCAGTCCCGCGACGACTTCGAGCAGACCACCTTGACCTATGCCGGCAGCTTTTCGCACCGTCTGCGAACCCCGTAGGGAGTGGACTCAATACGATGGTTCCCGGACGAGCACCTGGATATCTACATCCCTGCTGCCGTCGCGCTTCCTGCAGGACTTATTCATACCAGTCAAGTGCTCGAAGCGAGATGCTGGCCGGCGGACATCTTTGGGCCACCTCGGATGGGCTTCTCGCTGATGCATGGTTTCGTCCACAACGCTGACGAATACTTGTCGACCCCTGGACCTCGAGCCGACGAAGAGTATCGGAGCATTCGTCCGGCGCCGGGGGTGAGAATCGAGCACACCGCGATGGCGCTGAACATCGCTTTCTTCGAGCCGATACGGTCTGTCACCCGGGCCGCCTGCGTCAGGAAGATCACATAGGCCCAACTGAACGCGGAAGAGATCTCGCCCCGTTCAACCGATGTAATGCGCAGTTCGCGGGCCATGTCGGAGCCGACAGCGGACCCCAAGTCCGCTTGCGCGGACGACGGGTGTCTGTTCATTGCATTGTCTCCAGCCGGCTCGCGCTGCTTCAAGCGCAGCCGTCATGCGTGTGAGCGAACCCGGGAAGCTGTTCCGCTTCTTGTCGATCCGGGTTCGACTATTCAGGTGGCCGGTGAATCCGTGTGGTCCGTGTAATCGACAGCGGCCCAGTCGAAGTACTGTTTCAGATCGGTAATCAGCGCGACATGAGCCGGATGCGGCAAGTACTGCTCGAGCGCTTGCCGGTCGTCGAAGGTGGACTCGAGCAGATAGTCCCAGCAGATCGCGCGATCGAGTTCGTTGGCCGAGACCTTCCAGCCGCGCACGAACACGATCTCGCGGTCCAGCGTGCGCATGCGCTCGACGAGTTGCGCCTCAAGTCCCGGCTGCCCCGCCACGTCCGCGCGCCGCCGGAACATGACGATGTGTTTCATCACCATGACGTCCCTCCCCGCTTCACGACTCCTCCCGGGCTGCTCATGATGTCGCTTGCAGATGGTAGCCACGCGCTTCATAAGCGAAATCCACGAGCTCGTTGATCTTCACGTCCTTGTCCGCCGGCGATGCGTAATACGCGCGGATCTCCTTGATGAGGCCGCTGGTTTCATCGAAGACATACCACTCGTCGCCGCGCAACGCCGTGCCCGGTTTTGCCTTCCAGTGGGTCCACTCGATCACCGCTTCGTGACTGTCGTGACTCACCAGGATCTTTTCAATGGTCCATTGGGAGCCGAGGTTTTCAACGCACCACTGCCATTTTCGGGCGATGGTGTCGGCGGTGCGCCATGGGATATCGGGCAAGCCCGCCGGGAAATAATGGACCGCGTCAGGCGTGAAGCACGACACCAGCTTGTCGTAGTCCGCTTCATTGCAGGCATCGAAATAACGGCGGATCAACGCGGCGTACCCTGCTTGATCGATGACGGCCATCAGCGCTTCTCCTTGCCGATGACAGACGCAATCACCAGCCGTCCCGCAGCTACCCATGCGTTGTAGTCCTCGTAGGCTTGCGGGCTCGGCGGGTAGACTCCCCACAACGCTTCCCCCGCGGCAATGCGCATGGCGAGATAGCGCTCGAGGTCATCCTGCTGCGTGCAGAAGTCCGCCAGTTCCTGCGCCAGATGCGGGGGCACGACGGTGATGCCGTCCGCGTCGCCGACAATGATGTCGCCCGGATACACCGCGACGCCCGCGCAGCCTATCGGCACCTGCAGGTCCGCCACATGATGGTACGAGATACGCGTAGTCGCGGTGATCTCGCGGGCATAAGCCGGCAGCGGCAGGCTGGCGATTTCGCTGCCGTCGCGCAATGCTCCGTCCGTGATGATGGCGCGGGCGCCGCGCGCAAGTAGGCGGGTGACCAGGATGTTGCCGGCGGAAGCCGCACGCGGGTCGTTCTGGCTGTCGATCACGAGGACGTCCCCGGGCTTCACCTGCTCGACGCCCTGCCACTGCAGGTTGTCCATGTTCGGCTTGGTGGTCATCGTGCCGTAGGTATCAATGCCCTCGCGCGCCGGGATGAACCGCATCGTGAAAGCGCGCCCGGCGAACGGTTCGACATGCTTGTTCAGCGCACGCAAACCCACCAGTGCCGGTTGTCGATAACCGTGCTTGAAAAGCTGCGTGGTGAGGGAACCACTGCTGACCTTGGCCAGCTTCGCGAGCGTTTCGTCGCTCACCACCACGTCGCGAGGCGTAGCGGTGGCAAGTGAATCTGCATAGTGATGGATCTTCACTGGAATGTCCTGTCGTAGAGGTCGGAGGTGTGAAACCGGAGCGCCAGTTCCACAGTCTGAAACCGGGCGCGACGTTTTTTCGTTCACCGTGGGTCGAATGCTAGTCCGGTGATTCGTCCGTGAAAACCGGTGATATCCGCATTTCGCCTCTCGAGTTCCAGCGGATGGGAATATGGCAATAGGAGACGGAACCGCTTCACTGGATAAGGCGCCGGGCGTGCTCGACCTGATCGGCGCGGCGCCCACACGGCATGAGCAATGCGGATCTGCTGGAGACAGTGACCTGCCCACGAAAGCGCTGAACCGGACCAACCGCATTTGGCAGTTGCGCGAACGTTTCGCCGCTAACGTGAACAGTGGGATCGACGTCGCGATAGAAGCCCTTCGCATATGCATGACGAGCGCTTGCTTGATTTCTCATTCGTTCAAAAAAACTGCCTTCAGTTCCAGCATATGGAACTTTGCGCCCTTCTGCACCCCATGAATATCGATCCTGCTGATAAAGTGATTAAACTCGGCGCGGTTCGGCAAGCGCCCACACCGCCGAATTCCAACGGGTGGAAACATGAGTATCGGAGACGGAACGGCAGCGCTGTCGAAGGCGCTGACAGTCCTGGAAATGGTGGGCGCGGCACCGAAAGGCATGACCAATGCCGATCTGCTGGAGCATGCGGGCCTGCCCAAGACAACGCTTTATCGCATTCTCGCCACGCTGATTGAGCACGGCCTCTTGCGCCGCGACCTGGCGCATCGTGTGTACAGGCTTGGATTTCGCTATCTGGAACTGGTGCGCAACTCCTATTTGATGCCGGATCTTGTCGTTGCTGCGGCCACGGAATTGCGCGCACTACGCGATCTCACCGGCGAGACGACCTATCTCGCGGCGCTCGACGGCAGCGAAGTGATCTCGCTCGAACGTTGCGACGGCGCACATTCCCAGCGCTCTGCGGCGGCGCTCGGCCGCAGCAAGCCGGTATATTGCACGGGTCAGGGAAAGGCAATCCTCTCTCGCATGCCGCGTGACGAACGCGACAGCTTGCTGCGCGGCGTGACCTTGACCGCGCTTACGCCGCGGACGATCACCGATCGGGGGCGTTTGCAGGTCGAGTTGCGCATCACGGCAGCGCGCGGTTACGCCGTCGACGACGAAGAGATCGTACTCGGCGTGCGTTGCGTCGCGGCGCCAATCGTCGATAACGAGGGACGCGTGCGAGGCGCGCTGAGCGTCGCCGGCCCCGCGTACCGCATGTCGCTGGCGCGGCTGGAACTGCTCGGCCCGGAACTGGCCGAAGCAGCACGGCGCGTCGGCATGCAACTTCAATCCGGCAGCCGGACGGCCGAGACCGAAGAGGTTTCCGCAGTCAGCTCGTCGTGGGCGTTTCATGGTGCGTTCCCGGTCTGGTGGGCCGCTCGCGGAGCGCTTTATTGGGCCGACACGCTGGCGCCCGTGCTGCACGCCTTCGACGGCGCCTCCGACCGCATTGTCTGCCATCTGGACGCCCCCATCGCAGGGATGCAACTGCGCCCCGAAGGTTTGCTGCTTGCGCAAGCCGGACGCCATCTGATCCTCGCCGCTGACGAGACGCTCACCGTCCACGAGGGGTCGAGCGTCTGGAACGACCCTGACGTCACGCTGCTCTGCACCGACGCGATGGGACACACGTGGGGCTGGATGCAGCGCGGCAACCATGGGCATCTCGGCTTCGTCAACGACGCTCAGCGCTTCGAATCGAAGTGGAAATTCAGCGAAACCATCGACTCCATGACGTGGTCCGCCGACGGTGCCTGCGCGTACGCCGCGGCGTCGGCGTCCGGTACGTTATATGCGCTGCGCCGCGGCTCGTCGAACGTGCGCCGCTTTGCGTCGATGCCACCGGGTTCCGGCCGGCTTTCCGGTGTCGCGCTTGATGCACGCGCCGGCGTCTGGGCCGCACTGCGCGACGGCTGGAGCCTGATGCGCTTCACCGCCGAAGGCGTGCTCGATCACATCGTCAGCTTGCCCGTTGCCGCGCCCACCGGCCTCGCATTCGTACACGACGGCTCGCAGCGCGCTTCGCTCTACATTACAAGCGACCGCAATCATCAGCCGATTGAATCGCTCGCGAGCGCGCCGCTCTCCGGCCACCTGCTGCGTCTGCAATTCGACGCTTGACCCGAACCAGGTCTTTTCGCACCCTCTCCTGCCATGACCGACCCATACCGCCTCACGCTATCGAACGGCTCGCTCGAAGCCGAGATCGCCCCACACCTCGGCGCGCGTCTCTGCAGCCTGAAAGCGCTCGACCGCAACCTCAACCTCCTCGTACCGCTGCGCGCGTGGGACGCGCCCGAACACGGCTGGCCCAAAGCAGGCGCCTATCCGCTGATCCCCTATTCCAACCGGATCGCCGAGGCGCGGCTGACATTCGGCAATTCGACGTACGCGCTCGCGCCGCACCCACTCGATCTGCCGAACACCCTGCACGGTCATGCGCAACGCTGCGCATGGCAAATGCGTGCGCACGATTCCCAACGCGCGGAACTCGTGTTGCATTCCGACGACCGTGAGCATTGGCCCTGGCCCTTTGAGGCCCGCATCGCGTTCGAGCTGAACGCGAATGCGTTGGATGTTTCCTTCGCGCTGCGTAATCTCGGGGCTAGCCCAATGCCGGCCGGACTCGGCTGGCATCCGTTTCTCGCGATCGATACGGACTCGGTGATCCGCTTCGATGCCCAGCGGCGCTGGGAGCTCGACGCCGCGTTCGTGCCGACTGGCAACGCTTTCGCCACGACGCAGCCGACCGAACTCTCCCACCTTGACTGGCAAACGCGCGATTGCGCCATCTATGCGAGCGAATGGAACGGCACGGCGCTCATCGAGCGCAACGCGGGCACGATGCGCATAACCGCCGACGCGCCCCTCACACACCTGGTCGCCTACACGCCACGCGGCGGCTCCTTCTTCTGCGTCGAACCGGTTAGTCACGTCGCGAACGGATTCAATCTCGCAGCCCGCGGCATCGACGGCACTGGCATGCACGTACTGGCCCCCGGGGAGATTTTCTCGGCGCGGACCACGCTCGCCTGGGAACCCAAAGCATGAAGTGCGCTCAAATTCCTCGCGCGAGTTCCAGATCCTGGAACTCGCGCGCGCGGCGCGGCCCGGCGGCGAAGTACGCGGTGCTTTCGCGGTCCTACACTCACGGGCAGCGCCAATGAGTTCTCACACGCCATCTCTGCCAGCGCGCGTTCGATCGCGGATTTGAAGACTTACTTCGAGTGGGTTGCATGCGACTGCACTCGATGAAAACAGGGAAAAGCCTTTCGATGAAAACCATTCTTGTCACCGGCGCGGCCGGCGGCGTCGCGACCCGCGTGCGCCCGTGGCTGCGCGAGCATTACAACCTGCGTCTGCTCGACCTGCGCGAGGCAGGTGGTCTGGCCGCCAACGAAACGGCGATCGCCGGCGACATGACCGATCGCGACGTGGTGCAGCAGACCACGCAGGGTGTCGACGGCATCCTCCATCTCGCCTGCACGTACAGCCTCGACATCGACTTCGAAGCGACGCTCGATGCAAACTATCGCGCCCAGCTCTATCTGCTCGACGCATGCCGCGAGTTTGGCATTGGGCGTTTCGTGTTCGCGAGCAGCCATCACGTGCTCGGCCAGCATCGAGTGGAAGGCTTCGCGGGCGACGACGCACCCGTTGCACCCGACGGCTTCTATGCGCTGAGCAAGGTGTTCGGCGAGGCCGCGTGCGCGCTCTACGCACATCGCCACGGCCTCAAGGCGCTGTCGATTCGCATCGGCAACGCCGACGAGCAGGTCGCGGACGAACGGCGCCAGCACATCTGGGTGAGCGGCCGCGATCTGGCACAGCTCATCCGCATCGGGCTCGAGCATGAGGACATCACGCACGACGTCGTCTATGGCGTGTCGCGGTGCCCCGCTCCGTTCTTCCACAATGGGCGCGCCGTCGCGCTGGGCTACGCGCCGCAGGATTCGGCCGTCGATCATCTCGCGCCCGCGTTTCTCGCGCGCGAAGCGATGCCGCCGTCAGCCGGTCCCGGCTTTGTTGGTGGACCGTATGTGCCGCAGCCGCTCCTCGTTCGGACGCCGCGATGAAGATCCGCTCAGTCGAAACACGTGTCGTCGAGATCCCGTTCGAAGATCGTGGCACCGGACTCGGCATCACACCTTCTGCGTGGAAGACGCTGGAGACCGTGCTGATCCGCGTCGAGGATACGGACGGCAATGTGGGCTGGGGCGAAGCGTTCGGCTATTTTGTGGCCGACGCCACGCGCAGCGTTGTCGAGACGCGCGTGAAGCCGCTTGCCGAAGGAGCGAGCATCGACTCGATCCCTGTATGGACGCGCCAGACACAGCGCCAGTTGCATCTCTTCGGCCGATACGGGATCACGATGTTCGCGATCTCCGGCGTCGACATGGCGCTCTGGGATCTCTCCGCAAGACGCGCAAACGTGCCGCTATGGCAACTGCTCGGCGGCACGGAACCGGCCACGCTCTCCACCTACGCAAGCCTCGTGCGTTACGGCGATGCACAGGCCGCATCGACCATCTGCCGCCGCGCGCTTGACGAAGGGTTTCGCGATATCAAGCTGCATGAAATCGACATGCCGGTGATCGAGGCGGCGCATGCGGAAATCGCCGGACAGGCACCAGTGTCCGTCGATGTGAACTGTGCCTGGGACGACGCGACCGCGCTCGGGAATCTCGCACGGCTGCGCGCGCTCGGCGGCGTCTCGTGGCTCGAAGAGCCGATTTTCCCGCCGGAGGATTTCGCACGTCTCGCGCGGCTTCGCTCGCAGGGCGTGCCGATCGCGGCCGGCGAAAATTGGTGCACCGCGACGCAATTCAGCCAGGCGATCGATGCGCGCGCCGTCGACTACCTGCAACCGAGCGTCAGCAAGGTCGGCGGCATTACGGAGTTCGTTGACATCATGACGCTCGCGCGCGACGCGAAGCTCGGCGTGTTGCCGCACAGCCCGTATTTCGGCCCCGGCTTTCTCGCGACCCTGCATCTTGCGACAGCGTATCGAGACATGCTGCAGGTCGAATATCTCTATGTCGAACCGGCGGCTGAGCTGATCGATTTGTCATCGGTCCGCGAGGGCCAGCGCTTTCGCCTGAGCGACGCGCCCGGTATCGGGATCGAGCCCGACGAGCAGGTCGTGTCGAGATTTCTTCGGCCGCGTTGAGCGTACGCTGAGCGCACAACACACGGCGATACATGCGGGGCGCCGGGAGGTTCAGGCCGGCGTTGGTTCCGGCATGCGGTCGGTACCGTCCACAAAGCACGCGAGGATGAGCGAGCCGATCAAGCCGACCACGCCGGCCAGCACAAACGCGCTTACAAAACTGCCGGTGCTCTGGATCAGGAAGCCCGTTATCGCCGGCCCGACGATGCCCGAGCAATTTGCGAGGCCGTGCATGAAGCCGCTCGCCGTGCCGACCTGATGACGCGGCACACTGTCCTGAATGATGGCCCAGTATGCGGGCGCGGCGAGCATGAGCAGGCCGATGGCGATCGTCATGACGCCCACGGCCGTCGAGACCGCATCGACAAAACCGGTCAACACAATGCAGCTCGCCGCGATCAGCAGCGACGTCACGAGCACGACCTTGCGCGAGAACATGCGCTTGCCGGTGCGCCGGTAAATAGCGTCAACGAGAAAACCGCCTGACAGGAAACCGATCGCCCCCGTGATCCACGGCAGCGAGCTGACGAGGCTCATGTCCTTGAGGCTGATGTTCTTTGCATCGACGAGATAGCTTGGAAACCAGCTAATGAAGAAGAACAGGATGTAGTTGTAGCAAAAGAGTGAGATGCCGGTCGTGAGGACCGCGCGTGTCGTGATCACCTCGCGTATCGACACCTTCCCGCCTGAAGGCGCCGTCACCGCTTCCTGTCCTGCTTCAATGTGAGCCAGTTCCTCCCTGCTCACCTTGGGATGCTGTGCAGGCGTCTCGGTCGAGAGAAGGCGCCACGCAATGGCCCACGTAATGCCGAGCACCGCCATGACGATGAATGCCGCGCGCCATCCGAACGCAAGCGCGAGAAAGCCGACGACCGGACCTGCGAGAGCACCGCCTATTGGGCCGCCCGCCTGCCCCACGCCCGCAGCCGTAGCGCGCTCGTCGATCGGAAACCACGTGTTCACGACCTTGTTTGCGGTCGCCGCGTTCGGGCCTTCGCCCATGCCAAAAGCGACGCGTATCAGCAGCATCGACCAGAAGCCCGACACCGCCGCCGTCAAACCGCAGGCGATGGACCAGCCGGTCATCGAGACGCTCAATACGCTGCGGCCGCCGAAGCGATCGGAAAGATAACCGCCGAGAAAATTGAACACCGCGTAGCCAATCGAAAAGGCGCCGAAGATCATGCCCTTTTCGCCCGCCGTGAGGTGAAAGTCGCGCGTGATAAACGGCATGGCGATCGACAGCGCCGAGCGGTCGATGTAATTGATGACCGTGGCGAGCAACAGCATCATCAGAATGGTCGTACGGTATTTTCCGCGGGACTTCATCACTTCCTGTCTCCATGTTTGGTCAGAGCCGTCTGTGTGACGCGCGACGGCTTCAATGTTTATCGTAAGGCGTGCTTTGGGCTCACGGGGGCGTCTCTCACTGTTAGAAGCGGTCCTCGTTCCAGAACGTGGAACTGAGTCCGGAGCTGCGCCTGATTTCGTGTCCCTGGCGCCCGCCTCGTCCGCATGCCTGGCACCGGTGCCTCGCGGCCGCTCCCATCATGCGGTGGTGCGTCCAGCCATATCGAGGTCGGTCCGCTTCGGAAGGTAAACGTAGAAACCTGGCATTCGTTTGCGGGTAGCGCAAACCGGTCCCATTTTCGACGCTACGCACTGGCACGAGTCGAGTCTTCTACCCAGAGACTGCGAGTTCTGTCCTGGCATAAATTCCGCCGCCGTCCGCCTGTCGATCGTTTAACCAAGCGCCGGGCCGATCACCCGGTGTGATGCGACGGGATACTCCATGCGTTGCGATGATCCTGTTCGAGCCAGGCTCCCTCGTTCAACCCTGTCGCGAACAGCTGCTGATAACTATTCGGAATCACTGTTTCAAATAAATTCAATTTTAATTCTAAGAGGCGGTTTCAAAAAGACGTGAAGGGGGCTGTTAACTTCATGGACATGCTGTTAACCTTTGTCATCGTGACGACGAGATCAAGGGATGGACAAGCCAATCATTGATGACGAATTATGGCGACGACTCGAACCGTTACTGCCCCAGCCGAAAGCTCGTCGCGAGAAGTTCCCTGGTCGCAAGCCGGTACCGGATCGCGCAGCACTGAACGGCATTGTGTTTGTGTTGCGCACAGGGCTGCGTTGGCGCGATCTACCCGCCGAAATGGGTTGCGGCTCCGGCGTGACTTGTTGGCGCCGCTTACGCGACTGGCAAGAAGCAGGCGTGTGGGACCGATTGCACGAAGTGCTGCTCGCCGAGTTACGCGCAGCGGGCCAAATCGACTTGTCACGCGTAGTTGTCGATTCGTCTTCCGTGCGGGCTATCGGGGCGGGCCAAAAACTGGGCCGAACCCCGTAGACCGTGCGCGACCGGGCTCCAAGCACCATGTGGCGACCGACGCAAACGGGGTGCCGCTTTCGATCATCTTGACCGGTGCGAATCGCCATGACGTCACACAATTGTTGCCGCTCATCGACGCGATTCCAGCCATCCGTGGCATACGCGGTCGCCCCTTGCAAAAGCCTCAAGTGGTCTTTGCAGATCGCGGATACGACTCCGAAGCACACCGACAGAAATTGCGCGATCGCGGTATTAAACCTGTTCTCGCCAAGCGCCGTACTGAACATGGCAGCGGACTTGGAAAGTATCGATGGGTAGTCGAACGTACTCATGCCTGGTTCCATAATTTCCACCGACTGCGAATCCGCTACGAGCGACTGGCCAAGATCCATGAAGCCTTCTTGAAGTTCGCTGCTTGCCTAATCTGCTGGAATACTCTCCAGCGATCTATTTCGGCTTTTTGAAACCGCCTCTAA
>NZ_AEJF01000097.1 GCF_001028175.1 Caballeronia mineralivorans PML1(12)
TTCAAGAATTCTCATGTTTGACAGCTTATCATCGATAAGCTTGGAGAGGTGGTTTTTTTCGTTTCTGGTACCGAAGCTTACGACGAAGCTAATGATCTCAAGAAAAAACTAACAAACATCAATTACTTTTGTAATCGTTTGTTTTTTATCAAAATTCTGAAATAAGGGCATTTACCATTTATAGACAAATCTTTTTCATCAACACCTTTCTAAATTTTATTAACTCAAATTGCTCAGGGTTAAACTTATGCAAGAATGTGATAGGAACCCCCATAACCCCATTGTAATCTAATGGAATATCCTTTGTTTTGTTTACATTTATAGCATCATAATTATCATATTTTGGATATGAACTTTCATTCCCAAAATATTTTCTTGTAAGAGGCAAGTCTTTATGCCTAATAAAGACATCTAGGTTAGTTAGCCATAAGCAGTTGTTTGGCGAGATAATTCTATTACCATTAGAATCAATTCTCGCCTCAGTACCATATAATTCATAATGCTCTGGAACAATAAATCCAGAAACACCTCTCCCGAGATGAACCCCAAGCCAAATCTTATTTTCCTTAATTAGATTAAACACCTCTTTATATGTTATTGAATTAACATTAGCAATTATAAGGAATTTCTTATCATACTTAATTAGTTGATCAAGATACTCTCTAAATAACGAGAATGGAGGATTCGTAACAACAATATCTGATTTTTTTAGTCAGATCAATGCTCTCCGAACTGCGAAAATCGCCATCGCCACAGAAAGAAGAAACACTAATATCATCAAAAACTAATTTCTTTCCATTTTCTTTATGATATTCATAGTAAAATCCGTTCTTCGCGGCTTCGCTACTAGAAAAACCTTCTTTATTCTCTACATAGCAAGATGCTATTAACTTTTTCAAGCCAAGATTATCAAAAATTCACTGCAAAAATATTTAAAGAAATTGCTTACTCTAGGATCATCACAATTGCAATAAACAACCTTATCAGAGAAGTGCTCTCTGTAGTATTGCAGTTCGTTCTCAATATCACAATACTGAGTGTAAAATTCGTCGCTTTTCGATTTTTTAGCTTTGTGCAGTAACTTGTTTGTTGCATTTCTAGCCATTAATTAAAACCTTATTAAAATAAAAAATATCACTTAGATGTAAGCTGTTCAAACAAGTCACGCCCCAACACTCTGAGCGAAGTCGTTGATATATCAAACATTATTTCAAACATGATTTTCGAATCCCACTCCTCCCATCTCCTTGAGTATATATAGATGCTGCTTGTAGCATAATGCTTTTGTCTTTATGATTTACAAATTTGTTAATACATAGATTACTATTTATAGGCATTCCATAATTAGCTGCAGTTAGTCGATCTAACCTATTTAATATACCAGAATTATACTCAAGATTAACAACCCTTCCATCTGGTCTTGTTATTGAGATATTTTCTGTTAAAAAGTTAGACCCCTCTAAGAAAAGGACGTAAGGAAAGTGGCTCTCAGAGAGCATAAAATTCGCTATCTCTGATATATTCTTATGAGATCCACTCGTTATTCTCGGACGAGTGTTCAGTAATGAACCTCTGGAGAGAACCATGTATATGATCGTTATCTGGGTTGGACTTCTGCTTTTAAGCCCAGATAACTGGCCTGAATATGTTAATGAGAGAATCGGTATTCCTCATGTGTGGCATGTTTTCGTCTTTGCTCTTGCATTTTCGCTAGCAATTAATGTGCATCGATTATCAGCTATTGCCAGCGCCAGATATAAGCGATTTAAGCTAAGAAAACGCATTAAGATGCAAAACGATAAAGTGCGATCAGTAATTCAAAACCTTACAGAAGAGCAATCTATGGTTTTGTGCGCAGCCCTTAATGAAGGCAGGAAGTATGTGGTTACATCAAAACAATTCCCATACATTAGTGAGTTGATTGAGCTTGGTGTGTTGAACAAAACTTTTTCCCGATGGAATGGGAAGCATATATTATTCCCTATTGAGGATATTTACTGGACTGAATTAGTTGCCAGCTATGATCCATATAATATTGAGATAAAGCCAAGGCCAATATCTAAGTAACTAGATAAGAGGAATCGATTTTCCCTTAATTTTCTGGCGTCCACTGCATGTTATGCCGCGTTCGCCAGGCTTGCTGTACCATGTGCGCTGATTCTTGCGCTCAATACGTTGCAGGTTGCTTTCAATCTGTTTGTGGTATTCAGCCAGCACTGTAAGGTCTATCGGATTTAGTGCGCTTTCTACTCGTGATTTCGGTTTGCGATTCAGCGAGAGAATAGGGCGGTTAACTGGTTTTGCGCTTACCCCAACCAACAGGGGATTTGCTGCTTTCCATTGAGCCTGTTTCTCTGCGCGACGTTCGCGGCGGCGTGTTTGTGCATCCATCTGGATTCTCCTGTCAGTTAGCTTTGGTGGTGTGTGGCAGTTGTAGTCCTGAACGAAACCCCCCGCGATTGGCACATTGGCAGCTAATCCGGAATCGCACTTACGGCCAA
>NZ_AEJF01000098.1 GCF_001028175.1 Caballeronia mineralivorans PML1(12)
CCTGAACACCTATAAGTGAGAAGCATCGATTATGCTGGACCCGCTGGAGGCTTGACACAACAGCGATGTTCCCCCATAATCGTCAGTTCTCTGCGGAGGGGTGCCCGAGTGGCTAAAGGGGGCAGACTGTAAATCTGTTGGCTTACGCCTACGCTGGTTCGAATCCAGCCTCCTCCACCAGAACATGTAGCAAGCGTCGGGAATCGTTAGACCCAAGCGGGTGTAGCTCAATGGTAGAGCAGAAGCCTTCCAAGCTTATGACGAGGGTTCGATTCCCTTCACCCGCTCCAGCATCAAGGTCCGCCCATGTGGCTCAGTGGTAGAGCACTCCCTTGGTAAGGGAGAGGTCAGCAGTTCGATCCTGCTCATGGGCACCAGCAACACTAGTCCACACTGTTTGCGCGCGGCGCAAGGTACGGAAAAATTCCTGTTAGGAGTCGAAAA
>NZ_AEJF01000099.1 GCF_001028175.1 Caballeronia mineralivorans PML1(12)
TGGCAAAAGGTAAATTCGAACGGACCAAGCCGCACGTCAACGTAGGCACGATTGGTCACGTCGACCATGGCAAGACCACGCTGACGGCAGCGATCGCGACGGTGTTGTCGAAGAAGTTCGGCGGCGAAGCGAAGGCGTATGACCAGATCGACGCAGCGCCGGAAGAAAAGGCGCGTGGTATCACGATCAACACGGCCCACGTCGAGTACGAAACGGCAGCGCGTCACTACGCGCACGTTGACTGCCCGGGCCACGCTGACTATGTGAAGAACATGATTACGGGTGCAGCGCAGATGGACGGCGCGATCCTGGTGTGTTCGGCTGCAGACGGCCCGATGCCGCAAACGCGTGAGCACATCCTGTTGGCTCGCCAGGTTGGCGTGCCGTACATCATCGTGTTCCTGAACAAGTGCGACATGGTGGACGACGCTGAGTTGCTGGAACTGGTTGAAATGGAAGTGCGTGAGCTTCTGTCGAAGTACGACTTCCCGGGCGACGACACGCCGATCATCAAGGGTTCGGCCAAGCTGGCGCTGGAAGGCGACACGGGCGAGCTGGGCGAAGTGGCGATCATGAACCTGGCCGACGCGCTGGACACGTACATTCCGACGCCGGAACGCGCAATCGACGGTTCGTTCCTGATGCCGGTGGAAGACGTGTTCTCGATCTCGGGTCGCGGCACGGTGGTGACGGGTCGTATCGAGCGCGGTGTTGTTAAGGTTGGCGAAGAAATCGAAATCATCGGTATCAAGCCGACGGTGAAGACGACGTGCACGGGCGTGGAAATGTTCCGCAAGCTGCTGGACCAAGGTCAAGCGGGCGACAACGTGGGTATTTTGCTGCGCGGCACGAAGCGTGAAGACGTGGAGCGTGGCCAGGTGTTGGCCAAGCCGGGTTCGATCACGCCGCACACGCACTTCACGGCTGAGGTGTATGTGTTGAGCAAGGACGAAGGCGGCCGTCACACCCCGTTCTTCAACAACTATCGCCCGCAGTTCTACTTCCGTACCACGGACGTAACGGGTTCGATCGAGTTGCCGAAGGACAAGGAAATGGTCATGCCGGGCGACAACGTGTCGATCACGGTGAAGCTGATCGCTCCGATCGCCATGGAAGAAGGTCTGCGCTTCGCTATCCGTGAAGGCGGTCGTACCGTCGGCGCCGGTGTCGTTGCCAAGGTTCTCGAGTAAAA
>NZ_AEJF01000100.1 GCF_001028175.1 Caballeronia mineralivorans PML1(12)
AAGAGCCGGTTTCAAAAAAACGTGAAGGGCTCTGTTAACTTTATAGACATCCTGTTAACCTAGGCCATCGTGATGACGAGACCAAGGGATGGACAAGCCAATCATTGACGACGAATTATGGCGCCGACTCGAACCGTTACTGCCCCAGCCGAAAGCTCGTCGCGAGAAGTACCCTGGTCGCAAGCCGGTACCCGATCGCGCAGCATTGAACGGCATTGTGTTTGTGTTGCGCACAGGGCTGCGTTGGCGCGATCTACCCGCCGAAATGGGTTGCGGCTCTGGCGTGACTTGTTGGCGCCGCTTACGCGACTGGCAAGAAGCAGGCGTGTGGGATCGATTGCACGAAGTGCTGCTCGCCGAGTTACGCGCAGCGGGCCAAATCGACTTGTCACGCGTGGTTGTCGATTCCTCTTCCGTGCGGGCTATCGGGGCGGGCCAAAAACTGGGCCGAACCCCGTAGACCGTGCGCGACCGGGCTCTAAGCACCATGTTGCGACCGACGCAAACGGGGTGCCGCTTTCGATCATCTTGACCGGTGCGAATCGCCATGACGTCACACAATTGCTGCCGCTTATCGACGCGATTCCAGCCATTCGTGGCATACGCGGTCGCCCCTTGAAAAAGCCTCAAGTGGTCTTTGCAGATCGCGGGTACGACTCCGAAGCACACCGACAGAAATTGCGCGATCGCGGTATTAAACCTGTTCTCGCCAGGCGCCGCACTGAACATGGCAGCGGACTTGGAAAGTATCGATGGGTAGTCGAACGTACTCATGCTTGGTTCCATAATTTCCACCGTTTGCGAATTCGCTACGAGCGACTGGCCAAGATCCATGAAGCCTTCTTGAAGTTCGCTGCTTGCCTTATCTGCTGGAATACTCTTCAGCGATCTATTTCGGCTTTTTGAAACCACC
>NZ_AEJF01000101.1 GCF_001028175.1 Caballeronia mineralivorans PML1(12)
TCGGTGGATTCGCAGCGGCGTGTGGCGACCCTGTGCGTGCGCGCCGGCGTCAAGGCGATGGTTCTGCCTGCGCTCACGGTCCTCACACAAGGTCAGGCATTCCTCTCCCGCGTTCGTCAGATCGACCTGGAAGACTTGCTCGGCCGCGAGCCGGTGAAGATCGACATGCCGCACGTTGAAGCGTTGCTGCACGGGCGCGTGGTGATGGTGACGGGCGCAGGCGGCTCGATCGGCTCGGAGTTGTGCAGGCAAATCCTGCGCTTCTCGCCAGCGCAACTGGTGGCCTACGACCTGAGCGAATACGCGATGTATCTGCTCATCGAAGAACTGCATGAGCGCTTTCCGGATCTGTCGGTGATCCCGGTGATCGGCGATGCCAAGGATTCGCTGCTGCTCGATCAGACCATGTCGCGCTTCGCGCCGCACATCGTGTTTCACGCGGCAGCGTACAAGCACGTACCGTTGATGGAAGAACAGAACGCGTGGGCGGCGGTGCGCAACAACGTGCTGGGCACGTTGCGCGTGGCGCGCGCGGCGATCCGGCATCAGGTAAGTCACTTCGTGCTGATCTCCACCGATAAAG
>NZ_AEJF01000102.1 GCF_001028175.1 Caballeronia mineralivorans PML1(12)
CTAAGAGAAGGAGAAGGGCAGGCGTAAGCGGGTCGTCAGACTGCCACGCTTCAGGAGCGCGGCGGAATGTGCGAAGATTCGAGCGTCGCTAATATCCGAAACGAGGTGGACGATGAACGCTAAGCTTGTCAGTCTCAGCGCACCATTCATTTCTCGCGACGCTTCATTGTGGTTTTCCGCCTATGGTTTCGGTTGGGGCTATTGCGCCTTCTCCATTCCGATTGAGGCGGTTTGCGAATACCTTGGAGCGGCGGATGCCTCGACGAAGCAACTCATGCTTGCTTTTGAGTTGAGCAGGAACCGCATCTCGAAGGTCGTCAAGCAGGTTGAAATCCCCGAAACAGGCGAACGGGTCATCCTGGACCGCCTGGACCAATAGAACGGTCATCCAGCGCCGATTGGCAAAATCGCACAAGCGTTTCGCGAGTGCTGGCCAAAGCCGGTTGCTTTAACGATCACCTCGCTGTCAAAAAACTACGCGATGCTTGGCACTGCGCGTGCCCGAACGATTCGCATGAGTGCAGCCGGATGCGCTGCAGTCCGACACAGGTTCGGGCGTGCGCTCCCCACTATTCGTCCGACATTCTCTCCGCTGGTTCTGATCGTGCGGCTGAGTCGTACCTGGTCACTATCCGAGTAGGTGTTTACACCTAAAACGACAATAATTCATTGTCATCCGCACTCTGAATTATTGGTGAGGGTCCGCCTAAACTTTCGGCAGAGACAGCGCGCAATAGGGCTCGCTGCAATTCAATGCCGGAGTCGATCATGAGTGTTCCTATGTCGGAAGAACAGGTGTTTACGCTCGCATTTTATCTTTGGGAGCTGGATGGCAGCCCCGCCGGGCGTTCAGAAGAGTACTGGGAGAAGGCCCGTGCTCAGCTGGGTAACGTCAGTTGGGACGTTGTCGAGTAGGAGATTGAAAGGCTTCGTCTTTCAAGCAGTTTCACCGCGCGCCTCGTCCCTGATCTAATCGTGTGGACGCGGCGCGCGGGCGATTTTCCGCGCCTCATGATCTTTTGGATCTGCTTGTCATACCTAAAAACCACCTTCGTATTGCATCTTCAGGAAGCGATACGAATGCGCGTTGAAAAAACATAAAACTCGAAACCTGACTCGGTGGACAAGCGCACGACAAACACTGTTGGCGCTTCCTTTTGTGCTGAAAACGTCCGTTCTTCGAGAGCGCATCTTGTTTGCAAAAACTTAGAAGTCCAAGCAAATTAAGGTGGACAAATGAACGACAAATCGTCTGACTAATTATTTATTTTTTTCGGCAAACGTTTGTCCCTCAAAAGCACCCTCCAGATTGGGCCGGCCCGGCCGTAGTCCCGGTTAGAGAAAAGCAGAACCCTGTCCTGCATTTTCCAAAGATTGACCAATCCCCCTGTCAACGACTTAACGAAATGTCTGGGGCGCGCTTGCTTGACCGGTTCACACCATCACCGAAGGGAGCACTATAAAATGAATTTCAAATCGCTTTCAGTCAAAGCGAAGCTCTCATGGAGCTTTGGTCTGTTGATCATCATGCTGGTTGCCATCTCAGTCTTTTCACTCAAGGCGCTTAGCGATGCAAATAGTCAATTCTCTAGTTACGTCTCCGGCATAGAGGCGCGTGCGCGTCTTGCGGAGACTGTGCGCACGGCGGTGGATCGGCGCGCGATCGCGGCCCGCGATCTTGTGCTGGTGACGAAACCTGCGGACCTCGACGCAGAAAAAGCAGACGTGGCCAAGGCGCACGAGGACGTGCAGAATGCATTGCGCCAGTTGAACGACCAGGTCGCACATGCGACCGACGCCAGCGACAAAGCACGCAGTCTGGTTGCCGAGATCAGTCGCGTGGAAAGCGCGTATGGCCCAGTCGCGATGAACATCGTCAATGCCGCGCTTACCAACAAGCGTGACGACGCCATCACAATGATCGACGATCAATGTCGCCCGCTTCTCGCTCAGTTGATCAAGGCGACCAACGATTATTCCGAGTACACCGCTGAGCGCGCCAAGAGTATGGAGGCACAGTCGGAGCTTGATTATTCAAACAAACGCACGCTGCTCATTGCAACCTGTCTGATCGCACTTGCCACCGCGATCGGCGCGGCCACCGTCATTATTCGCGGGCTGCTCAACGCCCTGGGTGCCGAACCTGTTGCGCTCGGCGAAGTGACTCAACGGGTGGCGAGCGGCGACCTGAGCCCGGTTCGCGGGGCCGATCTGGCACCTGCCGGCAGCGTGCTCGCTTTGATGGGTGCGATGCAGGGCAGCCTGGTCAAGCTGATCGGCGAAGTCAGAATGGCCGCCAACAGTATTGCCACGGGCTCCAGCGAGATAGCATCGGGCAACATCGACTTGTCGTCACGCACCGAGCAGCAAGCGTCGTCATTGCAGGAGACCGCGGCAAGCATGGAACAGCTCACCTCGACGGTCAAACAAAACGCGGAAAACGCGGCACAGGCGAGTTCGCTGGCATCGAATGCATCGGACGTGGCGGCAAAGGGCAACAGCGTCGTCGGGCAGGTGGTCGATACGATGGCCGACATCAGCGAAAGCTCCAAGAAGATTGCGGATATCACCGGGATCATCGAGGGCATTGCGTTCCAGACCAATATCCTCGCATTGAATGCGGCAGTCGAAGCGGCTCGCGCCGGTGAACAGGGCAGGGGATTTGCGGTTGTCGCGAGCGAAGTGCGTAGCCTCGCGCAGCGTTCCTCCAGCGCGGCGAAGGAAATCAAGGATCTGATCTCGACCTCAGTGCAGAAGATCCAGACCGGCTCGGGGCTCGCAAGCGAAGCAGGCCGAACGATGTCGGAAGTCACGAACGCTGTCGCTCGCGTGAACGACATCATGGGGGAAATTGCTGCTGCGTCGGGCGAACAGAGTCGCGGTATCGAACAAGTCAACACCGCGATCACTCAAATGGATGAAGTGACGCAGCAAAACGCGGCACTGGTCGAAGAGGCGACTGCCGCGTCGCAATCGCTCGAGGATCAGGGGCGCAAGCTGACTCAGGCAGTGTCCTCGTTCCGATTAGGCAGCGAAGACTCGATGGGGCATGCAACGCAGGCTGTAAGCGCGAAAGCCCAGCCGAAGACGCAGGTAACACCGCGCCTGGAGCCTAAGGGACGGGTCGCGAAGTTATCGCCGCGTTCATCGTCACGCTTATCGCCCGCGTTGCCTATACCCGCAGCAAGCGGCGCGGCGAACGCGGAGTGGAAAGCTTTTTAACGCGACGGTTGAATGAGCGCTGCCTGTCCGCGTGGTGGCCGGCTTCTGGCTTTTCCGGCCACGCCACCCGCATGCATGCTGATTAGAAAAAGGTCTCGGAACGAATGTAAGCCAGATACATAAGGCCCTTACTGCAACTCCGATTTTTCCAGCGCCGCCAGCATCGCGTCGAACACAAGCCGTATGCGTGCCGGCACTGGTCCCCGCTGCGGCCGATAAACGTATACCGGCCAAGCCTCCGGCGCATAACTGTCAAGCACGCTGATAACCTTGCCGGCGCGCAGCAAAGGCTGTGCGAGATAACTCACGATCTGTCCAAACCCCAACCCTGCGACGACCGCCCGGCACTCGCACTCTCCGTCGTCGGTCTGGAACGCCAGGTTGGCCGGCGTGAATTGCTGCCCGTTGGCGAATTGCCAGGGCCATAGGCGACCGGTGTTCCTGTCGATGAATCCCGTCGTAGGCAGAAGCGCAAGTGCCGCCAGGTCAGTCGGCTCGCCCACGCGTGCGATCAACTTGGGACTGGCGACGACAGAGAAACCCACGCGCGATGCGGGGCGAACCACGAAGCGACTGTCGCGCATGAAGCCTATCCTCACGCCAATATCAATCTGCTCCGCAATGGGATCGCTGATCGCATCGGATAAACGCAGGTCGAGCATGATCCGCGGATGCTTCTCGGCGAGACGCGCAAGCGCCGGCATGAGAAACCGTTCGCCAATGGATTTGGGTGCGGTTAGCCGAACCAGGCCGGCAATTTCAGCATCGATCTCGCTGTCTTTCGGTCGCAGCAGTTCGTCCATCTGCCGCACGAGATCGCGTGCCCGATGCGCAAACGCTTCCCCTGCTTCCGTGGCGCGCACACGCCGCGTATTCCGGTGGAAAAGGATTTCCCCCACGAGCGCTTCCGCTTCCTGAACCGCGCGCGTGACTGCCTGAGGCGACGTACCCAGCCGCGTAGCCGCTTCTTTAAAGCTCTCTGCTTCAACGGCCGCGCAATAGATGCGCAACATTTCGAGGCGATTCTGCATGAGGAGTTCCCGGTTTTGATTCCAGAAAATGGAATTATGAAATCGTATCATTTCCATTGAATGGTTTGCTTGCGATTCCCATACTGTCTTCTGTCGCGGGGGGCCTTCGCCCCCCAGGATCACAGGAGCATGTCAACCATGAGCAATAACGTCAGCAATGGAATCGAAGGCAAGGTCGTTGTCATCACCGGCGCGAGCAGCGGGCTCGGTGAAGCAACGGCACGTCATTTGTCGGCGAAAGGTGCGTCGCTTGTGCTGGGTGCGCGTCGTCTCGACCGGCTTGAAAACATCGCCGCGGACTTGCGTAAAGCCGGCGGCAAGGTCGAGGTATTAGCCGCCGATGTCACGCGCCGCGCAGATGTACAGGCGTTGATCGACCGGGCAGTGAGCGCTTACGGGCGAGTGGACGTGGTGGTCAATAACGCCGGGTTCATGGCAATTGCACCTATGTCGGAGACGAAAGTCGACGAGTGGGAACGCATGATCGACATCAACATCAAGGGTGTGCTGTACGGGATCGCGGCGGCACTGCCTGTATTCCAGCAGCAGAAAAGCGGCCACTTCATCAACATTTCATCGGTGGCGGGCATCAAGGTTTTCAGCCCCGGCGGCACCGTCTATAGCGGCACCAAGTTTGCCGTACGCGCTATCTCCGAAGGGCTCAGGCACGAAGTGGGCGCCGCGATCCGCACGACGATCATTCTGCCGGGCGCTGTCGATTCCGAACTGAAATTCGGCAGCTCGCATGAAGAGAGCGCGAAGGTGGTGGGGCAGTTCTATCAACAGGCGATTCCTGCGGATTCGGTGGCTCGCGCTATCGCTTACGCGATCGAACAGCCGGCCGATGTCGATATCAACGAGATCGTGCTTCGTCCGACCATGCAGGAATTTTGACGCGGGTTTTCGGCAGTGCGACGGGGCTTGAGCGCCGCGAGCCTGAGTTGCGAATTAGAGCGGGAATGAGCGGTCGTGGATCGCGTCGCTGTAATCCGATCATCGCGATCGCAACGCCGTTTCCAGAAACGCACACAACAGCGGATGCGCACGTTCCGCCGCTGACGAGACCTCAGGATGCCCTTGCATGCCGATATAAAACGGATGCTCGGGCGCCTCGATTGCATCTGCGATATGACCCGACAGATCCCGGGCACAGACGGTCACGCCAGCATCGTGGAGCAAACCCAGGACGTGTGGATTAAGCCGGAACCTGTGGTTGGTGCGTACAGTGAAGCGGTCACCCAGAATCCCATGCAGTGTCGAGCCATTGTCGATCTCGCTGATCTGATCGCCTAGTCGATGAACGGTCGATCCATCGTCTGCAGCGAGACGGATAAAACTGTGCAGGCTGGCAGTGGGATTGGCTTCTGCGAGTGCGACATCGTCCGAGCCCGAGGCAAGCTGTGCGGCGGCTGTCGCCATGGCCTGCATGCCGAGGCAGAGTCCGGCCACCGGCATGCGCGATACAAGAGCGTAGCGCGCTGCGATTACCTGTCCCGCTACGCGGCTCATGTCCGAGCCGCCGGGCAGCACGATGCCATCGGCGCACGCGAAGAGGCCGGCCACGTTGTCGATATCGATCGATTGCGGCGTGACGTAGGTGATCTCCAGGTCGATATCCTGAGCATCGGCTGCATCGCCTAGCGCTGCTAATGTTGCCGGATTGACACCTCGGTGATCGCGCTCGCTGCCGACAAGCGCGATGCGTAAGCGTGGCATCGTGCGGCTTCGCGTGGACTCGCTCGCGCTCCATCGGCCGAAGCGATCCGGCGTCCATGTGCCTGTCTCGCCGATCGCATCATGAGTTGCCGCGTCGATGATCCACGCACTGTCTGCATCGTGCATCACGCGACAGCGTTCGTGTTTTACGCCGCGTCTGCGGGCCTCGGCAATCAATCCTTCTGCCGATACGATCGAACCCGCGTTGCACGGATGCAGCGGCACGACAATATCCTCTCGCGCTGCGCGATCCAGCAGCTCGCTTGCAGCGACGGGAGAAGAAACAGCCCGCACGCCAATACGCTCGGCCCACACGAGTCCGCTCGGCACGAGCACGCCATCGGCGGTCACATGCTGGGCTGCATCGGGGAAAACTTGCTCGTCCCACACAGCCTTCACGTGCACGAGCGTCGCGCGGCGCACGCTCGCCAGGATGGCCGCAAGTGCCCCATAGTTCGCGGGCAAATCATCATCGTCTTCGAGCAAGATCAGCATGATCGGGTTTCCTTGCAATCCGGCCGGCGATCGATCAGGCCGGGATTCATCGCGTGCTTATCTCCGTCTGAAGCACGAGCGCCGCGCACGCGCGCTCGATTCGCGCACAGGCTTCGCGCAGGGTGGTGTGGTCGACCGCGTAGGCAATGCGAATATGATTGTCGATGCCGAACGCTGCACCATGCACGACGCCCACATGCGCAGCTTCGAGCAGGTACGTCGCGAATTCGAAATCGCTCCCAATGGTCTTGCCGTCGGGCGTCGTCGCACCTATCACGCCCTCGCAATTGACGAAGGCATAGAAGGCACCATCGGAGGGTGTGCAATGCAAGCCGGGGCAGCGCCCGACCGACTGGAGCACGAGCTTGCGGCCCACTTCGAGGATTCGCAACCATTCGTCCATGAAGCCTATGCCACCGCGTAGCGCAGCAACAGCGGCGGCCTGCGAGATCGAACTGGGGTTGGAGGTGCTTTGGGATTGCAGCGTCTGCATTGCAGCGATCAGCCACGCCGGACCCGCCGCGAAACCGATGCGCCAGCCGGTCATCGAATAGGCTTTCGATACGCCGTTGACCGTTAGCGTGCGAGGTTGCAAACGCGGCTCGACTTGTGCCGGGGTGAAGAAAGGACCTTCATAACGCACGTGTTCGTAGATGTCATCGGCCATCACCAGGACGTGCTCGTGTTCTAGCAGCACGTCGGTCAGCGCCTTGAGTTCGTCGCGGCTATACACTGCGCCGGAGGGATTGTTCGGCGAGTTGAGGATCAGCCAGCGCGTGTTCGGACCGATCGCCGCACGCAATGTTTCCGGCTTCAATTTCCAGCCATCGGTGGCGTCGCATTGAAGTACGCGGGTGCGGCCGTCGGCGAGCGCGACCATGTCCGGGTAGGAGACCCAGTAAGGCGCGCAGATCAGCACCTCATCTTCCGGGCCGATGGTCGCGAGCAGCGCGTTGAAGATCAGCTGTTTTGCGCCGCTTCCCGCAATGACTTCGTTCGTCGAATAGGCGATGCCGTTGTCGTGAGCGAATTTATCGACGATCGCTTGCAGCAGTTCCGTCGTCCCGGCAACCGCCGTGTATTTCGTGTCGCCTCGTTCGATGGCGGCAATACCCGCACGCTTGATATGCGCGGGAGTATCGAAGTTGAGTTCGCCTTCGCCGAGGTTGATGACCTTCTTGCCTTGTGCGAGCAAGGCCCGGACCTTGTCGGAAATCTCTGCTGTAGGCGACGGCCGAACGCGGCTCATGCGCGCGGCGAGTTGATTCAATGCCATGTCGATCCCTGGTTCCAAAACCGGTTATGCAACGAGCCTGACGCCGCTGCGTGGTTCGTTCGCAAGCGTCTGCATGGCTGCGTGCACGTCGTCGAGCGCCTTGCCCGCGAGGTCGCGCAGCGGCGAGCGCACGTAGCCGCCGGTGAAGCCGCGCAAGCTCATGGCGGCCTTCACAGCCTGCGGTTGTCCGTGCGTGCGTGCTATGGCGCGAAAGCCGTACCACAGGCGATGCAGCTCGCAGGCGGCATGCGCGTCGCCGCGTTCGATCGCCCGGTAACTAGCGAGGATCAGTTCCGGCAGGGCGCCGCTGTTGGTCGAACTGATGCCGTCGAAACCGGCCATCATCGGTCCGAGAAAAGCGAGGTCGGACGCGCAGAAGAGCTTTATGCGGCCACCTACGCGATTCGCGATCTGGTCGATGGCGGTGGGCGTCAGGTCGCCCTGCTTCAGGCCGACCACGCCTTCAATATCCGCGAGGCGCTCGATGGTCGGGGGCGACAACGTGATGCCGATGCCCGGCGCGTTGTAGATCAGCACGCCGGTGCGCGAGAGCGGCGCCATGTCGCGGAAGAACGCGACGATCTGGTCATCCGTGACTTCGGAGACGAAGGGTGGCGTGACCATCGGCAAGCCGCCCAGGTCACCGGCCAGTTGTGTGAGTTCACGTACGACACGTACATCCGACGATGCGCTGCAGAGCATCACCGGCACGCGGCCGGCAGTTATCTCCACCGTGCGGCGAAATAGTGTGGCGCGTTCGTCGGTGGACATCGCGGGAAACTCGCCGTAGGTGCCGCCAATCAGCAGGCCGTCGAAGCCCAGCGCGATCACGCGCTCGATGTTTTCCGCCAGGGCGGTGTAGTCAAATGAGCCGTCGGCCGTAAAGGGCGTTACGGTAATGTTGAAGATCCCTTTAAGCCGCTCACGGCATTCGATCATGTCTTTCATTGCATGTAGTCCGTCAAGATTAGATGAGTCGATCAGGCGTCGACCTGCAGCAACGGCCGCGCGATGGCGCCGAGTACGCGATGCCCCGTCTCGGTCACGACAACCGTCTCGCTGACCCCGACGGTGAACTCGCCGTAGATCCGCAGCGCGGGCGGAATGTGGAAGGTCATGCCGGGTTCAAGGGGTGTCTTCACGCCGGTATAGAGGCTCAGGATCGCGCCTTCGCCCCAGTCGGGAGCGAACGAGATGCCGATCGAATAACCGGTGCGTTTCTTGAAGTTGTCGGTATAGCCCGCCCGGTCGATCACGCGCTGGCAGGCCAGATGTGGCGCTTCGCATGGCTCGCCGGGACGGATTGCGTCGAGGGCGGCTTGCAGCGCGGCCTGGCAAACCTTCTCCATATCCAGCGCGTCGGAACGTGGTTTGCCGAGCCACGCCGAGCGCATCAGCGCGGCGTGATAGCGATCGTGGCAGGCAGCCATCTCGAGGAAGGCGGGTGCGTCAACATCGAGTGGCCGGCGGCGCCATGTGCCGTGCGGCACGCCGGTACGCGGGCCCGCCGAGACGAGCGGTTCCATACCGACATATTCCGAACCCGCGAGAATCGCTTCCGACATCATGGCCGCGACCAGCGTGTTTTCGGTTGCACCGGGCTGGACTGCGGCAAGGCCTGCGCGCATGCCGGCATCTACATACCGTGCAGCAGTCGCGATTTTTTCGATCTCCGCATCCGACTTTACCGCGCGCAATTGTTCGATCACGCGTGCGCCGTCGGCGATCGTGCCGAGCTTTGCCGTGAGCGTTTCATACACGGCGATCGGCAGGAACCAGCCACGCTTGTCGATGGCGACACGCTTGTTGGCCCAGCCATTTTTTTGCACGACGTTGACCAGCACGTCGATGGGGTCGTCGCCGTCGCTATAGACCTGCGCATCGGCAATGAAGGTGTTCGCGATGAAGTTGAAATACTCCAGTTGGCGGATCACGAACACCGGTTCACCGTCGACCGGCAGCAACAGCGCCTGGAACGTGTAGTAGCCGGGCGTCTGCTGGCCGGTCAGATAAAAGATATTCTCCGGGCCCGTGACGATCATCACGTCGATCCCGGCCTTGGCGAGCGACGCCCGGGTGCGTGCGACGCGACCTGCATATTCCTGCGCATCGAACGCGGATTCACAGCCCTGTTGCGGGCCTTGCCGTTCCTGCATATCAGTTCTCCAGAATAGTTTGAATGCGTTGCGTGAGGAAGGTATCCAGCGTGACACCAAGACCGGGTGCGTGGGTAGAAGACGCCGCGCCGTGCTCGTAGACGAGGCCGCTCACCGGGTCGTCGTGGAGACCATCCGCGCCATATAACTCAGCCCAGCCGGGTCGGGTCGCACAAGCGACATGCAGTGCCGCAGCCGTCGCGGCACCGCCTTCATTCATTTGCCCGATCATGAAAGGAACGCCCGCAACAGCAAGCCGCCGGGCTGCAGCGACGGTCGCGGCGATTCCGCCTAGCTTGACAAGCTTGAGGTGTGCGGCGAGCTTTGCACCGCCGAGCGCGCAGATGCGGCCAACATCCGCATCCGACTGCACGCTCTCGTCGAGCATGATCGGCAGCTGGCTGCTTTGCGCGAGACGCTCGATTGCATCCCAGTCACCGGCCGCGACCGGTTGTTCGACATAAGCAACAGCGCGCTTCGCCAGTGCATTGAGATACTCCTGTGCCATGTCCATGGGCCATTGGCCGTTGGCATCGACGGCAATCTTCACGCCCGGACCGAAGTGGGTGCGCAGAAGATCGATGCGTTGCAGGTCGTTGTCGAAGGAGCCGATGCCTACCCTCAGTTTCAGATCCTTGAAGCCGCGTGCGACATACGAACCCGCGCGCGCGAGCATCGTTTGGTCGTTGGACCAGAACAACGTCTGGTTCGTGGGCCACGTCGCGCGGCTGGCCGCTTCGGCGCCGAGCCATCGGGCGACACTCACGCCCGCGCGCTTCGAGCACAGATCGTGCAAAGCGCAGTCGACCAGCATGCGAAGCGGTGCGGAGAAGGGCGCGGACCAGTCGGAGAAACTGTTGATGAGCCGCTCCGGGCCTATCGTCCAATCGACCGTAGGTAGAACCGCGGTGGCTTCACTGATGACCTCGTAAGGCGCGAGACCGTTCAGATAAGCGATGTTAATGCGGACCTCACCAACCCCGCTAAGACGGTCCTGCCCGATCCGAAGATAGAGCGCATCGAGCGCGGCCACGCTCCCCGACGAAGCGGTATGAAGCGTCAGCCCGTCGCGATAATGAAGCTGCGTGCGATGAAGAGTGACTTGCACGATCTCAGCGGCCGGCCTGCATCATCGTCAGCGCGATGTCGCGATAGATGAGGCTCGACAACAGGAATTCCTCTATCGGGACGAACTCGTCGGGCTTGTGCGCGACGGCGAGCGTGCCAGGCCCGATCACGACACCGGCCGCGCCTACGCTTCGAAAATGTACAAGATCGCAACCGCCCTGAAAGCCGAAAGGTCCTGGTTCAGTGGTGCCGTGATTTCGGCAGGCCGCCAGGCTGGCTTGCACGATCGGCGCTTCCAGCGCGGTCTCGGTCGCACCGCCCGTGGTCGGTTTGTATTCGAGGATTTCGGTGCGCACACCGAAGCGTTGTTGCGCGAGATCGAGCAACTGATCGAACTCGCGCTTGACGTCGGCCTCGTCTTCGCCGGGCACCATGCGCCGGTCGAGCAGCAGGTCGCAGGCGCCCGGCAGCACATTGTCGGCGTGTCCGCCGTTCACCCGCGTGACGGTCAGGCTCGCTGAGCCGACAAGCGGATGGCAGCGGCAGCGCACGCTGTTCTCGTGATGGCTTTCGATCAGGCCGAGCAGTTGCGCGGCACGGTAGATAGCATTCTCCCCAAGATGCGGCGTGCCCGAATGCGCCGTGATGCCGTGCACCCGCACCAACGGCCGCAAGCTGCCCTTGTGCGCGGAGAAGGTCGCGTTCGAGGTCGGCTCGCCGACCACCACATAGTCGACCACCGGCTTCGTCGATGCATAGAACTTCGCGCCTTCGCTGGCAATCTCCTCGTCCGCCACGAACACGCCGATCAGCGTTCCCGACCAGCTTGAACGGTTAGCGGCCAGCAGGCGCATGGCTTCGATCATGGCCGCGAGCGGACCTTTGGCGTCGCATGAACCGCGGCCGAAAAGGCGGCCGTCGGCCTCGCGCAGGATGAAGGGATCGGAGGCCCAACCGTCGCCGGCCGGCACGACGTCGAGATGCGTATTGAACGCAAAGGTCGGACCTGGTCCGTTCTCAAGCCGCGCGATGACGTTGGCGCGGCCCGGCTTGTATTCGCTCAGCGATAGATCGAAACCCTCGGCCGCCAACAGCCGATGCACGAGTTGCGCGGCCTCGAGTTCGCGGCCCGGCGGGTTTTCCGTATTGATGCCGACAAGGGCGGCAAGATCGCGCTTCATGCGAAGCAGATCGGGTTGGGTGGACATGCAGTGTGGCTCCTTGACGCCTTGACGTATGAACGCTTAGTGGAGGATCTGATCGAGGAAGCGGCGCGCTCGCTCGTGCGCAACGCCGCTAAAGAACTGGTCGCTGCTGGCCGTTTCCACAACTTCTCCGGCATCCATGAACACAATCTTGTCAGCGGCGCGGCGCGCGAATCCCATCTCGTGAGTGACTACGATGCTTGTCATGCCTTCAGCGCTGAGTTCCGCCATCACGTCGAGGACTTCGCGGATCATTTCCGGATCGAGCGCCGAGGTCGGTTCGTCGTAGAGCATCAGCTTGGGTTTCATCGCCAGCGCGCGGGCGATCGCGACACGCTGCTGCTGGCCGCCGGAGAGTTCGTCGGCGAACGCGTCGGCCCGATCGCGCAACCGTACCTTGTCGAGCAGGCTGAGCGCGAGGTCGTGGGCGTCGTGACGGCTCATGCCGAGCACTTTCATCGGTGCGAGCATGATGTTTTCAGCGGCGGAAAGATGTGAGAACAGTTCGAAGTTCTGGAACACCATGCCGATCTCCTGGCGTACCAGATGCTGGCGATTACGTTCACGCGTGAGCTCGCGGCCCTCGAAGAAGATCTTGCCGGCATCGACGGTTTCGAGCAGGTTCAGGCATCGCAGCAGCGTCGACTTGCCCGAGCCGGACGGACCGATCACCACGATGGTTTCCTTCGGCACGATCTCGAGCGAGCACGCCTTGAGGATTTGCGTCGAGCCATAGCTCTTGTCGATACGGGATACTCTTAGAAGCGGTTGAAGAGGTTGGAGTGATTCGATAGACATAAAGCTTCCTTACCGTACAACGGGTTGACCGACACCGAGAAGGCGTTCGGTCAGGGAGATACGCCGCATACGGGTCTTGCGTTTCGGATCGAGTGAACGTTCTAGCCAGCCCTGGAACAGCATGAACAGCGTGGTGAGCGCGAGATAGTAGATGCCCGCCGCGGTCAGCGCTTCCAGATAGCGAAAGTTCGCGCTGGCAGTCTGGTTCGCAATCAGCAGCAGTTCCTGCACGGCGATCACCGACACCAGCGCGCTCAGCTTGAGCATGCCGATCATCTGGTTACCGATGGGTGGCAGGACGACCCGCAACGCTTGCGGCAGCACGATGTGCAGCAGCACCTTCGTACCGGTCATGCCGAGCGCAAGACCCGCCGTACGCTGGCCTCGTTTCACCGAGTGCAGACCCGAGCGGAAGATCTCGCACATGAACGCGCCTTCATTCAGCGAGAGCGCGAGCACCGCACAGACGAAGGCACTGAAGCGGATGCCGAACGAGGGCAGCACGTTATAGATGAAGATGATCTGGAACAGCACGGGTGTGCCGCGAAAGAGCCATAGATAAGCAAACGAGAAGGTCCGTGCAACGCGGCTGGGGATCGCCTGCAACAGCGCGAGCGCCAGCCCGATCACCATGCCGAAGAACAGTGAGAGAAGCGTGAGGACGAGCGTGACGGCGGCGCCGCGCGCGAACTCGGCCGAGCCCAGGTAGTCGAGCAGCAGGTGCAGTGACATGTCGTGTTCCGGTTACGCGTCGTGGGAGCCTGAGCGCTCGTTTAGTCGAACATCGAGACCGATGGCGGCAGCTTCCATTTCGCGATCAACTGTTTGTAGGTGCCGTCCGCGACCACTTTCGCGAGCGCTTGTCCGATGGCGTCCGCCATCGGCTTGTTGCCCTTGTTCACGGCAATGCCTATGTGCGTCGTCACTTCGAATTCCGGGCCGACGGCTTCGTAGACGCCGGGAACTTCTTCCAGCAGCATTACGGTGCCTGGTGTCGAGTTATAGATGGCGTCGGCGCGTCCCTGACGCAGCGATAACGTGGAGTCCTGCGCGGTCGGAAGGGTGAGGATGGTCGGTGCCGGGTGGCCGCCCGTGGTGCAGCGCTGGGCGTCGGCGCGGGCATAGGTCTCTTCGATGCCGCCGAGCGTCACTGCAATGATCTTGCCGCAGATGGAGTCGTCGCGGCCGGTGATCTGCGCGGGATTGCCAGCCTTCACGACGATGCGGTCGCCGAGCTTCAGGTACGGGACGAAGTCGACCTGTGCGGCGCGCGCGGGCGTCATGTACATCGCTGAATTGATGATGTCGGTGCGACCGCCCTGCAGTGCCGGAATCAGTCCGCTGAACTGAGTATTGCTCGGGTCCGGTTTGAGCTTCATCTGCTTGGCGATGGCGTTGATCAGGTCGATGTCGAAACCGACCAGCGCGCCGTCCTTCATGTATTCGAAGGGCGCGAACGTGGCGGCGGTGCCATAGGTCAACTGACCCGCCTCGACTGTTTTCAAGGGCTCGGCGGCCTGGGCCGCATTGCAGGCGAACGAAATCGCGACCGTGGCAAGCAGCGAGCACAGCATGTTGCGTGAAAGCATGGGAGGGGCCTCGACTGGTTAAGATTGCTCGTGTTGTATAAATTTATACAAACACGAAATTCACCGGTCAAGCGGAAATAAATTGTTGTGCGAGGGGCTTATGCGCCGGTGCCGGATGGCGGTCCGGTGGTTTCGTCGCCTCTGAATTGTATTATTTGTATATAATTGAGCAGATTAAGGGAGGGAGTCGGAACAATGGCGCGTGGACCGGGTAAGACCTCGCATCAGTTGGCCAAGCAGATTCTTGAGTTCGTGCAGGAGGCGCGGTTCGAGGTTGGCCATCATTTGCGTGAACAGCAATTTGCCGATGTACTGGGTGTGTCGCGCACGCCGGTGCGTGCCGCGTTGAACTTGCTGGAGGCGCTTGGGGTTATTGAAGCGCGCAGGAACCAGGGGTTCTTCTTGTTGCAGCCTGCCGAGGTGTTGCATCGGGTGGAGCTGGACGTGCCGGTGGCGGGGGACCAGGCGCTTTACGACCAGATGGTGAAGGACCGGCTGACGGGTCTTGTGCCGGCGTCGCTGACGCAGACGGATATTGCCAAGCGTTATGGCGTGGATCGGGTGACTATGATGCGGGCGTTGTCGCGGTTGTCCGAGGACGGGCTGATCGTGCGTAACAAGGGGCATGGGTGGACCTTCCAGCCGTCGCTCGACAATGCTTTGACGCTGAAGGGCAGTTATGACTTCAGGGTCGCGCTGGAGCCTTCCGGGATGTTGATGTCGACGTTTAGTGTTGACCGGTCGTTACTTGAGCGGTGCCGGCGGCAACATCTTTATCTGACTTCGCATCCTGATATCGAGACCGTTAGCCCTGGGCAACTGTTCGAGACCGACGCGAGCTTTCATGAAATGCTCGCTGAGTTCAGTGGGAATACGTTTTTGGCTCAGGCTATTCAGCAACAGAATCGGTTGCGGCGCCTGCTTGAGTTTGGAGGGTATGCCAATCAACGGCGGATACGTGAATGGTGCAATGAGCATCTGGCGATCATGGATGCTGTTGTTGAGGGGGATATGGCGCGCAGCGCCGAGTTGATGCGTACGCATTTGGCGCATGCGTATGGAGCAGCAAGTAGGGGTCGTTCGCACTAGGGGGTTGGAGTGGGTTTGCCGGTGCTCGTGGGACTGGGTCGAGGCCGGGTTGCTGCTGCTTAGGTTGATGGTCGGTTTAAGTTAGCAGTTCTTTTTATCACTATTAGTCACTGTGCGTGGCGGCACGTCATTTCTTTTTCCGCCGAACGGCGAAAAAGAAACAGAAGCAAAGAAAACGCCTCCCAACAATCGGCAAGTTAGTGTCCCTAGCGTGCAGGCTCGGAGCTTTTGGCACCTGATAGCACGGTGCTCGCCAGACATCACCGATGTTTGAAGCCCGACCTCTCCGAACACAGATACCCACACGCTTCGCCACCAGTGACTGAACCTGCCACAGGGACACCCCGCGCTATCCGCGAACAACCCCCTCAAGAAATAACCTCGCAGCCCACGTCGCCAACCCACCACGAAATGAGGCAACCAGCACACGTCAGGCCGTACTGGTCTGGGGCTCATGGTGCTTGCCCGAGAGCGTTGGGGGCGAAGCGTGTCCGTGTCAGGATTCGCGAGAAGGAGGGGTTCAAACATTGGTGAGTCTGGCGAGCACCGTGCTATCAGGTGCCAAAAACTTCTAGCCTGCACGCTAGGGACACTAACTTGCCGATTGTTGAGAGGCGTTTTCTTTGCTTCTGTTTCTTTTTCGCCGTCCGTGTCGGAAAAAGAAATGAAGTGCCGCCACGCACAGTGGCCAATAGTGATAAAGAGAACGGCCAACATATAACGACCGCAGACCTAAGCAGCACCAACCCGGCATCGATCCCTCACCGCTAACCCCAAAACCACCAAACCCCGTCCACCGGCGCGAGCGAACTAAAACCGGTGCATCATCGCCACCCTGGCCATCATCTGATTGCCACTAGAAGAAATCTCCGACGACCCCGGGATATCGGCATTGTCAAACTGCGTTCCCGTATTGCCATTGACATGCTGATACGCACCCTGAACATAGACCGAGGTGCGTTTGCTGAGATCATAGTCGAGCATCAAAGAAAACTGATTGTACTTAGGCATCGAACGCCCAGCAGTCGTGGACACGTGAACAAAGGTATAGGTATAAGCAGCAGCCAGCCAGAAATCCGGCTTGAAGAAGTACTGACCATTGACTTCAAAATTGTCGAACTTCCACGAGTTCTGGGTACCCGCCACCGGCTGATTCGTAAAGTACGCGTTAGCGGTCGGATTGTAGACATCCACATGCGAATACGCGAACGCCAACATCGCGTTATTCGAAAATGTGTACGACACTCCCGCGTCAATGTTCTGCTGCGAATCGGCCGTAAAGACCGTCGTATTGTTCGAGGCAGCACCCGAAGCATTCGCTCCGCCATTGTCGGTCTTCATATATGCAAGAGCAGCGGCGAAGCCCCCCATCTTGTACGTACCCGCCGCACTATACAAACGGTTGTTCGCAAATGCGCCAGCCTGATTGCTGAAGCCATACATCGCTTCGCCAGTAAAGCCGGCATAGGTCGGCGACACATACTTGACCGAGTTCTGGATACGGTAGTCCCAGTCGGCGTTATCGTTGTCAAACGGATGCGCCGCCAGATCCCCCATCATGTTGCCAGCAGCAGTGAATCCACTCCACATGTCGACGGTGGGATCGTACTGACGGCCCATCGTGAACGTACCATAGTGCACTGACGACAACCCAACGTAAGCCTGACGGCCAAACTCAAGACCGCCTTGACCCAGTTGTCCCGTGTTCGTATTGAAACCATTCTCCAAAAGAAAGATTCCCTTCAGCCCGTTACCCAGATCCTCACTGCCCTTCAAACCCCACCGGCTACCCGCAGTGTCGCCGCTGACCATTTCGTAACCGCGATGGCCCGCACCGTTGCTAGTAAAGTCAAAACCTTCGTCGATCAAGCCATAGAGCGTGACGCTGCTTTGAGCATGAGCGGCGGTGCTAAGGAGAATTGCCGGAATCGCAGCGGCTAACAAAGTTCTCTTCATGATTTTTCCAACCCCAATGTATATAGATTCAGGCGCGTGTGTTTGTCGCTCGATGCCGGTTCTCGCCGCGAGGGCGTGACGACTTCATGAAAGCGCCCACGAAGGTTAATGAGCCGTTATTCATAGCTGGCGCGACGTACTGAAAGTCAGCCTTTCAGGCGCTGGAATAAACCCGGTTGGCGAGCGTCGCGGCTTGCTGGCGAGGGAAGAAAGGGTCGCGCCAAACCTTGGGACGGGTCCGGTGGGAACAAGACATGTCGTGAATTCGATACAGCCGACTTTCAAACAATTTGAATTGGTGTAGTCGAGGTCCGTCCGAATGCTCAGATGCACCTGGGCGAGACAAAAGAGATTTGCGTGCCACGCGTGTAGGTGCCGATCTGGAAGCGCTGCCGTCTCAATGACTGAGGCAATGCCATGCGTGATGCGCGGTTTTGTAAGCGGATCGAGTCTTTACGCAAGCAGCATGTCAACTGGGTGCCGCCATTCGTAAGCTCAGTGCTTCTGAAGAAAGCGCGTGGCGGTGCACGCTCAATGTGGACCCTGCAACTGGCTATCTTGACCTCGGGCCCGGCTTTGTGTAGGAGCCTCCGGGTTCGCCTGCACGAACCTTAAATTACTCTTCATGTTACAGCGGACTTTCCGTTGCAATCACTTCGCTATCCTGAATCTCGTCACCCGCCGCTACATAAACAAGCGAAGCGCAGGCGACTACTTGTGCCCGATAATTTTCTGGAGAACACCCATGAAACGCCTTTCCACCGCTTTAGTCACGTTCGCACTCGCCCTTACCAGCGCGTCGGCGCTGGCCGCCCCCGGACTCACGCAGGCTGAGTGTCACGACTACCCGTTCACGCCGCTCAAGCACACCGTCACGCACAAACAGCTGATGCAGGAACTGAGCGAGCTGGAAGCGGTCGGCTATGACCCAACCGGCGACGACAACGACTATCCAACCGATCTGGACAATGCCGAAGCCAAGCTGCACCAGGAATTTCGCCGTGACTGCATGCCGGCACAGGTCGCAGGCAATCCGACCGGCTCGGCTGCGGACTGAGCGCTTGCCTGTCCTTGGTCATTCAAGCCGAAGCATTTTCGACATGCCGCCCCAAGCAATGGTTCACCAAAATCTGGATCTTGCCCTAGAGTTTTGTCCTAAGCGCACTTCGGTAAATATCTTTTCATGAAGCAGATGACGGACCGTTAAGGGTCCCCGCGTAGTCTCAACACGGTCGCGACGCCATTGGCGCATATGCGACGTTTTAACTCACCAGGAGTAGCAAAATGAAAAAACTTTTCTCCGTAGTCAGCCTTCTCTCATGCATTGTATGTTCTTCAGCATTTGCCCAAACGCCGGCGAAACCCGCTCAGGATCAATCGTGGAAACCGCCGGTCTCGACGCTCACCCGTGCGCAGGTCGAGCGCTCGCTGGTTCACGCTGAAAAGGACGGTCAGCTTCAATACCTCGATACAGTGGTTTATCGCGGCAGCCGCTAAGATCAGGCAGGTTTCCGATGCCTGTCCGTCAATTTCATCCACCGATCTCCATGAGTCGGTTGTGGCATCATTTACCCTCTGGTAGTGCAGACGGCATCCGGTTTTTCGCCGATGCCGACTTGGGATTGGGAACAATGACGACACGAGTGCTCACGGTAGAGGACGATCCGCTGGCCGCGAATGAGATTGTGGTCGAACTTGAAAAATGCGGGTTCGAAGTGGACTGGGTAAACAACGGGCCCGACGGTCTCGCCCGTGCAATGAGCGGCGAGTATGACGTGATCATGCTCGACCGCATGCTGCCGGGGCTCGACGGCCTGACTATCCTCACCACCTTGCGAACGGTTGGCGTACAGGCTCCGGTGCTGATGCTGAGCGCGCTTGGTGACGTGGATGAACGCATCCGCGGCCTGCGTGCAGGCGGTGACGATTACCTGACCAAACCATTCAATTCCGACGAACTCACCGCGCGTCTCGAAGTGCTGCTGAGACGTCGGCGCGAAGCGCCCGCACGCAATGAAACAACGCTGAACGCAGGGCCGCTCCTCGTCGATCTGATTTCGCGCAAGGTGACGCGCGACGGAGTTGAGGTGTCGCTTCTGCCGACCGAGTACCGCATCCTGGAGTTCATGATGCGGCATGCGGGACAAACCATCACACGCACAATGTTGTTCGAAGCGGTGTGGGGTTATCACTTCGATCCCGGCACCAATCTGATCGACGTGCACATGGGGCGCTTGCGCAAGAAAATCGATCCACCCGGCGCCAAGGCGACGATTCAGACCGTGCGTGGTTCGGGTTACATCTTGACGTGATCCACCTCAACTAAGGACACCTTGGCTGACTTATCGAATCGAACGCATCCCGTGGAAATGGGGCGCCGCTGGCATAACACGACCTTCAGGTGGCTGTCGGTCTACGCCGTCATCTTCGCGCTGTCGGTCATGGTGCTGATCGGCTTTATCGGCTGGTCGGCGACCACTCGCATGGAGTTCGACGCGGACTCGGTGCTGCATTGGCAACTGTTCTATTTCGGGTCCATCGACGACACGGAACTGCCCGAGACAATATACCGGCGCACGGAAGGCGAACACCTGCATACCAATTACTTCGGCCTGTTCGACGCCAACGGCAAACATATCTCCGGCGATATTGTGGCGATACCCGCGGATCTGCCGCTCGACCGCACGGGCCACACGCTCAACGGCACCCTGGTTGTGGCCCATGACATCCGCACGCCGGACGTACGGGCGATGGGAATACGCCGCCGCAGCGGCGAACAGATCGTGGTCGCCCGCGATCTCACGCATGTCCTGCATGTTCGCGAGACGATGATCAATGCGCTCGTTGGCGGCGGCTTGTTCTGCTTGCTCGTGAGCATAGCCAGTGGCTTGTTGCTCAATCTGCGGCAGATGCGGCGAGTGCGCGACATCCGCCACGTTACCTTGCGCATCGCCCAGGGTGACCTGAACCGGCGCTTGCCGACAGGCGGGCGCGACGAGCTCGATATGCTCGCGCATCTGGTGAATCACATGCTCGAGGAAATCGAACGGCTGATGACGGAGGTCAAGAGCGCATGTGACGGTATCGCGCACGACCTGCGTACGCCGGCCGCGCATATCCGCACCTTGCTGGCGAACGTCGCCGAACGCATGCACGTCATCCAGGACGACGGTGTCGCGCAAATGCTCGACCGTGCGCGAGTCGAAGCCGATATGCTGCTCGATCGCTTCGGTGCGATGCTGCGTATTTCGGAGATTGGCGCATTGAAGCGGCGCGGCGGGTTTTCGTCGGTGGATCTCACTACCCTGGTTCACGAACTGAGCGAACTGTATGAACCGCTCGCCGAGGACCGGGGAATTCGCTGGACGGTGGCTGTCGATCAGGTTGCGGCGGTGCATGGCGACCGCGCGTTGCTGTTCGAGGCGTTCAGCAACCTGCTCGACAACGCGATCAAGTTCGCACCCGACAACGGGGAGGTGCGTATCGAATTGGCGGATCACCTGCAAGGCGCGCAATTGACTATTTCCGATAACGGGCCAGGTATCCCCGAGCGCGAGCGCGAAGCGGTCTTGCAGCGCTTCTACAGAGGCGATCAGACGCGCCATCTGGCAGGCTCGGGGCTCGGCCTGAGCATTGTGTCGGCAGTCATGCGGTTACACGATTTCGCGCTTCGCGTGGGCGCTAATGGCGCCGGTACCAATCCCGGCACGAGTATGACGGTCGAATGCTGGCCACACGCGCTCGAATGACGCGCGCGCCGGCCGCCTGATTCCTTATTATCCGAGTACGAGCCATCCTTATGCGAGTTCTGCTCATTTCCACCGTCTGCGCCGAAGGCGCTTATCTGCACAAGGCTTTGCGAGAAAGCGCGCACAGCCTGCAAATGACAGATGACTTACGCGACGGACTCCATCTCGCGTTGCGGGACACATTCGACGCTGTGCTGATCGTGGCCGTCGATTCCGACGCCATCGTCAACCTGACTACGCGGCTGTCCGAGTTCGCGCGACTGCCGGGCTCGCCCGCGATCCTGGTCGTGCTCGGCCGTGCGACGCCTGTCGAGAGGGCGCGCATGCTGCGCGCAGGTGCGGACGCCTGCTTCGTGCAGCCGTATTCCTTTATCGAAATGCAGGAACGCATGCTCGCGCTGCATCGTTCGTCGGTGCAAGGCATGAGCGACTACACGCTCGATCTCCCGTTGAAACTGGATCCGCTCACCCGTGAACTGGTGGAGGGAGACAAGCGTTGCCCCCTGACGAAGCGCGAGTTCCTGCTAGTCGAGTCGCTACTGCGTCAGCCCGATGCCCCCGTGGCGCGCGACCAGTTGATTCGTTACGCATGGCCGGACAAGGATGTCGTGGATCCTTCGAGCGTAAACCTGGTCGTGTCGCGGCTGCGCCGTAAGCTCGAGCTTTATATGTTCGATGCGCGGCTAGAAACTGTCAGCCGCTTCGGTTACCAGATCAGCACGGCGCAATTGCCGCAAGGCCGCAGCTTTCCCGTTTCTCAATCGAATGCGGAAAATGCGTAAGCGCGACGCTCAGGATTCAGGAGTCCGCGCATCACGCGATGCACGGCTGATCGCGCACGATCAGGAGCCGAAGAAGGGCTGGCAGTAATCCGGCGGGCCGACGCATGCGTTGGGATCGGCCGACGCGCCCTGCAGCGACGCGCATCCCCCCAGCAAGGAGCCCAGCACCAGCGCGCAAAGCGGCAAACGCAAGGCCGAGAATATGCGTCTCAACTGGCTCATGACATCACCTTGGCGAACGCGCCTGTGAACTCAAATCTGTTAGTCAAACGCTCGCGTTGAAACGCATCATGGCGCGAGCCGCGTGATGGAGGAATGCCGGCACGGGCGACGCCTGTCACCAGCAAGTTCATCCAACCCGTCTCGGCAAGCGGCAATTCAAGCGTCATGCTTAGTGATGCCAGTACAACGTGCGGTCCAGGTAATCGAGCTGGCCATCCTGTTCGGCCTTCACGAGTTCCTGATAGACCTGTGCGCGCGTCTTCGGTGCGACAGTTTGTCCATCCGGCGGAATCCATTGGCCTGCCTGCACCACAGCAGTCTGGGCCAGGGTAGTCTGGTCCGGTGCAGTCGTTGTGCTCTGAGCGAAGGCGGAGCCCGTGGCAGCCAGACCGGCAACAGCGAGGGCGATCATCATGGTCTTCATAGTGCTTTCCTTAAAGTCCGTTTAATGAGTAACCGGGCTTCGATGCAGATGCGTGATCGTCGTCCGGTGAATACAGATTAGCGAGCCGGCCCTATCGGGAAAGACGCTCAATCGTGAAGAGTTGTTCATCTGTGGCCGTTCATGAAATTGCACAAAAGTCTTGAGTCAATTAAGTCGGATAACTAACTTAAATTATTTGTATCAGCTGTATAAATTATTCTTCATGAAGCAGGGCAATTCAGACACGCCCGCGTCACGCCCGGCGCCTAAATTTTCTCAGGTCCGCATGGCGAGTCGGGCGGCTGCACTTCGCCATCGTGCTTCCGCAAAACCGGAGGGCGGAAACGCAGCCGCATCATCCTGGAATTGCACACATGAACAAAGCGTTGATCGCCTCCTTGAGCCTGATCGCGGCAGCGGTCTCTCAAGCCGCGAACGCACAGAGCAGCGTAACCCTGTACGGCACACTCGATACGGGCATCGACTATATTTCCAACCAGAAAGCCGCAACGGGGGGCCACAGCGCCTGGGGTGTGCAAAGCGGCAACGTCAGCACGGATCGCTGGGGCCTGAAAGGCACCGAGGATCTCGGCGGTGGGCTGGCGGCCGTGTTCGACCTTGAGAACGGCTTCAATGTTGATAACGGCAAGTTCTCGAACGGCGGTGACGAGTTCGGCCGTCAGGCGTGGGTCGGTATTTCCAGTTCCCACTACGGCACCGTGACGCTGGGACGCCAGTACGACTCCATGGTGGATTTCGTGGCGCCGTTGTCGGCGACCGGTTCGGGCTTCGGCGGCAACATTGCCGATCACCCGTACGACAACGACAACTTGAACAATGATTTCCGCATGAATAATGCGGTGAAGTTTCGCAGCGTGAACTACGGCGGCCTCGTGTTCGGCGGTGCATACGCGTTCAGCAATTCATCGAATGGCTTCAGCAACAACAGCGCTTACACGGCGGGCGCTTCGTATAACAACGGACCCCTGAGTCTTGCTGCCGCCTACTTCCAGGCTAACAATCCGGGCGGCGTCGCTTCTCCGGCTAACACGAGTGGTGCGCTCTCGAGCAGCGACAGTGATGCAACCCTGGTCGGCGGCCGCCAGCGCATCATGGGGGCAGCCGCGCGTTACGTGGTTGGCCCCGCAACCGTCGGTGTCGTGTTCACGCGCACGACGCTCGACGACCCGAGCGAGATCGAGCAGGGCGGTGCTTACACGCCGCTGTCAGGCAACAAGCTCACGTTCAACAACTATGAACTGAACGCCCGCTATGCGCTGACGCCGGCATTGAACCTGGGTGGTTCGTACACGTTCACCGACGGCAAGTTCGATACCGCGACGTCGAGCCTCTCGCCGAAGTGGAGCTCGTTCATGCTGCAGGCCGATTACTCGCTGAGCCGTCGTACCGATGTCTACCTCGAAGGCGTCTACCAGCACGCCACCGGCGCAACCGGTATAAACGCACTCGGCAATGCGTCGATCTATACGCTGGCCGCGTCGTCGAATGGCAAGCAGGCAGTGGTGGCTGCAGGTATTCGTCACCGCTTCTGATCCTGCCTGCGCAGGGCACGATGTAAAAAACGCCGCCGGGGCAATGAATTGCACCCCGGCGGCGTTTTCGTTGCTGCTTCTTGAATACGCGTCAGGCCGGCTTGGAACTCCATCCGCCACCCAGCGCCTGAACCAGCGATACCGAAGCCGTCAGCTGCCGCGTACGCAGGTCCAGCGACGAGATTTGCGCGGTCAGTTCGGTGGTCTGGGCTGTCACCACCTCAAGATAACTCACCACGCCGTCCTTATACTGCGACGTCGCCAGCGCGAGCGTCTGCCGCGCAGCAGTCAAGGCTTGGTCCTCGTTCACCGATTCGTCGCCGAGATGATGCAGCAATGCAAGGCCGTCCTCGACCTGCTGGAACGCGACGAGCACGGTCTGCCGGTACTTCGCGCCGTTCTCGGCCAGTTGCGCCCGCGCATTCGCGACGGCCGCGCTACGCCGGCCGCCATCGAAGATCGTGAACAGCATTTGCGGTCCGACTGACCAGATCTCGTTCGGTGCCGCGAGCCAGGGCGAGAAGGTATCGCTCTGATACCCGCCATCGAGGCCGAGCGAAATGTCCGGGAAGAACGTAGCCTTCGCCACGCCGATGGTCGCATTCGCCGCGGCCACGCGCCGCTCGGCCGCCGCAACGTCCGG
>NZ_AEJF01000103.1 GCF_001028175.1 Caballeronia mineralivorans PML1(12)
AACGTCCGGCCTGCGCTGCAGGAGCGTTGCCGCCAGCCCGGTCGGCACATGGGGCAGGTAGTTGAACGCAACGTCCGGCGGCAGCGAGAACGACGAAGCCGGCGTTCCGGTGAGCGTAGCGATCGCGTGTTCGAGCAGCGCGCGGCTCGCTTGCGTGTCGTCGGCAGCGGCACGGGCCGACGCAAGTTGCGTCTGTGCCCGCGATACATCCATGCCCGAGGCAAGGCCGCCGTCGTGACGGCTCACGGTCAGCTTCAGCGCACGCTTATACGTATCGATGGTGTCGTTGAGCAGCTTGGCACGCTGGTCGAGACCGCGTAATTCGAAGTAGGTCGAAGCGAGGCTTGCCTGCAGGCTCAGGCGCAACGATTCAAGATCGTCGGCGCTGGCTTCCTCTTGCGAGTGCCCGGCGCTCACCTGATTGCGCACCTTGCCCCACAGGTCGAGGTCGTAGCCAATACCGACATCGGCTGTCGCCGAGTTGTAGGTTGAGGGCTGGGTCGCGCCGCGCAACGGCCGGTTATCCGACTGCCGTTGGCGCGACACATCGGCTTCCGCGCCAATGGTCGGGAACAGCCCGGAACGCGCCTCTTGCAGATAAGCGCTGGCTTCGTCATGCCGTGCGACGGCCGCCGCCACGTTGGGATTGGCCGTCGCGATCCTGGTTTCCAGCCCGCTCAATACAGGATCGCGATACATGGTCCACCAGCCGTCACGCGGGATACGATCGGCGGGTTTTGCCGGTTGCCACGGGCCGGCCTCCTTGAAGGTGGCAGGAGTCGCCGTGGCGGGCACCTGGTAGGTGGGCGCAAACGAGCAGGCGTTCAGCACGGCGGCACAAGCTGCCGCTATCATGAGACGACGCTTACCCATGCGCGTGCTCCGGCTGCCCGGTAGCCGTGGTGGCTGCGGTGGCCACGGCCGTCGCGGCGCGGCGCACGAGTTCGCCTTCGGCGAGCGAGTCCGGCGGGTTGTCGACGATTCGGTCGCTCGCCGACAATCCCGACGCAATCAGGACTTGGGTGCCGAGATCGGTCGCGATCTTCACGTTCTTCAGATGCACGTGGTTGTTCGAATCGACGACCGCAACCTGCATGTTGTCGGTGCGGAAGATCAGCGTGCTTGCCGGGACCAGCAGCGCGTTGCCGCTGTTAGGCAAGACAAAGTGCACCTGCGTGTATTCGCCCGGCAACAGGAGGCCCGATGAATTGTCCACCGACAACTGCACCAGCAACGTGCCGGACGCCGGCGTGATGGCGTCGTCTGTATCGACGAGTTTTGCGTCGAAGGTCATGCCCGGGCGTTCTGGCACGGTCAGCTTGGCCATGAGTCCCGGCTTGATCGCAGCAGCATCGCTTTGCGGCACGTTCACATAAACCCGCAAGCGGCGCGCGTCCGAGACCGCGAACAGTTCCGGACCGGTGCCGCCGCCAGCATCGATCAATGCGCCGATATCCGTCTTGCGCGCCGTCACGATACCGTCGAACGGCGCCGTGATGCGCTTGAACGATTCAAGCGCTTCGAGGCGCGCGACGTTGGCGCGGCTGGCATCGACGGTCGCCTGCTTGGCAACCAGGTCGCTGGTCTTTTCATCGGCGTCCTGTTGCGAGACCGAGTCCTGCGTCAGCATCTGGGTCCAGCGTCGCGCCGTGGTCGCTGCGAGCTTTTCGTTCGCCACCGTATTGGCGAGGTCGGCGCGTGCCTGTTGTAGTTGCTGATCGAGATCTGGCGTGTCGATCACGCCCAGTAACTGGCCGGCTTTTACGTGCGTGCCAATGTCGGCGTACCACGTTTGCAGATAACCGGACACGCGGGCATAGATAGGCGCATTGACGAAGGCCGCGAGCTGCCCCGGCAGTTTCAGCGCCTGTTCGGCTGCCGGCAGTTGCGGCGCGACGGTGGCAACCGTCGGCACGGCTTGCGCGTCGGTCCAGGTCGTCAGTTCACGCTCGGCACGCGAGCGGCTGATGATGCCGTCCGCCACCACGCCCGCGGCGATCAGCGCGACGATCAGACCGATCAGCTTCAGATGGCGCAAGCGCTTAGGGGAATTGATTTCAATTTCAGTGGACATGCGATTCTCCCGATCCGGAAAGGTTGTGATCCTCTTTAGCCTTGTCGTTGCGATGCACGAGGCTGAACACGACAGGTACGAACAGCAGCGTGGCGATGGTGGCGCACATCAGGCCGCCGATCACCGCGCGGCCGAGCGGGGCGTTCTGCTCGCCGCCGTCGCCGAGACCCAGCGCCATCGGCAACATGCCGATGATCATCGCGAGCGCCGTCATCAGCACCGGGCGAAAACGCGTGAAGCCGGCTTCCATCGCGGCGACCAGTGCGTTGCCGGTAATGGCCAGCCGTTCGCGCGCGAAGCTCACGACCAGGATGGAGTTGGCCGTGGCCACGCCCATGCAGAGGATGGCGCCGGTCAGCGCTGGTACGGACAGCGGCGTGTGTGTAATGAACAGCATCCAGACAATGCCCGCGAGCGCCGCTGGCAACGCGGTCACGATGACGAAGGCATCGCTCCACGAATGGAAGTTCACGACGATCAGCAAGTAGATCAGCGCAATCGCCCCGATCAGGCCGAGGCCCAGTCCCATGAACGCACTGTTCATGGTCTGGACCTGGCCTCGCACCGTCACTTGCGAGCCCTTGGGAACATCCTTGGCGCTCTGGTGCATGAGCGTATTGATCCGTGTCGTCACAGCGCCGAGATCGCGGCCTTGCGTGGTCGCGTAGATGTCGTACAGCGGTTCGATGTTGTAGTGCGAGACAACCGCGTTGCCGACACCTCGCTTGATGGTTGCAATGCCGCCGAGAATTTGCGCTTCACCGGTCTTACCGGTGACCATCAGGTTGCCCAGGTCGTTGAGCGAGGTCATGCGGTATTGCGGCGTTTGTGCGACGACCGCATACGACACACCGTTCCTCGGATTGAGCCAGTAGGTCGGGGCCACCTGGCTCGTGCCGGAAAGGTTGGCCACTACCGAGTTCGTCACGTCGCTCTCGGTGAGGCCCAGCTCGTCGGCGCGGGTCCGGTCGACCGAGATAGTGAATTGCGGATAGGTCGTCGCCTGCTGAATACGCGTGTCGGCAATCCCTGGAATCAGTTGCACCTTGCGCAGGAGTTGCTGCGCATACGCGTAGTTGCCGGCTTGGTTCGGACCGGCGACCTGAATGTCGATCGGTGCCGGCGAGCCGAAGTTGAGAATCTGCGAAATGATGTCTGCCGGCAGGAACGAGAAGGTCACGCCTGGATACTCGCGTGGCAGCAACTGGCGCAATTTCTTGACGTACCCGGCCGTTGGCGCATGGTTTTCGCCCAGCGAGATGAGGATGTCGCCGTCGGCGGGCCCCATCGTGCCGCTGTTGTTATAGGTCAGGTTGATACCGCTGTTCGGCAAGCCGATATTGTCGATGACGGAAAGCACCTGGTTCGGCGGGATGGTCCGGCGAACGGTGTTCTCGACGCGGTCGAAGAGGTTGGCCGTCTGTTCGATCCGCAAGCCTATCGGACCCCGCACGTGCAGCGCGATTTCACCCGAGTCGATGTTCGGGAAGAAGTTGCGGCCCAGATACGGCGAGAGCAGGAAGGAGGCCGCGACTACGGCCAGGAAACCGATGATGAACCGCTTGCGGTTGCTGAGCACCATCCCGAGCAGGATGCGATACACACCGCGAAAACGCTCGAACAGTTGCTCGAAGCCGCGCTGGAACCGCACCAGCGGATTTTTTGAAGGCGCGTGATGGATCGAGCCGTGCGGGTCCATGACGGCGGCGAGCTCGCCCGATGCATGACCGCCCGACGCGTGCGGGCGCAAGAGGTATTGCGCCATCATTGGCACGAAGGTACGGGAGAGCACGAACGAGGCGATCATCGCGAAGATCACGGCCTCGGCCATGGGGACGAACAGGAAACGTGCAATGCCGTCGAGCAGCAACATGGGCACGAACACAATGCAGATACACAGCAGGGAGACCAGGGCGGGTGTCACGATCTGCGCGGCGCCGTCGAGGATCGCGTCCCTGACAGGCTTGCCCTGTTCCAGATGCCAGTTGATATTTTCGATGGTGACGGTTGCATCGTCGACGAGAATACCCACCGCGAGCGCAAGCCCGCCGAGCGTCATCACGTTGAGCGTCTCGCCCATGGCTGCAAGCGCCGCGATAGCAGCCAGCACGGCGAGCGGGATGGACGAAGCAATGATCAGCGTGGAGCGCCAACTGCCCAGGAACAACAGGATCATGAGCGAGGTCAGCGCCGCGGCAATGATGCCCTCGCGCGCCACGCCGCTGACGGCACCCTTCACGAACACGGACTGGTCGCCCATCGTCACGAGCTTGAGGCCGGGCGGCAAGGTCTCTTGAATCAGCGGTAATTTCGCCTTGATGCCAGCGATGATGTCGAGCGTAGAGGCCGAACCGTTCTTCAGGATACTCATCAGCACGGCGCGATGGCCGTCCAGACGGACGATATTGCCTTGCGGCGGATTGCCGTCGCGAACGTGCGCTACGTTGCGGATATAGATGGTCGCGCCGTTGACCGTCTTGACCGGCAGGTTGTTGAGCTGGTCGATGGCAAGCGGGCTATTGTTAAGCGTGATGTTGTATTCGAAGTCGCCGATCTTCTCGGTCCCCGCCGGGATGATCTGGTTTTGCTGCGCCAGTGCGTTTGCTACGTCCGTCGCGGACAACCGGTCCGCCTGCAGCGCCTGCGGATTCAAGTCGATCTGAACTTCACGCGTCTTGCCGCCATAGGGAGTCGGAATGGCGACGCCCGGCACGCTCAGCAACGCGGGACGGATGAAGTTGGTTGCATAGTCGGCGAGTTTCTGCTCGTCGAGCGTGTTGCTGGTGAGCGCTATCTGAAGGACGGGTACCGTCGACGCGTTGTAGTTCAGGATCTGCGGCGGCGTGCTGCCGGGAGGCATCTGCTTGAGCACCGTCTGCGAAATCGAGGTGACTTGCGCGGTTGCCGTCCTGATGTCGACGGTCGGCTGGAAGAATATCTTGACGATGCCATAGCCGCGAAACGACTGCGATTCAATATGCTCGACGTCGTTGACGGTGGTTCCCAAGGTACGTTCGTAGTACGTCACAATCCGGCCCGACATATCATCGGGCTGGAGCCCTGCGTAGTTCCAGATGACGCTGATCACAGGAATACGGATATCGGGGAAGATGTCCGTCGGCGTACGGAGTGCCGCGAGTGGACCGATCAACACGATCAGCATCGCCAGCACGATAAACGTATAGGGCCGAGTCAAAGCTAATCGGACAATTTTCAACATTGAGAACGGCTCCGTTCAGGGGCGCGTGGTTAGCGCAGACATAAGGGCATCGGACTATGCATCGGACCATTTGCGCAGTGAAAGCGCCGGTGTCAGTCATTCTGGAAGGGGCGGGTTAACACCCGCGTACGGGAAAAATGAAACTAGTTTTAGTTTCAGGAGGAAAGTGGGAGCTATAAGGCTCGTGCGGAGCCACAAGGCGTTGTGCACCTTGTGGCTCCGCACGGTGATGAAGAAATCAGTCCAGCAAATAGCCGGAGCCGCGAATTGTGCGGATCGCCGGCCGGCCGCTGACGTCGTCCACTTTCTTTCTCAGGCGGCCGACATGAACATCGATCAGGTTGGTGCCCGGATCGAAACGGCAGCCCCACACGCCTTCGAAGATCATCGTGCGTGTGAGCACCTGGCCCACGTGACGCATCATGAATTCGAGCACGCGAAATTCAGTCGGCTGCAGGTCGAGAACACGGCCGTGAAGTGTTGCGCGGCGGCGGACGAGATTGAGTTCGAGGCCATGCACGCGCAAGACCGTTTCGTCAGATGACGGTCCGGCCTTGCGTCGAAGCAAGGCTTCCACGCGTGCGCGCATTTCATCGTGAGAGAAGGGCTTGGTGAGATAGTCGTCGCCGCCAGCCCGCAGGCCACGCACGCGGTCATCCACATGACTCATCGAACTGACAATCAGCACTGGTGTGTCGATGCCCACGCCTCGCATGGTCGTGACAATGGTGAGGCCATCCAGGTCCGGCAACACGCGATCGAGCGTGACGATGTCAAAACCGCCACCAATGGCCTTGGCAATTCCATCGCGGCCCGTGCGCGCGACCTGGACCGTATAGCCCGGTGCGGACAAGGCGCGCGACACTTCCTGCGCCATCAGTTCGTCGTCTTCTATGGCAAGTACTTTCGGCATTACAACGCGCTCCAGAGTGGGGGACGCACGTTACGCCGCAGCGCGAAGCCCTACTGCGTTATCGGGTGCGCGGTACTGGCTCACCGAGAAGTCGATGAAATGCCGGACCTTCGCGGAGAGATAGTTGCGGCCCGTGTAGAGAATGGAAACCTGACGCACGCCACCCGCTATCTGGAACTGGCCGAGGATCGGCAGCAAGTGGCCTTTGGCGAGATCGTCCTTCACCAGTGGTGCCGGCAACAATGCGATGCCCATGTCCGCCAGCGCGGCCGAACGAACCGTTGCGCTGCTCGTGGCGTGCAGCGCGTTGCCGGTCGCTACGCGATAAACGCCGTGCTGGTCCGAGAACTCCCAATTGCGCGCGGAGCCGTCGGAAATCGACAGCAAATGATGATGCGCGAGTGCTGTCGGATTCACCGGTGTGCCGTTCTGGGCGAGATAACCGGGCGAGGCGACCGCGACCTCCTTGAACGCTGTCAAATGACGGCACACCAATGACGAGTTGGGCAGATTGCGGTCGGCAGAAAAGCCGACGTCGAAACCGCCTTCTATTAACTCTATGGGCGAGTCGTAAGTCGTCACGTCGAAGCCAATGCGCGGATACGCCGCGCGATATGCCGCAAGCAGATTGCTCAAGCCGCATGCCGCGTAGGTCGTCGACGCCGCTACGCGTAGCGTTCCGCTGAGATCGCGGGTCGAGCGCACGAGGCTCTCTTCAATCGTATCGAGCTGCTCGATGATCGTGCGGCAACCGTCCACGTAGGCTTGCCCCGCCTCGGTCAGCGAGAGCCGCCGGGTGGAGCGATTCAGGAGGCGCATGTTGAGGTGCGCTTCCAGCATGCTGATGCTGCGGGTGACTGCCGCGGCCGACATGCCGAGTTGCTTGGCGGCCAGGCTGAAGCTGGTGAGATCGACCACGCGAGTGAACACGCGCATTGCTTGTAGCTGATTCATGACGGGCAGCCTGTATCGATTTGACTGAACGCATGATCGGCTACGCGACGTAACAAGGACGCGCCTGCTTTATTAAGTCTTTTTTAAGTTTGTTGGCTGTTCATAAGACGCCCATAAATCATCGGCGTGGCGCATTCGATACACGCTAACCCTCACTGATGTAAATGACACAAAACCGGAACGTCGCTGAAACCTAGTACACGTCTGCGTTCACGCCGATCCGCCGGGCCTCGCTTGCAAATATTGAAAATCTGTCATTCAGTTCAGCCCCGCTGTTTGCGTGAGTGCGCTGCGTAGACTTCGATGCTCTGAGGTCAGGGCCACACTCAACGCTGCATGTCCTTGCACTCGAAGCATCGTCTGCTTCGCCCTGGTCATGCGGTGTTGTTAGCTGCGTCCTGATCCGGAACCCGTTATCTATGTGGAGTTCAAGATGAAGAAAGTTTTGTTGGCTGCAACCGTTTCCAGCCTGTTCGCAGTCGCCGCGCACGCACAAAGCAGCGTCACGCTGTATGGCGTGATCGATGCCGGCGTGGTGTACGCGAACAACGCGCACGCGCCGGGTTCGGCTTCGTCGGGTCAGTCGTGGAGTGTGGGTAGCGGCACCGTCAGTAACACGCTGTGGGGCTTGAAGGGCAGCGAGGACCTGGGCGGCGGCATGCATGCCATCTTCAAGTTGGAAGACGGCTTCAACGTGAACAATGGTGCGTTCGCACAGTCGAGTGAGCTCTTCGGCCGTCAGGCATACGTTGGTTTGCAATCGAATCAGTACGGTACGGTGACGCTCGGCAAGCAATACGATTCCACGGTCGACTACCTTGCGCCGTTGTCGGAAGCAGGCCAGGGTCTGGGCAACAATCTTGCCGCGCACCCGTTCGATAACGACAACCTGGACAATAGCTTCAGCATCAGCAACTCGGTGAAATTTGCGAGCGTCGATTACGCCGGCTTCAAGTTCGGCGGCTTGTACGGCTTTTCGAACAAGGCGGGCGCGTTCTCGGACAACCGCGCTTACAGCGCGGGCGCGTCTTACTCCAATGGCCCGTTGAGCATTGCTGCGTCGTACTTGCAGATCAACAACCCGGGCCAGGGCGACAACGCCAACGGCGCGGTGTCGGGATCGAATAACACGGCAACGTTCGTCGCGGCGCGTCAACGTACGTTCGGCGGTGGCGTCAACTACGCTTTTGGTCCGGCCACGGTGGGATTCGTGTACACGCATACGAAGCTCGACGGTCTCGATGCCATCAACATGGACGGCGCTTACACGTCCTTGTCGGGCAACAGCCTGCGTCTCGACAACTACGAGGTGAATACGCGCTACGCGTTGACGCCTGCAATGAGTATCGAGGGGGCTTACACCTTCACGAACGGCTCGTTCAACACGTCTGCCGGCGACGCGAAGCCGAAATATCACCAGTTTTCGCTGCTCGCCGATTATGACCTGAGCAAGCGTACCGACGTGTATGCGGAAGGGGTGTTTCAACACGCTTCGGGTGGCAACGGTACGGTTCTTGGCGACGCAGCTATTAACGGTCTGAGCCCGTCTTCCACCGACAAGCAAGTGGCCGTGACGGTCGGCATGCGTCATCGCTTCTAAGGTGAGTTAAGGGAATGGATGCCGGGTGATTTTTATGCGGCGTCCGTTTTTTTGGGAGGGACGGGGCTAGCAGAAGGCCTTAATAGGTGGTTCGGGGTGTGGCGGTTGGAGTTGATGCCGAGATGGTGCTTTCGGTGTTAGTGGTCGGGGGTCGATGCCGGGTTGCTGCTGCTTAGGTCTGGCGGTCGTTATATGTTGGCTATTTTCTTTATCACTATTAGCCACTGTGCGTGGCGGCACTTCATTTCTTTTGCCGACGGCGAAAAAGAAACAGAAGCAAAGAAAACGCCTCCCAACAATCGGCAAGTTAGTGTCCCTAGCGTGCAGGCTCGGAGTTTTTGGCACCTGATAGCACGGTGCTCGCCAGACTCAAGAATGTTTGAAGCCCGACCTCTCCGAACACAGATACCCACACGCTTCGCCACCAGTGACTGAACCTGCCTAAGGGACACCCCGCGCTATCCGCGACCAACCTCCTCAAGAAATAAGCACGCAGACCACGTCGCCAACCCACCACGCAATGAGGCAACCAGCACACGTCAGGCCGTGCTGGTCTGTGGGTCATGGTGCTTGCCCGAGAGCGTTGGGGGCGAAGCGTGTTCGTGTCAGGATTCGCGAGAAGGAGGGGTTCAAACATCGGAGAGTCTGGCGAGCACCGTGCTATCAGGTGCCAAAAACTTGTAGCCTGCACGCTAGGGACACTAACTTGCCGATGGTTGGAACGCGTTTCTTTGCTTCGTTTCTTTGTCGCTTTGGACAAAGAAACGAAGCGCCGCCACGCGCAGTGGCTAATAGTGATAAAGAAATCAGCTAACTTAAATCCACCGCTAACCTGAGCAGCAGCAACCCGGCATCCCCCCGACCACTAACCCCAAAACCCCACCAAACAGAACCCCGAGTGCGAACGAAAACCCCGTGCAACTCGCCATCACCTCCATCGACCAGATCAACTCGGCACCTGGCTCACATCAAACAACCGGGGTGCCGGCTTAACGATAGCGTCTTGCAGGCGCTCGAGGCTCGACTGAGGAATCGCAAACCCGGCCCAGCCGAGCCCGGTATGCCGGAGCAACAACACGACCCCGTCGAACAACGGATTCTTGTCCAGGTACCAGCACGGATCGATTTCGATCACATAGTTATGTGTGCGCGACGGTTCGTGCGGCAAGGCCGGTGAGAGCCCCGAACGGATCTGGCCAAGACGTTCAATAAGCAAGTCCACGTCGTCAACATCGAGGATTGCCGCATTCGATCCAATATTGAAACGCACTGCCTGACGCCCGGAATCCTGGACCGCCTCAACTAATAGTGTCTGATACATCGCAAAACTCCCAATGTGTAATCGGTCCATTCATTATGGAATTCCGCAGATCGGGAAGTCTGAAACAACGCTATCGCAGAATGAAGTTTTATTTAGATTTGACCGGTTCGCCGGCGCTCACCGAAGGTCACTTTCCACACGCCGCCTCGCGAAAGGTTTCTGCCATATGTGAAGTAATACGAAGTAATCGACGCAGACGCTCACGATGAAGGCAACTATTCCCCGACCGTTCCCGTCCAGCGTTTTCGCTGCGCGCCCGGATGTCGGCAGTGCGGCAGTACTTCATCCACACAGCCACTGAGCCGGCATTACCTGATTGAAAGATAAATGAAATAATTTATGTAAGAAAAGGCCGATCGTATTAATCGTTCCAACCCCCCGTTTTATCCCCACCAAGAGACTCCACACCGCAGGCCACGTTCGCGAAAAATATTGTGCAATTGCACATTATCATGTTTCTTACGATATTACTAAACTCCTTTAAAACAATGCTTAAGGCAGCTTAACGAAAATTTCATTACTGCTGCGATGCAAAATATTTGCGTCTGAATTATCCTCGTTAACCCGTAGCCAGGATGCGCGCGATCGCGAGCGAGCTTTCGTTTTCTTACAACCGGCGTTTCATGCCGCTCCATGGAAAACAGGCTAACGGTTTGCTTTCATTCTTTCACTTTCAGTCGCGGCTTCGCCTCAGGCAGCCCTATTTGTGCTCAAACAAGGTCTTATCTTCGCGATGTCATCCCTACCGCTTCTCAGTCTTGCCATTTGGCTTCCCATCCTCTTTGGCGTTGCAATTCTCAGGATCGGGTCGGACCGCAACCCGATGCCTGCGCGCTGGCTCGCCCTTGCCGGTTCGATCGCCTGCTTTGTCGTCACGATTCCACTCGTCACCGGATTCGAAACCCATTCCGCCGCCATGCAGTTCGTCGAACGCGTGGACTGGCTGCCGGCTTTCGACATCTCGTATCACCTCGGTGTCGACGGCATCTCGATGTGGCTCACCGTGCTCACCGCGTTCACAACTCTGATCGTGACGATTGCGTCGTGGAACGTGATCACGGTGCGCGTCGCGCAATATCTCGCGTCGTTCATGTTTCTGTCGGGGCTGATGATAGGGACGTTCGCCTCGCTCGACGGCATGCTGTTCTTCGTATTCTTCGAAGCGACGCTGATCCCCATGTACCTGCTGATCGGCTCATGGGGCGGAACGGGACGGGTGTTGGCGGCGGTCAAGTTCTTCTTCTTTTCGCTGGTCGGCTCGCTGACGATGCTGGTGGCCATGCTGTACCTGTATCAGCAGTCGCATACCTTCGACCTCGCCAAGTGGCAGGCGCTGCCACTCGGCTTCACGGCGCAGGTGCTGGTCTTCATTGCGTTCTTCGCCGCGTTTGCCGTCAAGGTGCCCATGTGGCCGATTCATACCTGGTTGCCGCAGGTCCACCTCGAAGCGCCAACGGGCGCGTCGGTCGTGCTGGGCATGCTGAAACTTGGCGCGTACGGCTTCCTCAGATTTGCCTTGCCCGTCACGCCGGACGCGGCGCATTTCTTTTCGCCGGTGATCATCGTGCTGTCGTTGATCGGGGTGATCTATGCAAGCCTGGTCGCACTGGCGCAGACCGACATGAGCAAACTGCTAGCGTATTCGGCGATCGCGCATATGGGCCTCGTCACGCTCGGACTGTTCCTGTTCAACGATATCGGGATGAACGGCGCGATTGTGCAGATGATTTCGTACGGCTTTGTTTCGGGTGCGATGTTTCTTTCCGTCGGCATCTTGTGGGAGCGGACCCATACGCGTTCGATGGATGCCTATGGCGGCGTCGCCAACGTGATGCCGCGCTTCGCTGTCTTCGCAATGTTGTTTTCAATGGCGAACGTAGGCTTGCCGGGCACCTCGGGTTTCGTCGGCGAATTCATGGTGCTCATGGGCGCGATCAAGTTCAACTTCTGGATCGGCGCACTGGCTTCCACCACGCTGGTCCTGAGCGCTTCCTACACGCTGTGGATGTACAAACGAACAATCTATGGACCGGTCGGCAATGCGAGTGTTGCGGGTCTGGGCGATCTCGGCAAACGCGAGTTCGGGATGCTGGCTGCGCTTGCGGTTCTGGTGCTCGCAATCGGTGTCTATCCAAAACCGCTGACCGATACGATCGATGCATCTGCCGCCAATTTGCTCAAGCTGGCTGACGAGTCAAAGCAACCGCACACTGACTATGTTCCGGGGCCAGGCACCGGGCTGCGCGCGGCTATTCACTCACCCACACCGTTTCTGGTCGGCGCCAGACGGTTCTAGTGCTTGACTAATCGCGCGGTACATCGCGCAGCGACGGCGAGGCCTTGCAACAAGCGCTTGCAACAAGCTCTTGCGGAGCTAGCGCGCAGTGGGGTTACACCCAACACCAAGAACGACAAGTTCGCAATCGGAGCATTGTCTCGACAACGTGCCCGGACTTTTTAGCTTGCTCATCCCCGGCGATCGGTTCATCGTTCATGAAGCTCCAACCGATTCGCCGGCCCAGCACGCAACAGGCTCCGCACGAATAATCAAAGGAAGCTTCCCCATGCTCAAGTTCCTCCGCGCCAAGCAATCCAGTGACAGCAGGCGCACTTTTCTGCGCAAGTCCGTCGCCTTGGTGCCGATCGCAAGCATCGCCGGCTGCGACCTAAGCTCGACCTCGTCCACCACCACCGCGGGAACCTCCGCGACCCAAGCCAGCGCGACGCCGTACACCCCCGTTTTCTTCGACGCAAAAGAGTGGACGTTCGTGAGCGCGGCCGTCGACCGCCTGATTCCCACCGATTCCAACGGACCCGGCGCGCTTGACGCGGGCGTGCCCGAATTCATCGATCGCCAGATGGACACACCCTACGCCCACGGCGCGCTCTGGTACATGCAGGGTCCGTTTCATGAAGGACCGCCCGAGCTCGGCTATCAGCTGAAGCTGGTGCCGCGCGACGTGTACCGCATGGGTATCGCGGCCGTTGAGCGGTACTGCGGCAAGACTTACAACAAGACCTTCGCGACGCTCGACGCAGCCACGCGCGATACCGTACTGGGACAGCTCGAAGCCAACAAGATCGAGCTCGACGACGTCCCTGCCGGCACATTCTTCGCCCAGTTGCTGCAAAACACACGCGAGGGTTTCTTCTGCGACCCCGTGCATGGCGGCAACCGCAACATGGTCGGCTGGAAGACCATCGGTTTTCCGGGTGCGCGTGCGGATTTCATGGACTTCGTGAACCAGGACGGCAAGCCCTATCCGTATGGACCGGTCTCGATCAAAGGGGAGCGCACCTGATGGCATCAGTGAAAAAACCCCATGTGGATGCGGTGATCGTCGGCTTTGGCTGGACTGGCGCGATCCTCGCGAAAGAGCTGACCGAAGCCGGATTGAAAGTCGTGGCGCTCGAGCGCGGCGAGTATCGCGACACTTATCCTGACGGCGCGTATCCGAACACCATCGACGAGCTCACGTACAGCGTACGCAAGAAGCTCTTCATCGACCTGTCGAAAAATACCGTATCGGTCCGCCACGGCGTGAATGACACGGCGCTGCCGTATCGTCAGCTCGGAGCGTTCACGCCGGGTGAGGGCGTGGGCGGGGCGGGCTTGCACTGGTCGGGTGTGCACTTTCGCGTGGCGCCTGAAGAGCTGCGTCTGCGCAGTCATTATGAGGAACGCTACGGCAAGAAATTCATTCCCGAAGGCATGACGATCCAGGATGCCGGCGTGAGCTATGAGGAACTCGAACCGCACTTCGATTTCGCCGAGAAGGTGTTCGGGACATCGGGGCAGGCGTACAAGGTGAAGGACCAGATTGTCGGCGACGGCAATATCTTCGAAGCACCGCGAAGCGACCATTTCCCGCTGCCCGCGCAGATGAACACCTATTCCGCGGAGCGTTTCGGTCGTGCTGCCAAGGAGCTCGGGCTGCATCCCTACCGGTTGCCGTCGGCGAATACCTCGGGTCCTTACACCAATCCATATGGCGTGCAGATGGGACCGTGCAACTTCTGCGGCTTTTGCAGCGGTTACGCGTGCTACATGTATTCGAAGGCGTCGCCGAACCTGAACATCCTGCCGGCGCTCAAGCAGACGCCGAACTTCGAGTTGCGCGTGAAGTGCCACGTACTCCGCGTGAATCTCGACGACACAAAAAAACGCGCCACCGGCGTGACCTATCTGGACGCGGTCGGCCGCGAAATCGAGCAGCCTGCCGACCTCGTGATTATCGCGGCGTTCCAGTATCACAACGTGCGGCTGCTGCTGCTCTCGGGTGTCGGCAAGCCCTATGATCCGGTCTCGGGCGAGGGTGTCGTCGGCAAGAATTTTGCGTACCAGAACCTCTCGACCATCACCGCGTTCTTCGATAAAGACACGTACACCAATCCGTATATTGGCGCGGGCGGAAACGGTGTTGCGGTGGACGATTTCAACGCCGACAACTTCGACCACGGCCCACTTGGTTTTGTCGGCGGTTCGCCCTGCTGGGTCAACCAGGCGGGTACCAAGCCGATCAGCGGCATCGCGACGCCCTCCGGCACGCCGAATTGGGGCAGCGCCTGGAAGCAGTCGGTGAAGGATCACTACTTGCATACGGTATCGATGGACGCGCATGGCTCGAACATGACCTACCGCGACGTCTATCTCGACCTCGATCCAACCTACAAGGACCCCTACGGTCAGCCGCTCCTTCGCATGACCTTCGACTGGAAAGACAACGACATCAAGATGGCGCGCTACGTGACAGGACAGATGAATAAGATCGCCGAAGCGATGGGGCCGGTGGCCATCAACGTTTATACCCGCGAGTTCGGCGCGCACTTCGATACGCGCCGTTACCAGACGACCCACCTCGTGGGCGGCGCGATCATGGGTACGGACCCGAAGACGAGCGTGCTGAATCGCTACTTGCAAAGCTGGGATGTGCACAACGTGTTCGTGATGGGATCATCGGCATTTCCGCAGGGGATCGGTTATAACCCGACGGGACTCGTGGCGGCACTTGCCTATTGGTCGGCGAAGGCGATCCGCGAGCAGTATCTGAAGAATCCCGGCCCGCTGGTGAGCGCATGAGGACATTGAAAATATCGATGGCGGCCGCGCTGTTCGCGCTTGCGTCGCTAGCTCACGCCCAGGCCGATTCCGCTTTGGTCGCTCGTGGCGAATACGTCGCCCGTGCGTCGGATTGCATCGCGTGTCATACAGCCGTGAACGGCAAGCCGTTTGCGGGTGGCCTGAAGTTCGACACGCCGATCGGCGCGATCTATTCGAGCAACATCACGCCCGATGCAAACACGGGTATTGGTTCGTACACCTTCGAGGAGTTCGACCGGGCGTTGCGCGAGGGCGTGAAAAAGAACGGCGACTCCATGTACCCGGCGATGCCGTATCCGTCGTATGCGCGCTTGTCGAGCGACGACGTCCACGCGCTCTACGCCTACTTCATGCACGGCGTGAACCCGGTTCAGCAGAACAACCGCCCGGCCGGAATTGTCTGGCCGCTGTCAATGCGATGGCCGCTCACGCTATGGCGCATGGCGTTCGCGCCGAAGCCGCAACCGTTCACGGCGCCGGCTGGTGCGGACCCGGTTCTGGCGCGTGGAGCTTATCTCGTTCAAGGAGCGGGACATTGCGGCTCTTGCCATACGCCGCGAGCCGCAACCATGCAGGAAAAAGCGCTCACCGATGCTGACGGTCTGGATTATCTGTCCGGCGGCACAGCGATCGACGGCTGGATTCCGACGAGCTTGCGCGGCGAATCGCGAACAGGCATCGGCATGTGGAGCGAGAGCGATATTGTTCAATTCCTGAAGACCGGACGCTCGCAGCACACGGCGGCTTTTGGCGGCATGACCGACGTAGTCGGCCACAGCATGCAGCACATGAATGATGCTGATCTGATTGCGATTGCGCGCTATTTGAAGAGCCTGCCGCCGAAGCTTCAGGGGCAAACGCCATACGTCTACGACGACACGGTTGACAAGGCCCTGCGCACAGGCGACGTCAGCAAGCCCGGCGCGGCCGTGTACCGCGATAACTGCATGGGGTGTCATCGCAGCGACGGCAAGGGTTACTCACGCGTGTTTCCGGCGCTCGGTGGCAATCCGGTGGTGCAGGGCGCGGATGCAACCTCGCTGATTCACGTCGTGCTCTCGGGGAATACGTTGCCTGGGATTCGTACGGCGCCTTCGTCGTTCACGATGCCGCCCTTCGGATGGCGTCTCTCGGATCAGGAAGTGGCTGACGTCTCGAACTTCGTGCGCTCGAGCTGGGGCAATACCGGCTCGGTGGTGACTCTCGAACAGGTGGCGAAGATAAGAAAATCGGTGAAGCCGCCGGGTATGCCGCCAATAGGTGGCGGGCGGACCGAAGCCAATGCGAGCGCGTCCGCAGACTAGCAGGCGATGCAACGGTCCGGGGCCTACCCGGACCGTTGCATCATCTCCCGGTGATCAACGAGGAATCGTCGACATAACCACCGGCGGGGCGGCCGGTTTTTGCCGCAACCTGCGGCTCGGTGCGATCGGTCGTCAACCCGAGCGCCTGCCGTTCGAACAGACGCCGGTACAAGCCGTTGTCGAGCTCGATCAGCTTCTCGTGGCTGCCTTCCTCCGCGATCCTGCCCTTGTCGAGCACCAGCAGCCTGTCCAGCGCACGCACCGTCGAAAGCCGGTGCGCGACGACCAGCGTAGTGCGGCCGACCATCAACCGCTCCATGGCCTGCTGGATCAGCACTTCGCTCTCGCTGTCGAGACTCGATGTCGCTTCGTCCAGGATCAGGATGGGCGCATCCGCGAGGAATGCACGCGCAATCGCCACACGCTGGCGTTCGCCCCCCGACAACTTGATGCCGCGCTCACCCACGAGCGTTTCATAGCCTTGAGGCAGCGCCGCGATGAAATCGTGGGCGCTGGCCTGTCTTGCGGCCCGCTCGATTTCCGCGCGGGTCGCGCCTGGCCGGGCATACGCAATGTTCTCCGCAAGCGAGCGGTGGAACAGCACCGGCTCTTGCTGGACGATCGCGATCTGCCCGCGCAGCGACGCTTGGCCGAAATCGGCAATGTTCTGCCCGTCGATCAGGATCTGGCCGCCGGAGATGTCGTAGAGCCGCTGGATGAGCTTGATCAGGGTCGTCTTGCCGGACCCGGAATGCCCGATCAGCCCTACACGTTCTCCCGGTGCAATTCGCACCGAAAAGTCGCGATAAAGCGGCTTCGCGTGACCGTCGTAGGCGAAGGTCACGTGTTCGAAGCGGATCTCGCCTTTGCCGATCAAAATAGGGCCGGCGTCGGGCTTGTCTTCCACTCCCAGCGGCTGGCCTTCAAGCGACACCAGCTCTTCCATGTCGTTAACCGAACGCTGCAGATTGCGCACGTGCATTCCGACTTCACGCAGATACCCCTGCAACATGAAGAACATGGTCAGCGTGAACGTGATGTCGCCCACGCTGGCTTTGTCGGCTTCCCACAGTAACAACGCAGCGCCAAGAATTGCCGCCTGCATGACCACCAGCATGCCGCCTTGCACGCCGCCGTTGATCGTGCCGCGCTCCCACGTACGCCGGGTACGGTGACGCCACTTGCCGATCACGCGCGCCAGCCGCGCTTCCTCGCGCGTCTCCGCACCGAAGGCCTTGACCACGGTGTTGCAGCTCACCGCGTCTGCCAGCGCACCGCCCATGCGGGTATCCCACGCGTTGCCGAGGCGCGCCGCGGGCGCAACGAAGCCGAGCGACAGGCCGACGGTCACGGCAATATAGAGCAGCGACCCGATGCCCACGACCACGCCCATCACTGCCCAGTGAAGCCCGAGCAGCACCGTCGCCCCGACCAGCATGACGAGCGACGGCAGCAGCGCCACGAGCAAGGTGTCGTTGAGCAGGTCGAGCGCCCACATGCCGCGCGTGATCTTGCGTACGGTCGAACCGGCGAAGCTGTTGCCGTGCCAGTCGGCGGAGAAACGCTGCACGCGATGAAATGCGTTCGAGGCAATTTCACTCATCATCTTGAGCGTCAACACGATGATGTTCATGAACGTGAACTGGCGCAACAGCGTGCCGGTCAATCCGAGGAAGGCCAGCGTGGCGAATGCGGCCGTGGCCGCGCGCCATGCCAGCTCCTTGCCGGCCGCGCCGGCGGCGAGTGCATCCACGAGCCGCCCTGCGTAGAGCGGCGTCAGGACGTCAGCCAGTGCCGACAGCAGCGCGAGCAGGACGATGGCCGCGATGCGCCACGGTTGTTTGCCCCAATGAGCAATGGTGAAACCGAGAACGTCTTTGAACGCACGTCCGCCGAAGTCGATTTTTTTTGTGTAAGCCATTTGCCACAGCCAGTGGCGCGACGCGCCACGAGGCTATCCGGTCAGGAGAAAATGAGAGCGACAGCCGGAGCGCGCCTGCATGTGCGGGCGAACTGACAACAACGGACTGTCTGGAAACGGCGCGGGCTGCTGTGCCCGCGCGGACGGCGACCTAAGAGGGTCGCATTGCCGAGTTAGGGACGGCGGTAACGAATGTGATCATGTTTCGCCTCCCTTGGAGAGATGAAGGTTGAATGGCGTGGAGCCGGAGGCAATCCACGTCTCAATATTATCAGGCAGTTATGCCGGCTGCCAACCCTTTTCGGCCAGGCAAATGTTGCCGAGACGATACAACAAACCGGGTCTCGCGCAGTCGACAATCAGCGAGGGATCGGCAGGCTACAGCGTTGCTACATAGTCGATGCCGACATGTTCCCACCGCGGCGGGAACATGTCGGCTCAGGCGAATCCGCCGAAGACATCGTTCAATTGCTTGCCCGACGCTGCCCCGGCCAGACCATCGAAAGAGCCGGTCTTCATTTGCTCCGCGGCCGCGATCATGGCTCTCCACGCAACCCGTGCCAACCCTCCGCCGACACTGATGCGCCGCACGCCAAGGTCGGCCAGTTCGGCAACGCTCATGCCGGGACGCATCATCAGGACGTTGACCGGCTTGGGCGCTACGGCGCGAACCATGGCGACAATATCAGCTTTCTCGACAACGCCCGGCGCGTACAAACAGTCGGCACCTTCGGCGGCGAAGGCCACCAGTTTGTCGATGGCCTGACTGACCGCGCCAGGATCGCTTAGCAGGCCTTCTGTTCGCGCGACCAGGATGACGTCATCGCCCGACCGGTCGATCGCCGCCCGGGCCGCACGCACACGCTCCACGGCCATGGCGGTGTCATAGAGACCGAACGGCGCTTCCACGTCGCGATCTTCAATGGACAAGCCGGCCACGCCCGTCTGTATCGCGAGACTGACGTTGGCCGCGAGCGTTGCAGGGTCGGAAGCGAAGCCAGACTCGAAGTCGGCATTCACCGGCAGGTCCACGGCCTCGCAGAGAGCGGACAGATGGTGCAGGACGTCGGAGCAGGTCACGGCGTAGTCGGGGCGGCCCGTGGACCACGCGAAGCCTGAACTGGTCGATGCCAGCGCGGCAAAGCCCAGGTGCTGCAGCATCCGGGCGCTGCCGGCATCCCACGGGTTGGGCAACACGAAACAACCTTGGCTGTGAAGAGCGCGGAAGGCGGCGCGTTTTTCGGCGACAGTGCGTGTCATCGGAACCTCAGCTTGTGTGTGCGAAGAAACTTGGTTTTCAAAATGCGGCCCCGTTTAGTGGCCGTTTAAGCCGCCAAAACGGATCGCCATTCTGCAGCTTTTTACATTCCTACTCCGGCAGCCTCCATCCCTGCAACGGCCTGCTGTGTCAGCACCGGCTCGCCCGCCACTGCACGCGCGATCAGTGCGTCTGGCTCTGCGACTGGAATTCCCTGCGCCTGGTACCAAGCATCGTCATAGTAGGTTTTGCTATAACGTTCGCCGCTGTCGCACAGCAGGCTGACGATGGCTCCTTGCTTGCCCGCCTGCTTCATGCGTTCGGCCAGATACAAGACACCGACGAAATTGGTCCCTGTCGAGCCGCCCACGCGGCGTCCAAAGCGCCCGGCCAGATAGCGCATTGCAGCAAAAGACAAGGCGTCGGGCACCTTGAGCATGGCATCGACGCAAGTTGGAATGAAGGAGCGTTCAACCCGCGGGCGGCCGATGCCCTCGATCTTCGATCCAACATCCAGTGTCAGGCTGCTGTCCGGATGACCCGCCAGCGTGCTTTTGAAGTAGTCGAAAAATACGGAATTCTCGGGGTCGGCGCAAAGAATGCGCGTGGTATGCCGGCGATACGCTACATAGCGTCCCAGGGTGGCGATCGTGCCGCCGGTGCCACCGCTGGACACGAGCCAGGCCGGCACGGGGTACTCCTCGTCGTCCATCTGCTTGAAAATCGACTCGGCGATATTGTTGTTGGCACGCCAGTCGGTGGCACGTTCGGCGTAGGTGAACTGGTCCATGAAATGACCGCCGGTTTCCGCGGCGAGACGGTGCGATTCCGTATAGATATCGGCCGGATTGGGGACCAGATGGCAGCGCCCGCCATAGAACTCGATCGCCTCGATTTTCACCCTGGATGTGCCGGCCGGAATCACCGCGACGAAGGGCAGGCCGAGCAGTCTCGCGAAATACGCTTCGGAAATGGCCGTCGATCCGCTGGACGCTTCCACTATCGTGCTTTGCTCGCGCAGCCAGCCATTGCAGAGCGCGTAAAGAAACAAGGAGCGCGCCAGACGATGTTTCAGGCTGCCGGTCGGATGGCTGGATTCATCCTTGAAATAGAAACGGATGGCCGGATAACCGGGCAAGTCCAGCGGAATCAGGTGGGTATCGGCGGAACGATTGTAGTCGGCCTCGATCTTGCGAATCGCTTCACGGGTCCAGTCGGAACGTGGCATGGAAATCCCTACCGAATGACGGCTGACAGGACGCCCGATACAGCTCGGGCGCGCGGGTTATTGCACCGTGCCCGAGGCGTGACGTTGACTGCAACGCTCAGATACCGGGCCTCGATGTGAAGTCATCGTACACGAGAGTGGCGGCCCGGTTTTCCCAAAAGCGACTGACCTGTTTCCCGATACGCTCGCAGCCAGACGAGAACATCGGCTGCGTGCTGATCGGGGGAAACACCAGATAAAAGACCCGTTCGATTCGTCCGTTAGTGACGATGGTTGCGGTGCAACCCGGAGGGTGCGGTTGGTTACGCCTGGCTGGTTCCAGACTTCACGTCAGGTCGGCGATTTGTCCCGTGACAAGACGTTGGGGAGCCGCAGTCTCGTCCCACGCATGGACAGCGCGCTCAAGAGCAGCACTGCGCCCATCATCACCACAAGGTATACCCCAACCATCGGCCAGTCTGAATCAGTCATGTTCCTTCTCCCTGTCGCAGCGTTGCGAAGAACGTTTTTGCATCATTGATCGTGATTACGGCACGCCGGGAAAAATCTTGACGCGGCCGCTTGGGGAGCGGGTTTTACCAAGGGCGATTTCGTAGGGTTATCAGGTCATCAATGCGAGTAGTCCGGAGCTTAGCAAGAGCGCGCTGACAAGACGGTCGAACCAGCACGGCGCTAGTCGCTTGCTCAATCGTTCGCCCAGTTCGACACCAGCTACGAAGGCCGGCGTCAGCACACCCGCCGTGCAGAGGTGGGCGACGCTGATGCGCTTTTCCATCGCAAGGATTGCCGTGGCGGTACAGAAGAGGAGAGCAAAATATCCGAGCAGGTTGGCGCGCAAGGCAGGACCTTGCGCGAAGCCGTTGAAGTAGTACAAGGCGGGCGGACCGCCCAGGCCACCGAGTGCGGTGAGTGCGCCGCTGGCGGCGCCGGCAGCCACGGTCGGCAACCAGCCGCCGCGATGCCGCCAGCGCCAGCCCAGCATATGCATGCCGGTCACAATGAGCACAGCGCAGGCAACCAGATGACGCATGGCCGCGGAGTCCGCGTGCATGATCGCACTAGCGCTCGCGGCGGTGCATGCCACGGCGACCAGCGCGAGCGGGGTGACTGCTCGCCAGCGAACTTGGCCGACCCAGCTCCGCGCGCCTTGCATGGATGTGACGCAATGCACGAGCACGATCAGCACGCCTGCTTCGGGTACCCCGATCAGCAGGCTGAAAAGCGGTGCCATGACGAGCGCAGCGCCAAAGCCGGTCATCCCCTTGGCTGCGCCCGCGATGAAACTGACAAGCGCAAGCCAGCCGAGCACCAGGGGCGAGCCCAGCAGGATCATGCTTCGAACGAGGCGAGCGTACTGCGCACTATATCGACGGTCTTGTCGATATGCTCGCGCTCGAAGATGAACTGCGGCGAAAGGATCGCGCAATCGCCGGTGGTCTTCAGGTGCACGCCCGCGTCGAAGAGCTGCTTTTGCAGCAGGTGGCCGCGCCGTCCCGGCACGCCGTCCGACTGGATGTCCACGCCCGCGATCATGCCGTAGCCGCGAATGTCGGTGACTACCGGCAGCTCGCGTAACGTTGCTACTTGCTCGAGGAAATAACCCGACATCGCGTGGGCGCGCTCGAACAGCTTCTCGTCGCGATAGATGTCGAGCGCCGCAAGAGCCGCAGCGCACGACACCGGATGCGCGGACCACGTGTAGCCGTGGAAGAACTCGATGGCGCCATCGGGCGCGGTGTCCACGATCGTATCGTGGACATGGCGGCCCACGGCCACTGCTGCCATGGGTATCGCACCGTTCGTCAGCGCCTTGGCCATCGTGATGAGGTCAGGTGTCACGCCGAAGCTCTGTGCCGCAAACGGCCGGCCCGTACGCCCGAAACCGCAGATCACTTCGTCGAAAACGAGCAGGATGCCGTGTGCCGTGCAGATCTCCCGAAGGCGTTCGAGATAACCCGGGGGCGGCACGAGCACGCCGGTCGATCCGGCGATCGGCTCGACGAAACACGCTGCAATATTCTCCGCGCCATGCAGCTGGATCAGGCGCAGCAAGTCGTCGGCGCGTTCACGGCCGTGTTGCGGCTGGCCGACCTGGAAGCGGTTCTCCTCCATCCACGTGTCGCGCATGTGCACCACGCCATGCACCACGTTGCCATACGCGCGGCGGTTATTCACCATGCCGGACAACGCCACGCCGCCGAAATTCACCCCGTGGTACGCACGTTCGCGCGAGACGAACATCGAGCGCCCGGTCGCGCCGCGCGCTCGCTGATAAGCGAGGCAGATCTTCATGGCGGTATCGACGGCTTCCGAACCCGAGCTCACGAAGAACAGCTTGTCCATGCCGGCAGGAAGCAGTTCGACCAGCCGGTTCGACAGTTCGAACGACTTCGGGTGGGCGCGCAGGAAGCTCGGCGTGAAATCGAGCTCCAGCAGTTGCGCGTGCACCGCATCGGCAATCTCGCGACGGCAGTGTCCCGCCGGCGTGGTGAAGAGACCCGAGCCGGCGTCGAGAACCGGGCGTCCGTCGAGATCATAGAAGTATTGGTCACGGGCGCTGCCGAAGAGTCTGGGGTCGTCCTTGAATTCGCGGTTCGGCGTGAAGGGCAGCCATTGATGCTGCATGGATACAGCGGAAGAATCAGGCGAAAGGAGGGGCTGCGATGGGCTCATGGCGGTGCTTCCAGGGGGAACGGTGCAGCCATGATTGCAAGTTTTTTGGCGCCAGCATAATGCCAGCAGAATCATTCCGTGGTGCCAGTCAAAGGATCTTCGTGCGTTCCAGCGATCATGAACTGATGTGGCAGCAACTGCTGGCGAAGCCGGCGCACAACGCGGCGCCCCTGCAGGTGCAACTGCGCACGGCGCTCGTCAACGCGATCCTCGATGGGCGCCTGCCAGTGGGCTTACGCTTGCCTTCCGGGCGCGAACTGGCGCAACTCGCGGGCGTCTCGCGCAACACGGCCGTGCTGGTCTACGACCGGCTCGTTGCGGATGGTTATCTCGACGCACGGCCGCGTGACGGCTATTTCGTGTGCGGCGCGATCGAACGGGCGCAGGTGGCGCGCGTGAGCACGCAGGGACTTCCGGAGCCACCTGACTGGAACGAGCGGGGCCGGCTCCGGCAAGGCGAGATGCGCTGGCTCGATCGTCCGGCGGGATGGCGCAGCTTTCGCTATCCGTTCGTGTTCGGCCAGTTCGACCCGAAGCTGTTTCCGCTGTCAGACTGGCGCGAGTGCAGCCGGCAGGCGCTGGAAGTAGCGGCCGTCGAAAGTTGGGGACAGGATGGGGAGGGGAGCGACTCCGCGCTGCTCGTTGATCAGTTGATCAGGCGGGTCTTGCCAAGGCGCGGTATTGCAGCGACTCCCGATCAGATCCTGCTCACGCTCGGCACGCAGCACGGTCTTTTTCTGCTGGCGGAATTGTTCGCGCGGCCGGGGATGATCGTCGGTGTGGAGAACCCCGGCTATATGGACGCGCGCAATATCTTCGCGCGCCACGAGGCCCGCGTGCTGCCGCTGCCGGTGGACGAGAACGGTGTCGAGATGTCGGCCCCGCTTGCACAGTGCGACTACGTGTATTGCACGCCGAGCCACCAGTGCCCGACCGGCGTGACGATGAGCACAGACCGGCGCGTGGCGCTTCTGGAACACGCGGCACGCCACGACCAGGTGATCTTCGAAGACGACTACGATCCTGAAACGCAGTACATCGGCCAGCCGTTGCCGGCGCTGAAGGCTATCGACAAAGGCGATCGCGTGATCTATCTGAGCAGCTTGTCGAAGCTGCTGTCGCCGGGTTTGCGCCTTGGTTATATCGTTGCGCCGGCGCCGGTGATAAGCCGGCTGCGTGTGCTGCGGCGCCTGATGATCCGTCAGGCGCCTGGCAACAACCAGCTTACGGCGGCGCTGTTCATCCAGCAGGGCCACTATGACCGCCTGTTGCACCGGACCCGCGCGACCCTCAGCGAACGAGCCGGGGTGTTGACTGAGGCACTCGCGTGTCATATTCCTGACGCACAGTTCCGATTGCCGCACGGCGGGTCCTCGGTATGGATGCGCCTGCCTGGCCGCCCCGATCCGGCTGCATTGCGCGCAGCCTGTATCGCACAGGGCGTGCTGTTCGATCCAGGCGCTCCTTTCTTTCATGACGCGATGACGGAGCCTTACATTCGTCTCGGCTTTTCTTCGATACCCCTCGAACGCATCGAGCCGGGTATCCGCGAACTGGGCCGGCTGGTTGTCGCTCATACGCGGCGCGCGGCAAAGTCCGCGCTGCGGCAATAGTCCTTGTTTGGTGCACGAACGCACATCGACCGTTCCTTGCCATACGCTTTGCACTTGGGTGGCGCGGGACGCAGGCGACGGGTCATGACCTTGCGATGCGGATGACGTGCCGGGGTCCGCACCGTGAGTGCTGGCCCAATCGAAACCCCATGCTGGCACCATCGCTTGGTCAGGAATGTGCATCAGGGATGGCACGTGGCCAAGCCTGCGTAGCAGGCATGCGCCGAGCGCGGTGAGCTGGCGTTGGCTGACCACGGCATGTCATTGATGAACCCCTTCACTCGAGGAATACCGCATGAAAGCATTTGGCTGGCGCACGATGTCGACACGCTCGAAAGCCGCCCCGCTGCGGCATCTGGTCCGCGCATTCGCTGCGCTTTGCATGGCGTCGGCAGCGATGTCTGCCGCGACTCATGCGCTCGCGGCAGACAAGGAAGTGACAATTGCCTATCAGGACATGATGGTGCCTTGGCGTTACGCGCAGCAACTCGACGAAGCCGGCAAGCAAACCGGCTACAAGGTCAGCTATCGCAAGTTCGGCGGTGGCGGCGATGTGATCCGCGCGATGGCATCGGGCAACGTGCAGATTGGCGAGGCCGGTTCAAGTCCGGTTGCGGCGGGGTTGAGCCAGGGCCTGCCGATCGAGTTGTTCTGGATACTCGACAACATCAACGACGCTGAAGCGCTCGTGGTGCGCAACGGTTCGGGCATCACGAACGTGGCGCAGCTCAAGGGCAAGCGCCTGGGTGTGCCGTTCGTTTCGACCAGCCACTTCCATGCGCTGCTCGCACTGAAGCAGGCAGGGCTCACCGGCAGCGACGTGAAGGTGCTCAACATGCGGCCCGCCGAGATAGCGGCCGCGTGGGAGCGCGGCGATATCGACGCGGCCTACATCTGGAACCCGGTGCTCTCGAAGGTGGAGCAAAGCGGCAAGGTCGTGACGACATCGGGCAAGATCGCAGCGCAAACCGGTCTCGCCACGTTCGACGGTTTTGTCGTGAATCGCGAATGGGCACAGGCCAACCCGGTGTTCATGACCACGTTCGTCAAGATTCTCGCGAAGGGCGATGCGGCGTATCGCGCGAACCCCGGCGAATGGACCGGCGCGACGCCGCAAGGCAAAGCCGTGGCAGCGATTTCCGGCGGTACGCCTGACGAAGTCGCGGCGTCGCTTGCGCTTTATCAATTCCCAAGCCCGCAGGAACAGGCGTCGGATAAGTGGCTTTCGGGCGGCAAGAGCGGGGGAGCCGCGAAGTCGCTGCTCGCTACCGCGGACTTCCTGAAGGAGCAGAAGACGCTGCAAGCCACCTTGCCCGATTATTCGGTTGGCGTGACCGACCGATACGTCAAGGCTGCCGACGCCACCAAGTAAGCCAAGTAACACCGGTTCATCCACGGACACCGACCATGCTCGAAATAAACGATCTCTCGATTGAATACCCCGCGCGGAAGGGGCCGCCCAATCTCGCGCTTGAAAATGTATCGCTTGCGATCGAGCCGGGGGAGTTCGTGGTCGCCTTAGGCGCCTCGGGGTGCGGTAAGACGACCTTGCTCAACACCATCGCCGGCTTCATACCGCCCACGCGCGGCGAGATCCTGCTCGACGGCAAGCTGGTGGAAGGGCCGGGTTACGAGCGTGGTGTGGTGTTCCAGAAGCATGCGCTGATGCCGTGGATGAACGTGATCGAAAACGTCGAGTTCGGGCTGCGGCTGCGTAAGGTTCCTCTGCACGAACGCCGTCGTGTAGGGATGGAGTGCCTGCGTCGCGTGGGGTTGTCGGATGCCGCGCAGCGCCCGGTGTACGAACTGTCCGGCGGCATGCAGCAGCGCGTGGGCGTGGCGCGCGCCATCGCCTCTTCGCCTCAGGTCATGCTGCTCGACGAACCGCTCGGCGCACTCGACGCGTTCACCCGTGAGTCGATTCAGGAGCTGCTGCTCAACCTCTGGGACGACTCCAAGGGCGTCTTTTTCTTCATCACTCACGACGTTGAAGAAGCGCTGTTTCTCGCCACGCGTCTCATTGTCATGGCGCCGAATCCGGGGCGCATTGTCCATGAGTTGCACCTGCCGTTCGCGCGGCAGTACATCGAGACACGTAATGTGCGCGCGACCAAGGCAAGCGCCGAGTTCATCGCCATGCGCGAGCGCGTGCTTAGGCTGGTCCACGAAACGTCGTCGGGAGGAACACACTGATGGCTGCCACGGAAACCAAGCTTCTTGCCCGTCCCGGCGATCCACCTGCGGCACGTGCGCCGTCATCGCCTGAAAGCGCGAGACGGCGCCGCAAGCGTGCGCAGTCATATGGCGCGCTCGGGCAGGGCGCGACTTGGCACATCAGTCTCGCGACGGCGCTCGTGCTGCTCGCGTTATGGTGGCTGGCGACGCGGCTCGGCTGGATCAAGCCGCTGTTCCTGCCGTCGCCGCGCGCGACCTTCGACGCGTTCATCGGCGCGATTACCGGGGACACGCAAGGCGGTACGCCGCTCGCGCAGCATGTGGAAATCAGCGTGCTGCGGGTGCTGGCGGCGTTCAGTCTTGCTGTGGTCACCGCAGTGCCGGTCGGTATCGCGATGGGGACCTCGCGCATTGCGCGCGGCATTGCAGACCCGTTGATCGAGTTCTACCGGCCGCTGCCGCCGCTCGCGTATCTGCCGCTCATCGTGATCTGGCTCGGTATCGACGAGAGCGCCAAGATCACGCTGATTTTTCTCGCCTGTTTTGCGCCGCTTGCGATGGCATCAAAGGCGGGCGTGCGCTCGGTTGCCATCGAGCAGATCAACGCGGCGCGCTCGCTGGGGGCAACGCGCTGGCAGGTGATCCGCATGGTCGTGCTGCCGGCGGCGTTGCCGGAGATCCTGACCGGGATGCGCATTGCCATCGGTTTCGGCTGGACCACGCTGGTCGCAGCCGAGATGGTGGCTGCGACCGCGGGACTCGGGCAAATGGTGCTGAACGCATCGAACTTCCTGCGCACGGACATTGTGATCATGGGCATCGTGGTGATCGGCATTCTTGCGTATTGCTTCGACGCCTTGATGCGACGGCTGGAAAAGGCATTGACGCCCTGGAAGGGGCGCATGTAGGACAACACTCACTCGCGATAAGCGCGTTTCGAGATCAATCCGCGAACTGCGTCAACATTACATTCCATTAATTGGAATTGTGAAATCGCAATATTTCCATTGAATGGTTTGATCAGAGTTTGCATACTGTCCAGCGAAGAGGACACTCGCATCCTTTCCGGGGCTTGGGATTTGGAGCCGAAGCCTGGCGGTTCGCACAGCATTGCATACGCAATCGTGCAACCGCTCAACCGGTCGATGTCGACATAAGCGACTTGTCCCCGACTCGACGTCCCAGGATTTCCGCGCGGCGTCGAACTCAAACCAGCTGTCATCTATCAAGCATTTCGTGTGGCGGCCTGGCCCGTGCAACGCACCTCGCCAGCGCTGCTTACGCACGAGTATGTCCGTGTTTTTGAACGGACAACGCGCCCGGTAGCAACGATCAAACGAATCATTTCAAGGACAACACCATGTTTAAGACCTATGGCTACGCAGTGCAATCCGCCGATGCGCCATTCGCTCCTTTCGCCTTCGATCGCCGGGACACCGGTGCACACGACGTCCGCATCGACATCCTGTATTGCGGCGTTTGCCATTCGGACCTGCATACCGCGCGTGGAGAATGGGCGGGTACGGTGTATCCGAATGTGCCGGGACACGAGATCGTCGGCCGTGTGACCGAGGTCGGTTCCGAAGTCACGAAGTTCAAGGTCGGCGCGCTGGTCGGCGTGGGCTGCCTGGTGGATTCATGCCGGACTTGCCCGTCTTGTCAGGAAGGTCTCGAGCAGTATTGCGAAGGCCCGGGCGGTTTTGTCGGTACCTACAATGCGCCGGACAAACACACGGGCGGCGTGACATACGGCGGTTATTCCAAATCGATCGTAGTGGACGAGGCCTTCACGCTGCGCGTTCCCGAGAATCTCGATCTGGCCGCCGTGGCGCCGCTGTTGTGCGCCGGCATCACCACCTATTCGCCGCTGCGTCACTGGAATGTCCGGGCCGGGCAGAAGGTTGGCATCGTCGGGCTGGGTGGGCTGGGTCATATGGGTGTCAAGCTCGCAGCGGCGTTCGGCGCACATGTCGTGCTGTTCACGACGTCGGCCAGCAAGGTTGAGGACGCGAAGCGCCTCGGCGCGCACGAGGTCGTGATTTCGAAAGATCCGCAGCAGATGGCGAAACACGCGAACTCTTTCGATTTTATTCTCAACACCGTCGCGGCTTCGCACAATCTCGATCAGTTCACCGCGCTGCTCAAGCGCGACGGAACGCTGACGCTCGTCGGCGTCCCCGAGCATGCGCATCCGTCTCCAGACGTCGCCAACCTGATTTTCAAGCGCCGCAAGCTGGCCGGTTCGTTGATCGGCGGCATTGCGGAAACACAGGAGATGCTGGATTTCTGCGGTAAGCACGGCATTACGTCGGACATTGAAATGATTCGAATGGACGAGATCGACAAGGCCTATGAGCGTATGGTCAAGAGCGATGTCAAATATCGCTTCGTGATCGACATGGCTACGCTCGACATATAGTCCTTTGTCGCTCGGGGTTTATGAGCGATAAACCAAAACGATACCCGGTTTTTATCGGCTGACTACGCGCATAAACGGATGGCGATCCATCCGTTTATGCGCGTTACAGCTCCTAGCCGATGCTCTTAGGCTTGGCGACGACCCGGATCCAGTCCTGCACCGCCGACTCGACCCAGACGGACAGGTGGCGAACCCTCCTGGATTGCGGGAATTCTCCCGTCTTCATCATCTCGTACAGCATCGTTTTGCCTAGTCCAAACATATCCAGAACCTGAGGCAAACGCAGCAGTCTCTCGCCAGAGTGGATCAGGCGTTCGTCAATTCGAAGTTGAGCCGTTTCCCGAGCGCTGCCGCCGCGCTCGCGAGTGTAGTGAGCGTGAGGCTCGTATCAGTTTCATCCAGCAGACGGTTCAGCGCTGCGCGACTTGTTTTCATGCGCTTTGCCATCGCCGTTTTGGTAATGTGTTGCGCCGTCATTTCCCGTTCAATTTGCCACGCAATTACCCGCTTGATCGCGGTTGCGGTGGCTTCTTCTAGAATCGCTTCCTCGGCGAGGAAGTCATCGAAATTGCAGCCGATATGTGCGTTTGCCATGATGCACTCCATTGCTTTCTTGGCTTTCTAACTTGCTTTCTTTGCTGCTTACGTTTTAAGCTTTTTCGGCTTTCCTGACCTGTTTCAACCTGTCCTTTGCAAGGTCCATATCTTCCTGCGGTGTCGCCTGGGATTTCTTTACGAAGCCGTGCAACAACACTATTTTGCTGCCGACAATCGTGAACATGATTCGAGCGATTCGCCGTGGCAGGCTGATGCGAACCTCCGACAAATCCTTCGCCATCTTGCGGACCCAAGGCATCTCGAGCGGCCAGCCAATTTGCACGGTCTTGACGTCTTCACCGATCAGCTTGCGATCAACGGCGTCGAGTTCTCTGAGCCAGTCACGCACCGGCTCGGCACCGGCAGTGCTCCGGAAAAACCGGACGGTCAGAACGAGCTTGATGGTGGTCGGCATCTAGGTTGGGTAAGTTCACGATGCCTTTGTTGTACCAAAAATGGTACGCTTCCACAAGGTCAAAATGAGGTTCGGCGAAACGGTCGCCACCTTACACTTGTAGGATTCGACCGCACCATATCCTCAGAAATGAGGATGCGGCAAGCTTTCTAATCGGTTAAGTTGTCGCCTAGAGCCGGGGGGCATTACGTCTACACCGAACTCCGATGGCAAAACCGAACGTGCCATAAGAAAAACCCGCGCGTTCCGCCATACGAAACTGAGAGACTAAGACCCGCCTTGCGCGGGTCTTTTTTTGCCTTAGCGGTGCAAACGCATGCGCCTCAACGCAAGCCGATGGCCTCGCTGGTTGAAGTGGCCGTGTAGTCATACGGCGGCGACATATTGTCGAGCGGGTTGTTCGGCACGACGCTGCCACCCAGGCTTCGAATCACAGCGCAAACCGCATTGATGCCCGTTTGCAGCGCGCCTTCCACCCATCCGCCGGTAAATGAGCAACTGTCTCCGGCCAGATAGATGAAAGGGTCCGTCGCAGGTTGCTTGCTGTCCTGGAACTGGAAGAACAATTGCTGGCTCTGGGCGTCGCCGCCGGCAAAATTCAGCTTGAACGCGCCGTAATAACCCGGCTGCAAATCCCAGTCGATTGTCTTCACGTAGGTCTGGTAGTCGTTATCGATAGGCACGACATACTGTGCAAACGTGGCATTGGTTTGCGCCAGATCGGCCACGAGCCGCTGCACGCGCTGCTGGTTGTCCCCGAGCGCGAGTTGCTTGATGGCATCGTCTTCCCATGCGTAACTGAGCAACACGACGCCCGGCGCATCGGGATTATCGGGCGCGTAATCGAGGCAATACACGCCACGGACCAGGGTATCGGTCTGGATATTCGCGGGCAGATTCTCGTCGAGCCAGAATTTTCGCTGCGTCATCACGAACACTTTCGACGAGCTGGTCAGGTGCACGTCATTGACCGCCGAGCACTGCTGCGGGGAGAGCGCCGACGCGGGCGCGGTCAACGCCATGTCGATCTGCATCGCGCGCGTGCTGGCTGTCACGATCACCCGGTCGGCAAACTCGTTCGAACCGTCTGCCAGCGTAAGCATGACGCCCTCGCCAGTGCGAGCGATGCGCGAAACCGGCGTGTTGACGACACGCTGCGCAATCGAGAGGCCGCCGAATACTTGCTGGCTAAACGCCTGCGCCAGCGATTCGATGCCGGCCGGAATGAACAACTGGTCGGTTTCGAGTTCATCGACCATCAGGCGCACGATCTCCAGGAAAGCGACCGGATACATCGGCCCGAGTCCGCCCGAACCAACACCTAGTGCGCCAAACAGCTCATAGTCGTCCGGGTTGCGCCATTGTTTGCCGCCGGGAGGATTCGCGCCGCTGAACAGGGTCTGGAGCGCGCTATAAAAACTCTGATTGCCGAACATGTCGATATACGCTTGCCATGCCGAGCGCGCCGCGCCGTACTGTCCGGTGCGCAACAACTCGGTGATGGCTACCGGCGCCAGCAAAGCCGGGCCGGAGGAGGGCGTGAAACCGTCGCTGATGAACGCGGTCCAGCCCGCATGGACCGTCGCAAACATGTCGGGCGGGTTGCCTTTCGCCGGCCACGTATACGTCTGTCCTTGATAACCGAGATTGGTCAGCACTTCGCCGGGATCGGGGAAATTCGAGTTTGCCTCGATACCGAACTGGTTGAGGTAGTGGAACAGGCTGTACTCGCTGGGAGGGAAACGCATGGCGCCCATTTCGGCCAGGAATGCCGGCGCCTGGCTCGTAAAGGAGATGCTGTAGGCGCGCCCGCCAATGCGTCCGGACGCTTCGTACAGCACGACGTTGGACGCGCCGGCGCGCAGCAGCTCATAAGCCGATACCAGCCCGCCCATGCCCGCGCCGATGATCGCAATCGTCTGGCCGCTCGCCGGCAGCGTGCCTAGCGCCGGCGACGCGGCCAGGAACGCGCCATAGTCGAACAGGGTGTCGATATAACCAAAGGTCGCTTGCTGGGTTGAAGCGGTTTCGCCGGCTGCAATGACAGGTTTGCGGCGGCGCAGATTCGGAATGAATGCCATGCATTTCCCCGTTGGTAGGAGTCTGGACTGGGTGCCGGAGGCTGTATCGCTGCCGCCTCGCGATGCGTTCAAACGACTGGCCCGTCAGCTGAAATGACGGCGAACTGTTTAACGGCGCAAACACAACAGACTTGAATCGGAAATATCGTCCGTGTAGTCTGCGAGGCAGCATTTCAAAATGTGGGAGGCTTGCGTGCGGCGAAAACGTATGCGAGCCGTTGACCGGGGATCGACCAGCATGTCCGTGAAATGTATTTGACAAGCCGCGAAACCGCTCTGGTTTCCGACATCTTCGCTGTGCTTGCCGACTCACTTCCTGAGCAGCTAATGCGACAGGAAGTGGGCGTTCGCATGCTCAGCTTGCTGCGCGCGGACTACCTCGGGTCATACGTCTGGGACGACACGAAGAAGGAGTTCGTCAATCGTGTCTCGTTTAACATGTCGGAAGACAATCTGTCCGAGTACGAGCAGTACTACCAGTACCGCGATACCGTGACCCCGCGCCTGCAATACTGCCGCGAGGCGGTTCGCGTCAGTAACGTGATTCCGCAGGGCGAGCTGATGCGCACTGAACTGTTCAACGACTTTCTGCGTCGCGACGGTTTGCACTGGGGCATGAACGTCTACGCGTGGGCTGGCGATTCCAACATTGGCGACCTGCGCATCTGGCGCGGCAAGCAGCGCGACGATTTCTCCGACCACGACCTCGCCATGGCCGAGTTCATCCGGCCGGCCTTTACCGCTGCGCTGGCGCGAGCGCGCGCTGCGGCGGGCATGACGAAGCAGTCCGGACCGCAAGCCAGGCTGATTTCCGAAGACGTGCTGAAGAACCTGACGGCACGCGAACGGGACGTCGTCGGGCTGGTAGTGGAAGGTTTGCTCGACAAGGAAATCGCATTCCGGCTGGGTATCTCCTACACGACGGTCCGCACGCATATTGACCGTTCTTTCCACAAGCTTGGTGTTGGAAGCCGCTCCAAACTCATTCGCGCCGTGCAGACGAACGGGCAGTAAAACGTTGCGCGATCGGAAATCATTTTTAAAAAACGCTCGCAGGCGGGAAGAATAATCTCCGTGAATGTTTGGCCGAAGTGCGAGTTGAATCGGGACGCGAAGACGGCCAAATAATCGTTTCAACAGACGCCCCTTGAAAACGCCGTGCTGGCATGTCAATCGAATTGAATTCGATTTGATTACCATGCTCCGACTATCTCGACTATCCCAAGGCTTGCCCAATAACGGCCGTTTGCCGCACTTCAACGGTGCGTCCGTGCATTCCAGTAATTGATTTCTTGCTGAAAACAATTACTGGAACTTACCGTGTAGCGTAAATCCTCATAATTGAGGATTCGCTATTGGCGAAGTCACGGTAATGTCGGTTGCTTTGTTAGTGGAGCATGAGCCGTGAGCTTTGACCAGATCGTCCCCTCAGCCCCCCGACATCCCTTAGTGATCGAACAGGAGATCGCGCACCTGGAGCGGATCGTTCCACGCTGGACCAACGAAGGGAGTTGTTCGGTGCTAGGGCAGGCTTACTGGCGCAAGCGCGTGGTCGATCTGGCGCGTTATCCCGAACTTACGCCAATCCAGCATGCGAGCGTGCAGCGAATGCTCGAATGCGTGAACACGGCTGTTTGATCGTGGCGCCATGAGTTCAATTGCAAGGGGCCGTAGTACGCAGCATTCAATTATCCGGCGTTTGGTTTCACGCTTTGGAATATTGATCTGGATGCGTTGCACTCGATAACTCGACAGCTAAAATGTTTCTGATTCCTTACGTCGACTTCCATTGCCTCAAACTGAACAGAGAGAGCTGAATATGGAAATGCAATACCGAGGATCCACGATACGACCGATGGTTGCGCCTTCTCACGGCACCTTTGATTCATGCGTGATTATCCGGGACCCCTATGGAAATCAACACTCGCACGGCACGCTCGGACGCTTCGCGTCACATAATGCCGCCACGAATTTTGCCGTCGTCTGGGCGATAGCCTGCCTGGATGGGGACGCAGTACCGCGAGCGCCGTTTCAGATTGTCGGGCTGTGAGGCGATTATCGCTAATATCGCAACCTGCGCCACTGCGGGTTGCCGGCTCGGTTCTACGAACCCGCAGCCAGGCGCTGAGCCCGGCGGCGTAAATAGAGGTTGTTGAGAATCAGCGCGCTGCCCGTCATGCAAGCGCCGGCAATTTGCATGTGGGTCGGAATCAATCCGCTGATCGCCGACACAACAAATGTTGTCACGGGCAGCACGTCCATGAACAGGACACCGTTGATCGGAGTAAGCATTCTGTTTCCCATGTTCCAGAACAGAATGGCGACAAAACCCGCTACGGGTCCCATATAAAGCAGATGAGGGACGATGGCGATCAACGCCGCCGCGGTCGGTACTGGAACAACGTGAAGTGCGAATAGCAGCGCGTTCAGCCCGATGATCGTGGTCAGACCTAGCAAGGTTGTCATCGTCGTGTATTTGAGTGCGGACCAGGTCTTGAAGTACGATGCGCTGAACGTGTAAATGACCCAGCACAGCGCGCCCACCACGATCAACGCATTCGCCGCGTAGTTTTGAGGCTCGCTCAGGAGTGCGGCGATGTCACCCTTCGTCACGACCAGTGCGACGCCGGCAAACGACATCAGGATAAACAGAAACGAATATAACGGCGGCATGACCCTGCGCACGATCGAATTCATGATCAAGCCCATCATCGGCTGGGTTGCCATCATGATCGACGCCGTGAGTGCACCGTCGCGTCCGGCCAGTTGTTGCCCAAGAAAAACAAAAGAGCCGAACCCGCAAAAGCCGATCGATCCCAACAGCCAGGCAAGCGCGATGGGTTCTCCCTTGAACCGGAACGCGCTTCGGCCTTCTTTCACCCGCAACAGGACTAAGAACGCGCTGCCGGCGATCATGTAGCGCAACGATGTAAAGGTGAACGGATCGACGTGCCGGAGTGCGCTCGTCATGACGGGAAACATGATGCCCATCAATATCGTCGCGGCCACGCAGAGCAATACCCCCGTCATGTAACCGGTGCGAACAGCGGGGACGCATGCACTTCGGCCCAGGTCCGGATTGGCAGGGACAGCCGCTTGATGCTCGAATAATTTATTCATGACTTATCGTTCAAAAATTAAGGAAAAATTTTTAGAGCAGCGCTCGCATGGTCATATCGACGATGCCGACCAGCTTCTTTTCGCTTACCTCGACTTTGCCCAGCACCCGCAATCCCTGCACGATGCACAGCAGGAAAGTGCCAACGGCGTTTTCGTCGAGATCGGCGTTGAAGTCTCCCGCTTGCTGACCGCGAATTACGGCCGCGCTCAACTGGGCAGAAATGCGCTGCAGTGTTGTTTCGATATAAGGCCGCAGTACTTCGTCGGCGGGAAGCAGTTCGAGTGCCGCGTTGGTAATGAAGCATCCATGGCGGCCGGCGAGGTCGGCGCTCAGCCGGGTGTAGTGAAGCAATGCTTGCCGCAGGCCTTCACGCGGTGGCAAATCGGCTTCCAGCCGCTCTTTCAGGCGGGCGACCGCACCGTCGGCATAACGTTCGAACGCGGCGACGAGCAGCCCGTGCTTATCGCCGAATGCGCCGTACAGGCTGCCGCGCAGCAGTCCCGTTGCATTGCATAAGGTCCCGACCGAGGTTGCGTGGTAGCCCCCCTCCCAAAACACCCGGCCAGCGGAATCGATCACCTCGTCGAGATCGAATTCACGGGGGCGCCCACGTTCCTGTGAGCGATCGGCAAGCTGCCGAAGGGAAGAAGATTTTGTCATGCGTGGATATTATGACCTGTCGTTCAATAAATCAAGGCGAGCTTGAAAAGCTGAGATGACATGAAACAGAACGCATATTTCTGCAGCAAGTGCAGGGATATGCTTGATCGCGGTGACGCAGGCAGTGCTGCCTCAGTTCAGGCAACGGAAGGCGGGTGTCATCGTGAACGTGACGTCGAGTGTGATGTTGAGGTCGCTCCCTCTGCTTTCCGTGTACACGGCGAGCAAGGCGGCGGTGAACGCGTTCATGGTGTCTCTTGCGCTGGAACTTCAGCCATTCAATGTGCGAGTGAGCCTGGCTCCGCCGGGACGGGCTCCAAGACCCGATTCGGTGAAAACGCACAGCCGCGGATGCAGGGTGGCATCCCCGAGGCCTACGCCGGCCTCGCGCAAAGTGGCTTCGCGGGATGGGGCCAGTCGTCTGTGGTCACTCGGGCGCTCCACGTGGCGGAAGCGGTATGGCGTGCGGCGAACGACTCATCGTGCCCGGTTCGCATTGCCGCTGGCGCCGTGGCGCTGGCCGAGTCACGCTGACCGATGGTCCGACCCTTGACCGGGTCGCGGCGGCTCTCCTGAACGCGTCGCGCTAGGCCCAGTGGCGGCTCAGGAACGCCGCCACCGCGTCGAGCGCGCGGCGCGCGGTCGGCAGGTCTCTCGTCGCGCCTTGGAAGACGTGGTGCAGCCCTTCGAAGACATCTAGCTGCACCTCGCCGCCCTTGTCCGCGGCCGCCTGCGCATAGCGCCGCGCGTCGTCGAGCAGGATCTCGTCGCCGCCCACCTGGATGAGCAACGGCGGCAGAACCTCGGGCACGGCGTAGAGCGGCGACGCCCGGCCGTCCTTTGGATCGGCGCCGGCGAGATAGGCCGCGGCAGGCCCGGCAAGCATTCCCGGCTGGAAGAAGATGGGGTCGCGGATGTCGGGACTGGTGAACGAGGCGCCGGTCATCGCCAGATCGAGCCAAGGGGAAAAGACCGCGATGGCCGCTATCGCCGGCGAGGTCGTCGCCGTATCGCCCAGCACGCTGAGGGCGAGAGCGCCGCCCGCGGAGTCGCCGACCAGCGCGATCTGCGAAACGCCCTGACTGCCCAACCAGCGGCGAAGGGCGGCGGTGGCCTCGTGCGCCGCCGGGAACACGTGCTCCGGAGCCAGTGGATAGTCGG